>JAVRCH010000044.1:0-29529 GCA_034530795.1 Nostoc sp. DedQUE12a
TAAGTAGAACAGGGTAAATAATTAAAGGTTTGTAGTGAGAACTTCAGTTCTCAAAAAAGGACTAAAGTCCTGACTACGAACTGAATTTCGGCAAGTTTACATTACTTCACATAGTTTGGTTTTTTCAAGTCGTTCTACTTACCGCAATTATTTCCGTTGTTCGTTGCTCATTAGTAGTCTTAAGTAGATTACCAACCTGAAGCTGGAAGTCAATTTGGTTGGTATTTAATTGACTACCCGCCTCTATTTAGTACAAATCGGCTGTAAAGCCGCTAAGTCAATACTTTTAACCTTTGTTTGTATATATGAGGATTTTTATCAAGAAAGGCAGAGGGCAGCTATGCTGGAGGCTCAGTTGGAATACTGTTTTCTGCCCTCTGCCCGTGACCAAAGGGAACAAGGGTTTAAGACGAGAACACCAAATTTCAAGAAAGGTGGCTCAATTAAGTACGGTATTGAATCCCCTTCTAAATTGAACATAAAAGCCTTCTGCCCTCTGCCTCCTGCCTTCTTCAATGATGCAAGTGACCTGAGAAAACTAGGAACTTATACTTCAATTGTCATGGTGTATTTACCAAAATATTTGGTAAATACCTACTTTGCTGGTACAATCTCATCATTCTATCCCTTTTACTCTTTGTTTATTAGGTAAACCTACTGGAAAATACTAAATTTCCATCGTCGGAAACGCTTTAGGCGATTCCGGCTCGGTTATTTGTGTCCAGGTATCGATATATGCGAGTGATGGGGTTTCATCTCAAACTATGAATTTCATGAACAGAAGAAGACTTATTACTTGGATTACTACGGCAGTTACCAGCATGATGCTGGTAATAGGCTGGCAGTTTGTTAATTTATCGCCAGCAAAATCTGTAACCACACTTAATGTGTATGCGGCTGTCAGCTTAACGAATGCGCTCAACAGCATTAAAACTCAGTTTCAAAATGCTAACCCAGGTATCACTATTACTTATACATTCGGTGCTTCTGGTACTTTATTGAGCCAAATACAAGGAGGAGCTCCAGCAGATATTTTCATTTCTGCTGCTAACGACCAAATAGATGTTTTGCAGAACTCGAATCCAAGTAGAATAGTCGCAGGTAGCCGTAAAAACATTGTCAGAAATCGTCTAGTTTTGATTGCCCCTACGACATCTCCTAGTCCTGGTAGTGCTGCTCTCAGAACCATCAATGGTTTGACCAACGCCAATATTAGAGGCATTGCCATAGGTGACTATACAGGTACTCCGCCAGTTGTACCAGCAGGGGATTATGCCAGACAAGTTCTCACTACGCGAGGTATTTTTAATACTGTCCAGTCCAAATTGGTTCTCGGAAGCAATGTGCGTACCGTTTTAACTGCTGTTGAAAACAAAACTCTTAACAATAGGGTTATTGACGCAGGTTTTGTTTACAGAACTGATGCTCTTATTTCTAATAAGGTAAGAGTTGCAGACACCGCCCTCACCACAGACAGCGAGGCTATTGTCTATCCACTGGGTATACTCACCAGAAGTACAGGTGCAACTCGCACAGCAGCACAGAGTTTTTCTACTTACTTAAGTGGTAGTACTGCCCGGAATATCTTCGTAAGCACCTATGGATTTCTTCCTCCTTAATCACCACAAAGCAAATCAAGTAGTCGTTGTCGTGAATTTTAAACTATTTGGAGTCATGTCTTGTGAAGCTCACTAAAAAACTCTCAATTACTGTTTGTAGTTTGACCACTGCCTTAGTTAGTACTGCTGTAATTACCAATGCTTATAAATCAGTAGCACAAACAGAAGGAGAAGGACAAGAACTGATTACGAACGGAAGCTTTGAAAACGACCCTCTTATAGATCCTAACGATCCCACTGCTCCAAATCCTAATGTTACAGGATGGACTAAATCTGAGCCTAACAATCCGGCGGACACACCTGGTGTTAATATATCAGGTATTAGAATCAGTAACTTTCCTAACTTTGGTAATCAAGGGTTATCGCTGAATTCGCTAAGTGGATTTTCTGACCTTAGCTATATATCACAGACTATCCCTACAGTTAAGGGTCAAAACTACAAACTTACTTACTATTTCGCATCCATAGAGGAAGAACCTGATGTGAAAAATAAATTTCAGGTTTTTATTGGTGAGAAGAAGTTTGATAGTGATAAAAATACTGCTTTTCAACCATACAGGCCAACAACCATATCTTTCACAGCGAAAGGAGAATCTACAAAGATAGAGTTTCGTTACAAAGTCAAGTATGCGTTTTTATTCTTGGATGATGTGAGTGTCAAATCTGTACCTTAACATTAAGGATAAAGCTATCGCAGGATAACTAAACCATAGACCTGCCATATCTAGCTCTATAGTGTCGATAATGCCACTGAAATTCATCTGACTAAAAAAACTCCATTATGAGTTTATAAAGAGATTGTCTTGAGTATATGAATTATTATTTATATCAATAGTAAACTCTTATAAACTAGAGTCAAATTTCAGCTTTATTGACATTACTTATAGCCAGCATAGATGTAACTATCAACTTGTTTGAATTGTCGTAAATTGGAATTATTTTGGAGTCAATTTCCATGAAATTAACTAAAAAACTTTCAATAATTGCTTTTGGTTTTACTACTACCATTACTAGTACTGCTGTGATTACTGGTACTTATATTCCAGTAGCGCAAGCTTACGATCATGACTATGTTGTAGATCCTAGCGACATTGTTTTTAACGGAGGATTTGAACTTGACCCCCTCGTAGATCCTAACGATCCCACCGTTACAAATCCTAATATTACAGGATGGACTAAGTCTGGTGATCCGATAGATACATCAGGGACTAGAATTGAAAACTTTCCTCAAAGTAATAAGCAGGGCTTAAGAATTGGTGGATTTATAGACCTCAGCTACATATCACAGACGCTTTCTACACAACCTGGTCAGGAATACGAACTGAGTTACTTTTTAGCATCTATAGCTGAGGAACCCGATATTGATAATCAGTTCCAAACATTCGTAGGGGGAAAAAATGTTTTCGATCAAAAAAATATTGATTTTCAACCATACACGCCATATAAGTTCAATTTCACAGCAGACACATCATCCACAGAGTTAAAGTTTGGAGCTGTGGATAGACGCGCATTTTTATTCTTGGATACTGTGAGTGTAATACCTGTGCCTGAGCCATCAGCTATTGGAGGAGTAGCAGTTGCAGGATTAGTAGGAATATGGCTGAAGAAAAAGCGATCGCTACCACTATCATCTGATAAACCATCGGATTGATTGATGGTAACCAGAGAACTGGTGTTGAAGATACCAAAACTATAAACTCGTCGAAGTAGCAATGCTGACAAAACAGTGAAAATCTGGAATGTACAAGATTGCTAGTGCCAGCGAAAATGAAACAATTAAGATTTGGGATGTGAACGCACCAAAGGGTTTAGCAATGCTAAACCCCTACCCCAAAACCTATTCCCTATCTTTAAGCTAGAAAAACTAATTGTAAAACAGACTAGCCTTGAGCAAATTTGTATGCTAAACTAGTAAATGACTAAAAACATGGCTCAGTAGCTCAGTTGGTTAGAGCACGGGACTCATAAGCCTGGGGTCGTTGGTTCAAATCCGACCTGAGCCACTCTAAAAAAACGATAATCCAAGGGTTTGAAGTCCTAGATACACCCAAACAGACTAGCGCAGTTAATTTTCCAACACTGACGCAGCCCATACCACCATTAATAAGGTCTTACGCCTTAGATAAAATAAAGTACCCCTATCAAGAATGCGAGATCTAATTCGTGAAGCTATATTAATTGCAAATTTTCTTATAGAAGAAAATAAACGACCATTAAAGTGTGAAATTTTTGGTTTTCCGACCTCAATTTATGAAATCATCGAAAATCTCTAGTCACTTTTGAATAATGTTATCAATTAACAAAACTTTCGTGTAGCAACGGTTTTGTAGGTTAAATTTAGCGACATTAATTTGTGAATGTAGGGGTTTTTCTTTTTCTTTGCCTTCATGAAGGCTTAGAACCAAACGGGGTTTAGGGTTTATGGACACACTTGCCTGTTGAGAGAAAAAGAAAAATCATGTATACTTATTGCAAATTATTATTATTTGCCTAACAGAACATTTTTCGTTCTTGTTTTGCTAAACACCTATGACAACCCAAATTTCACCGTCAGATTACTTCTCATTTCCAGCAATACAACCAGGTCACATTCTTGATGGATCGAAGGATTTTTCGGAAATTGTTATAAAGTATCCCCAAGAATTAGGTCAAGGCTATATTAAAGAAATTAAACTACATCAAGGATTTTTACTCGCAATTAGAGATTATCGCAGTTATGATAATATGACCGAAAATTCTCCAGAAGAACACGAACATCCTTTGCAGTTTTATTTTCAGATGGTAGGTGACAGTATTAGTAACTTTGAATATGCCTCGGTAAAAACTGGTGAAACAGCTTTATGCGGTTTTGGAATGTCTCCAAGGATGTTACACAAGTTACAAGAAAACAATCAAGATATTGATATTCATATTCAACCAGAATTATTTAAAACATTATTTGGTATTCCAGATGATGCAATTCCTGTACAACTAAAACATCTATTTCACGAACCCGATGAAGAATATTCTGTGCGTGTAGGGACAATTAGTACGCAAATGCAGATTGCGCTACAGCAAATTTGGCAATGTCCCTTTCAAGGTTTAGTTAAACAGGCTTACTTGCAATCAAAAGCATTGGAATTAATGGCTTTGCGACTGCAACAGGATATAACAGGAGAAGTTGTTCAAAGTCATGAATATCAAGCCAAGCGGACTGTAATTGAGCAAATTTATCAAGCCAAAGAAATTTTAGAAAGCCGTTTAGACAATCCACCGTCTTTAATTGAATTATCAGAAAAAGTTGGACTTAGCACTTATCAATTAAAGCAGGGTTTTCGGAAAGTTTTTGGTAAAAGTGCTTTTCAATATTTACATCAATACCGTATGGAACAAGCGCGACTTTTGCTGTATGAGGGTAATATGCGCGTGAGTGATGTGGCAAATTGTGTGGGATATTCCCACTTGGGGCAATTTTCGGCAGCATTTAAACGGATGTTTGGGATTAATCCCCGTGATTGCTTCAAGGGTAAAGTGTGAGACTAAACTGTTTGATTTGCTTGCAGCCAGTTGAGCAGGTCAGCGATCGCACTAAAATCTAATAAAGCCTCACTAAGTGCTTCCAACTGTTCTAGCGAAAGGCTTTGAATCCGTTCTTGAATTTCTTGGGATAAACTTCCCACACGTCTTTGCAGTAGCCGTAGAACAAGTGCCTGTGCTTGTTCCTGTTTCCCTTGTTGTTTCCCTTCCTGTTTCCCTTCTTCCTTACCTCGCTCGTAGCCAATGCGCTCACCTGTGGTAATGTAACTCATGGTATGCTCCTGCTCGAATTGTTTGAACTCTTGCCAAAATTGTGCTTCTAATGCTTTTGGTAAAATCATAACCCAATCGATAAATCGATAGAGGTTACGAATATCCTTTTCTTGTAGTCCTTGTTCGTAGAGTCGCCGGATTAGGCTAAATTTCCAGGTTTTCCGTTCTCCTAACTGTTTAGTGGTTTGCTGCGTCTTTAAATGTGCCATTACCACTGTTGCAAAGGGATTATCACTTGCTTCTAACTCTGCCCACCGATTTTGATAATCCAGCAGTTTGACAGTTCCAAATCGAAAATGCAACCCACAATCAGGATAATTGTAACTGTATTGATTTGGTCGCCAAGTCGAGTCTGCATCGCACAAAATTGCTAGACTTATGGCTGGTTGAGCAAATTTATCAAAAATTCGCAGATGATAAGAAAACATCCTTTCGGCAAAGGTATTTTCTGATGTCGCTTGGATTTCTACATGAATCAATAACCAAATTTCCTCGCCTTGAAGCAGCCAAACTTTGACTAATTTATCGGCGTATCTTCTTCCAAGTTCTGCTTCTCGCGTTATTTGTTGAAATTCTTTGTCGAGGAATTGATGGGGACGTTCCCAGTCGATGAGTGCTGCTGTTTGCGGGAAGAAAAACTGCATGGCTTGGGGAAAGTATGCTTCTAGGATTTCTTTCCAGGGCGAATCGTTATCTGCTCTTTGAAGTTCCTCACTCATCAGTTGATTAGTAGATTCTTGTTTCTCATAGTAAGGCGTAGCAGATAATATTTTTCAGTCAGTTAAGAGTCAATACAGTTCAGTTAAGGCAAAAACTCTTTGCCAAAGTCAATTTTTTTAACGTAGACGCGCAGCGGCTTGCCGCAGGCTACCGCAAAGGACGCATAGAGGCGGAGCTGCTTCCCGTAGGGTAGGACGTAAAGAGAAGAAAGAAATGCTTAACCCAAGCGTATTGAGTTAAGAGTTTGTTTGTCAAGAAAATTACATATAAAAGCTACCGAATATAGATTTTGGGATTAAAACTAACTTTTTGGGATAATTAACCGCCATTTTTAGATAGACTCACAGCCCTAAAAAATTCTAAACTCACCATAATTTCTAGTTGAGAAGTTTTCTCTATACCAAGAGTTTTAGTAAAATACAGGTGTAAGAGTTATCAATGATGTTACAAAAGTTACTACCAATATTATTTGTGTCCGGTTCCGCTTGGGTGGTAGCTATGAATGCTGCAATTGCTGAAGATTCACAAGTATCAAGCAGTGAGATTCCATATCTCAATCAAGTAGAATTCCTGAGAAACAGAGCGTATTATTTAGTACAAAACCCAAACGTAGAGACTATATCGATTACAGGTGTGAAAGCAAATCCCACCGAGAAAGGTGTGGAAGTAATTTTAGAGACTACGCAAGGAGAACAACTGCAAGTTACAAATCGCAGCACTGAGAATAATTTTATTGCCGATATTCCTAATGCTCAGTTGCGTTTACCTAACGGCGATGCTTTTACATTTCGTTCCGAAAAACCAACTGCGGGAATTACGGAAATCAAGGTTGTAAATGCTGATGCAAATACTGTGCGGGTGACGGTGGTAGGTGAGAATGCTTTGCCAACGGTTGAGTTATTTGATGATAATGCCGGGTTGGTTTTTGGTGTAACTTCTGCTGTAACAGCGATGCAGCCACCAGAAACACCCCCAGCCGGAGAAAACCCGCCAAGTGAGACACCACCAGAAGAACCAACAGCGCAACAGGATGAGCCGATTGAGTTGGTAGTGACGGGTGAGCAAGATGGGTATCGCGTAGAACAAGCAACAACAGGGACAAGAACTGATACCCCAATTCGTGATATCCCGCAGTCGATTCAGATTGTGCCGCGCCAAGTATTTGAGGATCAAAATATCACGGAACTAGGCGATGCGCTACGAAATATCAGCGGTGTGGTTTCACTCAGTAACTCTCAAGTGGTTAGTGGTGATTCTGCCATCATTCGAGGCTTTTCGGCTGGCTTGAATGCAAACTCCTATGTCAATGGCATCAAGCAAACTAACTTTGGAGGTCGTCGTCGGAGTACGGCCAATATAGAAAGGGTTGAGGTTCTCAAAGGCCCGGCCTCTGTGCTATTTGGTCAAGGTGAACCGGGTGGTATCATCAATGTGGTCACGAAGAAGCCATTATTCGATCCACTGTATGGAATCGAATTCACAGTGGGAAGCTTTGACTTGTATCGTCCTACCATTGATTTAACAGGGCCACTGAATACTGATAAAACAATTCGCTATCGCCTCAATGCCGATTATCTGGCCTCCAATAGCTTCGTTGATTTCTCCGATCGCCAACAATTTACAGTCAATCCAGTTGTCACCTTTGATATCAGCAAAAACACAACATTGACCCTCGAAGGAGAATATTCCGAGGAAGTAGCAACAGCTAATGCTTCTCTACCTGCTGTCGGAACTATTTTGAACAACCCTCTGGGGAGAGTCCCTCGCTCTCGGTTTTTGTTCTATCCGGATCTTCCGCCTCAAAATCGTGAGTTTAGCTCAATAGGCTATTCTTTGCAGCACAAATTTAGCGATCGCTGGCAAATTCGTAATTCTTTCAGAGCCAGTTTTGAACAAGTTAGTGAGACTTATAATTTCTTGAGCTTCCGGGATGATAATCGAACTGTTGATATAACTGGCTTCAGACGAGATAATGCAGACAATAAAACTTACAATCTGCAAACCGATGTATTGGGTAAATTTCAGACTGGTAGCATCAAACATGAGGTTTTAGTCGGTCTAGAATGGAATCGCCTCGATAGCTTTGATGACTCTCGTGCTTTTTCACTACCTTCGTTAGATTTATTCAACCCCAACTATGATATCGGCCCAGTTGATTTTGGTGAGCCTAATCCGTATAACTTCAATCAGGATTCAATTGGGATATATGTTCAAAATTTGATTGCTTTTAGCGATCGACTCAAGCTGCTGCTGGGTGGTCGATTTGATTGGGTAACTTCAAAAGATGATTTTTTGGGAGACACCGTAGAAAATTCTGAAAGCAAATTTAGTCCACGGATTGGTATTGTTTACCAACCCATTGAGCAAATCTCTCTGTATGCAAGTTACAATCGCTCTTTTATTCCAGCATTATTCTCAACTTTCAATAGAAATCCAGATGGAACGCAATTTCAACCGACAACAGGGGAACAGTTTGAGGTCGGCATCAAAACAGAATTTTTGGATGGAAGACTATCTGCAACATTGGCAGCCTATCAAATCACGAAACAGAATATTAGTACGCCCGATCCCGATCGCCCTGGTTTTAACATTCAGATTGGGGAACAACAAAGTCAAGGTATTGAGTTGGATATTGCTGGACAAGTGATTCCAGGATTAAATCTGATTGCCAGCTATGCTTATACTGATGCAAAAACTACACAAGATAATTCTGGATTTGAGGGAAATCTAGTTAGTAATGTTCCCAGGCACAGCGCTAGTTTTTGGGCAACATATCAGATTCAACAAGGAAGTTTGCAAGGTTTAGGCTTTGGCAGTGGTATTGTTTTTGTTGGCGATCGCCCTGGCGATAGTGCAAACTCTTTTGAATTGCCTAGCTTTGTTCGTACCGATGCCACAATTTTTTATCGCCGCGATAACTGGAGATTAGGACTCAATTTTAAGAATTTATTCGATGTGTATTATGCTGTCAGTTCAGATGATGCAAGCAATGTAAGAGTTGGATCGCCCTTTGCAGTGACAGGAACAATTTCTGTGCAGTTTTGATTTAGTCTTCATGAGAATTTCTTTATACCGCTCGATTTATCTACTGCTGTTGGGAATTTTCACAGTAATATTTGTTTCAGCTTGCAGCACAGCGATCGATACCACTGCTATGGGATCGAAACAGCCCGTTGAGGATTGCCGAATTGTAGAACATACAATGGGTGAAACTTGTATCCCTCGTAATCCTCAACGAATTGTGACTCTGAGGCTAGATCATTTAGCCAATAGTTTAGCGCTAGGTGTCCAACCCATTGCATCTGTGTACTATACAGGTTTTCCTCTCCCAAAATATCTTCAAGGCAAAGCGGATGAAATAGAATCGGTTGGAGATTTCAAGAACCCTAACATAGAAAAGATTTTGCTACTTAAACCTGACTTAATTGTGTCTAACTCTAACTTACAAGGTATTTACAAAGAGCTATCTCATATTGCACCCACAGTTGTATTGAACGTGCCTTTTCCTTCCCCTTCTTGGAAGGAACAATTAAAAGAGCTTGCAGAGGTACTGGGCAAAAAAGACGTTAGTCAGCGATTGATAAATAACTATTGGCGACGAATTGAAGAGCTTAAGCAAGCTTTGGGTAAGCGTAGCGATCGAATAGAGGTATCAATTGCCAATACAAATTCCGAATACGGAATTTGGGCTTATGGAGAAAAGCATTATTCTGGTACTGTTTTGAGTGATATTGGGCTGCAACGTCCGCCAGCGCAGAGAGGAGATTTTTTCTATATAAATAATATATCCAAAGAAAAAATATTTGATATTGATGGGGACGTTCTTTTTTTTGTATCGATGGGTAGAAAGGATGACAAGAAAACGTTAGACAAGCTCAAGCAAAATCCTATCTGGAGACAAATTAACGTCGTTAAACGCAATCAAGTCTATTTTGTAGGTTCATATTGGCATGATGCAGGAGACATTTTTGCGATTAATGCAATTCTTGATGACTTGTTTAAATATCTCGTCAACACTCCCTGAATCAAATATTTAAATACACCATATTTGTCTGCAAATTTATCATTGTTCATCTGAATAATAACCAGAAAAGCTACTTTTTGATGACGCTATTTTACTTGAAAAACTAAATATTTTATCGTTGAAAAATTTTCATCTTAATGGCTGTAAATTCAGCCTTTAGTTACATTTTTGGCTAAAAATTTACATTAGCGATCTATTAATACTCGGCACTATTTAATATGCCGAATGACTTCAGCAACTGACCAAGCTTGAGCGATCGCTCCTCTGGGTGTATGAGGTGGATCGCCATCAAAAATCTCAGAGATAGAACCAATACAAGCGGCAAATAAAAAGTGATCTATCAGAGGTTGCCAATCAAAAGGCAGGGTTTGTTGTGGATAAAAACGTTGCCAAGCACGAATATATGGGCCAATTAACCAAGGCCAAACACTACCTTGGTGATAAGCGCGATCGCGTTGCTCTTGGTTGCCCTCATATTTCCCTTTGTATTCCGGGTCTCCTGGGTCGAGACTGCGAAGACCATAGGGAGTCAGCAAGCTGGCAGTTGCCAAATCTAATATCTGGCATCCTTGCTGTTGGGAAAATCCACAATGGTGGAGTGACAGTGCCAAAACAGCATTGGGACGAATTTGAAAATTTCGGCGATCGTCCGGCTCAATAGTATCGTACAGATAACCTAGCTGAGGATTCCAAAATTTTTGCAAGGAATTTTTTACCTGTTGTGCTTGCTGAGCATAACGCTGTGCTTGTTTACCAAGACGCACTGGTTCGCCAAACTCAAGCTGGCTCAAGCGTTCTGCCCACTCACTTAACCAACATAAAGCAGAATACCACAGCGCATTGATTTCTACTGGCTTTCCACGACGAGGAGTAACAGGAGTTGCCTCAATTACCACATCCATCCAAGTCAGGGCTACACCACGGGCATCCCAACCAATTAATCCATCAGTAGCATCAGCCTGGATATTATAGCGTGTGCCACCAATAAAGGCTTTATGAATTTGCTGGACTACAGAAAATTGCTCTGCCAAAAATTGCCAGTCTTGTGTAGCTTCCAAATAAAGCCCTAAGGCTTCAATCCACCAAAGCGGTGCATCAATACTGTTATAAAATGCTTCCCTATCGACATCAGGAAAGGCATTAGGAATCAAACCGTGGCGACAGTAATGCCCAAAAGTTCGCAATAGTCCTTTTGCTAATTCAAAGCGTTGCGTAACTAGCGTCAATCCCGGTAAGGCAATTAATGTATCTCGTGCCCAGTCATTAAACCAATGATAACCAGCAATCACTGTCGGGCCTGCTATTGAGGCTCGATAGGCGATAAACCGATCGCTGGCTTTAAGTAGTTGTTGTTTAATTGGGGATTGGGTATTGGGGATTGGGTATGAAAAAAAGGCAGAGGGGCTGAGGGTGGGGGTGAAGAGGGCAAGATCTTCTCCCTTGCTCCCTGCTCCCTGCTCCCCTGCCTGCCCATGCCCCATGCCCCATGCCCCATTCCATCCAAAAATCTGAGAGAGCCTTTCTTGTTCTGCTTCCACTGCTTCTGCAAAGGTTTCGGGGGTGAGAACGCCTAGCAGTGGGTTGGGAAAACCTAATCGTGCCTCCAGAGTCACTGTATCTCCTGGTTGGAGTGTAACTGTCAAGTAACCAGGGCTGTGCAGATCTTCTCTATCGCCTAATCCCCGTTTTGTCTCCTCAGAAAATCGATAATTCCAATACCAAACTGCATCGGGTTGATAGTTTCCTTTCGTCCAGCGCAAGTGCCAAGGTATACCAAAATGCTCAGATTTTCTTGCTTGCAGGCAGACTTGGTGTTCCCCAAGCAGTTGCGAGAACTGTAATTCTGAGCTAAAAGTCTGTTGTTGGTGAAAGTCACGTTCTGCTATGAGCAGTCGCAACCGTAAAATCGCTTGTTCGCTTCCCTCGTAGCGATACTGGATTAAAATGCGATCGCAAAATTGGACAGGGGCATTGGGGAGGCAGTGCGGTCTTGGGGTCTCCCCAAGTGGAGCAACTGCCGTCATTGGGCATTGGGGAGGCAGTGCGGTCTTGGGGTCTCCCCAAGTGGAGCAACTGCCGTCATTGGGCATTGGGTATTGGTTGTTAAATATTCTCCCCTGCTCCCCAATCCCTCTTCCCCATTCCCCAGCCCCTACCAAGCCATAAGGCATCACCAGTTGTCTAGTTAATTGCCAATTATCTTGACCCCAAATCCATTTTGGAACTGGGTTAATATCAAAAGAGCGCAACAGTTCATAGCCACCTCGCTCTATCTGAACGTTACCCCAAATATTTGTCCCCAGTCCGATAACGCTCCCTAATACTTCCAAACTAGCTTCGAGGTGCGATAACAGCAAAGTACGCTCAGAAGGTGGATTTTTAGCGGCAAACAGCCAACCGTGATAAGTACGCGTGCGGATATCAGAAACTGTACCACTGGCAAAACTTCCTAGACCATTGGTAAGTAACCATTCTCTTGTATCTAAATCAGACATTTGCTACTCAAAATCGTTATGAGTATGATATAGTCGTAACAGATCGTAATCAAACTGTGAAGCGTGGATGGGTGAGTTTTACTTGACCCAAATTCCAACGCTAGTAAACCGATAAAGGAGAATTAAGTTAATGTCTCTAACTTACGGAACAGAAGGAAGCCTCCGCGTTGGTCAGCAAGCTCCCGATTTCACAGCAACAGCTGTGGTAGATCAGGAATTTAAGACAATCAAACTTTCCGATTATCGTGGTAAGTATGTCGTCCTGTTTTTCTACCCCCTAGACTTTACGTTTGTTTGTCCCACTGAAATTACAGCATTTAGCGATCGCTACGAAGAATTCAAGAAAATTAACACGGAAATCCTTGGGGCTTCCGTAGATAGTGAATTCTCCCACCTCGCTTGGATTCAAACCGATCGTAAGTCTGGTGGCGTTGGCGACCTGAATTATCCTCTAGTCTCCGACATCAAGAAAGAGATTAGCGCAGCTTACAACGTGCTTGACCCAGCAGCAGGCATAGCCTTGCGTGGTCTGTTCATCATCGACAAAGATGGTATCATACAGCACGCCACAATTAACAACTTAGCTTTTGGTCGCAGCGTTGATGAAACCCTGCGAACATTGCAAGCAATTCAGTACGTTCAATCTCACCCAGATGAAGTTTGCCCAGCTGGTTGGCAACCTGGTGACAAAACAATGACTCCTGACCCAGTGAAGTCCAAAGTCTACTTCTCTGCTGTCTAGATTAGATATGCTGGAGTTAATCTAGCGATCGACAATAACCACAGATAAACAAATAATCTATCTGTGGTTTTGTCGTCGAAAAACGACTGAGGACTAAAGAGATGAGGGAGACAAGGAAACAAGGAGGTACAGTGCAACAAGTCTTTTATAGCCTATTTTTTCCCCGTGTCCTCTTTTCATGCCCAATTTTTTTTAAATAATCTAAAAATATAAATATGCTGAGTTCAACTGATTTTAGCGGATTATTCAATGAGCGATTCTTTCGCAACTTTTTACCAGTTCCAGCTACAAATAAACTTAGGTTAGAAGTAGGAACGCCAGATTTTCAGTTGCCAGATATCACCAACGGTACTTTAGTAAAATTGTCTAATTACAAAGGTAAGCAGCCAGTTTTACTTGCCTTTACTCGCATTTTTACTGAAAAGCAATATTGCCCATTTTGTTATCCTCATATCAAAGCTTTGAATGAGAATTACGAAAAATTCAAAAATCGTGGAATAGAAGTTTTAATGATTACTAGTACTGATGAACGGCAAAGTCAAGTAGTTGTGAAAGATTTAGGATTGAAAATGCCGTTACTTAGCGATCCTAGTTGCAGAGTCTTTCGTAAATATAATGTAGGACAAGCTCTGGGAGCGCCTTTACCAGCACAGTTTGTATTAGACAAAGAAGGGAAACTCCGGTATTGGCACTTATTTTCCTTCCTAGATCATAATGCTAGTGTTGAGACACTGTTAGAACAATTCATTGATGAAGATTAAATATATTTAATCTTCATCAACGAACTTTGATTTGGCGATAGTGAACTAAGTTTATAATTTAATTACTGGTTAAAATAGTGGATGTTTTCGTTTGATAATTTGAGGAGCGATCGCCAAACCTAACCCTTTTTCCAAAAATCAAGGCTTAGGATTAGTTAAAGTTTAATCTGTTAAATTTAATTACCAGTAACGCACCAAATCGTTACAAATGGTGCGTTACGGATTTCATCTTAACCCACCCTAGAGTATTATTTTTTCAAAAATAAAATATAATTTCTATATCGATGTAATTACTAACAATGCTCGTATCAACTAGATACTCTTAATTAGAACTTAAAAATTATTTACTATCTAAAACTCTGTAAATTTTTTGTTTTCATCTCTTGGTAATCTCAATCATAAGGATGTGCTATTTCAAATTCTGATGCGGCTTCGAGTATCGATGTAAAGCAAATCCGATATTAACTCATTAAGCTAGACCACTTTCCAGTCTTCCCTGATTCGTTTGCCTTGGGCCTTGCGATCGCTTATGCTAAATGTCAGTCTAATTGGCATTACTTTCTGTGGACACAAACCGCGAACCGTTTATTAGTCTGGCACTTTACCACGCCTTTAAATGGTCAGTCGTCAGCCCCATGCTTCACACTTACTTTCGGGGTAAGATTTATGGTGCGGAAAATGTCCCAAAATCGGGGTCATTGGTGGTGGTAAGTAATCATGCCAGTTACTTTGACCCGCCAATAGTCTCTAATTGTGTACGCCGTCCAGTGGCGTACATGGCAAAGGAAGAATTATTTAATATCCCTGTTTTGGCGCAAGCGATTAAACTGTATGGTGCTTACCCAGTGAGTAGGGGAAGTGCCGATCGCAATGCTATCCGTGCAGCTTTAGAATATCTGAATAATGGTTGGGCTGTCGGTGTTTTCTTGCAAGGTACTCGCACTCCAGATGGTCGAATTACAGACCCCAAAAGAGGCGCACTACTGTTAGCGGCGAAAGCCAAAGCCCCAATATTGCCAGTAAGTGTTTGGGGTACTGAGGCAATTTTAGAAAAAGGCTCGAAAATACCCCGTGCAGTTCCCATAACTGTGAGAATTGGTAACTTAATTGATGCTCCCAGTTCCACCAATAAAGAAGAATTGGAGGCTTTGGCACAAAAGTGTACCGCTGTAATTAATCAAATGCATGATTTAGGAAGATGAGTTAGAGAAGTGTAAATATCTACTTTAGGGGGGTAGCGATCGCTATTACATTCCTCTAATCTTAAATTCGATTATCTCAGTAGTCTTCCTTGAAATTCCAGTAACAGTTTTTCCTAAAGACTTCAATAATCCAAAATCCAAAATCCAAAATCCAAAATTAATATGAGCGGCTTTGAAGCCAAAAATTTCTGGCAACGATTAAACAATCTGGCGTTAGTCCGCTTTTTACTCCTAGTTGCTTCTGGATGGGCAATTGTACTGCTTTTAGCTTACTTTGAAACAGTCATAGTTATTTTCACATTCGCCGCTATTTTGGCTTTCTTGCTCAGCTATCCTGTAAAGTGGATACGGCGTTTTTTGCCCCACGGTGTAGCAGTTGCTGTGGTTTTTTTGCTCAGTATTGTAATTATCGGTGGTCTGATAATTACCGTAGGTTTAACGATTTTATCCCAAGGACAACAATTAATTGATAGTATAACTGGATTTTTAAATTCTTTATTGCCCCTATTAGACAATTTAGAAAACTTTTTACGCGGCCGTAATCTGAATATAGATTTAAGTTTTGTTCAAGAACAATTACGCAATCAAGCTGTATCAAGTATTGTTACTAGTTTAACTATATTACAAGGCTTTTTGAGCAATTTCGTGACTTTTATCTTGATTGCAGTTGTAGCGTTTTTTATGTTGTTAGATGGGGAAAAACTATGGAATTTTATATTAAAAATAATACCAAAACAACGCCGTGAGAGATTTACTAAGGTCATCAGACGCGCCTTTCTGGGATTTTTTAGAGGTCAGTTTTTATTAAGCTTATTTCTCACAAGTTCAACTTTTTTAGTTTTCTTAATATTACAAGTACCTTTTGCTCTACTATTATCAGTAATTGTTGGTATTGTTGATATCATTCCTGGGATAGGTGCAACATTAGGAATCAGCATCATAACTGTGGTTGTATTATCTCAAGGTTTTTGGCTAGCATTGAAAGTATTGGTAACTTGCATTATTCTTCAGCAGATACAAGACAACTTGATTGCACCACGAATTATGCAAGGTGCGTTAAATCTTAATCCTGTAGTAGTATTTTTTGCTTTGTTAGTAGGCGCTAGAGTAGCAGGATTATTGGGTGTTTTTATCTCTATTCCTATAGCTGGAGTAATTGTGTCTTTGTTTGAGATAGAAGAAATGAAATCTGAAGTTTAGAGACGCGATTTATCGCGTCTGTACAAGAGATGAATTGCGTTTTTACAAGAGTTGGGAGTGAGGGAGTAGTAAGTAATGTAAAATAGTCTGTTATGGAATAAAAATTGAGGAATTATGTCGGATTTGAAAGCAGAATTAACAGAAAACTTGGACGAAGCGGAGTGGGAGTGGTTAATTCCTCATGTGCAGCGAGATGCAGTAATTTTGGTAGCACATGAGTTAAACTTAGTGGATGTTGGGGTAGCGATCGCAAATGATAATACTCCATCAGTGCAACAATGGATTGATGAAAAATTGATTACCAAACCTAGCACCGCACAGCTGGGAGAATGGAATACTAATGTTACGAAGCGATTTAATACTCTCATAGTCCAGCCTTACGTTTTAGTCCAAGAAATCATTGAAGCATAACAAATATTTTTCAGATCTCAACACGAGATTTAAAAGTATTTCGCCACCGTCTTACTGAAGTTTGCAACTCCTGGGATAACCATCCATCAAATTGCGGATAAACTGGTAAACGCTCAATCAGTTCCCACCGCGCAGGTTGTAAAATTTTTCTCAATACTTGCTCTTGAAGATGAGGATAATCAGGATTAACTTCATCTTTTGGGCTAATTCCGCCTAAATCTCGCGCCCCAGCTTCCACACAAGCAAGCAACCATCGGTCATCGTTAACTAAATTTGGCGGAATTTGAATTGTAATATCGGCTGGTAAAATTTCACGTGCTTTAGCAATTACTTCTGGTAATTCATGGGGGTTGAAAGGCGGTGCATTAAAACTCTGCTGAAGTCCTGGACTATGAGGTTGTAAAATTACTTCTTGGATGTGATGATAACGCTGATGAAATTGAGATATTGCTGCTAATGTTTCCCACCAATCATCAGCAGTTTCCCCAATTCCTAAAAGTAATCCTGTTGTAAAAGGAATCTGCAACTCTCCAGCCCATTCTAATTGTTGCAGCCTCACTGCTGGTAATTTACTCGGTGCGTGTCGATGTACGCCATTTAATAGTGTCGGGGTTAATTGTTCCAACATCAGCCCCATTGAAACATTTACACGCTTGAGCATTTCCATCTCTGCAAAACTCAATGGCCCTGCATTAGTATGTGGTAAAAATCCCCTTGAAAGCGCTAATTCGCACAAATCATAAATCCGTTGAAACCACGCCTCACGCTTTGGCGAATGGGGATGCACTTCACCACTAAGGATGAGAATTTCACAAACTTTTTGATTTTGAAGCGATTTTAAAATACTTGCTGCATCTGAAATATTTATCCAAGGACTTTTACCTGGTTCAGTGCGAAAGTTACAGTAGCTACAGCGATTAAAGCACTCATAAGTAGGAACAATTGTATAAGCAGGACTATAGGTAACGACACGAGAAGTATTAATTGTCATCAAAACTAATTTAACAACTAGAAATCCAATTATTATAGCAATCCTAAATGAGTTGCAAAATTACTCATGAAGGTAGGGAATAGGCAACAGGCAACAGCAAAGAAGAACATACAAATTTACTCTAGCTTTCAAAAATGAAATAGGATTGCTATATAAGGTGTATTTCGTTTTAGCTTAACTTACCACTAGATAACAATAAGCTCATCCCAGTCTCAAAGGTGATGAGATTTAATGTTGATTGTTCACTGATGACTGTTAACCGTCAACAGTTAATGTCTTACACCTTTTTATACATTTCTGGTAATCGCCACCAAGGAAGGTGGGGATTTTCGTGATGTTCTTTGTGGTAGCCGAAATGATAACAGGTAAGAAATGATAACCAAACTGGACAGTCAATAGTTTGGGCGCAATGCGGTTGAACATAACCCCTGATTGGCTCGCTATGGGGTATGAAAGTACCAAAATAAAATAATTGTAATGAACTTAAAAGCGAGGGAACTACCCAAAATAAAATCAAATTTTCATGGGGTATCTGGAGTATAAGATTGGCAAATTGATAGATGAGAGTTATGGCAATTATTTGTCCCCAACTCCAGTAATTTATCATAAAGTGAAAATACCAAGCAAAGAAGGTTTTGTGTTTTCCATCATGGAAATCAGGATCTAGTTTACTTGCTGGATTATGGTGATGTGACCAATGTTTTGCCAATAGTTTGTCGTATGGTAAAAGACCATAAAAAGCTAAGCTTAATCTCCCAATTAAATGATTAATCTTAGGGTTTTGAGGAAACACTACGCCATGCATGGCATCATGAGACGTAATAAATAGCCCAGTATATAAAAATGTTTGCCAAGGCATTAAAGCACATAGCATCCAAAGTTTTAATTGCGAGATATCAACTAAAAGTAAGAAAACTAAGCTTATAGCCCATAGGCTAATAATTAAAATAGCAATGAAAAGTCCTCTAAAAGTAGATTCATTTTTTAGTAATGGGGTTAGTTTTGTTTGATGATTAAGTGATTGTTCTAACTGGATCACGCTTTTTCTCCGCCTAGCATTCAGGTAAAAATTCCTCAAATATAGCCATGTCAAAATCACTAACCACCAGCCAGAAAATTCTATTAGTGGTCAGTGTTTTGGGTTGGACAGTGCTAGCACTCTAGAATTATTGAAAAATATTAATATACATTACATATTATTACATAAACGACCCATACCAAAAACTGTTTTTGCTTAGAAGGCTAGGTAAAAAGAATAAGGGCACTGGTAAGTTTAGTATTTTTAATCACCAGCGTCCTCTCTTTTGTACTTTGCGAACAGTCAACAGTTACTGAGGAATATAAGAAATTAGATGTAGTACATCTCTAACTACGCTGTAGCCATTGAGATCCCAAAGTAGATAAGCTAGAAAACCGATCATAGCCAAGCGACCATTCCAAAGTTCAGACTGAGGAGTTATCCCAAGATCCCCTGCATTGCGGTCTTTGCCATTGTATGCAGTTTCAGTTTTATCACTAGGATAAAGTGCCATTGTTAAATTTCCTTAAGAAACTAATTACATTCTTCATGGTACTTACCCATCTATTTAGCGCTATCTGTCTTTAGTTTCAAAGTACAAGCAAGCCTAAAGAATGAGATATAAGCAAATTCAGGAAGTATTTATCTAACAAAAGTTTAATAATAGTTTTGATTAATCTATTAGATGTAGCTAACAAATAATTAATCAATAAAACTTGCTAACAGTAGCAAAATAATATCCCAGATATAAGAAAATATCTAACAAAAGTTAGAAGGTTTTGTAAGTCTTAATTGCCCAGACTGATAAAGAGTGAATAAGTTTTCAAACTTACAGCAGATTGCAAATTTAGTGCAGCTTCACATTAACAGGATTTACGTACCAGTTACCGAATAAGGAACCGCAGAGGCGCAGAGGGCACGGAGAAATCAGAGTTTGAGAGATATTTTGCGTAAGTCCTAATTAAATTGGTATAAGCGTCTTTGCACCCAATACTTGTCGGGTTTTGGGGAAAAGGGGAAGGGGAAAGGGGAAAGAAAAAACGTTTACCCTTTACCCTTTTCCCCAAACCAAATTCCGAGTTCAAAATGCAAAACCCAAGCAGTATTGTCTTTGCACCTAAGAAAATGGGAATAGTTAAAGGGGATTTTCATCCCCAAGTTGAGCAACTGCTAATTTTCCCAAACATTGTGCTATTGTGATTCACATTCTCTTTTGGTTATGTAGTGGCGATAGCGAAACATTGCTTCTAGTTGTGCTTGCACTAACCAACCACTGATAAATTCAACTGTTCCCCCACCAGGCATGGAAAAGGAAATAGCATCAGTCAGCCTCGTTTTACCAGCATCTTCTGGTTCAAATTCATGTCGATGTACCCAAGATTCAAAAGGGCCAGATATCTGTTCGTCAGTGAACAAGCGATATTTTTCGTGTTCAGTATGACGCGCTAGCCAAGTTAGGGGTACCGGGCCGAGAAACAAACGAAATTCTGTGATAGCACCCACATCAAGGCCTCCATCACGGCGGACTATTTGGACTGGCTGCCAAGGTGGAGTTAGCAGTTTTAAAATGTCTGGCCTTTCGTGAAATTTCCAAACTACTTCTGGTGGCGCATTGATGACTGAGGAATGTTTAAAGTGCTGCATGGAAAGAAAAACTTAAAATTCAACTTTCAGATTCGGTATCAATCTCGATATCTAGGGTGTCTTCATCAACCCGGACATACAAAATATTTGGGTTACAGCAAACTTGACAATCTTCTACATAGGATTGTTGTCCCCCAGCACTCAAATCAATAAAAGTTAAGTTTGGTTCGCCGCAATAAGCGCAGTAATACTCAGCTGTGGTTTGCATCAAGTTTTAAGGTGTAATTTTTGGCCATTGGGCATTGGGTACGGGGCATTGGTTATTCTCCGCGTACCCGCGTCTTTCCATCTCCCTATCTCCCTATTCCCTACTCCCATTTTGAGATCAGTTGAAATAACTTTTAGCATCACCCAAATGCTTTAGTAGTGTAGACTGTGGCAGAGGCCCTTGCAAGTGGCTCCACGGTAATATTTGCTCTGTTGACCAATCGGCGTAGACGTAAAAATCTAAGTCGGGGATTTGTCCTTTGAGTTCTTTGAAAGCACGTTTGTAACTACCCAAGGAATCACCAAAGTTACGAGTTAGTTGCAGAAGTTGTGAGAGCCTGCGATCGCCCCTTGATAACAAAGCCTGTATAATCGACCAATTATAGCTTTCTGGGCGAAATTCTATGCCCTTTGGTTTTAGCTGTTTTTGTAAAAACTGCAAGCGTTTTTCTGCTTGTGGATTGACTCCCAACCATTGAAATGGTGTATGTGCTTTGGGTACAAAAGTGCTACATCCAAATGTTAACCGCAATCCCGGTGCGGCTTTTTTGATACTATGCATCATCGCCACAGTTTGCTCTAAATCTTCTGGTTGTTCGCCAGGAATCCCCGCCATTCCGTAGAGTTTTAAACCTGTGAGTCCACCAGCTTTGGCATTAATGGCTGCTTGGATAATTTCATCGTTATGCAGCTTTTTGTTGATGATTTTGCGAATTTTTTCAGAACCACTTTCTACAGCAATGGTAAGCGATCGCGTGTCTCGTTGTGCCAAAGTTTTTGCTAACTGGACTGTTACGGTATTGGTACGTACTGAGGCAATACTCAAACGAACATCATCATATTTTGGCTGACTAATATAATCTAGTAATTCTTCAAATTCTGGATGTTGAGTTACAGAAGCCCCCAATAATCCCAGCCGATTTGTAACTTGTAAACCTTTTTCAATAGCTGGAATTAATGAACCTTCCAAACTTGCAGTTCTAAAAGGTAATGTCAGATAACTTGCCAAACAAAAACGGCACATTTCTGGGCAACTTCTCACCACCTCCACCATATAAATATTTTCCCAAGCTGCTTTTTGGGTAACTACTGTCGAGGCTGAGAGAGTATTTCCTCGGTAAGTTTGTTTTTGCACCACTGCGGGAATTTCCGGGGAAATTGGTTGAATAGACTTTATTGCACCATCTTTGGCGTAATATTCCACCTCATACAAACTAGGAACATAAATACCTGGTACTTGTGCCAATCTTTGCAGTTGAGTTTGTCTAGAAGCATTTCTAACTTCTTTATAAGCTTCAATCAAATTCCCCAGTAAATTTTCGCCATCCCCCAATAGAATGACATCAAAAAAATCTGCAAACGGTTCTGGGTTAGCAGTGAGAACCGGGCCGCCGCCAAAAATTATTGGATGAGAGTCATCACGAGAAGTTGCTGAAATCGGAATTTCTAAAGATTCCAGCAAATTGAGAATATTCACATAATCTAATTCCCAGGAAATAGAAAATCCAACAATTTCGGGATTTCTGGGTAGTTGTTCGTGAGTATCAGTAAATAGGCGACTTACCTGCACATCATCACGCATTGCCAAAGTCGCCCAAACTACCTGATAGCCAAGGCTAGTGATACCGACGCTGTATTCATTAGGAAAGGCGAAGATGAGGGGGATAGCGTTGGTGTCTGGAGTAGTGGGTGTAAATAAAAGGTGTTCTAAGTCGAATACAGATGATGTCACGGGCTTTTTTATAACTTTTTGAATAAATCTAGTCTCTTAAAAATCGCGCCTACACGGGCAAAGCCAACTCTAGCAGGCGGAAGAGAATTTACTTTACCTATATTTAATTTTAAGCCATAGAATTATCAAATTAAAAAACAATGTTACGCTGTTGGCGAGAATAATTGGTAAAGCTTGGAGATAAATCCCATATATTAACCACAAAAAAACACCGCTATTAAATGTAACCAACATCACAAAAGAAACATCCTTTGCTGATTTGGTTTGCCAGGTTTTAAACATCTGTGGTAAAAAGGCGATCGTAGTTAATGTAGCCGCAGCTAATCCTAGAACCGTTAAAAAGTCCATTTATACAAACCTATAAAATTAAGCCTTGAGTTGTTGAAAATTTTAACAACTGATTTTCATCATACTGTATTGATGTGTTCGCTTTAAATTCTATCGTCAAGTAAAAATTGGATAAAATAAAATGGGAAAAGTGTTTAAGTTTCCCCATTGTTCAAAGAATATGTGATAAAGTAAAAATCTTTGACAATAAAAAATGAATTAACTGAAATTTTTGTAGGTTGTGTCTAACGCTTTATGAGTGAAACAAATCCAAAATCTAAAATACTTCGATACTAGCGAAACCTATCAATTAATTCTTCACGCGATAACTGCAACAATAAACGCGTAAACTCTTCTGGTGGTAACGCTAATAAAGGTTCAATAATTGCTTGAAGCTGATTATCTATTTCACCAAAGCGAACTTTGAGCAAATTTTCCACTACCAAACGTTCTCCTTGCTGAACTCCTTGCTGAATTCCTTGCTGAATTCCTCGTTGTTCCCCTTCTTGTATTGCTTGTTCTCGGTCTTGTTGGTAAAGCGGTGCTAATCGCATAAGTAATTCCCTGTCTTCTTCGTTTTGATTTTGAGTAACTTGTAAGTTTTGTTGTAAGTTGTACAACAATTCTAACGCCGCTTTGCGGAAAGGGTTATCAGGAGTAAGTGCTTCTAATTCGTCAATTGCTTGCTTTTGAACTTTCCCTCTACCAATGATTCTTAGCCATAAAGTTTCTGGAATAAGAGGTAACTGATGAATTGCGACTATAGCAGTACGCAAATATTCTGGCATGAAGTGTATCCCAGGTAAGTAGTCATCTTTTGGGTTAGCACCAAATCCTGATAATAGTTGGGCTGATGCTGTGGGTGTAAAAATCCATAATTTTGGTAAATCAGATTCGAGAATGTGAGTATTATTCCGATTTGCTTGCCGTTGTAAATCGCCGCGTACTTCTAATAATTTTAAGAGACAGTCGCAAATTTCTGTAGCAGATGCAGCGTTACGAAAAGGCTCAAATAACGATGGAGTAGCGGCAAATTGACCTAATAAACCTAGTGTGTTTGGAATAGCAGTTGATTGTGGGTTGGGAATGAAATAAACGTCAATTTGTCTAACTTCTCCTGCGACTCGCCGGGGTGCTTGAACTTCACCATAAGGAGTTAGTAATTGTTCGAGGTAGTCTTTGGCAAATTGGTCATGAATGAATCTCGTCATTTGTTGAAACTTTTGCGATGAACCCAGTTTATTTATGATTATCTTGCGATTTTTTGAGATAAGACTTAGCCCAAGAGTAGCGTTTAGAATCTTTTTTTAGTAAATATTCTGCTGCTTCATGTCGTTTATTCTCATCTTTTGTACTTCGGAATACTCGCTTTAGTTCATCATCTATATCTTCAGATTTAGCTCCACGCTGTATGGCTTGTTCAAACCAGCAGTCACCTTCAACATAGCCACCACGGTCATAATAAATTGCTCCCATTAAAGTATAAGGTTGATAACTATTAGGCTGATACTCCATAGCTTTTCTCGCACAACTTTCAGCATCATCTAAGTTATCTATATCTCTGAATGCTGCACCTCTGGTTACTAAAATAGCTGATTTAAGATTACTTTCTTTGATTCTTGTTAAATCCAAGTTAGTAATTTTTAATGCCTGTTCAGGTTCATTGGCTTTCCGCCAATAACTACTAGCAGTAGGTATATGCCATTTATGCCCTGTACGTTTAATTTCCTGTTCATAAAATTCTGCTTCTAATCTGTAATGTGCAACAGCAATCTTACCATCACGAGACAACATACTTTTTTCTATTAAATTAAAAACTAAAATAGGAGCTAGACGTTCTTTTTTCTCTAGTTTTATCATAATTGTATAAAATGGCTCCATTGTTAGATCCGGATCTATCAACCCATATTTTCTCTTGAGAATAGCAAAATAGTTTTGTTGAGCTAAAATAATTATCTCCTGATGTTTATTATTTTTTAGCCAATCAATTTCTAGGTCATTAAGTAGTTCTCCTGAATTGATCTTATACTTTAGGCTAGAGACGTATTTTTCATTTGCAATTTTTATAATCTCAGTTAGCTTGCGTTTTTTTAGAAAATTAATATCTTGTTCGCTTAACTGATTAGACAAATCAAGCCTTTTGAGAATTTTATACAGATGACTATTAGGGGAAGAATCATGATATTCAGTTGCTTTATACTTAATTTTTAAGGCAGTAAAGTCTCGTGTTTGTTCCAATTGTTGAGCAATGGTAATTGTTTCGTTAAGTCCTTGCTGTTCTAGCCAGTTAATTTCTGACTGAACCAAATCTTTTTGTGCATCAATCTTTTGCAGTATCGAATATAGGGGGATTGATAATGATAAATAAGAGTTTTTATTCGCTTTGTATTTGTCTTTCAATTTAGCAAATTCAGCTTGTTTGTTTGACTCTTGAATTTTAAAAAAATCTGCTGTTATAAATAATTTTTCTCTAAGCAGCCATTCAAATTGAACAGCAGTTATTGTTTGTTTATTTTCCAGTTTATTGAGAATCTTATATAATGGGCTATTAACTGATAAACATTGGTATTGAGTAGCTTGATACTTGACTTTTAAATCAAAAAAATTCTTTTCCAATTCCATATTTTTAGCAATAGCAACTGTTCCACTAAGCTGATTATTTTTTAGCCATTCAATCTCTGAAGCCGTAAGTGTTTTTTCTGAGTTAAGCTTCCAAAGAATGGGATACAGAATAATAGAAATATTTTTAAAAGCTCCACTGACTTTAGGTACTTGATACTTAGACTTGAGGTCAGAAAACTCATTTTCTAGTTTTCTAAGTTCTTCTAACTTAGATTGTTGCTGTTGACAAATGATTTGAATACTTTCAAAAAGTTTATGCTCTTTTAACCAATCGAACTCTAATTCAGTTAGCTCAATTCCTAAGTCAACTTTTCGCAAAATGAGATATAGCAGACTAGAGGGTGATGAATCTTGATAATTACTAGCTTGGTATTTAGATTTTAGTGCAGCAAAGTGTTTGAGGCGATTTTCAGATTCTGTGTTCATGTTGATAGTAGAGGCGATCGCACCTTCTTAAAGGTATCATCTGCTACTATAGCAACACTAGTAAAAAAGGGCGAGTTCCTTACCCGCCCTGAAATAATAAAATTTTTATGTCAACCACAGTATAATTTTACAGCAGTTTACACTGAGCGTGATGCCGCAGTAAATGGTCGCATAATACCAACGCCACCATCGCTTCAACCATCGGAACTGCACGCGGTAACACACAAGGATCGTGTCTTCCTTTTGCGGCTAAAACCGTTTCTTCGCCTTCACGATTTACTGTTTTTTGTTCTTTTCTAATTGTTGCTGTCGGCTTAAAAGCAACTCGCAAAATAATATTTTCTCCGTTGGAAATTCCCCCTTGAATGCCACCAGAACGGTTGGTTACGGTACGAATTTCGCCATTTTCATCAATATAAAATTCGTCGTTATGCTCAATTCCTGTTAACAGTGTCCCGCCAAAACCAGAACCTATTTCAAAACCTTTGCTAGCAGGCAGAGACATCACACCTTTAGCAATATCAGCTTCCAATTTATCAAATACTGGTTCGCCTAAACCTTTGGGCAGATTTCGTGCCACACATTCTACTACACCGCCAATAGAATCGCCTTGTCTACCAGTTTGCTCGATTAATTCAATCATGCGTTCGGCGCATTCAGCATCAGGACAGCGAACGATGTTGCTTTCCACTTGTTCTAAAGTAACAGTGTTTGCATCGACTACGCCTTCCAAATCTTTGATGCGCTTGACGTAACCAATAACTTCCACATTGGCAACCTGGCGGAGAATTTTTTTAGCGATCGCACCTGCCGCTACTCTACCAATTGTCTCACGCGCTGACGACCTACCGCCACCTTGCCAATTGCGAATTCCATATTTTGCATCATAAGTTGCATCGGCGTGGGAAGGGCGATACTTTTCGGCCATCTCATCGTAATCTTGCGGACGAGTGTCTTTGTTTCGCACCAAAATTGATATCGGCGTTCCCAAAGTTTTGCCCTCAAATACCCCCGATAAAATCTCGCAGGTATCCGCTTCTTTGCGAGGTGTCGTGATTTTACTTTGTCCCGGCCGCCTTCTATCTAGTTCTACTTGAATTTCTTCTGCTGAAATTTCTAGTTGTGGAGGACAACCATCAATCACAACTCCCACGCCACCGCCGTGAGACTCGCCAAAAGTAGTTATCCGAAATAGATGACCAAAAGTGTTACCCATGATTATTGAGTGAGGAAAAAGGGTGAGGCTTATCTATCCACTCTAGTGTAAAATAGCCCCGCCCGCTTATGGGCTGGGCTTTTGAGTAGTTTCGTCTGCATTGAGGAATTTTTAAGTATAATTACTTAATAGGTGTCATTCAGTCCCAACAAGAAGCGATTTTTAGCATCTGTTAATCGGAATATTGTTAGGAAAACCTGATTTAAAGTTGCGAAAATTCAAAGGTCTTGATAAGCTGAAACACCAATAGTATAAGCCTTCTGGCGGTTTTATTGTCTTCACATCTCCCCAGACGCCGACGCAATATAGGAGTGTTTTTTAGTGAACGCATCTGAACAGGCAACTAACTTAGAACTCGCCAGCAAGATTGCTACGGTAGTTAATTTGTTCAAATTTGAGTTTCCTGATGCCAAATCTGACCTCAAACCCTGGAAGAACGATCCGGAAACAAGGGAGTTAGTCGATCCAGATTCTATAGATATTGGCTTTCACTTTCCTGGGATTAGCAAATCTTGGCGAAGTCGCAGCGTGTTAATTCAAATCCGATTTTATCAAGATCCTATCAATAATTCACGGCGGGCGATCGGTGTGGAGGTAGCTGGATTCGATCATCGCGGTGAAGCGTGGCGACTTTCTACGGTAGAAAATTGGAGTCTTGTAGGTGCGTCTTTGCCTTCTAGTGAAATCGGCGATAAACTCAAACAGATTTGCCGACAGATTTTAGAAGTCTTTAATAAACCAACTGAATAAAAAAATATCCACTTAAGACTTAACTCTTGTGGGGTGGGCGTCTCGCCCGCCATCTCAACTGGGCGGGCAGGATGCCCACCCCACAATCTTGGATAATTTATTTACGAATTATGTATTACAAATTTAGTAATTATTTGTGGTCATGAATAATACAAAGGAGAAGCTTGGCGATCGCTAAATAACAATGACCACAGTAATATTTGTACATGGCACAGGCATTAGAGAACGAGAATACAACCAAACCTTTGAGATAATTGAGCAAAAGATTCACGCCCAACGTCCTGACATCACAGTTGCTCCTTGTCTTTGGGGTGAATTAGGTGCAAAGTTCAATGCTCATCGTGCATCAGTACCCTTGGAAGATGCGACACTGGATTTATCTAAAGCAGACGAAGACGCAGATATTATCCTGTGGCGACAATTATACCGCGATCCTCTGTATGAATTACGGCTGTTGTCTTTGAAACCGATTGAATCAGGAAATCCCTTTGGGGAACAACCGGGGGATGTTTTACAATCTCGTGTAGCGAGTCTGACTCCGGTATCTCAACTGGAAGCTAAGTTGCAAGAGGCGGGAATTGCAGAAGTATTTGAGCAAGCACGAGAAATTGTTATCCACAGCGAACCGTATGAACGGGCATTGTTCGCAGTTTCCGAATCTGATTTGAGTGAATATTATGCAGCGATCGCTAGGGCAATTGTCGCTCAAGCAATGTTTCTTAGCGAACAGCAAGAAAAATTTCCTCCCATACTCACCGATGCCCAATTGCGGGATGATGTTGTGGAATTGCTGACTCTGGCTTTAGGAGAGGCGGAATTAGGACTGGGTAGCTGGTTGTTAAAGCCACTTGTTGAGTTAGCGCTACCAATGGGAACGAATTATATCAAAGGAAACCGCTTTGAGTTAACTGATAAAATTTCGCCTATGCCTGGTGATATTTTGTTGTATCAAACGCGGGGTGAAAAAATCCGGGCGTTTATCCAGCAACAAATCGAACAAGCAGAACCGCCAGTGGTTTTAATCGCCCATAGTTTGGGAGGTATCGCCTGTGTAGATTTGCTAGTGCAGCAGGAATTATCTCAGGTGGAATTATTAGTAACAGTTGGTTCCCAAGCACCATTTTTATATGAGATTAACGCCCTCTACAGCTTAGAATATGGACAGTTATTGCCAGAGCATTTCCCGAAATGGTTGAATATCTACGATTTACGGGATTTTCTCAGTTACGTTGGCAAGAAAATTTTCCCCGATAGAGTGCAGGATGTGGTAGTGGATAGCAGACAACCTTTTCCCCGTTCCCACGGTGCTTATTGGACAAATGCCAAAACCTGGGAAGCGATTATTCCGAGGTTGCCATAATGGTTTACTTTTTACAGTATCTAGAAAACCCCGCTTTCAACCTCTCCCCTACGAGGCAAATCATTAGTTATGATTCCCACAGTCATTGCACCCCACCCCCAACCCCTCCCCGCAGGCGGGGAGGGGAGACAAAGCATAGCTTTGGCGGGGTGGGGTTCTTCGAGTTTAATAAGCAATTAAGCGGACATGATATTAGGTCATTTTCCCCATCACGTGAGAGGCTAGCTCATCATGCAGTTGATGGCTAAACCTGAGCGGACATTTGGGTTAATT
>JAVRCH010000045.1:0-19986 GCA_034530795.1 Nostoc sp. DedQUE12a
AGCCTTTCGGAGCTTTAATTTTCAGATTTTAGCTACAAATTTTAGTTACTGTTAGAAAATAAAGGCTTAAAGCGTTATCAAATCAAAGTTTCAGAATTAAGCTTCGATTATTGTTTTCCGAGAGTGACAAAAGAGGGTTAAGATGACTAGATATACTTAAAAATTTTTAGTCTACTTCAGTAGACTTTAGCTATAAGCAAAAGAACTTTAGTTCCAGGCGGGTGAGGAAGCCGACAGTTAAGCCATTTAACTTAAGTTGACACCAATGGCAAGATGCCCACCCCACAATATTGGATAATTTATTTCTTGGAGTTCCCTAATGACTAATGACAAATGACTAATGACTAATCAAATCTTGAAACCGCAGATCTTCTCGAATATTGTCAAAATCAGCGTCAGTTTTTGCTATCTCTCGGCATTCAGGATTTAGGTTGATAGCTTGTTGCAAATTCTCTATTGCTAAATCGATATTCCCCAGCAAACTATAACAGCAAGCTTTGTTGTACCAAGGATTGTTTTTGTCGGGTTTGATATTGGTGGCTTGGTCATAAGAGGCGATGGCATCTTCAAATCTTCCCAAATTTCTGAGCGCAATGCCCCGGTTGTTCCAAGCATAGTGATAATCGGGTTTAATTTTGGTGGCTTGGTCATAAGAGGCGATGGCTTCTTCTAATCTTCCCAAATTAAAGAGCGCAATGCCCCGGTTGTACCAAGCTTCGTCTTTGTCGGGTTTGATTTTGGTGGCTTGGTCATAAGAGGCGATCGCTTCTTCTAATCTTCCCAAATCATCTAGCGCATAGCCTTTGGCAAAACAAATATCAGAGGAATCAGGTGTGAAAGTAAGAGCTTTGTTTAAGCAACGTAGCGCATCTTGATAACGTTTTAAGTTGATTAAATTCCAGCTAAAATTCAACAGGGAAGATTGAATTTCTTGGTGTTTCTCCGCTAGCTGCAAAATTAAACGGGTGAAAGGCAATGTGTATTCCCCTACTTCTACCTGCTTTGGCTTAGCTTCAATTTGCCCATCACGCGGTTCTAGGATGCGTTCAACTGAAATCAGATAATTGGTAGCCCTGCGTATTTGCCAATAATACCAAAGCTGCTGCCAGAAATTCTTAGCCGCTAACATCCGTGCAGTTGCCTCCACTGTGAAGCGATAAAGTGGAATGTCGAATTGTTGCAGCAAGTCTACGGCATCATAAATGTAGCAGCTGGCAGGGTACTTTTTTACTGCCTTGTTGTAACGGTTTTCCCAAGTGTCTTTTAGGGTGTGGCGGTAGTTTTTGACAGTCAAAGGCAAGCTTTCATTTTGCAGGCGGTGGAGATTTTCGACTACATTTCTAAAGGTGCTGTCATTGCGCCTAGCTACTTCTGGATATTGCTCTGTTTCAGCTTTGATGTTTGTTTCTGGAACCGTTGTTGCTAACATCGCAATGATGGCATCATCTTCTGGTGGCGGCAATTCATAAGTTTGAAATCGGTTCCACAGCTTTGAATATTTATCCCATTGCAGTTTTTCCCAAGGACTGGGTTTTCCAGGATCTTCGGAGTGGGTTTCATTGCGTGCGGTGGCGATGACGCGGATTTCTGTCGGTTCGCATAACTCCTCATACTTATTCAAAGCTTGCAACAGCCTTTCTTGCAAAGGAACTTGAAACCGTTCTGCGAGACTTTTCTCGGCTTCTGGGGAGATTTCGTGGCGGCTGGCATACATTTTCTGATTCAAATCATCAAAGAAAAATAGCAACTTGCGGTCTGTGCCAATTTCCTTGGGCATAGCCGCCGGAATATCTAGCCATTCTCCTAATTTGAGGTAAAGCACCGTCCAGCCTTCTTGATTGAGATGGTTTGCTAACTCGGCTGCTTCCCGCGTTTTCCCTAATCCCGTGCGTCCTAAAATCAATATCCAGCGATGTGCTTCTATCTGCCGCTTTAGCTCATTGCGGATGTGACGATTTGCTACGCGTTGTTGATAAAATATGTTTCTATCAGCCAAAGGATCGTCATCGTCACCGCCCAAAATCCGCTGCATCAGGTCTTGAGATTTCGGTTTAATCACCTCAAAGGCAAAAGTTTTATCGGGAATGCGCCGCTGGCGGTGTGCCCAGATGAACCACCCGAAATAACACACAATCGCAGGGAACGCACCTGAGAGCAGGTTGTTAATAAACTCTTTGTTGTTGTTGTAGAATTCGACAATTGGCTGAAGAAGGTTAAACACACAGTTTTTTTGAGCGATCGCTACCTAATTGCTCTTTAATTACAGTGTAGTTCTTGTTAGCAGTTGCTATGAAGCCCTTAGCTTGCAAAAATAACTGCTGATTCAGCCGTATTTTAGTATTAGTCTAGCGATCGTAGCTAAGTTTTTGAGCAGAGAACTCGGCCGTTCTTGTTTGAAATGAGTCCGTTGCTGTTTGAAGTGAGGCCGTTTCTATTTGAAGTGAGGCCGTTTCTATTTGAAGTGAGGCCGTTTCTATTTGAAGTGAGGCCGTTTCTGTTTGAAATGAGGCCGTTTCTGTTTGAAATGAGGCCGTTGCTATTTGAAATAAGGCCGTTGCTATTTGAAGTGAGGCCGTTGCTATTTGAAATGAGGCCGTTTCTGTTCAGAACTCGGCAGTTGGTGTTCGGAACTCAAAACTCATAAGTAATATCATGTCCGCATAATTAGTTATGCTAACCACAGTCATTACACCCCACCCCCAACCCCTCCCCGCTTGCGGGGCTACCGTGTACACACAAGTCTTCTAGACAGGACTTACGCAAGAACTCTCTGAAACTCTTATTCCTTTGTGTCCTTTGCGTCCTTTGCGGTTCGTTTTATCATGATTTTGCGTAAGTCCTGCTAGAGTTGCGCCACATCCCCCCAACCCCCTTAAAAAGGGTGGCAAAAATCTCTCAAAGTCCTCCTTAAAAAGGAGGATTTAGGAGGATCTACTTTGTGTAGCCACGAATTCCATTCACCTGGGCTTAAGTTGACTACTTCATTTACTGTAGTTCCATGCCCCATGCCCCATGCCCCATGCCCAATTCCCAATACCTAATCTCCCATCAACTCTACTGCATCTCTTCCATCACAATCTTGTAAGTAAACTTTGACAATTTCTTCTTTAGCCGTAGGCAGCTGCTTACCAATAAAATCTGGGTGAATTGGTAACTCACGATGACCCCTGTCCACCAACACAGCTAAACGAATTACCTCTGGTCTGCCGTACTCATTTACAGCATTCAAAGCAGCGCGAATTGTCCGTCCTTTGAAAATCACATCATCCACGAGTACAACAGTTTTCCCCGTCAAGTCAAAAGGAATATCAGTCTTGGCAGGAGTTCGCAAACCAATTTTGTCAAGGTCATCTCGATAAAATGTAATATCCAAAGCGCCAACGGAAACCGCTACACCTTCAAGTGTCTCAATCTGACGTGCCAACAATTGGGCTAATAACGCACCCCTAGTGTATATACCCAGAAGCACCAATTGGGATAAATCACGCGACCTTTCCACAATTTGAGACGCAAGGCGAGTCAAGGTACGGCGAATTTCTTCTGATGAAAGGATCTCAACTACTTTTGCAGACATAGTTATCTTTGGGGGAGTGGGGAGATGGGGAGATGAGGGGGATGAGGAAGAATAATAACTCCTAACTCCTAACTCCTCACTCCTAACTCAGCACTTACAATACCCATGCCCTATTTGAGAATATTAAGATGATAGCGATCGCTATCCCTAACCATAGTAAAAAACAATATCGAGTCAGTTGCAAAGCATTATAAATAGAATTCGGGGTGATGGGATAAATAGCATCTCCTAGCAATGGTTTGTGTTTAGCTACCCCACGATACCAATTTTTACCACCCATTTGTACACCTAAAATCGCAGCGTAGGCGCACTCACTCCAACCAGAATTGGGACTAGGATCGTTAATCGCATCCCGGCTACAAATTCGCCAAACATGCATCGGTCTAGCCGATAACACCGCAAGGGTCATAACTGTTAACCGACAAGGTAACCAAGTTAAACAATCTTCCAACTTGGCACTAAACCATCCTAAATAAGTATAAGGTGCTTCCCGATAACCTACCATTGAATCAAGGGTACTGCTAGCTTTATATGCTAAAGCTAACGGAATTGACCCCACAAATGGCATAAAGCCACCAATAATTCCATAAAAAAGTGGAGCCATTACCCCATCAGTAGCATTTTCGGTGACCGTTTCTAAAATAGCTCGCAAAATTTCTGCTTCTGAAAGATTTTGTGTATCTCGACCAACATAATTACTTAAAATCTTACGCGCTTGTTCTAAATCTCCTGCCGTTAAAGGTTGTAAAACAGCTACTGCTGCTATTTGCAAACTTTTGCCAGCAAAACAACTAGCCAAAAGAATACTTTCTAAAGCAATTCCCAACAACGGATGCACCCATTTGACACTTTCAATCAGGAAAAAACCAACAACACCGCTACCAATTATGACGATAATGCCTAGTAAAATTCCAGCTAGACGTTGTGTTAGAGAATTTTGACATAGTTGCAGAAATAATTTGGTTAATCGAGAAATTACCCACCCCATAAATTGCACGGGATGAGGCCAACCCCAAGGATCGCCAATTAAGTAATCTAAAAATGCCGCAATGATTAAAACAACAGCGGATGTCATTAGTCGTTAGTCGTTAGTCGTTAGTCGTTAGTCATTAGTCATTTGTTTTTGTGTGCGTCCCCGCGTCCCCATCTCCCCATCTCTCAATGACTAAACCACAAAACTAGCTTCTTCTCCAAGGGAAGCTTGCCAACTACGAGCATCGTAATAAAGGTCTGCCAGAGTAATACTGTACAAAGCTTCTTTGACCTTTTGATTAAGTCTTTGCCAAAGGGTAAATGTTACCCAATCTTCAGCTTGTGTAGGTACTGGAGTGCCATAGGGTAAATGAGTAATGCTCTCGCCCACTGCTTCTAAAATTTGTCCTATAGATATTTGTATAGGTTCTTTTGCCAATTGGTATCCGCCGATGCTACCACGAATTGAATTCACTAACCCAGCGCGACGCATTTCTATTAGTAGTTTTTCGAGGTAAGGAGCTGGGATATCTTGACGTTTGGCGATCGCTTTTACAGATACAGGGCCATATTTTGGCTGTAAACTCAAATCTAGCAACGCCTTCACACTGTAATGTCCTCTGGTAGTTAGTTTCATTGTGATAAGGTTTGTCCTCTGTTACAAAGTTCTGAGCGCTGGAAATCAGCACTGGTGACTTTGCGCTTTGTCATTAGTCATTAGTTATTTATTTAGACCAATCACTAATGCCTAATGACCAATGACCAATGACTAAGGATCAGTTTTGCTTATCATTGTCTGACTCAGTTATGATTTTCAGCAACTAGTCAACCTTTTGATGCTTAGTTTAGAAAACTTAAACAAATATAGTTTAGCAGTAATTCACAAACTACATATATATAGTTATCAGCATTGCCAGCATTCTATAAAATAAATTGTTGGGAAAATATTTGGTAATCGCATAACAATTCTGGCTTTTAGTGTAATATACTTGGCTATGTTGAGATAAAAACTAAAGGATTATCTTCCTATTAGCTCAACCTCAGCTAAAATAAAATCGATTCAAACACTTCAAACATTCGTTTTCGACCTAAGTTGATGCCTAAACAGAAAAAAATTGAACCCCTAGTCGGCGAAGAACTGCTCAGAAAAGTCAAAGAGCTAGAGAACGAGAGCAAGGAAGACAAAGCCAAGAAGTGCGGCTACTATACCGTTACCAAAAATGGTATAGAGCGCGTCAATATGATGAAGTTCTTAAATGCCCTAATCGATGCCGAAGGCATTCAGTTAGACAGTACACCCAGTGCTAATGGTCGCGGTGGACGTAGTGCTAGCTATAGGATTAGCGTGCAATCCAATGGTAACTTGCTTATAGGTTCGGCTTATACAAAACAGATGAATCTCAAACCAGGAGATGAGTTTCTTATTACTTTAGGTAAGAAGCACATTCGTTTGAGACAAGTAGATCCAGAAGATCGAGAAGAAGATGAAGCTCTAGAAGCCACCGCTTAATAAATAGTCATTAGTCAATTGTCAATAGTCTTTTGTCTTTAGTCTTTAGTCCTTCGTCATCTGTGATAACCAATGACTAATGACCTGTTTGACCAATGACTAATGACTAATTGGGTAAATAGTGTCGCAGTGCTTTGCGAGTAACTGCTAAATTGCACGTTAATGCAATTTGCTCTTTTTCTAGTAGACCTAAAATGCGATCGGGTTTGTCTCGTGCTATCACTGGTAATTGATGCAAACCTCGCAAACTCATGCGGTCTAAAGCTTCAGATAATAGTTCATCCTGCCATGCGTAAATAATTTCAGTAGTACAGATGTCCTTGAGAGTTTGACTGGATAAATTATCTGAAATTTCAGTTGAGGAATTCGGGTAAGTTTGCCAAAGAGCAAGGGCACGGTTAATGTCTTCTAGAGAGAGGATACCAATTAATTGGTCTGCTTGATCTACTACTAAAGCACTTCGTGTGCGATCGCGGAGCATTTCCACAGCTGCTTCTAATACACTCAAAGTTGCAGGTAATTTTTTTGGATAGGGATGCATAGCATCTTCTACCAAAATTTCCTGCACAATTTCTGCTCGTTCATCTTTCAATTCCGAAAGACCAATTTGTTGTAGATTGGAATTAGAGTTAAAAGTTGGTTTAATCCTTTCTACTAACCAAACACTCAAACCGACAGCAGCCATCAACGGTAAAACAATGCGGTAGTCCCGCGTTAATTCAAACAGCATTAAAATAGCCGTTAACGGTGCCCTAACACTCCCAGCCAACATTGCCGCCATTCCCACCATTGCATAAGCTGGAGGAGCTGCCATTTGGTCGCAAATTGTTGGGAATAGCACAGCTAAAATTTTGGCGTAAGCCGAACCAAAAGAAGCACCTAAAAACATAGCTGGTGCAAATAAACCACCGATAAAACCGCTACCGGCGCTAATTGCAGTCATCACTAATTTCACCACCAGCAGCACAACTAATAGGTGCAGTGAAAATTTGACATCCTGAAGCATTGCCTCCACAGTTTCATAACCAACGCCCAGAATTTGCGGGAAGTGCAAAGCCACTGCGCCAACAATAACGCCGCCAATAATTGGATGAATTGGCTGAGGAATTCGTCCTAGAAATTGAAAGCCCGGAACTTTGCCAGCAAAGCAGGCTTTAGCCAAATGAATTGATTGAGTATAAGTAAGAGAAATTAAGCTAGCCCCTAAACCCAAGCCAAGATAAAGGGGCAATTCTAAAGGACTGCGGACTTGGTAGGCAGGTAAATCAAAAGCGGGTTGTGTCCCCAAACCAATTTGAGCAATTAGAGCTGCTACCACCGCCGCCAGCAGCACCACACTCACAGCAGAAGTAGCAAAGGATGTAGCTCCCATCACCACCTCTAAGGCAAAAAATACCCCAGCGATGGGAGCATTAAACCCAGCGGCTAATCCAGCAGCAGCGCCAGCACCCAAAAGTAAACGCCGTCGTTCCTGAGATACGTTGAGGATCACAGACAACAACATGCCAAAATTTGCACCAATTTCTACACTGGGCCCTTCTGGCCCTAAAGAAGCACCGCTTCCCAAAGAAACAGATGCGGCTAACATTTTGGTAACTGGTCGTAGCGGTCGCCTGATCTCTGTTCCTTGAGAAGCGGCGATGAGAGATGAAAGTCCAGGGCCGAAATCTTGAGTACGCCAGCGCATCAAACCAACGATTAATCCGCCAAGAGTGGGAACGCAAGCTAGAGTCCAAGCACCCCAGACACCGATCTGACCCATGAAATTTTCTAGCATTAAATGGTGGATCAGCTCGATCAAATAGTGAAAGGTGACTACACCCATACCAGTGCCACCGCCAATTAACATGGCTAAAAATAGCACAACGGTTTCTGGGGATGGTTGAAAACGGTTTATTAGGTGAGCTAAGCGGGCAGAAGGTGTGGGAAAGGCAGGTTGTTCCGTTACCTTCCTCAGTTGAGTGGGAGGCAAGAGAGTCATTGAGAGGCGGGGTAAATGTAAGAAAAAATTTAAATTTTTATCTGTTACTTCTCATTGTGAGCCATTATTTAGCAACCAGACAAGTAGACTTTATTTACTCGATTGACAAAGCCATAGCAAAAAATGTGACTATGCAAAATTTTTGTGGGGAAAATAGTTAAATGCGAGACAATTATTTAGGGGTCAGCGATGCCTACGCTTTTTGCTAGCCTCAGCTGATGGGGTAGGAGTCAACGTCAACCCTATTTTCCCTAGAGACAGCAGAAGTTCTATGAGCCAGAAACATTAATGAGAAGCCATTTTTGCCTAAATCTAGCTATACTCGTGTTGCGACCATTGAGCCATCCTTGGTAGTAATAGAATGTATGTGTGATTCAGCATTGATGTAAAAATATACTTAGAAGTCATAGGAGTGCTAGATAAGGAAACAACGAGACAAAACCTATAAGATAACTATCTGCCTTTGTCTGTGCTTATCCCTGTCTCACCTTCTCCTTGTCCTCTTCGTTGACCCCAATTCAATATAGCTATTCTTATAGAGCGAGTAAATGAATATACACACGTTTGATAATCATTATGTTACTTGCCCGATTTGCCAAAGAAATGCCACACCTAAACCAATTAAAACGCGTATTGGCTTGTTTTGTTGTCCCTATTGCCAAGAACGGCTAGTAGTTTGCCAAAGCGGTCATTATGTCCGCGATCCGTTTACTTGGAGACAAATGATGGTGTCTTCGGCGCTACGCCGTCAAAGCCGACCTTTGGCTAGGATTGTCAGGGATTTTATCCTACTTAAGCGTCCTATGGTGGCGTTTGCTGTAGGAAGTGCAATTTTTTTTAGTATGATTGCTATCACTCAGGAAACTACGAGTTCCGATCGCCAAGTGCTTCCTACAGAACAAATTAAAAAACCACAGGAAAAATCGCCATAATTTGGTCTTTTCCATATGATGAATCAGATCTTACTTTAATCTTTCTAATTTTGCAATCAATAATATTTATGTAAAACAGTGTTCTATATTTTTCCAAGAAATAGAACACTGTTTTATATGTAACGCTACTAAATTATTAGTGAAAAGTTATGAAGTAGGGAAGAGGCAAAAGGCAATGGGCAATAGGCAATAGGCAAGAGGCGTTAAGCTATAACCAACCTTTGTATCCGATCTTCAAGTAAACACTAAACTATGGTTGCTGAGTTGGTGGTGTCAACTGGGGCAGCTTCTCCTTATACTTCCAATGCCCAAATCTATAAACGATTTGTATCTTTAGTAACTAATTTCCAACCTTCAGCTTGGTCAATTAGCTTGATTGACTCTAGTTGCAGATTATTGAGAACAGATGTATGAAGCAGGAAGTAGGGTTGACCATTGTAGTGCCAATAATATTGCAGTTCGCCAACAGAAGCAGGAACAATGGTGCGATCGCTATAATAATCCAACGAGGGACGAGAGTAGGGAAAAGATGTATAAATCTTCTGCGTCGCTGGATTTGCCCGCACGATCATCGCGGCTACTGGTTTAACTGGATAAGCCTCAGATAACTCCCAAACCCAATAATTCGATTTCATTAACAGTAGCAGCGAAATATAACTTCCCCAGAACAAAATCTTCAGAAATTGCCCGTCGCCTCGCTCTGCCAAAATAGATGCTAAAGTCATTGTTAAAGCTACTGCTGCAAAAATTAGTTGTAAGTCGGTTTTCGGTGTTGTACCCCAACTAAAATAAATGCTCCCCGCAGAAGCGAATACGGCCAAAATCGCCAAACCTGCTACCCAACTACGGGGATAGGATGACACTAAAGGTAAATTTTCTGTCTCTGCTAACTGGATACCAAAAGCTAAGGCTAAGCTGGGATAAATCGGGAATACATACCAGGGAAGTTTGGTAATCATCAAGGAAATTACCAGTAGATAAACACCACTCCACGCCAGTACTAGTTTTGCCCAGCTAAGGTTACGATTTTCCCAAGTTAAACGTACAGTTTGCGGTAAGAATAATAACCACGGCCATGTGTACTTGAGAAGTTCAATGATATAGTACCAAGGTGGCTCAAAATGTATCTCTGCAACTGTCCCAATTCGGATCGATGAATTTACAAGGCCAACTTCGGCGAAGGTATAACCATAGTGAATTAGTTGGGCGCCGTACCAACCAACCACAGGTAAAATGCCGATTAAGATGGCTATCCAGAGATAGTAACAGGTGAGTAATCGTGGTGTATCCCAAAACAAGAATACGATCGCGATCGCACCTAGTAATATGCCTACCAATCCTTGAGTCAGACAAATTAACCCAAAACCGATGCCAATACCAAGGCAATAACGTAAATCGCGGCGCGATCGCAATACGCACAACATCATCACCATCAAAAAACTGACCACCGCGCCATCTAACATCGCCAAACGTCCATGACGCACTACGGGTAGCATTGTTAGGTAAATCAAGGCACTATAAATAGCTGCCCAACGTTGGCGAAATAATTCCCGACCAATACAATACAGTAAAGGTACTGAGCTTGATGTTAAAATTGCTCCGGGAAGCCGCGTAGTGAATTCATTTTCGCCTCCTAGAGAATAAGCCCAAGCAATTAGCAAATGCATTAAGGGCGGCTTGTTATGGTATGGTTCGCCTCCTAGCGTTGGGTAAAGCCAGCGCATTGAGCCTGCTGGTGCGTGCGAAATTTCCCTGGCGACTTGTGCCACGGTGCCTTCATCCCAATCTCGCAGGGGTAATCCTCCTAGATTGACGCTAAACAGTAACACTGCCGCTAAGAGCAACACGACAAGCCATACCCAATCAACCCATCTGCCGACTGTTCGATGCTGTTTTTCTAGATGACCCCAAATAAAGCTTCCTTCTTGCATATTCTCTGGTAATCATTTTACTTGCTGGTTTGATTACATAGAGATCAAAGTGAATCTCCAATGTTGTCACCCAGTAACAACGTCTGTTCTTAACGATTGCTAGTTTCCAAGATTAACTCAACTTTCTTTAATTAGTACTATTTTTCCGGGAAATTTATTTTAATTATTTAACGATCATTTTTATAGATAAAAGCTAAAAATAAGACGTATAAAAATTGGCTCAATTCTTTTGGCATGTCCTGTAAATAAATCTACATTGTCTAATATTTTATTCAGTTTTTTGTTACTACTAGTATGAGAAGATTACATAGTAGAATTCAGAATTCAGAACTCAGAACTCAGAATTTAGAATCAAGAGTTTTGCGATCGCCGAAAGTAATACACCAAAACCTTTGGTTGGTGCGCTATCTATAGACCTCTTGCAAAAGTGTTTTTTGCACTCTTGTGGGAAAAGGGACTCATGTTAAAGGGGAAAGGAAAATACCAAACCTTTCCCCCTTTCCCCGACTTCTGCAAGAAGTCTTATGTCTCAAAGAGAAAAACAATGTAGAGACGTAGCAGTGCTACGTCTCTACAAGGGTTATGGGTAACGCATATTTAATTTCACCAGATGTGTATTATAATTCTGAATTCTGCTGTATGAATTCTACAGTACTCCTGAATTCTGACTCCTGAATTCTTAAAAAATAAAAATAACTTGCAAGCACCATTTTTGCTCTTGGCGAACAATTTCAATTTCTTTAATGAATTCTCGAAAGTAAAATCGTCGTTCTGTTTCGGACAAATCTAACCAGAATTGCGGAATCGAAACAGCAACAGCAACAGAACGCAAATTAACGGGGGGGAGAATTGCCAACTTAGCTTCGAGTGTAGAAATTTCTGTGCGGAGTTTATAAGCCCTTAATTTTGCTGTTTCGGTATCTAAAATTCCACTTTCAATTAAAGCGGGTAACTGAGCGAGTATTTCTTGCTGACGAGCGATCGCTTGGCTTAAAGTATTTTTGAATGCATCCAATTGTGGAAAATTCATTCCCGCTACAGCTAAAGGTAAGTCCCGGCAAACGGTTTCAATTGTCTGTTCTAAAACTTCTTGATAAGGAATAGCCGGACACTTAGGGCGTCGGGGACAGCTAATACAACGTAAATATAGATATTCTTGATCTTGGTTGCGTTGGGTGACACGGGTAACCGTCAGATGCGATCTACATTCGCTACAGACAACCAACCCAGCTAAAGAACGTGGTGCACTAGCAGTGCGGGGTGGTAAACGGCTGTTACGGCGTAAAAGTCGGTCAACTTGGGCAGCTTCTTCCTTAGAAATGATGGGAATATGGGTGTCGGAGATAATTTCACCATTTTGGTAAGCTGTATTGCCACGATAAACTGGATTAGTTAACCAACGGCGTCCAGTGGTAACAGAAATTTTCTTGCCGTATTTTTTCGCCAAGTAGCGGACTGAACCTCGCAAGGAACCGTAGAGTAAAAAATGGTCAAAAAAATCCTTTACCACCGGTGAAGTACTGCGGTCAATGGTATATTTTCCCTTACCTCTGCGGTAGCCGTAGGGAACTTTACCGGGTGGTGGTGCAGCGTCAAGACGATTGCGGGCGTGTCCCTGGCGGATGCGACGACTGCGTTGTTCGCGTTGGATTGCGTGTAGTAAAGTCAGCAAATCAGCGCGAAGAGGAGAATTTTCTGAGGTGTAGGGTTGTTCTGTGGCAATTACCGCTACTCCCATCGCTTCGAGTTCATTGAGGCGATCGCTTACTTCTTCTACAGTATCCCCTAATTCTTCCAAACGACGAATCAGCAGATAATCTACATCTTCAGTTTGGCAATCTGCAAGTAATTTTTGTAATTGCGATCGCTTGCCCAAATCTTGGTAAACTTCATCTACTTCCCATCCCCAACTGCTTTTATCGACAGAAGATTCTAGTAGAGGATCGGTGTAAGAGTAGGCAATGATTTTCATTGGGCATGGGGCATGGGGCATTCCAGGAAGTGTGGGAGGTGTGGGAGGTGTGGGAAGAGACGGGGGCATAAATTCTCTTTCTCCCCACACTTCCCCATGTCCCCACACTTCCCCATCCCCCCACACTCCCGACACTTCCTCATCTCCCTCGTCTCCGCGTCCCCGTGTCCCCGCATCTCCCCTCATTGCTGACTCAGCTCAACAATATTCCCATCAGGATCTTGAGTAAACAGGGCAGGGCGGCCTGAGGCACTGGGTTGGATGGGATAATTATGATTGAGCAGCTGTTGTTTGGCGGCGTCCAAGTCAGCAACCGAGAAGGCGAAGTGGGGGTTACGTCCCCATTTTTCGTTTTGGTTTTCGGTGGGGACAGTCGGTGCAACTATGAGGTGAATTTGATAGTTGCCGACTTGATACCATGCGCCAGCGTATTTTAGAGAACGATCTATTTTGGTTAATCCCAATACTGTGCCATAAAAGTGTTCAGAGCGTTCTAAGTCAGTTACGAGAATAGCTGTGTGAAGGCTTTGGGTAATCTGCATTTTGCTAAGTGCGATCGCGTTTATTTAAATTTTGACGTAGTTTGAACTCTTGCGGGGAGTGAGAGAGATGAAGGGGATGAGGTAGCGATCGCAACTCTTATTGTTTTATCAAAACAGCAATATTGGCGTCAGTCGTCAGAATTCAGCCGAAAGGTTGAAAAATCTGTTCAGCAGTTAAATCTAATTCTGGGAAAGTAGGCGAGACGATGCGCTCATTGCCTCTAAATTGAGTAACTTGGTATTCACCGTCAACTAATTGGTAAACAGAGATGGTGGGTTGTTTGGGATTACCGAGAAACTTTTTACCACCAATAGCTAAATAATCAACAATCCAATATTCTTTTATTCCTATCTCTTCATATTCGCCTAGCTTTTTATGATAATCATCCCGCCAGTTAGTACTAACAACTTCAATCACTAAAGCAATGGAATCACCAAATTTAACTGTAGAATATTTTTGCCAAAGTGGCTCTAATTTTAAAGCAGGACGGTTGAGTAATAGCAAGTCTGGAGAATAGCAAGACTGACTAGTAGGAGATTGGACTAATGCTGTTTTTGGGATGGAATAAGGTAGACCATTACGAACGTACTCAACAGCAATTTTTTCAACCAAAAACCCGACAATATCCTCATGGTCTCCCGCTGGTTGTGCCATTTCAACAATCACCCCATCATGTAATTCGTATCTTCCGCCTTCCGGTCGCCATGCTACAAAATCTTCAAAGGTTATTAGTTTGGGTACGACTTGAGCCATAAATTGTTACCTCAGCAACTACTTTACCTATACGGCAATCTTATCTTATGAACATATAAATATAACTATTTGACATCACTCTGGTAATTCCTTTAACGCCTCCCCTGCGATCGCCCCCCAATATTCATCTTTATACTCAACATATATCTCCAACGCTGTCTGCAAATGAACCCTCGCCTCTAGGTAGTTTTCTTCTGCTTCTGCAAGCGTTCCTAAAGCGTGGTAAGTGAGTGGTTGGGAATAGCGATCGCCAAATTCGATGAAGATAGCTAAAGCTTGTTGGTAATTGCGCCGGGTATGCGATCGCTGTGCGACTTTACATTTGATAAAAGTTTACTTATTGCATTTACAAAATATAATATTTTTTTATACTTTGTTTTGGTAGACAACATTTTTTGCTCTGAGTTTTCTTACCCATGACTGGATTGTACAGGTGCGATCGCGTTTATTTAAATTTTGGCGTAGTTTGAACTCTTGCGGGGAGTGGGGATGAGGGAGACAAGGGAAATAACTCCCAGCGTCAACAGTCAACAATCAAAAGGTATTGCTAGGATTAAAGTTAAATATTTGGGAGAACAAGTTTTCATAAACGCAGATTCATAATTTATTGTCAATACTCCAAAAGGCACAGACGATCAATGTAAAGTCTATTTACTATCAGTTAAGTAAGTAGGCACAATTAAATCAAACAATGTTCAGAAAAATAAATTAGGCTAAAACCCTTATTATTATTGCCTATTGCCTATTGCCAACGATACTTATTAATACCAACTTACTGACTCAATTGCGATCGCTTGACTCGAAGGATTGCTAATACCAATTCTGTATGAAGCTGCACATAATCAAAACCCCCCTGTAGTCCCCCCTTGGCAAGGGGGGACGGCGTAGCCGGGGGTAAATATATGCAGCTTCACAAAAAAAGGTATAAGAGTTGTTTTCAAGTAACGGCACGGAGTTGGTACTAAAAAATAGTACACTTAATCAGTTAATATGAATTTCAGTAAAAAAACTGAGTATTAGCAGCTTCTGTAAATTCTGCCTCCACAGGCTTGTATCTTGTTCAAAGGTTTGAAAGAATAATTAAAGAATTATCAGTGGTGCTGAATTATTAATTGTTATTTCTGATTCCTGAGCCATTAATTGTTGATGAGATGATAGTCTCACATAGCAATAGCTGAAATTTTTTGTTTCTCTTTCCTGAAATCTTCTAGCCAGGATTCAGGAGCAAAGCCAGAGAAGTTTCTGTTGATCCGGTCAGTGGTCAAAATGTAGAACATTTAGAACATCAATGGTTATATAGCTTACTGATTTTCTTGAAGTTATTAAGCTTTGATCCTAAAGCCTTCTTAATTCTGACTTAGAAAATACTGAATTTGTAGTTCTGACATCTTTTCTTTCTTCTAAACCCTAATTTTGCAAGATCGGCCTCAAGCCTGCTCCCACACCACAATGAAAGACCAAGTATTAGACCGGATTTTAAATAAACCTTCTTTTCCACATAAATTTGAACGCTTGGAACTGGATGATAATTTTTGCATTATAGATACATCCGAGCAAGTGCAACGGTTTGCACATCGCCCTGAGGAGGTGACACGGGGTAAAGATATCCGGCTAAGCTTTCCTGAATTGATTGGACTTGAGGATATTTTAAAAGCTATTTTGTACGGCAAGCAAGAACTGTTTGAATTACAAGGTGTTAGACGAGGTTTAAACCAAAAATCTCATTTATATATAGATATATATATTATTGGCGAACAACATGAAAAACTTGAAAATAAATTAATCATTCTGATTGAAGATGTTACTGATAAAATTGTTTTAAAACAAAAGTTGGCACAGCAAACGAATGAAGCAAATTTGCTATCCAGTGCTTTAATAACTTGTAAAAGTTACATGGAACAAGTAATCGCTTCAATGGCAGATGCTTTTTTGGTAACTAATAAATTGGGAAAAATCATCAAAGTCAATCATGCTGCTGAAGAATTATTTGGTTTTACTCAGGAAGAATTAATTAATCAACCTATTTCATTAATAATTGACGACCAAGTAGTAATCAAAGCAATTTACCAGCATTTTGCTGCTAAGCAAAGTTTTCAGAATTTAGAGGTAGTTTGTAAAACCAAAAACCTAGAAAAGCGGTTAATTGCTTTTTCTTGTTCGGTGATTTCCAAAGGAACAGAAAGTCTAGAAGATATTGTTTTCATCGGTCGAGACATTACTGCTCGACAGCGCCGGGAACAGCGTACAAGTGCCCAGTATGCTATCACTCGCATATTATCAGAATCACAGAGTATAAAGCAGATAATTCCCCAAATTTTGCGGTCGATTTGTCAAAACTTGGGATGGGATTTAGGGGAACTTTGGACACCAAGTCAATATATTGGTACTTCAGTCAAAAGACACAGCGTCAATGCAGTATTAAGGTGTGTGGAAATTTGGTCAAGTCGAGTAGTTTCTGGCAGAGAGTTTAAAGCAGTTACGTGGCAAACTACATATACTCCTGGTGTTGGCTTACCTGGTGAAATTTGGATTCAACGATCGCCCCTGTGGACTCAGGATATCACACAAGATGGAGACACAAGGCGATCGCAACCTGCTGCTGAAGCTGGATTACATGCAGCTTTTGGTTTTCCCATCTTAGACGATAATGAAATCTTAGGGGTGATGGTTTTCTTTAACCGAGACATCCAACCAAAAGATACAGAACTATTGGAAATGGTAGGTTCTATTGGTAGCCAAATCGCCCAGTTTATCAAACGCAAGCAAGCAGAAATCGCTCTTGTTGAAAGCGAACAACGATATCGAGATTTATTTGAAAATGCTAATGATTTGATTCAAGCTGTAAATGCCTATGGTCGTTTTTTATATGTGAATCGCGCATGGCGAGAAGTTTTTGGATATAGTGAAGCTGAAATTGCTTCTTTGAATGTCTTTGATATTATACATCCAGAGTTTAGACAATACTGTTGGCAAAAGTTTTATCGCGTGCTCTCTGGAGAAAAACAGCAGCAAATCAAAGCCGCATTCATTACCAAAAACCGTGAGACGATATTTTTAGAAGGTAACATTAACGGTAAATTTATCGAAGGTCATCCAGTCGCCACTCATGGAATTTTTCGCAATGTTACCCAGCAATTAGCAGCAGAAAAAAGCGAATAGGGCATGGGGCATGGGGCATGGGGCATGGGGCATGGGGAAAGGGAAAGGGGTAAGGGGAAAAGGGGAAAGATAAAATTTATCGAAGAAAGGCAGAGGGCAGAAGGCAGAAGAGATTTATCCCTTCTCTTCTTGCCCGAACCATCTGCGCGACCCTAGGGAGCAAGGGTTTATTAAGACCCCCACCAAATTTTAAATTTGGTGGCTCCTTTTCAGGAGGGGTTTGAATCCCCTTGGAGAAAAGAACCTTCTGCCCTCTGCCTCCAGCATAGCTGCCTTCTTCAATCCTTTTCCCTTTAACCTTTTCCCCTGCCTCCCTCATCCCCAGTCGCTATGTGTTCGGAATCAACCTACCGCAAGGATAAGTAGCTGTTGGCTGTGAAGCATTTTCAGCTACGGCTGCTGGAACTCGATCTGATGGTTGGGTTTTGGCTGCTAAATAATCTGTTTGCAGTTTCTCCAACATGGCTTCTCGTCTGTCATACAAGCGTTTTAGGGAACGAGGTTGGCACTTGTTGAGGACGTATGCTGTTACAAGTGGTAGAGCGATGGTGCTATCCGTGTAACAAACAATTGTGTTAGGTAATTCTTCTGGGTCAATTTTACCCCAACTCACGGCTTCCGATGGGGTTGCTCCAGACAAACCACCTGTATCTGGACGAGCATCGGTAAATTGCACAAAGTAATCATGTCCGCGTTCTTCTAGTCCTAATACTTCGTGAATTTGCGGTTGTGTTTGTAGCAAAAAGTTTTTGGGGCTACCACCACCGAGAATGACAGCGGCACTTTTACCTTCTCCTTCACGGGCATTGTAAGCGATCGCAGCTGTCTCGTTCACGTCAATTGAAGGGTCTAATATTAATTGCGAACCTTCTAATGCCAAAGCTGCTACGTTCATCCCGATAGAACTATCTCCAGGTGAAGAAGTATAAATCGGTACGCCATATTCATAAGCTGTAGCCAGCAAGCAAGAATTCTGCACACCCAATTGCTTTTCTACTTCCCGGACATACTTGCCTAGTAAATGGTGAAACTCAGCGGTTCCCATACGTTTTTGGAAAGGTTCTGCTTGCAGAATTTTGCGGATAAAAGCATCGGTTTCCAACAGTACATCGTAGCCAAAGATAATGTCATAAATCCGGATTGTGCCTTGTTGGCGGAGTTTCACATCATCTAAAAATGGATTACCAGCAAACAGTTCAAAACCCAAACCATAATGCATATCATGGTAAAGATTTGCACCAGTGCTAATCATCCAGTCAATAAAGCCGTTGCGAATTAAAGGTGCAAGGGCTGAAACTCCAAATCCGGCTGGCGTCATTGCACCCGAAAGGCTAACTCCCACGGTGACACCTTCTGTTAGCACATCGCGGCTGAGTAGTTGGCAGATTTCGCGCAAACGCGCTGAGTTGTAGGCAGTGAAGTAATTATCAATCAAATCCACCACGCCAATATCATTAGATATAGGTGTTGGTGCGATTTTTTGACCCAGCTGTTTAGACATTTTGGCACTCCTGAACAGTAACACGCCGAATCTAATGTTATAGCAAAGTACTGGGTTCGGAGTTGGGAGTTAAGAATTATACTAATTTAGCGAAAAAGGGCTATTAATTAAAAATTATAATTATTTTTATCCGCTTTATTTGAAATCAACTGTCTCAATGCTCAGGTTTTAGTTGCCAGCAACTTTTTTTAACTGTTTACCGTTCTGTTATGCCCGCGAAGGATTTGTATCACGATACTGTTGTCCAAGCTCTAATTAAAGATGGCTGGGAAATTACTGACGATCCCTTTGTTTTATCATATGGAGGTAGAGAACTCTATGTCGATCTGGGGGCAGAAAAGAAAGCGATCGCCGCGCAAAAAGGCGATCGAAAAATAGCCGTTGAGATTAAAAGCTTTTTAAAGCCTTCTCCTGTTCGCGATCTAGAAGAAGCGGCAGGACAATACGGTATCTATCAAAGTATTCTCACAGAAATCGCACCAGAACGAAAACTTTATTTAGCGGTTCCCAAACGCTCCTATGAAACTATTTTTTCAGAAAAACTAGGACAGCTAATCATCAAACGTTTGCAACTTCAACTCTTGGTATTTGATGAAGAACAAGCGAGGATTGTGCAATGGATACCTTAGAACGCTATCGCCAAATAGTCCGTCAGTTAATTAATGAATATGCCAAATACAAACCTTCCCACGGCGAGATTAATACTGAAGCAATTATTGACTCCCAAAAAGATCATTATGAAGTGATGCATGTAGGGTGGGATGGGCAACGTCGGGTACATGGTTCAGTAATACATATTGATATCATCCAAGGGAAAATCTGGATTCAATATGATGGTACTAATCGTCCTGTAGCTGAGGAGTTGTTAGCAGCAGGAGTTCCTAGAGAGGATATTATCTTGGGTTTTCATCCTCCGCAAGTCCGTCAGTATACTGATTTTGGGGTGGCGTGACAATCAGTTGAGTTCAGAAATTTACAGCAGTTTTCTTTTGCATGAAGTACAAAGTCACTGGTTTTGAGGCAGGAGGCAGAAGGCAGAAGGCAGGAGGGAGAAGAATAATTTGATTTGTGAATCCTTGGTTCTGTACCTCATTTAGTTGCAAACTGCTGTAATATCTAGGAGGCGATCGCATCAAGCAGACTGTGTTCTGCACCCAC
>JAVRCH010000046.1:0-11392 GCA_034530795.1 Nostoc sp. DedQUE12a
GCATTATCCAGTAGTTTTTGTGATTGCGTCGTCGTTCCTCCTCGCTGCGGACAAGGTTTGGGAGCGATGGCACAACAAGATAGCTAGGCGACGAAACCAAGTGTTAGGTAGGATTTCAAGACTTGTGTGTACACCGTAGCCGCTTGCGGGGAGGGGTTGGGGGTGGGGTTATTTTATTATGGATAACTTGGCGGACATGATATGAGATGAAACAGCGTTGTAACAACAGAAGAACTTTGTCAAAACTGAGTTTCACTATTAGGTAAATACAATTATCAAAGTATCAGGACTTACGCACACTCTACGAATCCTTGGCGTTCTTCTCTTCTCTACGAGACGCTAAGAGCGAACGAGACGCTTCTCTACGAGAGGCTTCTCTTTCAGAGACGCTAAGGCGAACGCCAACGCGAAGGCGTCTTGGCGGTTCGATAAATTAAGCTTTTTGGTAATTTTTGCGTAAGTCCTAAGTATATAATTTGATAATTGAATAAAGCATATTTAAAAAATGAAGCCCCCTTTTTTAAGGGGGGTTCGGGGGATCTCTTATCGATAATCTTGCTTTTGAATACTTCCCAAACGTGCAGCATCACGAATGTTATATTCAGGACGAGTAAAGCGATTTAGCTGCATTTCAAAAAACTCTCGATTGGCTTGTAAATGTTTGGGATTTTGGTCATCTAATGGGTATAAAAGTGCAGTCCTTAAGGCTTGAATTACCGCAGAAGTAACACAATACATTGACCTTTGAAAACTAACTCCCAACTGAATCAACATATCTTCTTCACCCCGGCAATGTTGTTTGTAATAATCAACAAGATATGGTGGTAAAAAATGCAACATATCTTGCATTAATAATGTGGGGGGAATGCCAGCAGTACCTACTGGAAATACATCAGCGTAAAGAATGCCATAGTGAAAGTCTTCTTGGTCTTCTGGTACTTGACGTGCTTGGGCATTATAAGATTTTGTCCCCCTAAAAGGTGCGGTGCGGTAGAAAACAGCTTCTACATAGGGTAACGCTGCTTCATATAGCCACATGAAACCCTTAGATTTGGGGATAATTTCGTAGCATTCGCCACGAATATAAACGTGATGGTAAATTGGACGACCTGCGATCGCAAATATACCATTAACTAGGAAATTCATCGCTTCTGGGACGCTGCTGATAGTGCCTTCGTCATATCTGTCGGACATTTCAAAAAACACCGGCGCCATGATTTCCCAGAACAAACCCAAATTAGCGTAGTATGACATTTGGCGGCACTGTTCCAAAAACATATCAGGGAACAGTTTGTAAAGTCCCAGCATCACTGGGTTGCCTTGGAAGTAAGCTTTAATTGCCCTATCGGCGTTGGCTTTATATTCGTCGGAATCTAGGTAAGGGTCGAATTGCCCGCCCATACCGCGATGCCACAACATTGCCCGCATACAAGCTTCGGCAAATTCCATGTTAATGCGATCGTGTAACAAGTGATGCAATAACTTTGGCATTTTGAAAGTTTCGCCTTTTTCCATAAATGCCAAAAGTTCTGGGTGGGCTGTGGCTTGGCCGCGCCAAATTCGTAAATCGGCATCATCACCAGCATAATGATTATGTAACTCTAAATACTCTTTGGGCAAGAAGTATTTAAAGAAAGGCAAAGGATCTAAAAATACGTTTTCAGCAATATAAAGTAAGTCTCGCCAATAAAAATCCATTGGCACAGCATAAGCTTTGTATAACCCGATAATTTGCATCAAATTTTCTGGAGTATCGGGTAACATTGCACCGCCAGCTTCTAGGCGATGAATAACTTCAGCAAATTCATGTTTGGAAGGAGGTAATTTAGTAGCTGTTTTAATTGCTGTCATGGTAGTCGCTAATTGGTGTTATTAATTCTTGACGAATATTAAACGCGTGAAAAATGCTTAAAACATCATGTGTCCAAACTGGCAATATTAGCGTCATCGCTATTTCTTCAAGACTATAAATTGTGCCAGCGATACAAGTTATCCATAAAGTTACTCCGGCATAATTAAAGCCAAACAGGGCAATAATGGCAATAAAAAGAGTGATTCCCAAAAATTTTGCTGAATAGGTATGATAGCTAGCGGGTTTACCATATTTGACTAAATTCACCAGCCACCACACCATTTGCACAAAAACAACTGTTAACAAAGGGACGCGGTAAGCAATCAGAATATCTCGATGTATTAGCCACGCACTGATGAAGATACAGCTAAAAAGACAGACATCAGCCCAACTGTCGGCTTGCCGCAATTGGGCATTACTAACATTTAATCGTCGGGCAATAATGCCATCAAAAATGTCTGAAACAAAGGCTGCTACAAAACCAACGATGAACCAAACACTAGTTTTACCATCTAGGGCATCCCACAACAGAAATGGAGATACTAAAAAGCGAAATAAAACTAGACTGCTGGGAACTAATGTCAGATTCATCTTTTCTCCTTATAAATGTCTACATAACTCTCTTATTTATATTCCAGTGCTACTTGAGAGATGGTAGTTTTTTCTAAGGAGGGAATTGCAGCCACCATTGTTGTAGTTGTGGACTCACTCCAACGCACTAGCCAAGTGGGTTGTATTCCTAAAAAGATGATAAAAGCTGCCAAAATTAAAGCTGGGATTTTTTCAGACCAAAGAACTTTGGGATAGTAGGCTAAGTTATCAAGTTTGCCAAAACATGTACGGTTGAGAAGAATGACAAAATAAACCGCAGTTAAGCCACTAGCTACTACGCACAAAATTGTCGAGAGAGGAAAGACAGAAAAGCTGCCCTGAAAGACGATAAATTCAGCAACAAATCCTGTTAAACCTGGGATACCAGCGCTAGCCATGCCGCTTAAAACAAGTAAGGCACTAATTAGAGGTAAACCGCGGATGGGACTCATTAAACCATTGAGTTTATCTAACTCGCGGGTGCCGACTTTGGCTTCCACAACTCCCACCAAATGAAAGAGGATGGCTAGGATGATACCGTGGCTGAACATTTGGGCGACTGCACCAACGAGTGCAAGGGGGGTGCTGGCGGCACTAGCTAGCAAGACATAACCCATGTGACCGATGGAACTGTATGCTACCATGCGTTTGATATCTTTTTGAGCGATCGCAACTACCGCCCCATAGATAGCGCTGATTGCTCCCCAAATTGCCAAAGTCGGTGCAATAATACTCCAAGCTTGGGGAAACATACCCAACCCAAATCGCAATAGTCCATAGGTTCCCAGCTTTGCCAACACGCCGCCTAGAAGAATGGCAATTGGCGCTGAAGCTTCAACGTAAGCATCCGGTAACCAAGTATGGAAGGGAACTAAAGGAATTTTGATGCCAAAACCTAATACTATTCCTGCTAGTAAAAGGATTTGCTTTGCTGTTGAGAGATTTTCTGTAGAGAATGCATCAAAAGCAAAATTGGTAGAATGACTCAACCACACCATACCTAAGAATGTTGCTAGAATTAATGCTCCTGAAACAGCCGTATAAATCAGGAATTTAATTCCAGCATAAGCCCGTTTTTCCCCTCCCCAAATAGATATTAGTAAGTAGAAGGGAATTAATTCTAGTTCGTAGAACAAGAAGAATAACAGTAAGTTTTCTGCTAGAAAAGCACCTGCAACTCCTCCACTCACTAATAAAATCATCGAGTAGAACAGCCTGGGACGTTCAGTATCTTTACTGCTGCTGTAAATAGCAATCCAAGTGAGCAAGCTATTTAACACTAACATTAATATAGAAAGTCCATCAACACCTAATTGATAATTCAAACCAAGAGTTTCATTCCAGGGTAAATACTCTTGGAATTGCATTGCTGGATTGTTGATATCAAATTTCGACAAAATCGCAATGTTCCATGCAAAAACTATTCCAGAAAAGTATAGTGCTGCTAAACGAATGCGATGATTAGGGATATTTGCAGGTAATACTGCTATGAATATAGCAGATATAATTGGTAGCCAAATTAAAACACTTAACATGATAACTTTGTCCTTTCTTCTTTGCCAGTTGTCCTTTGTCCATTGTCAGTTATGACTTGTCCTTTGTTACTCACTAATGTACAGACAAGGGTTAATCGCGTCTCTACTATTGACCAATGGCAAAGGACGAAAAAACTAACCAACTAGGCTGACTTTGCCAGTATCCAAATCGTAGTATCCACCAACGATCTTGAGTTTGCCTGCATTGATTAACTCAGATAAAACTGACGATGATTTCAATGTTTCAACTTGCACCAAAATATTGGCTTTACAAGCATTTTCTAATTTATCGCCTGGTTGATTTTTCGATCTTTCTACACCTAGTCTAATTGCCTCAATCAAACTACCAATTCTTCCTGGTACTTGAGCGCCTTTGAGTGTGGCATCTACAGCACCACATCTTTCATGCCCCAGCACCAAAATGACTTTTGTGCCTAACACTAAGCTGCCAAATTCTAGGCTACCAATTTCTTCTGATGTTGCAATATTACCAGCTACCCGGCAAACAAATAAATCTCCTAGTCCTTGGTCAAAGACAATTTCAGAAGGAACTCGTGAATCTGCACAACCTAGAATAGAAGCAAAGGGTTTTTGACCTTTAGCAACTTCTACTAAACGTGAACTATTTTGGTGGGGGTTTTTACGTTTGTTTTTAACAAATCTATCATTCCCATCTAGTAAATCTTGCAATGCTTTATCAGGGGTTATTTCTTCTTCTTTTGCTGGAGGTTTTGCTGGAGGTTTTGCTGGAGGTTCTTGTGCTAAAGATTTTTCCGGTGCAACTAAGTTGGAACCAATTCCAGCTGTTAAAACACCTGTACCGATCGCACCCGCACCAAACTTCAGTAAACCTCTGCGGGAAACATTGATTTTGGAATTTTGTATGCTCATGAAATTCTCCTCACAATATTAAAATCAGGTTTTCAAAAACGAGTATTAACTACCCAAATGTCGAGATTTAGAAAATCAAATCCAAAAACTGTACGCCCCAAAATGGCCAACTTACCCACATTCCTAAAACACCTACTCCTAAAAGTACCGTAAAGGCATAAAACTGGGTTTGACCAGAGGTACTGTACTTGAGACTTTCCCCGCCCAAAAGGGAGAATAAACCGACAAGATTAACAATGCCATCAACTACAAAGCGGTCAATCATATCGGCAAGTTGGGAAATTTGGGCAACGGTGAAAATAATCGTCATCCGATAAATATTGGGTGTGTAAAAATCGTATGCGATTAAGTCTTGTAAACCTTTCCAAGGCAAACGAATCGGTTTGGGAATATTGCCCAAATAAATCACACCAGTGATAGTGCAACCGAAAATACTCGACCAATTTAAAAGTAGTGCGACATCTTTATTCAGATTTACCCAATCTGGTAAAACTGATAAGCTTTGCAACACAAAAGGAAGATTTAGACTAAAGCCAAGTAAAATCATCATCGGCAGAACCATTGGCCAGTGTGCTTCAGGCGATCGCTGAGCCATTTGTTTGGCTTTACCACCAAAAACTAAAGCGAATTCTCTGGTTAAACTCACTGCTGTTAAAGCATTTACCCCAATGATGATTCCGACTAACCAAGGTTGAGTTTCCCATAACCCATCTGCCAATTCCATCAGCGCCCAAAAGCTACCCAATGGTGGACAACCAATTAACCCCAAACTGCCGACAATAAAGGCAATTGCGGAAATTGGGCGACGCTTCCACAGTCCGCCGAGTTGGGTTATGTCTTGGGTGATGCTATTCCAGATAATTCCGCCAGTACTCATGACCAATAGTGCTGCGGATATGGCATGGGTAAGGACTAACAATAATGCTGCTTCGTCTTGTTGCACTCCCACGGCAATGAATACTAAACCCATGTACGCGCTGACAGAATAGGATTGACAGCGTTTAATATCGATTTGAGCGATCGCGATTAACGAAGCACCCAACGCTGTAACCGCACCAATCCCCACCATTGCTGAGGAAACTATCGGTGAGAGGCTTAACACGGGTTGCAGTTTAATCAACACCCATGCACCACTAGCTACTACTACCGAGTTCCGCAAAATCGTACTGGGAACAGGGCCTTCCATCGCCTCATCCAACCACAGATGCAACGGGAACTGGGCACATTTACCCATCGGCCCGGCAATTAAAGCTAAACTCACTAATCCAATGACTGTTGGGTTGACATCGGCTGTAGTCGCCCACTCGGCTAACTCTGTGTAATTCCAAGTTCCAGCCAGAGGCCATAACCCCAAAACACCCATTAGCAAGAACAAGTCTCCCACCCGTTTGGTTAAGAAAGCATCTCTAGCACCTGTAACCACTAAAGGCTGACTAAACCATAGGCCAACTAATAGGTAAGTTCCCAGCGTCAGGATTTCTAGAATTACATAGCTGAAGAACAAGTTATTACACAAAGCAAGGGCGCAAAGTCCGGCTTCAAATAATCCCAATAAAGAATAGAAGCGTCCCCAACCCCAATCCATTTCCATGTAGCCGATGGCATAAATTTGTGCTAGCAAATTTAACCCTGTGACTGTGACTATAGCGCCAACACTAATGGAAGAAATTTCTAAAGCAATAGTTAAGTCTAAACCAGCGGTAGATAACCAAGGAATGAATACTTCTTGGGGTGGATAATTCCAAGTTGCTTGTAAGGCAATGGCACTATGTACAAACGCCAAAAACGTCATTACCAAGTTGACATAACCCGCCGGTCTTGGCCCTGTTTTCCGAATGATCCCCGGTGACCAAGGCACAGCCAGTAATCCACCTATTAAGGCATAGCACGGAACTAGCCAAACAGTCTCCAATAGAAACTGAGCCATCAATAGACCTCTATATATTTCATCAGAATTTTGCTGTTTTAACTCAACTGGCGTTGATCCCTGTAAACTTAGCATTCGCAACTAATGCGAATTTATATTTATTTAATTTTGTTAGAAATAGCTTACCGTCATCTGCGCCCAAATGGAATTACCTTATTTAAATAAATCTAAGATAATTATGGTAATTAAATCTTATATATAAAGTATTCGAGCAATAAATAATAGCTATTGATATTTATCTATGAATTGGGTGCGGTATTAATCAATAGTCATCATTAGTTATATCAATAGACATTAAGTAGGGACGTACAGCTAGCTGTGCGTCCCTATTTCAACGAAAACTGCCACAAACCAGAAATAAGAACAGATGCGATTTACACTTTGGCAATTTTGTCAATCTGCCAAAAATGAGAAATAACCACAGGCGCTTGCTCAAATTGGCTAATGGGGGCGGGTTTCATGTCCCGATAGTCTAGCAATTGGACGAGGATGAGGTAGGCGATCGCTAAAATAACAGAAATCGCGCCTGTAATAATTGCAACTAATTTTGAACGATTCATCAGAATTTCCTATAATACAATTTATTGTACTTTAGCTAATATCGACATTACTTAACATTAATGTGTTAATCGCTTGTGTGGGTCGATTGGGGTTATGATGACTAAAAACTGCGATCGCATCAGTCCAGAAGCTACTGAGTTATAAATTTCACAGCTAGCAATTCCTCAAATTTGCAGCGATCGCAGACGTACAGGCTTAGTCCGTGGTAGACATCGTTGCTTTGAATATCAAGTTACGATCTACTCGAACACCATGCAGCATACAGCCTGAGGTAGGAGATGAAAGTAGCAGTATTCAGCACAAAAGCCTACGATCGAAAGTTTTTGTCAGCTGTAAATTCTTCCACTCAACATGAATTAGTGTTTTTTGAACCTCGTTTAAACCGGGATACCGCTATTCTCGCCGCTGGATTTCCTGCTGTTTGCGTATTCGTCCACGACCAGGTTGATGCCCCAACTTTAGAACTTCTCGCCTCACGGGGAACTCACCTAGTTGTCCTGCGTTGCGCTGGATTTAATAATGTAGACTTACAAGCAGCAGCAGACTTAGGGGTTACTGTTGTGCGCGTTCCTGCCTATTCACCCTATGGCGTAGCAGAACATACTGTGGGGTTAATTTTGAGCTTAAATCGCAAAATTCATCGCGCCTATAACCGCGTCCGAGAAAGTAATTTTTCCCTAGATGGACTCTTGGGATTTAACTTACATCAGCGCACGGTGGGAATTATCGGCACTGGCAAAATCGGCCTAATTTTAGGACAGATTATGAAAGGATTTGGCTGTAACCTACTCGCTTATGATGTGTACCGCAATTCAGAATTAGAAGCTTTAGGCGGAAAGTATGTAGAATTGCCTGAGTTATTTGCCAACTCTGATATCATCTCCTTGCATTGCCCCCTGACTCCTGAAACCCATCACTTAATTAATGCCCAAGCCATAGAACAAATCAAGCCAGGAGTGATGCTAATTAATACTAGCCGAGGAGCGCTAATTGATACCCAAGTAGTGATTGAAGGATTAAAGTCTGGTAAAATTGGCTATCTCGGTGTGGATGTTTACGAACAAGAATCAGAATTGTTTTTTGAAGATTTGTCTGGCGAAATCATTCAGGATGATATTTTCCAGCGCTTGACAACATTTCCCAATGTACTTATTACCGGACACCAAGCCTTTTTTACAGCGGAAGCTCTCCATAATATTGCAGAAACAACTTTTGCTAATATTACTGATGTTGAACAAGGCCGTCCCTGTGCCAATCAAATCCACGCTCAAGCGTAAGCTAACTAGCAATAATCACTAGTTCCTCAATCAATATACTACGCTAATGAGACAATGAGGGAGCAGAGGGGCAGAGGGGACAAGGGGGCAACGAGAAGAACTCCTAACTCAACAGTAAGCATACACCATGCCCAATGCCCGATGCCCAATGCCCAATTCCCAATCCCTTACAAAATGAAGTATTGGCGTGAAACTATAGCTGTAACTAGGCGTATTTTAATTGAACTGTTACGCCGCAAACGCAGCTTAATTTTTTGGAGTATTTTCCCAGTTTCAGTATTAATTCTTAGCGGATTCATATTAGCAGAACGAGCAAAATTATCAATCAATGTTGCTTTTGAATATACTGCACCTTCGACTTTAGCTGGTGCAGCACTATTTTTTAGTTGCTTGGGTGGTAGCGTCGCCACTGTAGTTGCAGAAAGAGAACAAAAAACTCTCAAACGCCTGTTTATTTCTCCTTTGAGTGGTACATCCTATTTTTTAGGAATTTTTCTCGCTCATAGCTGCATTGGCATTGGGCAAACACTTTTGGTTTATACTATTGCAGGCTTTTGGGGTGCTACCTTCAAGGGTTCACTTTTTTTAGGATTCACAATTATTTTAATGTGTATTGTTGCTTACGTTGGCTTAGGTTTTATTTTAGGAACACAATTAGCACGTCGAATTGAAGATGTAAATGCTCTGGTAGCAGCTTTTGGGGTTCCTTTATTAATATTAGGAGGGGCTTTTTTACCTAGTTCATTATTTCCGAAAACATTAACTAATATCGCCAAATTTAACCCAATTTATCACATGAATGAAGCTTTGGTAGCAGTATCGGCAAAAGGTGATGAACTCGATAAAATTGCATCACACTTTTGGTTTTTAGTAGTGTTTGCTGTCATGATGGTTTTAGGTGGATGGTTATCTTATCGGCGAATGTTAATAGTTGAAAGAAGATTGTGATTTAGTGTGATGTAGTTTCTAAAGCTGCTACTACCGAAAATGTTTGCCCTAACTAAATTTGGCGATGAACAGCTTGGCTTGGAGGTGTTGAGTGCCAGACAAAGCGATCGCATCGCAGTTTGCCATCGGTTTTGCCAGTACAAATCTTGTGCAAGTTCTGTTAACAGTGCCAATGGTTAATCCTTCAAAGGTTCAATTGCAACAGCTAATAAAATTTCGTTTTCCTTTGTTTCCATGAGCAACAAAATCATCGTTTGGCGAATTAACTAATTCTCAGGCCGGATAAATAACCTCCAACCCAATCCACAGTCTATGTTACGCACAATCAATTGAAAGTTAACTTAACTCTCACAACCTAATTATGTCAACTATCCAAACAACTGTAATTCTTGCTATGACAGCTGACGGGAAAATTAGTCCTGTAGATTCTAAAGCACCCCGTAATTCCTATCCAGTCGATCTAGAACACTTGGAATATCAAGTCTCTCTATCCGATTTAGTTTTAATGGGAGCCGGAACGGTTCGCAATGAGGGAGTAGCCTTTACAATTGAGAATCCCGAATTGTTGGCAGCACGCCAGTTTCGGGGTCAGTCTCCCCAGCCAATTACCTGCGTTGTCACAGCTTCGCTTAATCTACCGCCAGATATGAATTTTTTTTGTCAGGACATTGAGCGATGGATATTTACGACAAAGGCTGCTATTGAGCGCAGTTCTGATGCAACAACTCTACACAAACTCGCCAAATTAATCGAAGTGGGCGATACGGAATTGGATTGGGATAGAGCCTATGACTTAATGCTAGAGCGGGGTATCCGTAAAATTTTTGCTTTGGGAGGTGGCTCTTTAACAGCTTCTTTAGTTGAGGCAGGGCGAGTTGACGATTGGTGGTTGACCATTTTGCCAGTCATTTATGGAGGAGAAAGTGCGCCTACTCCCGTGGAGGGCAAAGGTTTTCTTCCCAGTGTCGCGCCTAAACTCGAATTGATTGAAACTCGTCAGGTTGGAAGTGAGTTATTTTTGCGCTACCGCACGCTTAAGTGAAAAATTATGCTGAAGATTTATTTTATATCCACCAATACGTATTTGTTGAGGAATTACGCAATAGCCTTGTGAAAGTCTTATTACTTTGGTTTTTTGATGGTTTTTGTGTAAGTCCTGTTGCTATCAAAAGCGCCCTCCTTTTGGGAGAGCGCTTTTCATTCTATTTAATTTTCAGTTGACTTGGTTAGCAATTAACCGTTGATGGAAGGAGCGGTTAGAGCTACAGGAGCAACATCACCAGCTGCCAAGTCTAAGGGGAAGTTGTGAGCGTTACGCTCGTGCATTACTTCCATACCCAAGTTAGCGCGGTTGATGATGTCAGCCCAGGTATTGATAACGCGACCTTGAGAGTCAATGATTGATTGGTTGAAGTTGAAACCGTTCAAGTTGAACGCCATTGTGCTGACACCCAAAGCGGTGAACCAGATTCCAATCACAGGCCATGCAGCTAAGAAGAAGTGCAAGGAACGGCTGTTGTTGAAGGAAGCGTATTGGAAAATCAAGCGACCGAAGTAACCGTGTGCTGCAACGATGTTGTAGGTTTCTTCTTCTTGACCGAACTTGTAGCCGTAGTTTTGAGATTCGCTTTCGGTTGTCTCACGAACTAAGGAAGATGTTACCAAACTTCCGTGCATTGCGGAGAATAAGCTTCCGCCGAATACACCAGCCACACCTAACATGTGGAAGGGGTGCATCAGAATGTTGTGCTCTGCTTGGAACACAATCATGAAGTTGAAGGTTCCGGAGATTCCCAAGGGCATACCGTCA
>JAVRCH010000047.1:0-43491 GCA_034530795.1 Nostoc sp. DedQUE12a
GCAAGGAGCATGAGGAACGCGGCATGAACCAGGCTAACAACGTACTCGAAAGCATATATCAGCCTGACCTAGAAATAATGAATCAGCCTGAGCTCGAGTTAGAAGAACTCTTAATAGACGATGAAGAGGACTTGCTGATCGTAGATGAAGGTGAAGATGAGTTTTTAGAGCCTCAGTCTGATGAGGACGACGCAAAGTCTGGAAAAGCCGCTAAATCGCGTCGTCGGACACAAAGCAAGAAAAAGCACTACACAGAAGATTCGATTCGGCTTTACTTGCAAGAGATTGGTAGAATTCGTCTATTGCGGGCAGATGAAGAAATTGAGTTAGCCCGTAAAATTGCTGATTTGCTCGAATTAGAAAGGGTACGGGAAAGACTTTCAGAACAGTTAGATCGCGATCCTCGCGATAGTGAATGGGCAGAAGCCGTGCAACTGCCACTACCAGCTTTTCGTTATCGCCTGCATGTTGGACGCAGGGCGAAAGACAAGATGGTGCAATCTAACTTGCGTCTTGTAGTTTCAATTGCTAAGAAATACATGAATCGTGGTTTGTCATTCCAAGACTTAATTCAAGAAGGCAGTCTTGGTTTGATTCGCGCCGCTGAAAAGTTTGACCACGAAAAGGGTTATAAGTTTTCTACCTACGCTACATGGTGGATTCGTCAAGCAATTACCCGCGCGATCGCCGATCAATCCCGCACAATTCGTCTTCCAGTCCACCTTTACGAAACCATTTCTCGAATTAAGAAAACCACCAAATTATTATCTCAAGAAATGGGTCGCAAACCTACGGAAGAAGAAATCGCCACTCGTATGGAAATGACCATTGAGAAGTTGCGGTTTATTGCTAAATCGGCCCAATTACCTATTTCATTAGAAACGCCCATTGGGAAAGAAGAAGACTCTCGGTTGGGCGATTTTATTGAATCCGATGGCGAAACACCAGAAGATCAAGTTTCCAAAAATCTGTTGCGCGAAGACCTAGAAAAAGTTCTCGATAGTCTTAGCCCTCGCGAACGCGATGTTCTCAGACTGCGGTACGGCTTGGATGATGGTCGGATGAAGACACTTGAAGAAATTGGGCAGATTTTCAACGTCACTCGCGAACGCATTCGTCAAATTGAAGCGAAGGCACTCCGCAAGTTACGTCACCCAAATCGCAACAGCGTTCTCAAGGAATATATTCGGTAATCAAGAGTCATTTATCAATAAGTCATTAGTGAATAAACTCACAAATGGCTAATGAAAAACAAATAAAAAACCTGGTAGTGGGTATCACTCCAGGTTTTTTTATTTATGGGTCATCTTAGATATTAAAACTTATACCAATTTTAAAAATGAATTCGCAGAACCCTTTATGGAAAAGAAATTCTCAATTCAAAATCTAAAATTCAAAATGGTATTAGAGGATGCCCCAGAAGTGCAAGAAACCTTGGCCAGAAAAAAGTTCAACTAGTACTGCCGCTAAAAAGCCAATCATTGCTAAGCGGCCGTTCCAAATTTCTGCTTGTGGAGTAAAGCCCCAACGCCAAGCATTACGATCTTCAACTACAGGAGTAGTGACTTTTGTTGTTGCATTTGTCATGGTTATCACTCCAAATTAAATTTTTAACTTTTATTGCCTTACGTAAACTAATATAACAAATATTTTAATAAAAACAACAATTATTATATTTTTGTTGCGACCTCTTGACATTTAGTCTAATAGTAAATCAAGAAGAATTGAAACATCTATCTTTGGATACAACTATTGAAGACTTTTGCAGAGTATAGAAAATAATTGAGAAATACTCTCAATTATTTTAACATTTAACCAGTTATGGATGACTATAACCTTTGAAAAGCAACAATTTAAATTCCACATAATATGTATTAACTATAGTTTAATTAGTATTTATTAGCATTTATTTAGAAATCTAGGGTACGCTTCATAGGTTGAAAGTACCTTGTTTAGCAATCTTGTGGTTGAAGAGTTAAATAATTAAGAGTGCTTCTTATCTACGCACTTACTAAAAGTATTAATTTAGCTTTGCCATCGAGAGAGTTAAGTTAGAGTTATTACAGATAAAACTAATTTATAATTTAAAGAAATTCCCATTTAATAAATTAATATTTAGACTGTTTGTTAGTAGCTCGAAAAAATTATGAACAAACAGCAAACTAATGACTTTGACAAAATTGTCCTTACTGGTTTCATGGTTAGTCTAGCTAGACAGTTCACAGATATTCCTTATGCTAAGGAGTTGGCACAATTAATAGAAAAGCAAGGGTTGGTAAAGCTACCTCAACCAGAAAATCAAGACAAAAGTGTTTTGCTTACCGCACGTGTAGAAGCTCGTTATAAAGCTATCAATAAGGTCATAGCTGAATATCAAATAACACAAGTTCTAGAACTAGCATCTGGTTTGTTACCGCGTGGGCTTGTGATGTCTAGCAATCCGAATATTACTTTTATTGAAAGTGACTTGCCACAGATGATTCGTTGCAAACAGCAACTAACTCAGCAACTAGTGGCAGAACGTCCTAACCTACATTTTATAGAAATTGATGCTACTAGCCGTCCTAGCGACTTTTCCAAGAGTACTCCTTTACTCAAAGCCGGACAACCAGTGATGATTTTGTGTGAAGGATTGCTGACACATTTAACTTTGGCAGAAAAACAACTTGTGTGTGCCAATATTCGCGATATGCTTCACTCTTATGGTGGTGTTTGGATTACTCCTGATTTCATTGATACAGGTAGTTTAGTGCGATCGCAACAAGATGACTCAGGTTTACAAAAGCTATTACAAACAGGCACTAACCTCACAGGCAGGTCTTTAGTAAATAATAATTTTGGCACACTTGAGCAAGCACGGCAGTTTGTTTACGAACAAGGTTTTCGTGTAACAGAACATAGTATGTTGAACGTCATAGACGAGTTAAGCTGCTTAGAAATTTTGGGCATCGAGAAAGAAGTGGTAAGGAAAATGCTTGCTACTCAATCTGTCTTCGCGCTCACTGTTGATGTTGCTTGATTTTTACTTAGTGCCAAACAATTTCCATTTCTTTTGTAGTTGAGATAAAACCAAGCTTTTCGTAGAGACTTTTGCCATCCTTGGTAGTGTGGAGCCAGATGCGTTTTGCCTCAGTCTCTTTGACAAAGCTAATAGTTTCCTTTAAAAGTGCTGTAGCAATTCCCTGGCTTCGCCATTGTGGAATTGTATAAACGTTCATAATATAAGCTTCTAAGCCCGACAAATTGCCGTCATAGGGAGGTCGTGTAAAAAATACCAAGCCGCTAGTAGCCACAATTTGATTTTCCGCCTCAGCAACCCAAACCAGAAACTCACCTTGCGGCATTTTATCTGCCAAATAGTTTCTAGTCGCTGCTCGGATCGCTGCTGTTTCCGTATTATCTTTAATATCGCCAGCCTCATGCAGAAGTTCAAGGCGCAGTTGAACTAGCGCCTCTAAATCTCCTAAGTTGGCTCGCCGCAGGTTTAACATCGTTTTTACTATGAGCGGACTTCGACGACGGTGATAATTTTTTCATCTCGGTTGAGTTGGATGATGCTTTCGCCTTTGACATCTCTGCTTAAGATAGGTACTTTTTCTACTGATAACCGCAATACCCGATCTTTGTTTGTCACTAGAGCTACTTCACTAGAAGCGATCGCCTTTACCATAGCAGCTAAATTATCTGTTTTACTGGTAAATTTCAGCGCTTGGGTGCCTAAATCCCCGCGATTAGCCGCTCTTAATTGATTGGCAATCATCCGCTTAGCATATCCTTCTTGAGTCACTAGCAATAGCTGGTCATCTTTGCTGACATTGACACAACCAACCATTTGCTGATTTCTCAATAGTCGAAATGCTTGTAAACCCATCGCTGTACGGCCCATGATAGGTAGTTGTTCGTCATTAACTGCAAATCGCAATACACGCCCGCCAGAACTAGCTAAAATCAGATGCTCCCCTGGAATTGTGAACTGAGTAAATGATAATTGATCGTCGTCTTTGAGCTTGAGAATTGTAATTCCGCGACGAGTCAAATTAGTGAATTCTTCCAAAGACAAACGCTTAATTCGTCCCTGTTTTGTCAGCAGAACCATTTGGCTAGTTTCAAGATTTTCCGGTAGTAAAAAGCGGCTAACTACATCTTCTTGAGCGCCTTGAGCAGTATTGCTGAGCATGGTAATCAGTGGCGTTCCCCGTGGAGAACGTCCAGTGGTTTGGGGAATTTCTCCCACTTTCACAGGGTAGACTTTACCACCACTTGTTAGTATCAGCAAATCTTTGTCTGTATCAGTCAATACACTTTGGATAATAAAATCATTTTCGTGCAGACCATTTTCAACTTTCGACTTTTTCCCTGATACCTGAATGCGGCGGACATATCCTCGTTGAGTAAACTCTAAAACTGCTTCCTGCGCGGGTTCAGAAGGTTTGAGGTTTTGGCTTTCTTCTTCCTCCTCTGCTCCTCTGGTTCTGTGACCCTCTGCTCCTCTGCCCTTTTGTTCCGGCGCTACTGTGTTCTTTTGTTCCTCTATTATTTTTGTCCGTCGGGCATCGTTGTATTTGCGTTTGAGCGATCGCAAATCTTTTTTCAGCACTTTGAGTAATTCGTGGCGATCGCTGAGTAATCTTTGTAATAAATCAATTTGCTGGCTGAGTTCTTCAAATTCCTGCTGTAAGTTTTGCTGCTCTAAACTGGTGAGGCGGCGCAACGGCATAGCTAGAATTGCATCTGCTTGTACTTCACTCAAATCGAGCCGGCTGCAAAGGTTGATTTTCGCAGTACTACCATCAGCAGCTTGGCGCAAAATTTCAATTACTGCATCCAAATTAGACAAAGCTTTGAGCAAACCTTCCACCAAATGCGATCGACTTTGGGCTTTCTCCAACTCATAACTGTAGCGACGGTTAAGAGTTTGTTCTCGGAAACTCAAAAACTCTTGTAAAAGTTGCCGCAAACTCAACTGGCGGGGTTGTCCATCGACTATTGCCAACAGAATTGCCCCAAAGTTACTTTGTAAAGCAGTTTGGTGATATAAATTTTGCAGAATTTCTTGGGGATTTGTATCGCGTTTGAGTTCGATTACTACACGCATACCTTCGCGATCGCTTTCATCCCGCAGATCGGAAATTCCCTGCAAGCGACCTTGATTTACTAAGTCCGCGACCTTTTCAATCCAGCCAGCTTTATTTACTTGATACGGCAATTCCGTGACAATAATTGCTGTTCGTCGCTTGCTTCCCCTGGTCGCTGGAATTTCCTCCAAGGTCGCCAGTCCCCGCAGCACAATTCCACCTTTACCTGTGGTGTAAGCCTCACGAATTCCCACTTCACCAACTATTTCCCCACCAGTGGGAAAATCTGGCCCTGGAATTAGCTCGAATAACTTTTGATCTGACAAATCTGGGGTGTCGATTAAAGCAATCAACCCATCAACTATTTCCCCCAAGTTGTGCGGCGGAATATTCGTCGCCATCCCCACAGCAATACCAGAACAGCCATTGAGCAATAGAAATGGCAACTGAGCAGGTAATACCGTTGGTTCTTGCTGGGAATTATCGAAGTTACCGACAAATTCCACCGTTTCTTCGCCAATTTCCGCCAGCATTCCTTCATGACTAATTGGTGCAAGGCGCGTTTCAGTGTAGCGCATCGCCGCCGGAGGGTCATTATCAACGCTGCCAAAGTTACCGTGTCCTGCCAGTAAAGGATAGCGGCTAGAAAATTCCTGCACCAGCCTGACTAATGCATCGTAAACCGCTTGATCCCCGTGGGGGTGGTATTTACCCAGGACATCACCCACTACACGGGCACATTTCCGGTAAGGTCTATCTGGTATCAAACCGAGTTCGTGCATTGCGTAGAGAATGCGGCGATGCACTGGTTTTAAGCCATCACGCACGTCTGGTAGCGCTCGCCCGACAATCACGCTCATGGCATATTCTAAGTAAGACCGTTGCATCTCGGTGTGCAGGGCTGTTGTAATTACCTGTCCCGTTGAGAGAAGGTTTAACTGTTTTGCCATGAGTTTTTTCCCTGAAATTTAACTACACAAAAACCGATGAAACTCAATACTCCAGCTACCACAGCATAACGGATGAAATGGGATTGCTGACAAAATCTTGATAGTCACATAAGAAAAAGCAGTAGTATCATCCTTGATGACCAGCCTCTTGATTGACTATTAAAAAGAAGGCAGACGAATATAATCTACATACATTTAGTAGCCAGGATATTTATCATGATTGCATTTCTGAATTTGAAATTTTGGGCAAAGTCTGAGCAAATTGGGGTGATGGCTGTGGCAACTCCAAAGGCAAACACACGGCAGTTAAATCCTTTGGGAACGCCAAAGGCAAACAAGCCAGGATACTCATACAAGAAGGTGGTTCAAATTTCCCCCAGGAAGTTTGAATTTTGCCAAAATTTTGTAGCTGGCTGAGTTCTGAACTTCTCCTTTGGTTGCCGCTAGATGTAGCAATATCCCAAAGGGTATGTTTAGCACTCAAAACTCTCCAAGAACGATTTTTTAATCCCCCCACCTCCATAACTAAAATTCTCATGAAAACCGTTTTAATTGTCGAAGACGATCTGATTAATGCTCGTGTTTTTTCCAAGATTTTGTCCAAGCGCGGCGGCTTGGGTGTAAAACACACTGAAAATGTAGAAGAAGTAATAAAAATTGCCCAATCAGGAGAAGCAGACTTGATTTTGATGGACGTTTCTCTCTCAAGAAGTGTTTATCAAGGCAAGTCAGTTGATGGCATCAAGATTACACAAATGTTGAAATCAGACCCAAGAACGGCAAACTTACCCGTGATTCTGGTGACAGCGCACGCTATGGAAGGCGATCGCGAGAACTTTCTCAAGCAAAGCGGTGCTGATGGCTACATTTCTAAACCAGTTGTTGACCATCAACAGTTTGTTGACCAAATCATCACGCTTCTACCCACAGACAAGGACTGATTTCCAGAATACTCGCCCAATAATGTTTTTGACCGACTAGTTCCTATCTTTAATTAAGTATATATGTACTATAAGGAAGTACTGTTCGGCAAGTAGGCAATATAACTTGGGCATGGGGCATGGGGCAAAACCCTTCGGGTAGGGAAAAGGGAAAAGGGAAAAGGGAAAAGGGTACATGAGGGATCTTTCCTTTCCCACTTGCCCCTTGCTCTTTCCCCTTTGCCCCTTGCCCTCTGCCCTTTCCCCCTTGTATTCCCTGCTTCTCCAGTTCCCAGTCCGATGCTATTGCGTAGGCCTTTGTTCAGGGGCTGATGAGCTTCCCCCTTGTTGTAGAGCTGCTTGAATACGAGGTAATTCTAGGAATTTTTTCGTATCAGATAGTAAGCGATCGCCCCAGAGATTTTCTTTGAGAAAATTCAAACTACCATAGCGCGGATCGATGCGGAGTGCAGCTTCTCCCAGGCTGAGTCCTTGTTGGCGCTCGCCTTTGGTATAGAGTGCCACTCCCAAAGCCAGTAAAGGTTCTGCGGCTTGTTTATCAATCTTCACAGCCGATTGCCATTGCTTAATCGCTTCTGAGGTATCACCTTGTTCGTAGTTGATTAAGCCTATATTGTTGATCGCCGGCCAGAATTTTTTATCTTGGGTGACAGCTTGATTGTACTGAGCGATGGCATCTGGGAATCGACCCAAGAGATAGTAAGCATTACCTAAATTAAACAATCCTTCTGGGTCATTAGGTTTTAACTTCAAACCGTCTTGGTAATTGACAACAGCTTCCTGGTACTTTTGCTGTTGAAAATTAGCCGAGCCTATAGCGAACACAATATCAGCATTTTTGGGATTGAGAGATTGAGCTTTTTTTAAGGTGGCGATCGCTCCGTCAAACTCTTTGGTCTGTAACTGCAATCCACCCAAGAGCAACCATACTTTATCATTATTGGGAGCCAGTTGAGCAGCCAGCCGCGCTCGTGGCAAAGCTAACTCAACCTGTTGAAACTGAGCTAGTTGAGCCGCCTCCTGCGCCAGACTCAACCCCTGCTTTTCTAACTTTGCTGCATCTAGTTGCAGTGTATGAGGTATTAATGCCTGCCCGTTAGCGGCTTTTGGTACACTCCACAAACTACAGACAACCACAAGAAAAATCAAATAAAAATGTTTAGGCACACTACCGCCTCTAAGCCACTAATCAAAGAATCTTTCAGCTAGCTTAAACGATCTCCGCTAATGACGGCAGTAAAATCTTGTATTGGGTATTGGGCATGGGGCATGGGGAAAGGGAAAGGGGTAAGGGGAAAAGGGGAAAGATTAAATTTATTCTTTTTCCCTTTTCCCTTTTCCCTTTAACCTTTTCCCCTACCTCTCCATTCACCATTAGAAAAACTGATGACTTTGGTCATACACCAGGGTGGAATTACTTGTGACTTTAGTCCTACATCAGTTTGGACGTTTTGATCGATAATTGTTATGTATGAATTTATACGAAGAGGTAAAACTATAGATTTTACAGCGGATTTCAACTTGATGAATTATAGAGCTTGGCTTTGGTAGCTAGACATCAAGCCTGTTTGCCAGGTAGGTTTTTTGAACTGTTGCCTATTGCCTATTGCCTGCTAAACTTCCAAATTCTCAATTCTGCTGTAATACCAAAACAAAGCAAATTTCTAAAAATTGTCGAATCAAAATCGAAGCACAAAGGAGTCAATATTATGTTGAAACAAAACTGTGCATTTATAGTCCTAGCGGCGGCCATCGCTGTTCCTACTTTCTTGAGTGCGCCTGCAAATGCTCAAACTGAAGTTTACGTGATTGGTGAGAGGGATCGAGATTGGAACCGCGATCGCAGATCCGATGCTGTAGAAGTCAGAACTATCCCAAGCCAGGACAATTGGAACCGTGACGGTAGACCCAATCCCAGAGAAGTTAGAAATCGCTCAAACTGGGAAAATTGGAACCGCGACGGTAGGTCTAATCCTAGAGAAATCAGAAATCGCTCAAACTGGGACAATTGGAACCGCGACGGCAGACCCAATCCTAGAGAAATCAGAAATCGCTCAAACTGGGAAAATTGGAACCGCGACAACCAACCTTATACCAGGGTAATCAGACTTGGTAATGGTGACATTAGATATCCTAATGGACAAATTATTCCTGCTAGGAGCATAGTTAGGCTACGCGATCGGGGTTACTTTAGACTACCCAACGGCGATATTTTGCTTCCCAGTCAGGAAATTGTTCCTGCTGGAAGGTTAGTTAGAGTGCGTGATGGTTATTTCAGACTTCCTGATGGACTGATACTGCAAATTAACCTTTAAAACACTAAAAACTCAAAATAATTGTCAGTATGGAGCTACCAGGCTATAGTTTTAGCCGTGAAGAACAGCTCGGTAGCCGTTCCTTCTAGACTTAAATGAATATGCAATTTAATACACAAGACTCTGTAGATTCACCAATTTTGGTTCCAGAGGTCAAGAAAAAAAAGGGCAACAAAAATTGGCTTTCTTGGCTACTCGTTCTTGCCCTGTTCGGTGGTATCGGGTATGCAGTTTATTACCAAGTAGCCGTTGCTCCGCGTCAAGAAGCCAGACGGCGCGTCCTAACAAGGCCTGTACAAAGACAGAATTTAGTAATCAAAGTATCAGCAAACGGAGAGGTGAAGCCTGAACGGTCAATCAACCTCAGCCCCAAAAATTCAGGCGTACTCAAAACACTACTGGTGAAAGAAGGAGATCTCGTCAGACAAGGGCAGATTTTAGCTTACATGGATGATTCCAACCTGCGCGGGCAGCTCACTTCTGCTCAAGGACAATTGGCACAAGCCCAAGCGAATCTGCAAAAAGCACAGGCAGGCAATCGCCCCCAAGATATTGCCCAAGCACAGGCACAACTCGACGAAGCCGTAGCGAATCTGCAAAAGGTACAAGCAGGCAATCGCTCTCAAGATATTGCCCAAGCACAGGCACGTTTACAAAGCGCTCAAGCAAGTTTAAGTAAAGCTGAAGATGATTTTCGGCGCAATCAAGAACTTTACAATGCACGGGCTATTTCTCTTCAAAGCCTAAATCAAACTCGTGCCGACAGGGATAGTGCCCAAGCTGCTGTCAATGAAGCACAGCAGGCACTGGCTTTGCAAAAAGCTGGGTCGCGTCCAGAAGATATCGAACAAGCACGCGCTGTGGTCAACCAAAGACAACAAGCCTTGGCACTCCTCAAAGCGGGAACTCGCCAAGAAGATATAGACGCAGCCCGCGCCCAAGTAACATCTGCTCGTGGTTCGCTACAAAACATCCAAGCCGAAATCAATGACACAATCATTCGCGCTCCTTTTGATGGCGTGGTGACGAAAAAGTATGCCGACCCCGGCGCTTTCGTAACTCCTACAACTGCCAGTAGTGAGATATCTTCTGCTACTTCTTCTTCAATCTTGGCTCTGGCTTCCACCAATGAAGTTGTCGCCAATTTAGCTGAAACCAATATTTCTAAAATTAGCATTGGTCAGAAAGTTACTATTCAAGCGGATGCCTATCCAGGGAAAATCTTTGAAGGTAAAGTCAGGCAAATCGCAGCCCAATCTGTAGTGGAACAAAATGTTACCAGTTTTGAAGTCAGAGTATCACTTGCAGACCCTCAAAGGATACTCCGGTCTGGGATGAATGTAGAAGCAGATTTTCAAGTGGGTGAAGTGAAAAATGTCTTGGTTGTGCCAACAGCCTCGGTGGTACGACAAGAAAATGGTACAGGTGTGTTTGTACCAGGAAACAATGGCAGACCTGTGTTTACTCCTATTGAGACGGGTGTGACTGCCAATAACTTTACTGAAGTTAAGTCTGGATTGACAGGAAATGAAAGGGTGCTGCTGAGTTTCCCACCAGGAGCGCGTCCCCAATCAACACCACGAGGAGGAGTTTTCCCAGGCCTCGGCGGTGGCGGTGGTGGTGGCGGCGGTGGAAGAGGAGGTCGTTCGGGTGGCGGTTCTCCTTAAAGTTAGTTTGAAATATAACCTTATGTTTAAGATATTTAAGGGTTTTTACAAAGCTAAGAATAGCCGTACAGTGCCGCTGTCAGAAATATTGTCAATGGCGGTAGAAACGCTGTGGAGTAATAAATTACGCACAGGATTAACTATGTTGGGCGTAGTTATTGGCATTTCCTCAGTGATTGCGATTACTTCTGTTGGTCAAGGAGTGCAAAAGGGAGTCGAACAACAGATCCAAGCATTAGGTACAGATGTGCTGCAAATTTTGGCTGGTGCAGCTAGAAGTGGGAATGTGCGACAAGGAATAGGTTCTAGCAGCACCTTGACGTGGGAAGATGCTAAAGCGATCGCAACAGAAGCGCCATCAGTTCAACTTGTTTCGACTTACCTGCAACGAAGTGCCCAAGTTGTCTATGCAGGACAGAACACTTCAACAACAATTTATGGTACAGATTTAAACTATCCAGAAGTCAGAAATACTCACCCCCAGCAGGGGAGATATTTTACTGAAGAAGAACTAAATAGCGCCGTCCAAGTTGCTGTTCTTGGCCCTACAGTCCAACGCACACTTTTTGGACAGAGTGGCAATGTTATAGGCCAGAGAATTCGGATTCAGGGAGAAGCTTACGAAGTCATTGGGGTGATGGAACCTAAAGGTTCTCAAGGGCCGATGGATCGAGATGACCAAATTTTCATTCCTCTAACTAGTATGTCGGCAAGACTAGTTGGGAATAATGCTTTGGTTGGCGTTTCTGTAACCGGAATTTTAGTCAAATCTGCTAATCAAGAAGATTTAGAAGCGGCTCAGTTTCAAGTGACTAATTTATTACGTTTACGACATAATATTTATCCGCCCCAAGCTGATGATTTTCGACTTACTAACCAAGCTGATATTGTTAGTACCTTCACTAATGTTGTGGGTTTATTTACAGTTATGGTAGTGGCGATCGCCGGAATTTCTTTAGTAGTTGGTGGCATTGGCATTGCCAACATCATGTTAGTTTCCGTAGTCGAACGCACGCGGGAAATCGGCATTCGGAAAGCCGTAGGTGCTACTAATTCAGCAATCCTCAATCAATTTTTAGCGGAAGCGATCGTCATTTCCATTGTTGGCGGATGCATTGGTATGGTAAGTGGTATCATAATTGCCTATGCAGCAGCAAATATTTTTAAGTTTCCATTCGTAATTTCTTTATTATCAATTATTGCTGGATTTGGGCTTTCAATAACTGTTGGCTTAATTGCTGGAGTTGTTCCCGCCCGCAACGCTTCCAAATTAGATCCAATTACTGCTTTACGTAGTGATTAAATAATTCAAACTTGAAAATTTCAAAATTAACAGCTTCTCTAAAAACAGGTGAATATATGCAACTCGAACTAGACCATATCTTTGTATGTGTTGAACCAGAAGCGCCACCCGCAGATTTGCTCACTGCTTTTGGACTCACAGAAGGTACTCGTAGAATTCATCAAGGCCAAGGAAGTGCTAACGTTTGCTTCTTCTTTGAGAATGCTTATCTTGAGTTACTTTGGCTTTTTGACATTAACGAGGCTCAATCTGATCTTGTTCGTCCTACAGGTTTGTGGGAACGTTGCCGTTGGCAAGAAACGGAGGCTTGTCCTTTCGGCATTTCATTTCGGTCAACATCAGATTCACGAGAAATTCCATTTCCTACTTGGGATTACTATGCAAAATATTTGCCACCACAAGCTTCTATTCCCATCGCAACCAATAGTGACAATTTATCAGAACCATTGATTTTCATTTCACCTACAACTAAAAAACCTACAGATTATGCGTTAGAACGGCAACTTCCTTTAGTTCATAAAATTGGATTCAAAGAAATTACAGCACTACAAGTCACCTTACCTGGTACTCAAAACTTTTCTGCTGAAGTTATAACTTTAATTGACCTTGGATTAGTACAATTTTCACAAGGCGATTTTTACCAATTAGAAATAGAGTTTGATAACGCCAAGGAAGGTAACTCGCAAGATTTTGGTTTGCAATTACCAATTTTATTTAGATGGTGATTATGAGATAGTTTGTAAGAGTCAAGACTATATTTAATTTGTCAGCCTGACGAATGTTATGGTATCGGATTATAGCAAATGCATCCTATTTACTAAGTTTTTTCCCTAACAAAAATGCAAATTATTGACAAATAATATCAAGTTTGGATGATTAGTTATGATTGCAGCCGTCGCGTTACCCCTCCCCAACCCTCCCCTTAGCAAGGGGAGGGTGCCGTAAGGCGGGTGGGGTGTTTCAGGATTTATAAGTAATTAACCGAACTTGATATAAGCTACAAATTTATCTTAAATTATTTGTAATTTATCCAATGTTTTTAAAAAACAACCACAACTAATTATTTATTAATTTAAAAATCAATATGCCAACCATGATTTGGATGGAATCTATTACTAAGACCTACCGTTTGGGAGAAATCAGTGTTCCCATACTCAAAGGGATTCAACTATCTATTGAAGAAGGAGAATACGTTTCCATTATGGGTGCATCAGGTTCGGGTAAATCCACACTCATGAATATTTTGGGATGTCTGGATAGACCCACAACTGGAGACTATATTTTTGAAGGTAGAAACCTTACAACTTTTGATGATGATGAATTAGCTTATATTCGCAATCAAAGGATAGGTTTTGTTTTCCAACAATTTAATTTGTTAGCGCGGGCAACAGCATTAGAAAATGTCATGTTGCCAATGGTTTATGCGAACTTACCCAAACCAAAACGCCGCGAAAGGGCATTAGAAGCTTTAGAAAAGGTAGGACTAGGAGGACGTATTTCTAACCGTCCTAGTCAACTTTCTGGTGGACAACAACAACGGGTAGCTATTGCTCGTGCTTTAGTTAACAGACCTGCATTAGTTTTGGCAGATGAACCAACAGGCGCTCTAGATACTGAGACTTCTTATGAAGTGATGAATTTATTGACAGAACTTAATCAGCAAGGCATCACAATTGTAATTGTCACTCATGAACCAGATATTGCTGCTCAAACTAAAAGAATTATCCGAGTTCAAGATGGTTTGATTGTGGGTTAGGGCATGGGGCATTGGGCATGGGGCATCAATTATTCTCCATTGTTTCATTCACTAGCACTTAATCTAATTACGAATTACGAATTATGAATGTGAATTTGATTTTTTGGTGTGTAAATTCTACCTGGGTTATTTTGGCGTTGGGACTAGCCTTTTTTTTTCCAACTTTTGCAAGTGCAACGACTCCTCCAAAAACCCAAAATTCCTCAAGTTCTTCACAAGTTCCTGAGTACCTCAATCCTAATCCCAATCCTCTGCAATTTCCTACTAAGCCGGAGGAAGTGAAGGTTCAACAAACTGTGCCAATCAGCTTGACACAAGCTTTGGAATTAGCTCGACGTAATAATCGAGATTTACAAATAGCCATTTTAGAACTAGAACGCAGTCGTTCAGCACTGCGGGAATCTCAAGCAGCCTTATTTCCTACTCTTGGAATCAACGGAAATTTAACTAACAGTGGTAATGGTTTTAGGAGCACTCCATCTCAAGCGAGTACTTCTTTTAATGGTTCAGCACAACTCAATTATGATTTGTATACCTCTGGTAATCGCCAAGCTACTATCCGAGCTGCTGAGGAACAGTTACGGCTAGATGGATTAAATGTTGAAAGTACGTCTCTGGAAATTCAGCTGAATGTTACGACTGAATATTATGATTTGCAACAGGCAGATGAACAAGTACGAATTAATCAGTCTGCTGTGAATAATGCCGAGGCGAGTTTGCGGGATACTCAAGCTAGAGAAAACGCTGGAGTCGGTACGGGGTTTGATGTCCTGCAAGCTCAAGTAAATTTAGCAAATTTTCAACAAGAATTGACTAATGCTATTTCTCAACAGCAAATTGCCCGTCGCCAACTTGCAACGGTGTTAAGTTTAGCCCAATCAGTTAATATCACTGCCTCAGATCCTGTACAAATAGCAGGGCTTTGGCAGCCAACACTGGAAGAAACTATTATCCAAGCTTTTCAAAATCGTCCAGAATTGCAACAGCAATTAGCGCAACGTAATATTTACGAGCAACAGCGACGACAAGCACTTTCACAACTGGGGCCGCAACTTAGTTTAGCTGGTAACTACAGTCTGCGCGATCGCTTTAATGATGGTGCTAGTTCTACTGATAGCTATTCAGTGGGGCTGCAAGGAAGTTTAAATTTATTTGATGGCGGAGCAGCAAAAGCACGTGCGGCTCAATCGAAAACTAATGTAGCGATCGCAGAGACTCAATTTGCAAGGGAACGCGATCAAATCCGCTTCGATGTAGAACAGTACTATTCTCAATTACAATCCAATTTAAATAATGTGCAGACTTCTAGCGTGGCTTTAAATCAAGCTACCCAGGCTTTGGATTTAGCCAGGTTGAGATTTCAAGCTGGTGTCGGAACTCAAACAGAGGTAATTGCTGCGGAAAACGACCTCACAAGAGCAGAAGGAAATCGAGTTACAGCTATCTTAGATTACAATCGCGCTCTAGCTAATTTACAAAGATCCGTCACTTCCAGGGTTTCCCGCTAAGGAATTTCCAAAAAATAAATTATCCCAAATTATTTGTACATTTGTAGGGGCGCACAGCTGTGTGTCCCTATAATGGCGTGTTTTTTTGATTAGACTTCTTCCATGAATCAAAAGCCCTTACCCTAAATCCCTCTCCCAAGGGTGGGAAAGGGACTTTGAAATTTGCTCCCCTTCTCCCAATTGTGGGAGAAGGGGTTGGGGGATGAGGGCAAATTTTAGACTTCTTGCAGAAGTCGGGGAAAGGGGAAAGGGAAAGGGGGAAAGGTTTGGTATTTTCCTTTCCCCTTTAACATGAGTCCCTTTTCCCACCTCTTGCAAAAAGTGTTTTTTGCAAGAGGTCTTTTGCATTCCTGCAAGAGACTCCATGAACACAATTCACAACCAAGGAATGAAAATATTTCTTTCCTAGTCACCAGTCCTCAGTAAAGAGTCCCTATTTTCAAGGCAGGTCTATTGGAAGTCCCTAAAGTCGAATTATTGCAGAAAACCCTCCTTAGGTGTAAATCAAATTTTTTTAGTATATATTTCCCAAGATAGAGGCTATTAACCACATTTCTCTGTTAGCAATCGTTAACATTAGCAACAAAACCTGAATAATTAAAAATTACAGAGATAAAGATGGTGAATAAACACGGCAAAGCTGCAAATTTAATCCCTTATCTTCCAAAATGGCAGCATTTACCGACGAAATCGATTCGCGTACCAGAGATATTTGTGCAAAAAGTGTTGCAATACGCTCGTCAACTAGATGCACAAAAACCAGATAAACGTATTGAAATTCGCCAAGATCGTAATGCAGTCGTGGTGATTGGCCCCTATGACCCAAGAGGAAGTTTTCAGATCAAAGCCAGGTCGATAGAAGGATGGCGTTTTCATCGAGAAAGCGAGAGTTGGTGGTATCCTCTAGAAAAGATTGAAGAAGTTGTGGCAGTGTTTCCAGAATGCATACTAGATGAGAATGCCAAAGCCGCGATCGCACTTATCAAAGCTAAAAAGGCACTTCGGTGGCAATTAGACGATTTAAACTAAGTTCATAAGTGCTGAGGATACATGACGATCCTACATTTTTGGTGTGTTATCAACCTTAGTCAATAACACACCTTACAAAACTGCCTTCTACTTAATTGGTTTTAATAGTTTTAATGAAGCTGTATCCCCATGTTTATCTGGCAATTATTATAATTTTTCTTACGTCTTGTCAATCAACAGAAATTCCGCCAGGATCAAAACCGAACACTACTCAAACAAGCACATCTCAAAAGATAGTGACTCTGGATAAAAATTTCCAGATTGCAATGGGTCAAACTATCTATGTTCCTGTCTATTCTCATATTTATCATCACAATCGACAGGAGATTTTTGAGTTAGCAGTTACCCTGAGTATTCGGAATACAGATTTGAATAATTCGATGGTCGTGACTTCTGTGCGTTACTATAACTCAGAGGGTAAATTAGTCAAGCAATATTTAGAGCGCCCGATTCAACTTGATGCCCTAGCTTCCACAGATTTTTTTATTAATAGAAATGACACTAGTGGAGGTTTAGGAGCCAACTTTATTGTTGAGTGGGTGGCGCAAACAGAAATATCTGAACCGATAGTAGAAGCAGTGATGATTGGTACTGATTTTCAGCAAGGAATTTCTTTTACTAGTAGTGGTAGAGTTATCAAAAGTCAAAATAATGCGCGGCGATCGCCTGATTAGGACTAGTATTTCATTTTTCAAATGTAGTGACGTGGCACAGCTAAAATGATGCAATAAATTTTCTTGTGAGGTGGGCATCTTGCCCACCAATTAGGACGGGCTAGAAGCCCATCCCACAAGAGGAGAGCTAATGCACAAATTTAGTCTTGACACACCCTAATAAGATTTTTTCAGCAAATCAAATATAATTGCTGTAAAAGATTAAATTGTAAATAATTTCATTGAACAATTAAATCTGATTCCTATAAATAGTGTGGAATAGAAAATGATTAATTGCCTATTGCCTCTTATTTTTTTAATCAATTCCAATTTCTATAGTTGACCGTATTTTTCTAAGTTCTCCTTAATTATATTTCGTAACATTTTAGCTAAACTCCCACGTTTGAAAAACCAGAGAACATTGAGAGCAGTACGGCTAAAAGAATCGTTTATAGATTGATTAATTAACCGGGGAACAACAACCTCAATACGTTGTTGGATTTGTTTTTCAAGAGATTTAAAGTTTTCTTTTTGATATTGAGGCCAAGGCGGTAAATTAACTTCTTTTTTTGCTGAACCAAACAGAGGAACTATTGGTAGAAAAACATCTTTTTGTCCTTCCTTTTCAACTTGTAATTGCGGGTTGTTTCTCAGTGCTTCTGACCAGGAATCAAACAGAGGATTAGAAGCTGGTAAGACAAAATATTTTTGGAGAAATCTTTGGCAATTACGACGGCCAAGTATATAGTCGTGATGGCGAAATTCCTGAGATAGGAAACCACCAAAAGCATTGAGGCTACCGCAAGCTAGAGGTTTTTTAAGGTCGTTATCGCTACGTTCAGGAGCAATCATAAATCGGCTGTAAACATCTTCATCCAAAGCGAGAATTAATTCATCTGGTTTGAATCTATTTTGATTGATAAAACTCTTAAATATTCGCGATACTATGTTGAGTAAATTATTCTTTGGATTCACGGCATCCACATCATTGGGAAATGGATCTATTAACAAAGTAGCTCGATTTGCTTGCTCTCCATCGCGGGGATTTCGCTGTTGATTACCTCGCAGCGTCAAGCGAACGAGTTCTATGGGTTCGTTGCTAATAATCCCGCCATCTACTGTTACAAACTCATAGGAACCTGAACCTTCATCTTCAATCAATAAATCTTTATCAGGACTGATACAGCGATACTCTGAACACGTACCCGTTAGCGTTGGGTTACGGACAGGTATTTCCCATTTGCGCTTTTCGTATTCATCGATACTACTTCTTTTAAGTCGGCGAGGAGGAAATCCTACAGGAAACGCGCTACTGGCTAATGCTGAATCAACCAACAGTTTCCAATTACTGATATCAATTTTATCTGGATTCAGAGCGATCGCGCCTTCAACCTCATCACTCTTGTCACCAATGGCAAAATGCATGAAATCTGCATGTTTAACCATACAATGTCCTTTGATGCTGGAATTGGCTCCTTGGGATTTAATTACATAAGGAACGCCACGCAAGTTAGTAATACACAAATAAACTTCAAATGGCTCATCAATATAAAGTCGTTTTTTACCTGTAGATTTTAAGTTGATAACTTCTTCTCCAAGGTCGTCAAGAATAGTAGAATCCAGAAAAGACAAAACAGGAGCTTTTGGATTCTCCAAATCCTGAGTCTTTAAAAGTTCAGAGATATCTATTCTTTGTACCCAACTTTCATAAAGCTTATTCCTTACCGAATTGTTTAACGGATACCCAATTACAGGTGTAATATCGCTATATAATGACGATGCTGTAATCGCAGCAACAATCGCACCTGCGGATGCTCCAGACATCGCTTTAATAAAAACATCATGGGGTGGAATTTCCCATTGTGAAAAATCATCACCATACTGCTGTTGTTGCTTTGATTTTTGTTCATACCACTGATCTAAAGCTTCAAAAAGAAAGTCAATTACACCAGAAGTATATGCGCCAGCTGAAACAGCACCAGCCATCACTAAACCAATATCAAAATGTGGTAATTTATTTTCCATATATAAATTCCTTATTGTTAAAAAATCAGAATTGAGGAGTCAAAATTCAGAATTCAGAATTCAGAATAATTAAAGAACTAGGATAAAATTTGATGAATAAATATAGCCCTACTAAATCATTGGTGAGAAAAATCTATTGCCTATTGCCTATTGCCTATTCTTTATTAGCAGCGTGTTGCAAAATAACATCGCTTGCTTTTTCACTAATCATGTATATTGGCGTCACAATAAAGAATCCAGGAATAAAAGGAAACACAGATGCATCTACCACGCGTAAATTCTGTGTTCCATAAACTCGAAAATCGCTATCTAAGACTGCCATTTTGTCATCTTTACGCCCAATTTTACAAGTACCACAAGCGTGGTGTCCCCAAGCTTCATCTTTGATAAATTGCTTGACTTCATGTTGTTCATCTATACTCTTTCCTGGTAACATTTCGGCTTTTGTAAACAATTGACTTCGTTCTGTCAAGCGTCTGACAAATTCGACTCCTTCGACAACAGATAATAAGTCTTGTTCGTTGACATCATTACCTTCATCAAAATATTTAAAATTAATTTCAGGAACATCTCTAGGGTCAGTTGTTCTGAGTGTTACTGAACCGGCTGTGTTATTGGTATGAGCCTTGAGTACAGCCCAGGTAAATAGGTTTTTATATTTACCAATGTCTTCAGAATATTTGACAAAATAACCTTTGAAAAAAGCTGGTAAACCAAAAATAAATAAGTCTGGTTCTGGTCTATCTCCATGCGATTTTTTGATAATCCCTAACACCGCTCCATTAGTTACATATACACCTGATTTAGAGCGATTCCATTCTAATAAACAAGTATCATTAATTTTCTTTCCGGGTTCTGGTTCGGTAAATGTACAATTATCGAGGATGCTAAAGTTTTGATTCATTTCACTTACCACACCCACTTCGTAGCGATCCTGTAAATTCGTACCGACTCCTGGAAGATCTACGCGGACTTCTATTCCTAGATTAGTTAATTCTTCTTTCGGGCCAATTCCAGATAATTTGAGTATTTGGGGAGTATTGAAAGCACCTCCAGACAAGATAACTTCTCTTTTTACAAATACTGTTTGGCTATCTTGGGAGTTATTTTCTGTTTTCTCAGCTTGAGGATCTGCACGATATATGTGTTGACCTTCAAGATACTCTACACCGATCGCAGTATTATTCTCATCAAATAAAACCTTGGTTACCAAGGCATGAGTTTTCACTATCAATTTATCGGGAAATTGGCGTTCAGTTTCGCGAATATATTCCCTTGTACCAGTACGTTTTCCATCCTTAACAGCAAGTGGAACAGAAAAAACACCTTCACCACTGACTTTGGTAATTCTCCAGTCATTTGGGTCTAAAAGTGTGTCTAAAAACTCCAAAGGATCTTTTTGCCGGAGTTTGAGAAAAGCTAATATATTAGCCAAGAAACTCTTAAAAATTACCTTAATAACTTGGGGTAAACTTTTACCTTGTTCTCCTAAAGCTTGAATAGCAGATTTAACGATAACTTTTAGGAGTTGGCGATCGCGCACAACTAACTTAGGATCTGCTAAATTGGTTGTTAGCCAGCCATCAAAGCCGTGACGAGTCGGATTATCATTAGGATTAATGGGGCGATCGAGATAATTGCAGCGCTCTAGCCTTTCAAAATACTTCCGCATATTATCGCTGTTCCAGGAAGCATCTCCTGTAATTTCTGCAATTTTGTCCCAGTCACTGTTGTGAGGATACACCGTAATCATCGCATTATGGGCAGTGCATCCCCCCAACGTCCCGGCTCGCGGATACAGAATACCCTTATGCTCTGGGCTAAACTTAGAATCACGTCGTTGCTGCTCCTCATTGGAGTAGTGCTTAACAAAAAAATCCCACCTCAAATCGTTATCTTCCGTCGCCCGCGCATGAAACGCTGGTACTGAATAAGTGTACCGTTCCTTATCTTGATCCTTTTCATCACGTAACGGATCTCCACCTGCTTCTAATAACAAAACCTTGTACCCTGCTTTTGCTAAATTCGCAGCTACCGGGCCTCCTCCAGCACCGGAACCAACAACAATATAGTCGTACTCAGCTTGTTTATTCATAATTTTTGTTAATTCAAATACATCAAAAAACTTTGGATTTTAGATTGACTCCATAGCTTATCAAAATCCCAAACTCACTTTCTCTTTTTTAACTCTTCTCTCTGCGCCTCTGCGCCTCTGCGTGATAAAATCATCCATTCCCTAAAGACGCGATTCATCGCGTCTCTACAAAAGTGCTATTTACATTTACCGATTCCGGAATCTTTGATGTCTAAAAAATAGTTGACTATCACCATAAAATGATGATACAAATTCCGACGCGGTTTCAATATGTCCGATAACTTTAGCTTTTTGACGATTATTTTTTTCCTCCGTAGCATCTTCTGGGCTAACGCCATAGACAGTATATAAAGATGTTCCAGTTGGAATTGTAGCCAAGTCATTCCTAAAGTCATGTGGCGGACTTTCAGGAAACTTGATATTTGGGTTAGGAACAAGAAATACTTGTGCGGGATAATAAGCTTTACTTTCTTTTTGACCGTGTTGGTCAATTTCTCCCAAATCTTCTAAATACAGTTTAGTGGGATATCTGGTAACTCTTGTAAATATTAAGTTGGTGACAATCGGCCCGACACTTTTAGCTACCGGAACGATATTTGATAATTCATTGGCGAAGAAATTATAATTTTTATCTTGCCCAACTAAAGATACTAAAGCTGAGAAATTACCAGAAGGATCTCCATCCACAAATAACTTGAGTGCTAGCCCTGGAGCAAAACCGCGATCGCTCGGATCTCCAGTTAGAGATAATCGCAAAACTCCGTAGTCTGCTCCCTTAAATAAACCCGAAAATGGAGTATTATTTGTCGGGATAAACTTGATTTTCGCTACACTTCCGTGGGCATGAATCGCTTTCTTCCAATTACTAGGAGCTTCGTCTAATTGACGATCCATCTTAGTTTTGAGAGCAGTAAAAAATAAACCAACAATATCAATTTTTCTCAAGGGAGGAAGTTCATCATATTTCGACTTGAGAATTCTAGAATTCCATAAAAAATCTTGTTTTTGAGCAGCTTGCCAGGATTGATAATCATCAGGCAAAGAACCCAAATCTTGAGCATTAGGCCAAAATTTCTGAATTTCTTCTAAGTGTTGCATGATGTTTCTGTGATTGGGGACTGGGGAGATGGGAGGCTCTTGAGGCAGGGGAAAAGGTTAAAGGTTAAAGGGAAAAGGAATAAATTTAATCTTTCCCCTTTTCCCCTTACCCCTTTCCCTTTCCCCATACCCCATGCCCGATTTAACCGACTTTTCTCCAAGGTTTAAAACCGTTGCTGACGCCGAAGAAAGCAGGTGCTAGTTCGGGATAATGACGGCGGAGGATTGTTAGGAAGGTGTTGTTGTCAATCCAATCCAATCCAAATTGAGTGTAAACTTCAGCTGTGTAGTCTTTGGTAAAAAAGCGATCGCTTTTCAGTCTTCGAGATGCCATGAGAATAAACACACGAAAAGCCGTATCGCTAAAACCAAAATCATCTGGAAGATCTTCTGCAAATAAACCCACCATCAAATCTACGCTGTCAATGTCGTTGTTATAGACTTCGCGTAATTCTTTAACCCATTGTTTATTACTTGTAATCTCTTCAAAGGATTTAACTTTACCCCGACCCAATAATTCACGAAAACGGTTATAGCGAGGAACACCTCTTTCCCTATCCCGCAAAATATCAACAGCAGCTAAATCAAATGCTGGCGTATCATCTCCTAACAGTTCTCCTGACAACTGTCGCAAAAAGCGAGGATAATTATGCAATCTCACTGCACCAGGGTAAGAAATTCCAAAAGAGTAGAACAAATCTTGCATGGAAATTTCTTTTAAAGTTCCACGAGTATTCTTACCAGCTACTTCAGGAAATTCTTTTTTGTGTAACAATTTGCCATTACTAACTGCATGGAACTCCAAGTCATCTGGAATTAGAGGATGCATCCGATATACAGATACGAATTCTTGGGTGAGGTAATAGGGAGCGGTATGGTGGTCAGTTGGCGAACCAACAATTCCACTCAACAATTCACTCTCACCAATGCGACCCCAACGCTTTTTAAAATCCTCGCCAAGTAATCCCCACCAGTTGGAATTCAAGGCAATGTCGGTGGCAGGATGTGGCAGGATGGCAGGAGTCCATTCAACAGTATGAATTTTAGCTGTCAAAGCTGCGATAATCAGGCGGGCATGGTCGAAGAGTTCATTATCCGTCCACTCAGGATATATTTTCTTTAAATGGTCGCAGACCGTATTATGTTCTTTCACAAATAAGATGTGCAACATGCTTAAGCCCACCCACCAAGCACCCGCAAAGCCTACCTTGTCAATGCCATTCTCTGGGTGAAATGGTAATAAGCCGTCTTCACCAATCAGCATTTTTCCGTCAACATGAGAGCGCAGTGCGTCAATAGTTTCTTGATTACTGCCATAAATTTGTGAAGCATCCCACCAGTGAGTAACTTCATTAATAAAACTGGGAGGGTTTTTAGTATCTCCGGTACGGCTTTTGTCTTCTAAGGTTTTGTTGATTGTCAGCGGCCCGTGTTCTGTTGACCAAGGGTCATCCTTTTCTACAGGAATTTCAAATTTTTTATCCCGCTGGTTCCCGCCATGACTGAACCAATCATGTGTTTGAAATTGAATCCATGAAGCAGCGAGTAAATTCAAGATTCTCGCAGGTTGGAATTCACCCCGTGCTAATAACACTCGGCTGACAGTGCGCGGATTTGGGGTAAGTAGGTTTTTTTCATCAAATTTGGCATCTTGCAGCGGCACATTGCGCCCAAACCGAGTTCCAGCCATACCCATTTCTGGATGCTCAAGGTCATTGTAGCTGCCATCTGCACTGCGAACCTTCAATTGGTGAGGGTCTGCGATGGGAGCCGGTTTAGGTAGCTGGTCGTTATTCGGTAGTTGTGATGTATCGTGGAGGTTCTCTTTTCTCAGCTTTCCACGGAATTGAACTAATTTTAAAAGCGCAAAGGGAGTTGGCAATTTATGCCACGGAATTCCAGACATGATTTCATCTCCTGGCAAATTATGTCAAATTTCGTCAACCCTAGATATCAAGGCTATTTGATGTTAAAAACTTCCTTGATGCCTACAACAAAATAACAAAATTACTGAAATTGCCCCATACTTTTAAGAGTTAATTTATAAAGAAAATCTTAAGCTTTTATGTGCATTAAACTAATGTGATGCACAGCCATTAATGGTGTGTGACGGCGTAAAAATTGGTAAATTAATTGAGCAATTACACCTGGAATTGCGCCTGACACAACCGCAGCGATGAACGGCAGAAGCCACTATCTATCCTGCTTTCCATCATTGGAATTTAATATTTACTTTACAAATGGCCTCTAAAATAGATGGTCGTGATAATAAATTCAGTGGAAAATTACAAGCAGCAATAAAAATTTGCAGCAAGTAGGGCAGTAATTTTAATCTTCGGTCAATCCTGCTCCTGATTCACATCATCAATACAGATGATCCCCACTAATGTGGTTAATTGAATGATGCAATATAATTTTTATTTTATCAACTGAATTTTAGTAACTTAACATCTGAAGTTAAGAGATATTTTGTAAATGTTTGTGAAGTAGAAAAAATGTTATTTTTTGAGCAAATTAAATCTTAAAAAAAGGAGACTGGGGACTGGGGACTGGGAGTGCTGAGTGAAGAGTGAGGAGTTAAGAATTATTCTTTTTGTCTCCCCACACCTCCCACACCCCCCACACCCCCCACACCCCCTACACCCCCCATCCACCTAGTCCCCCTGCGGATGCTCATCCCACAAGGTTGTGACTTCCCGTAAACTTTGATGATTGCCATTACCCAAAATGAGATGATCTAGTAGGGGAACGCCCAAAAACTGTGCCCCTGCTAACAACTGGCGCGTCAATTCTATATCTTCTTGGCTGGGTTCGAGGTTACCTGAAGGATGGTTGTGGGCAACTATTACCCGCGTTGCGCCTTGACGAATAACTTCCCGAAAAATTTCACGGGGAGAGGCTAGGGTTTCGGTTGCGGTACCAATAGTAATTACTTGCGTACCCAACAAACGATTCTTAACATCTAACAGTAAGACTGCAAAACGTTCTTGTATCTGCCACATCAAATCTTGACTGAGGGTAGCAGCAGCAGCAAGCGGACTATCAATTAGTGTCCCCTCGGAAGGTCGAGATTGAAAAGCGCGTTTGCCCAATTCAATTGCTGCTAAGATACTTGTCGCTTTGGCGGGGCCAACACCGGGAATTTGCATCAATTCTGCGGGTGAAACTTCTCGTAGAACTGCCAAAGGATCGCGCTGATGTTTGCCCAATTCACTCAAAATATATTGTCCCAAACCTACAGCTGACAGTTTTCCTGGCCCTTGACCAGTGCCTAGTAGAATTGCGATTAACTCGGCTGTGCCTAAAATTTTGGCACCATGCGTCATTAGCCGTTCGCGCGGACGCTCATCTAAAGGCAGGTCAGCAATTCTAAGGCAATATGTCATAGAAAACTCAGGGAATAGTCACCAAAGATGGAAGTATCTTTAGTTATCCCTCGTTTGTTTTCAAAATTATCTTTATTTGAGAAAATCTTTAATTTTGAGGATTTTAGGGGTTACCTGATTTGCAACTTCCTCAGGGAATACTAAAAATATTATGATTTTGTGGCGATGCCTACGGCGATAAATTAATCTATGTTTGACGATATATTGAACAATCTCAAAGGTTTTATTGACTCTAAAGTTCAAGAAGTTGGTAACGAGCTGCAAAAGTGCTTCGGCATTCCCGAACCCGCAGAGCCGTTTGTGCTGATTCGTCGATTCACGACTGCTGATTCCACAATTACCAGGGGAGGCATTAGAACTTTAGGAGAAACCTGGGAAATTGAGGCTTATGACGATAATACTCAACAGTTGATAACTAGTGCAGATCCTTTGCGAAATGTCATCTTATTTGAAGTACCAGAACCCAACCTTCAAGAATGTGTTCTTGCTTGCCAATTTCACGCCAAAGCCTTAAACACTGAAAAACCAATTAAAGTTAGTGTAGGTTGGCGGAGAACGGGACAGTGGGGCACAATGACAAGACTATGGCCAACAGAAGTTTCACTAACGGAAGATTTTCAGCCTTACGAAGCGCGTGCTTTCTTTAAAAAAGAAGCGGATGCTGCCACAATCCAAATTAGCGTGCAATTTGAGAGTAGTGGCATTCTTCAGATTAGAGATATTGAATTGCTGCAAGCGCCTGTAAAGTAACTTCTAAGTATGACAAAAGGCTCACTTTTAAAGGGAAGACTAGGAATCAGATAATTTAGGGCGATGCCTACAGCAGTAAATTACGCTATGTTTGACGAGCTATTCAACAATTTCCAAAATTTTATTATCTCTAAAGCTCAAGAAGCCTTTAAGGAGTTAGAAAAACCCCTTACTATTCCCGAACCCGCAGAGCCATTTGTGGTGATTCGTCAATTCACAACTGCTGATTCCACAATTACCAAGGGAGGTATTAGAACTTTAGGAGAAACCTGGGAAATTGAAGCTTATGAGGATAATACTCAGCGCTTTCTAACTAATAGTAACGCTCCTTTGCGAAATGTCATTTTGTTTGAAGTTGCAGAACCCGATGTTCAAGAGTGTGTTCTTGCTTGTCAATTTAACGCGAAAGCGCTGAACACAGAAAAATCAATTGCAGTAAGTTTAGGTTTACGTAGACCAACAGAATCGGGCACAATGAGAACAACTTCATGGGCTAGAGGAGTTTCACCAACGGAAAATTTTCAGCCTTACAAAGTGCGTGCCTATTTTAAAAAAGAAGCGAATGCTGCCATAATTCAAATCGGCGTGCAATTTGAAAGTAGTGGCATTCTTGAGATTAGAGACATTGAACTGCTGCAAGCCCCTGTTAAGCTGCAATCATGAGCAATAGACTTCTTGCAGAAGTTGTGAAAAGGGGAAGGGGAAAGGGGGAAAGGTTTGTTATTTTCCCTTTTTCCAATAAAGATGAGTTCCTTTTCCCACAAGAGTGCAAAAAGCAATGAAAACAAGAGGTCTAATATTTCAAGTTTAATGCTACAGGCTGCGCGTAACACGGAAACGTCAAGGCGGAAGCTGCTACAGGGAAAGCAGAAGCTCTTACAGGGTGCGCGAAACACGGAAATGTCAAAGCGGAAGCTCTTACAGGAAAGGCGGAAGCTGCTACAAGGAAGGCGGAAACAGTTATTTTTAACTCGTTGTATTTTACGTCTGATGTGAATTATCCAAATCAACGAAATATCAAGAATTATCCGTCCTGTAGAGACGTTGCAATGTAACGTCTCTACAACGATAAATTAAGGATTTTAGCGTCTAATCTACATAATGCGTATTTTATAAATCAATACGCTTGGGTTAAAGACTAACTGTACAAAATTGTGGGTTTACCAGACGCGATAAATCGCCGTCTCTACAATGTATTTTTATAAAAACATTTGCGTTGCTTTAAGCATGTGGTAGGTAATTATTAACTGGGTGAGAGCTAAGGGGTAACTTTGGAGTGTTTCCCCAGTTGTACCAGCAATTTTGCCAAGTTCGGGGTTGCTTTCGCGATCGCAAATATTTCTTAAATGCGGCATATCAGAACAGATAATATGCTCTAACTTATTCACCTGTTCTAAGGTGGCATGACCATCAACTTCTAAGACATCTACAGGTTTACCCATATCCCTGTCTAGTCCCAGGCGGATGGCTGACTCGGAATTCCCGCCAGAGTTTGTAATTGTGGTGAAATCTGGGTGAGGAATTGTTGGTCGCAGTACCAAGCGCACATTTAGGTGTCCGTTGCTTTCATCTTCTTCCTCGGTGGGTGGGTAGAAACTAATAACAATATCAGACCATTGGCGCTGGGGACGGATAAATTCTGCTGAATCTGGTTCGCGTTTTTCTAATTCCGCTAGCACTTGTTCGGGAGTGTAGCCGCGCTTTTGGGTGTCTCGTTTGACTTTCCACTTAGCGCGTAGTTGTTCGGGAGGCGCCAGGTAAACTTTTACGTCATAAGAATCACGGGCGGCGCGGGTAGAATAACCGAGTAATCCCTCAATAATCACAAATTTATTGGGCTTGATATACTGCGGTGGCTCGAATGTGCCTGTTTTATGGCTGTAAACTGGCTTGAGAATCGGCTGTCCTGTGCGTAGTAGCGACAGGTGTTGCTGCATAATATCTAAGTAGTTGCAGTCTGGGTGGAGGGCGGTGATACCAATTTCTGCACGTTGCTGGCGATCGTAGCGGTGGTAATCATCTGTGCAAATGAGCGTGACATTTTCTGGGCCGAGTACCTGGGCGATTCCTCGTGTTAGTGTTGTTTTCCCAGCTGCGCTGTCGCCTACAATACCAAGAATTATTGGACGGCTCATCCTTCCTCCCACAATAAAAACTAGCTTAGTAATAAAATTTTTCCGTAATAGTTTTAATTCTAGAAGGGTTTAAGCGAGTAACTCAAACAATGACTTGGTATGCAATATCTCTACACATAGAATCTCTTTAGGCTGGTTGATTGCATAATAATTACAATCTAAATTGCTTTTTACGTCATGTCTACGCATAATGAAGGATGCAAATTTAGACCTTCCTTGTTAAATCTACTTTCAGCCGCAGATACTCAATTTTGATACAAGCATCCATCACCACGTTGATTCCTGCATTTAAAGCTTTCTGTGCTGATGGTTGATGCCAGATGCCTAATTGTGCCCACACGGTTTTAGCGTTCACCGCAATTGCTTGATCTACAATTTCTGGCAAGTATTCAGAACGGCGAAACACGTTAACAATATCCACAGGTTCTGGTAACTGCTCAAGTGCAGCATAACTAGGCTTACCGTCAATTTCTTTAACTAGCGGGTTGACGGCATATACTGTGTAGCCAACTTGTCGTAAGAATTGGGCGATTTGATAGCTGGTACGATCGCGTTTATCAGAGTGACCGACAACAGCAATAATTTTCGCTTGGGTCAACACATCACGCAGGGCGTTATCATCTTCTTTCAGGTTTGGCATGGTCTGATGGCAAAGTGCTGAGTTTTGAGTGATGAGTAATAAACGTAAAATACAAAAGTTTAAAACCCTGATAACAACTGGCTTTTTCCTCCTGCCTCCTGCCTCCTGCCTTCTACTTACTGAAGCTGTCTAATTGTTGCCAATACTTTTTGGTAATCATCAGCTTTACCTTCTTGCTTGTAGAGGTCTGCCGCTTTTTGAAAGTCCTGACGCGCTCCTTGACGATCTTGAATTTGAATCCGAGCAAGACCTCGATTGTAATAAACATCAGCAAATTTGCTATTAACAGCAATTGGCGTCCTTGTAAGAACAATGTTTAGCTTATTTTGACCAGAGCGGTTAATTTGGAGGCTGACTTTAGTACCTGTTTGACCGCGAATCAGTTTTATTACTTGGTCTAAATTCAGATTTGCTGTTGATTTACTATCAATTGCTAAGATTTGATCGCCGATTTTCATCCCACCTTTTTCGGCAGGAGAATTTTCAATCACTTTAGTAACTGTTGCTAATTTAGTTTGAGGATTGATTTCTGCTATGACACCAATACCAGAGAATTCCTGAGAAAATAATATTTTGTCGTAATCCGCGATCGCTTTTTTATAATCTTTAATTTGAGCCTGAGCTTGTGCGCGATTGTAATAGGATTCAAGATCTTCAGGCTTGAGTCGAATTAATTCACTATAATCTGCGATCGCTCCTTTATAGTCTTGCTGTTGCAAACGAATACCGCCACGAGCTTTGATTGCATCTGCATCTCCAGGTTTGAGACGAATGACTTCGCTATAATCTGCTAATGCTCCTTTGTAATCTTCTTGTTGCAAGCGAAAACGCGCACGAATTTTAATCGTTTCAACATCTCCTGGTTTGGACTGTAGCAAACGAGTAGCTCCCATGAGAATAGTTTTAACTTGAGCATCTTCAGGTTTGAGACGCAGTGCTTCATTCAAATCTGCTACCGCCCCTTTGTAGTCTTGCTGTAGAAAACGGAGCGAGCCACGAGCTTTGATTGCTTCAAAATCTCCAGGTTTTAGTTGAATTGCTTCGCTCAAATCTGCTATTGCCCCTTGGTAGTCTTTCTGTTGAAAGCGGATTTCCGCTCGTGTTTTAAAATTGTTGGCATCATCTGGGTCAAGACGCACGGCTTCATTTAAATCAGCTAGCGCTCCTTTTAAGTCTTTTTGTTGAGCGCGGAGGGAACCCCGAAGCGAGTAGGCTGTGTCTTCAAGACCTTCTGGATTGAGACGAATTGCTTCATTTAAATCAACTAGCGCTCCTTGTAAGTCTTGTGTGCCAAAACGTGCTAAGCCGCGAGCAAAGTACGCCCAAGAACCAGGGTTCTTTTTTAAAGCTTGGTTTGACACTTCTAGTGCTTCAGCGAAACGCTTCGATCCAACTAATGTTATGCTACGAAATATCTGAGCGCTAGCATCATCAGGATCTAATTTAGCTACTTGGTCAAAGGATTGTAATGCTTCTGGATATCGTTCTAATCCTATAAGTACTAATCCACGCAAGCGCCAAGCAGGAATGAATTTCGGTTCAATTTGTATGGTTTTATCAAAAGACTTGAAGGCTTCTTGATATTCTTCTTCACGAGTTGCCTGCACGATACCTTTGAGATACCAAGCCTGATAAAAGTTAGGCTCAAGTTGAATTGCGCGATCGATAGCTTTGATGGCCTCTTTAATTTCCTTTTCACCGAGTGGCTTTTCTGGAGTGTTTCGTGCTCGTTGCCAGCCATAGTTTAAAAAATCAATTGCATCAGCATTTTCTTTGGGTTTTTCTATCTTAAATAAAGCTTGCAGAATTGATTTTCTCTCTTCTGGTGTCAGTTCCGGTGGTGCATTATTTTCCACTCTCAATATGGGAGCCATACCGACTGACTGCGACCAACGGACAAAGCTGCTGATGGGGACGCCCCAACTAAAACCCAATGTTATCAAACGGGGCTGACCAGCTTTATCTTTAATTTCTTCTATTTCTGCTTTGCCATGAATACCAATGACGCGTCCGCGAATATCTAACACTGGCCCGCCGCTCATTCCTTGATCTGTGAGATTGGTGTAAATTAGCCCATACCCATAGCTCAAAGACAAAGGACTCCTAGCGAAAAAAGACCCAGTTTGTTTTGATGCGACACTCCCAGCTGTAAACTGACGCTTTGTCTGTGTGCTTCCGGGTTTTAACCCCTGCCACCCAGAAACAAAAATGTATTTATCCTCTCCAGCTATGTCGTAGTTAGCTAGGGTTGCAACGCGGTAATTTTGGTCGCTAGTAAACTGTAATATGGCTAAGTCTGTGTCTGGTAAGGTTTTGAGATTATTATCATTCACCCTGACTTGATGTTGTTTGCCATCAGGGGTGATGATTTCGAGAACAGTGCGATCGCATTTTTGAGAGCCTCGAACAACGTGTTCTGCTGTGAGGACGCTGTAGGTATTTTCCTGTTTGGCAATAATTACTCCCGATCCGCTACACTCCCGTAAAGTCGGCACATCTATTCGCACCGTAATTTCTTCGGCGATGTTGTTAACTTCATTGGCGATGGGAGGAAGACTTGCGGTAGAAGGTGCGTTAGCTGCGGGTAAGGTTTCTTTGGAAGTATAGCCAGGAGCCAACCGAGCAAATGTTTGAATCGGAATGCCCCAACTATAGCGGCTCATTAAATCTCGTAAAGCTTCGCTCGGTTGGGAACCATCTTCGTAAATGTAAGGGTTACCCCAAAGCGGATAGGCATGGATACCATTGATACCAATTACTTGTCCGCGACGATTCAGTATCGGGCCGCCGCTCATGCCTTTTTCAATTTCGTTGCTGTAGCCTATTTGATATCCTTCTTTAAAAGCTCGGTCTGGTACTAGTAAAATTTGCCCTGCTTTGAAGACAAACCCCTGGGACTGAGAAGGATTCCCCTCAAAGGGAAAACCAGCTGCGTATATTGGTTCGTTAACTGCAATGGTTGATAAATTTCCCAGAGGAGCTAAGCTATAGTTTCCGCTAGCACGGAACTCTAATAAAGCTAGATCCTTGCCTTGAAAGTTTACTCCTTTAACCAAATTGCCTTGGTATATTTTCCCGTCTGCTGTTTGAATTTGAACGGGTTTGCCTGATTCTAAAACGTGTCGATTGGTGATAACCGTATAAGTTTGACCTTGTTTTTTGAGTAAAATCCCTGAGCCTCGGTTTTCACCAGATAAAATTTTTACGGTTATGGTTCTAGCCAGCTGTTTGAGTTGTTCTGGCGATCGCTCTACATTTGACTGTTGAGCATAAACTCTTGGGGCAAAAATGCTCAGATAAACAGTTTGTATAGGCAACGTCAACAGTATGCCCATCCAGGCGATCGTAGCCAGTGAGCGATTGAAGATTAATTTTTGTTTCATGTTGCTTTTACCGCTTGCAAATTTCTATACAAATATGCCTAACGAGCATTCCGCTACTTAACTAACCTGAGTATTTAGTTTTGCCCCTCTGGTGCTTTTTCGCTCAGTAACATGCTCATATCGATGTATATTTGAGAAGAAGCATCTTCAGATTGCAGAATCGGCCCGCGAGCGCGATAACCAATTTCTACAAGACTTTGCAGTACTGAACTTGCGTCTTTATGAGATTTCAGTGTGAAGAGTAATTGACTGCAAGGGCCGCCGTATTGACTAGCCGCGCAGATTACAGCTTGATTGCCAGAAATACCAGAGGTCAAGTAGTTTAAGATACCTTTTTCATAAGCACTCTGGAATCTAGAAGATACTTCTTGGCAGCGGATTTTTGGAGTATAGTTGCCTAAAGTTTTAACCCAGCGAATCACCGGAATCTTCTTATTGTTGTAGTTTTTGGCGTATGTAGTCCATACACCATCGTTACTTTTTTCACAGAAGTAAGTTTTAGCTTGAGCAAAACTGGGTGGAGTGGTGCTAGCAATACTACCCAGAGCAATTGTACCTGCTGTTAGTACTTGCAAAAATAGCTGGGGTTTCATCGTTGGTAGTTCTCACTAAGATATGAGGAAAGCATAGATACTATGTATTTACCACAAAACCACAACAATATTACATTGTAAAATAATGTAAAAATTTATTTACGTATAAAGACTCTGGGCTAATTGATTTCTAATGAATTAATCATAGCTTGTGCTGTTTGTAAATATTTTGAATATTTAGCAACATCAGCCGTATAAGTAATGATATAAGCTTTATTATTTTTGACCATCCAAACTTGCAAGCGTTGAATTTTGACTCCTTCCTCTTCAAGAGTGTAAGTTACCTGATAAGCAGGTCGGTTTGTGAGTTGAGTTTTCCCCTGTTCTAAAATTTTGGTATTTGGATCTGACTGTTGGATTTCATCCAAATAAAAGTTAGTAAATTGCTCTAATTCTCTGCGGTTTTCTGGTAAATCTTGAATAATTAAATTAACATTTTCTAAATATGTATCACTTGCAGATTCTTTTGGAGAAATGAATTTTACCACGTTGCCAGTAATGCGGTCTGGAGTTCCGGTGTATTCCCAATTTTCAGGATATTTTATGCTGATGCCATAAACGGCATTGTTATAATTTTCTAGATTATTGTTAAGCGGTATAAATATAAACAAAAAAGCAATAGAAGTAGCTGCGATCGCTATTCCTAAACCAATAAAAGTTTTTCGCAAAACTGATTTTTGAGGATGATTAGCCATCTTCAGTTGTTGCAGAGCTTGTAATACTTCTGTTGCCGATTGATATCTTTGCCGAAAGTCATATTTGACCATTTTGTCGATAATCTGCGCCAAGCCATAACTAACTTTTCCTTGGTCGCGCCAGATGATTTCACCTGTAAGATGATCTCTGGGTAATTGCATGGGATTTAAATTAGTCAGAGCTTCGATCGCAATAATCCCAACTGCATAAATATCGCTGCATAACCTGGGTTGACCTTGACTTTGTTCGCTCGGTATATAACCAGGTGTACCAACCACAACTGTTGCCGTCATTTGCCCTTGAGTATTCATGCCTTGAGAGCTAATTTGTTTGACTGCTCCAAAATCAATCAGAACAATTTTCCCATCCTCTTGACGCCGCATTAAATTCGAGGGTTTAATATCTCGGTGAATCACATGATGCTGATGGAGAAATTCTAACGGCTCTAAAATATCCTGCAACAGAGCAATTACCTTTTCTTCAGTCCACTGTATGTTGCGATTGATTTCCCGACTCAAGTCGTACCCGTCAATAAATTCTTGAACTAAATAAAACTTTTGGTCTTCTTCAAAATGCGCCAATAAACGAGGAACTCTGTCATGGTTACCTAAGCGGTTGAGTACTTTAGCTTCAGTCTCAAATAGCCGTCGCGCATGAGACAAAGTGTTTATATCCGTTGCTTTTGGCGAAAAATGCTTCACAACACACTGGTTTTTATCAGGCAATTTCCTATCAATAGCTAGGTAAGTAGCACCAAAACCACCTTCTCCCAGTTTGCTGATAATTTCGTAGCGCCCATCGAGGATTTTGCCTATCATCAGATTTACCAGTATGTTCGATTCATCTGAAATTTTGACATGGAATATTATTTATCGATAGTACAAATAATTGTAACTATTTATATATTTACTATACAGAAAGAAAATTTTTTATATAGTTGGTAGTGCTAAATTTTACTCAATTTTAACCATTGGCTGAGAAAATCCGGTAAATGAAAGTCAGTTGAACCAAAAATAGAGAAATCAAAATTCATTGACAACATCTCTGGAAATATTCTTTAATCTCAGCCGACAAAGCTCCTTAAACGCCTATGCTAACGATTGGGTTAGGCCACTGGACTATATGCGTAAGTAAAACAGTCAAACAAAGGACAAAGTGTAAATGAGTAACATTCTAGATACTGCCATTGAAGCGATCGCAGCTCGTGAAGTTCTTGATTCACGGGGTAGACCGACAATTGAAGCCGAAGTGTATGTAGCCAACGGTGCCGTAGGGCTGGCACAAGTTCCCAGCGGTGCCTCCACTGGCTCTTTTGAAGCCCACGAACTGCGTGATGGCGATAAAAGCCGTTATGGCGGTAAAGGAGTCCTCAAGGCGGTACAAAACGTCGAAGAGGTATTTGCCCCAAAATTACTGAACTTCGATGTTCTCAACCAAGAACTATTAGACCGCACAATGATTGCGATCGATGGTTCTCCGAACAAATCCAATTTGGGAGCGAATGCAATTTTGGCGGTTTCCCTGGCAGCAGCCAAAGCCGGCGCCGAATCTCTAGCAATTCCCCTGTATCGCTACTTAGGTGGGCCACTAGCAAATTTACTGCCAGTACCGTTGATGAATGTGATTAACGGCGGCGCACACGCAGCGAACAATGTCGATTTTCAAGAGTTTATGATTGTCCCAATTGGGGCGACTTCCTTCCGGGAAGCTTTGCGCTGGGGTGCCGAGGTATTTGCTACCCTCAGCAAAGTATTGGATGAGAAGGGTTTGCTGACTGGTGTCGGCGACGAAGGCGGCTTTGCCCCTAATTTAGAGTCCAATCAAGTGGCTTTAGAATTACTGGTTGCTGCTATCGAGAAAGCTGGATACAAGCCAGGTGAGCAAGTAGCTTTAGCATTGGATGTGGCGGCTAGCGAGTTTTACAAAAACGGTCAGTATGTTTACGATGGTAAACCTCATGCCCCTAGTGAATTTATTGATTACCTTGGACAACTCGTTGACCAGTATCCCATCGTCTCCATTGAAGATGGTTTACACGAAGAAGATTGGCAAAATTGGCAATTGCTCACCCAGAAGTTAGGTTCGCGGGTGCAGTTGGTGGGAGATGACTTATTTGTGACCAATGCTACTCGCCTGCAAAGAGGCATCCAAGAAAAAGCCGGTAACGCCATTTTGATTAAACTCAACCAAATTGGTTCCCTAACTGAAACCTTAGAAACAATTGACTTGGGAACTCGTAACGGTTTCCGTTCAGTAATTAGCCATCGTTCCGGTGAAACCGAAGACACCACCATCGCCGATTTAGCCGTAGCCACCCGTGCCGGTCAAATTAAAACAGGTTCCCTATGTCGCAGCGAACGCGTAGCAAAATATAATCGCTTGCTGCGAATTGAAGATGAACTAGGCGATCGCGCCGTGTATGCTGGTGCTGTAGGCTTAGGGCCGAAGTAGGGACTGGGGAGATGAGGGAGTGTGGGGAGTGTGGGGGGAGACGGGAGTGTGGGGGGAGACGGGAGTGTGGGGGGAGAGGAGGGAAAGATTTCTTCACCATCCTCCCACACCTCCCACACCTCCCACCCCTCCGTCTCTTCCCACGCCTCCCACCCCTCCCACACTTCCTGCTTGCCCCATGCCCAATTACGGATAAAACCCCAACTTCGGCAACCCCAAGGTTTCATCCCAGTCCATCATCAAGTTTAAACACTGAATCGCTTGACCGGCTTGGCCTTTAATCAGGTTGTCAATTGCAGAAACGACAATTACGCGACCTGTGCGCGGGTCAACTTCTACGCCGATGTAACAAAGATTGCTGCCATTAGCCCATTTGGTTTGGGGGTAAATGCCGCTACCGCAGACTTTTATCCAAGGAGAATTGCGGTAGAAGGCTGATAAAATTGTAATCAAATCGTCTCGCACGAGGCCGGGATCGCGCATTGTAGCGTATACCGTTGCCAAAATGCCGCGCACCATTGGGATGAGGTGTGGTGTAAATTGAATCGTTAATTCGTGACCGGCTAAATCACTGCAAATTTGCTCAATTTCTGGGGTATCGCGGTGACGGCCAATGTTGTAAGCTGCTACGGAGTTGTCTGCTTCAGCTAATAATAAGTTAGTTTTGGCTTGCCGTCCGCTGCCAGATGTGCCAGACTTGGCGTCGATAATCGCTGTTTCTGGCACGATTAAACCTTGCTTTAACAGTGGCGACAGTGCAAGTAAACTCGCAGTGGGATAGCAACCAGGACAGCCAATAAGTTGAGCTTCGGCAATGCGATCGCGGTATAGTTCTGGTAATCCATAAACAGCTGTGACAGCAGTAGAGCGATCGCTTCTTTCAATACCATACCAACTTGTATAAGTTGCCAAATCACTGAACCTATAGTCTGCACTCAGATCCAGTACTTTACACCCTTTTTCCAACAGTGTGGGCGCGATTTGGCAAGCCAGACCATCCGGTAAAGACAGGAAAACTACTTCACAGCGGTGAGCAATTATTTCTGGTTCTACCGCCTCTATTGGCAGATTAGCTGTATGAGCCAAGTGAGGGTAGAGATCCCCCAAGGATCTTCCGATACTGTTCTCACCACCTAAATAAACCAGTTCGACTTCTGGATGATCCATCAAGAGCCGTACTAACTGTACTCCGCCATAGCCCGACGCGCCAACAATCCCAACGGGTACGCGTCTAAATTTGCCCATGATCCCAAATCCTTATCCCATGAATGGTTAATTCTTTGCCAGCTATCAACATATCAGCCACCAGACGAGAGAGAGGGGAGTGTGGGGGGAAAGGGGAGTGTGGGGAGAGAGGGGAGTGTGGGGGGAAAGATTTCTTCCCTATCCTCCCACACCTCCCACACTTCCTGGTTGCCCCATGCCCCATGCCTAATGCCCCATCAGAAATTGCCATGTTATCAAATCATTGCTAGTCTACTTCTCTGGCTTATAAAGGAGCTACAATCTAAAAGAAGAAATTGTTAAAAAAATTTACGTTAGGTAGCTGGAATCTTTCTGTGTCACAGCCTAAGACTACGCAAGTTTTTCAATTTGATACAATTGATGCCGCCTTGGCAGACCTCAAAGCCGGTCGTGTCATTGTGGTGGTGGATGACGAAAATAGAGAAAATGAAGGCGATTTGATTTGTGCTGCCCAATTTGCCACACCTGACACGATCAATTTTATGGCCGTGGAAGCTAGAGGGCTAATTTGTTTGGCAATGACAGGCGATCGCTTAGACGAATTAGACTTACCCTTGATGGTGAGCAATATTACAGATACTAACCAGACTGCCTTCACCGTCAGTATCGACGCTGGCCCCCATTTGGGTGTAACTACAGGCATCTCAGCCGAAGACCGCGCCCGCACTATCCAGGTTACTCTCAATCCAGCTACAACACCTACCGATTTACGTCGTCCTGGACATATTTTTCCCATCCGGGCGAAAGCTGGAGGCGTACTTAAACGTGCAGGACATACAGAAGCCGCTGTAGACTTAGCTCGGTTAGCAGGGTTATACCCAGCTGGGGTAATTTGTGAAATTCAAAACCCTGATGGCTCAATGGCGCGGTTGCAGCAGTTAATTGAATATGCTAAACATCACAATTTAAAAATTATCAGTATTGCAGATTTAATTAGTTACCGCCTCAAGCACGATCGCCTAGTGTATCGTGAGGTTGTTACTAAGCTGCCCAGTCAATTCGGTCAGTTTGAAATTTACGCCTACCGCCACACCTTAGATAATACAGAACACGTGGCAATTGTCAAGGGAGATCCAGCTAATTTCAAAGATGAGCCGGTGATGGTGCGGATGCACTCAGAATGTTTAACTGGCGATGCTTTGGGTTCTTTGCGTTGCGACTGTCGGATGCAGCTGGTAGCGGCACTGAAAATGATTGAAAATGCTGGTCAAGGTGTCGTTGTATACCTGCGGCAAGAAGGGCGGGGAATTGGCTTGATCAATAAACTCAAAGCCTATTCTTTGCAGGATATGGGACTGGATACAGTAGAAGCCAACGAGCGTTTAGGATTTCCTGCCGACTTGCGCGATTACGGTATGGGGGCGCAAATGCTCATGGATTTGGGTGTAAAAAAGATTCGCCTAATTACCAATAATCCCCGTAAAATTGCTGGAGTTAAGGGTTATGGATTGGAAGTAGTCGATCGCGTGCCATTATTAATTGAGGCCAATGACTACAATTCTTATTACCTAGCAACAAAAGCTAAAAAGCTGGGCCATTTACTGTTACAAACTTATCTGGTAACAGTAGCAATTCACTGGCAAGATGACCCGCAGTTAGTGACAAAACGCTATGAACGTCTAGAAAAACTGCGACATATAGCAAGAAGCCACGATTTATTATTGCAGGAAGAAGCACGCCCATTGGCGATCGCTTTATTTGACGAACCATCTTTAACAATACACTTGGGTTTCGATCAGCCAAAAGTTGCTAGTTGTGACTGGTATCGCCAAAGCGGTCATCCTTACATACAAGCAATCTTCGAGATTCTAGATAAACTCGTAACTTTACCGTATATCCAGAAACTAGAATTTCTGATTTCTTCTGGTAGCGATCCTTTGAGTAATTTACAAGTTCAACTAGATCGGCAAGTGTTCTCACGTGGTACACCGCCTTCATCGATTAGCGATCGCTTGGAGACACAGCAAATTTACAGCTTTAGCAAATAGGCACAGACCATACATCATATTCGCGGCATTTATCTAAATTTGTCATCTAGCTCTAGCCTTTTTGCTAGAGCTATTTGTTTATTATGCCTGTATGCTTAAATTAATAATTCAGCCTGAAAATAGTATCTGTAACTTTTGCTATTTTCAACAATTTATATTTTATGTGAACATAACTAATTAAGATTACAGTTATGCTTATTGAATTCAGTGTAGAAAATTATCGTTCGATACAGGAAAAACAAACATTGAGTATGGTGGCATCTGAAGATGAAAAGATGCTACATACTAATAGTTTTGTGATGCCGAACACTGAGAAACTACGCTTACTTACCAGTGCTGTAATTTATGGGCCTAACGCTTCCGGTAAAAGCAACTTGCTGCGGGCTATGCAAACGCTAAGAACACTAGTCATGAACTCGGCTACTAAAATGCAAGTTGGTGATAAGTTACCTATTGAACCATTTAAATTAAATAGCGAATCAGCAAAAAATCCTACTAATTTTGAAATCATTTTTATTCATCAGGGTACTCGTTATGAATATGGAGTATCTCTCAATCGAGAACAGATATATGAAGAGTGGTTAATTGCTTACATAAATGAACATCCACAAAATTGGTTCTCTCGCCAATACATACCAGATAATCCTAAGTTTCAAGCAGATGAAGGATACAAATGGTCTTTTGGCAAAGGACTAAAGGGAGAAAAATTACGTATTAAAAAATTTGTGCGTTCTAATTCTTTGTTTTTATCTCATGCAGCACAAAATAATCATCCTCAGCTAACACAGATATTTAAATGCTTTGAAGATGAAATAAATATTCTTAATTCCAGTTCTCATGCTATGAAATTTATTCTTGGCATATTCAATGGTAATGATACTTTTCAAAGAAGAGTTGCTCAATTGTTGAGTCAAGCAGATATAGGTATTTCAGGAATAAAAATAGAAAAGAAAGCAATACCTGAAGAATTATCTTCTTTCTTGAAGAAATTTATTAAACAGGAAATTGAACGTGTAGAAAAAGATATTATCCATGATATTCACCAATTAGATATAATAACTCTTCATAAAATGAATGATTCCGATGAAGAAATAGAATTTGATATGGATGATGAGTCTGATGGCACACAACGTTTATTTGAAATGGCTGGGCTGTGGTTGTATGTATTACAATACGGAGAAGTATTGTTGGTAGATGAATTAGATAGAAGCTTACATCCCGTCCTTTCCAAAGCATTACTTAAGATGTTTAACGATCCAGAAATTAATAAAAATAATGCTCAATTAATATTTACAACTCATGACACCATACTTTTAGATGCAGAAATATTACGACGAGACCAAGTATGGTTTACTGAAAAAGATAAAAGTATGACTAAGCTATATTCATTATTAGATTTTCAACCTCGTGAAGATGAATCACTACAAAAAGGTTATCTACGAGGTAGGTATGGCGGAATTCCTTTTATTAATGGTCTAAGTATCTAAGGAATATGCCAAAAGGAAAATCTACTAATGATTTAAGGCGACGTTCAGGAAATAAAAAATCTAGAGATAACTTTTTAATTGTAGTTGAAGGGCAAGAGACAGAATATAACTATTTTAATGCTTTAAAACAAGACTTAAAGTTATCAACAGCAGACATTAGAATAGTTTCTGCTTCCGGTGGTGACCCTCTCAAAATTATAGATAAAACCTATAGCTTAGTTCAAGAAAATAAACTAGAAGCTGAAAAGGGAAACCAACTCAAATTCGACCGAGTTTTTTGTGTTTTTGATGACGATAATAAAATTGAAAAATTTAAACAAGCGCTTTTAAAAGCTCAAGAAAATAATTTTGCTTGTATAACATCAATCCCTTGTTTTGAATTTTGGTTTTTACTTCATTATCTTTACACCACTGCTCCTTTTGCTAACTATAAAGAATTATGCCCAAGGCTAGAGACAGAAATGAGAAAAGCAGGCGTTCTGAAAATAAAATAAAATTATGATAAAAGTGATGTAAAACTTTACCAGAAACTTAAGCCAAAGCTAGAAAACGCACTTAAAAATTCTGCGGAATTACAACAAAATCACCCCAATGAAGACGGATGTACTAACCCATCAACTAAAGTACATATCTTAGTTCAAGAACTTATAAAGCAAAAAGAATTTAAATGATTTACTATAGCAATCCGATTTGATTCCTAAATCACTCGTAGAGGTAAGGGACTGGGGACTGGGAATAAAGGTGTACTGAGTTTGTTCAAAAATCAAATATGAGTCCTATATAGCGTTAACTGTTGATTGTTGACTGTCAACAGTCAACGCGAAACCCCTTTCAAAAGGTGAAATGAGCTTAATTCAACCTGAGTTCGGGATAAGCCGAAAGCATGATTCTCTCGTTGGCTGAAACTCCTATAGGACTTATGCAAAACACCTCTAAAACTCTTATTCCTCTGTGACCTCTGCGCCTCTGCGGTTCGATTTTTTAGAACTTGTGCTGAAGTTTAGCAGCAAATCTTCTTAACCCGAACTGAGGTTAATTCATCTATAAATTGGTCTGACCTGACGGTAAAGACTCAGTAACTTTAAAAACTTGTTACCATCAAAATTAAGTGGGTCAACTTTTTTACTCGAACGGTCTACTAGTTTGTGAGTAGTGATGCGGTCTTCTGGAACTTGACTTTGAGCAATTAACCAAGCAAGAGAATTATATTGAGCTTCTGTATAGCCACTGTGGGTTTCTTGGCTACCACTGTCATAACTATCTGGTGGTGTTTCTAAAGAAACGTGATAAGCAAAATTATTCACAGACGGAGGCAAATTTGGATTAGTCTGCACAGTTTCCAAACCCTCAGAACCCTCAAATACTGAGTTACCTGCACCAAAAGCTCGTTTGTCTGGCGGTACTAAATAAACCACCGTCCCGTCTAACTTGATTAAAGCGTGGTAACTGGCTTGTACATTTTCATCACTATGAGCGACTTGAAAAAAATTAATCGCGCTGGAAGCAGAATAACCAGTTTCATGGAGGACAATAATTGGTTGGTTGTTGAAAGGTTTACCATTAACGTCTGTAGTGTAGCGTTCACCGTAGTTACTTGGGTCAACTGAGACAATTTGATAATTAGGTCTGTACTGTGCAAAAGCTTGAGTGGTTGCGTACCTTGCTACAGGCTGATTTGTCTTGACTGGAGATTTGAGAACACCCTGAGATTTCTGCTTTGATTCTTTGGCTGATTGCAATTGCGCCTGTGGATATTGACTCCAGGCTGTAACCTCTGGTTTTGATGTATTAGCTGTAAGTGTATTATTTTCTACTTGCACCCCTCGTCCAATCAGCAGCACCATAATTAGAGCGGCGAACATCAGCGAGATGAACATTACTCTAGTCGCCCAGTCTGTAAACCTCATTTTTCTTATACTCGTACAACGATAGATATTACTGATAGCTCAACTGAATTTTTCACGAAATTTGAAACACTTCTCTGGAAACCTTTCCAAAACAAAAGCTATCCAGTAGTTTCTTTGCGAACAATCTGGAAATTCCTATGAGGTGGGTGAAAGTTAGACAGGCAAATTGGCTTGCTTTTATAAGCTAGTATAGCCAGTCGTACTACCCCACCATCTATGGTATCCAAACAAGAATCGTTATGTACCTTGATTTTAGTGAAAAATACGTTACTAGCAGAAATGTTGAATGTCGATACAAAACTTTACATATTTAGTTAAAGTAGCTCTAAAAAAACTAAAATAGTCAACATACCATCATCTCCTCAAACCAATGAACATAACTGATTTTTTGACACATACATGATTGCAAATAACG
>JAVRCH010000048.1:0-77475 GCA_034530795.1 Nostoc sp. DedQUE12a
TATAAACAGGAAAAAATTATGGCAGTTTCACTAGCTAAAGGACAACGAGTTTCACTGGAAAAAGTTGCTCCTGGCTTAACAGATGTCTTTATTGGACTTTTTAAGTACATCTAGTCATCTTAAGATGACTTTCGCTATGAGCAAGGAACTGAAGTTCCTTGCGGGATATCGGTTTTACGTTAAGTTGACACCAATGGCGAGACGCCCACCCCACAATAAATAATTGAATATTTTTTTATTTGGAAGTCCCTTAATTTAATGAGTTTGTAGTAAGCACTTTAGTGCTTAAATATTTCCTGACTAAAGTCCTCACTACAAACTATTATGTGCGTAATTTAGCCATTAAAAACGCGACTGCGCCACTTATTTAAACGGGCTTCTCCAACTACGGCCAAGCGTCGAGCATCAGCAATTTGCTCTTGCAATGCGGTAATCTGTTTTGCTTGGGCGTCGGCTTGCTGTTGCAAAGATGAATATTCATCTGCACTTTGAAAACTAGAAAGCTCTGAACTACTAGTAAATTGTGTTGTACCGATGGTAGCAAATGGGCGTAACTCTGCTAATTGTTGTTGTAAAGTTGTAATGTGACTTTCTTGCTCTTGAATTTTTTGCTGCAAGCTTTGTTCGCCTGTGTTACTAGGTGCAACAAATGTATTAACTTCAGCAACAGATTCTGACTTAGGCTTAAACAATTCAGCTAACAATGCACCAACATCTGTGGGTTTTAGTTTACCGTAAGGAGTATTAGTAATTAGCGATCGCACCAACTGAGGTTTATTATTTGATGCTAGGTTCTTGTCGCTGCTAGATTTACTCCTTACTAGTTGCAGCATATTGGTAAATTCTAATATCTTTTTGCCAGTTTGGGTTTTATAGCCTCGATAATATGGTACTATGTTTTCCCCAAAGGCATTGAAATACTCGTCGCTATCGAGATAAGAATCAATATCACTCTCAAAACCTTGTTCATCTAAAATGTTGCTGTGATATGTCATCTCGGAGTAGTCATCAGGAGCGCGACCTAAAAGATGCTTGAAGTTCAACTCAATAGCACGGTAGCGGTAAACGTTATCAAAAAATCTAGAGCGATACAAATCAGATTTGGCAACTTGACGCACAAAGTCACGAACACTAATTATGCCTTGCTTGAGTTGTGATTCTGGAGAAATGAGGCGTTCGCTTTCCATGACATAAGCATTGCCCAAAACTTGCCGATAAACTGCACGAATCACAATTTCGATGTCATCAACCGAACTACCAGGCCACAGTTCAATGATTTCTGTTTGGGAAAATGCTTGATATTGGCTTTGTCTAATTTCATCATCTGAAAGAGTTGGCATACTGTTCAACAACCTTTGAAAAAACAATATTTTAAAAGTAATGGGATACCAGTATTTGTTAGTGTTTATTTTAGGACTTACGCAATCAGATACCCCAACCCCCTTAAAAAGAGGGCTTTAAAAGTTCCCCCATTTTTAAGGGGGGATCTAGGTTTCAGGCTTCAGTGCGTAAGTTCTATAATTTACTCAAATTTAGCACTAACAACTTTAATTCCCTTCACAATAGGATATAAGTTATCAAGTTTTGGGAGATTTTTTAGTTACATTTTCTAACAAACCCAGATGGCTAACAGTTAATAGGTAACAACTAATCGCATCAAAAATTGCCAGTTAATAGATTAACAGTTAACCGTCAACTATCTGAGGGAGGAATTAAAATTTATAAATCAGAATAAGAAAGTGGGGATAAGCGTGGAAAGTAACAACTTGGTGGCTGGGTTGTTCCCCTACTCGCTTAACTCCTGACTTCCTTTTTGAAGACTGATTTTTGAACTGTTAACAAAACAGCAATATTGGCGTCAGCCACTAGAAAAAGAAATTGAATTCTGTTAGCGTAGCGGGGCGTAGCCCATTTTGTATTTTTCAATTACAGCGTACTTCTAACCCAAAGCAAGCTAGAATAGCATCTCTCAAACACGAACATCAAATCTAGTGTAGAAACCACCGTATTTTATCCAGTATTGTTTCAATGTGTGATGAGGTGTGTGTAAACTTGCTTTTGCTTGATATAGAATAACTTGGCGATGATCGCCCATCCAAATTTTATTAACGGGGTCAACAGATATTACTGTTCCTCCTAAAGAAGCTACACATTCAGAAAACCTTTCAATCGTCGTATACTCTAATGTCTCGAAGATAAAAAAGTTACCCGAACAAATCAAGTGGCGACTGCGAATCCAGCAGCGCATTTTTTTTTCAGCTAGTGGAGGTAACATTTTGGGTTTAACAGATTCGAGCTGAATTAACATAATGCGCCTACCGCATTTAATTCATCAGCAAAACTTTCTCGTTTTTCAAACTGCAAAGGCCCAGCAGTTGAACCCCATATTTGTTCGTGGGTTTCAATATCCATGCCTTTATCTAGACTTACCCAAGTATGCTCAGTTATTTCTACTTCGCTAACAAGATATGTTTGGCGGCCATTGCGAAGAATTAAACATTGATTTCCTGGTTCTACATGACCGCGAAACATTTCACCTTCTCGAACAAAAACCATTGAGCAGTTATAGCGCCGTTGAATACTTCCTGGGGTGATGGTTTTGAGGATATCTAGTTCCCGACCAGCACCTGCATAAAGTATAGGGTCTTTCAAACTGTAATTTTCGATATAAATGCGATCGCCCAAATCTACTAATTTATGTACTCCCTGGCGATAGGGTGTCCATAAATCGTGGTCATATGCTTGTTCAGAATAAAAACCGACCGCAGAAAAAAACTCAAATGGTAAAGGACGAAAAAAAATGTGGATGTGCGCGTAAAGTTGAGGATTTGCAAAAGATTGCTTTTGGTTGCTAAAATCTCCTGCCATCCAACGAGCTAAGGTGAGCAAATCGCTAGACTTAGTGTTGGAGTCACTGGGTGCTATTGTCATATTCAACCTCAGGAGTGACAAGACAAAATTAGGTAATTTGGTGTGCGCTAAAAAAGGATAAATACTCTTTCTGGTTGTTAACTGTTGACGGTTAACAGTCATCAGTCATCAGTTACCAAAATTTAATCTCCTAGCCAAATATTGCTAACTTGTTGAACTTGACAAAGACCGGATTTCTGAAGAAAAGGAAGCGGTTGTCACACCTTTGCCATCACTGGTTTTTATCATCGATACGCGAAATCGCAGATTTGGGTTAGCAAACCAAATTCGTTCTTCAGCCGCAGCGAGGTCATATTGTGTCAGTAGGGTAAAAACACCATCATCACTCAGGTGGTATTTACCTACTGCTGGGATTGTTTCGGCATATCCCTTTTCCCGCAAGAGTTTGCCTCTAGAAGGATTTTCAATATCGGGAATTGGTACAAGCACTGTAGTGCCAGAGATTGGTTTATCGTCCCAGTCTGATTCACCTTCCCAAGTCATGCGAAAGGGATGAGTAATACTGTTGGTATCAACGTCATATAATTTACATACTTCTCGCACTGCCGGATCGTCGGTAGATAGAGATTCAATGTCAATGGTAGACAAAACTTCCTCAAAATGGGCGAATGCTAAGTGATGACCGCTACGTTGCGATCGCCACCGTCCAATTGAAAGTTCAAAGAATTCAGTAATTTTCATTACAAAAGCGATTTGAAAAAACAGCTTACTATCAGTCTATATGGTAGTTTATTTTACTTTTTATCAAACCTGGGATTAAGGATTGGGTACTGGGTACTGAGATGACTTTCTAACAAGTGAGCGTTACCTAAAACCTGTTTATAGATGGCTCGAATCACCGCTTCTACTTCTTCAATAGAGCTATCTGAAATTTAATTCAATCGACCGATAGCGGGGAACGCTATCAAAAAAGCGCGATCGATAAAGTTCGGACTTAGCGACTTGACGCACAAACTCACGAACACTAATTTCACCCCGTTTGAGTTGGGATTCTGGAACGGCTAGCCGCTCGCTCTCCAATACATACGCATTGCCTAAAACTTGCTTGTAGACAGCTCTAATTATGGTTTCAATTTCCTCATTAGAGCGACCTGGCCACAGATCAATAGGATCGGTGTCTTCAAATAAAGCGACCCCTAATCGTGATGCTGGTCCGAAAGCCATTCAAACTATCTCCCAGTTAACAACTAAATTTTATGAGAAGGATATTCAGCAGATGTTAAAAAACTTTACATGACTTGAAACAAGAGGGAGAGCTAGAGTCTTAAAAATTGCTCTGAACGTCCATAGTTCAAGTTTTTTTGAGTTTTTTACATCATATGCCTTTACACATTCTGATACGATGCTGAAACCATATTTATTAAAAATTGTTAAGTTAAATGATACCTCAGAAAAATTTAAGATTTTTTTAGTACTTTTATCGATATCTAAGACAGAATTGTGGTATTAATCCAGATGCAGAGACGTTGCAATTGCTAGCCTATACAAGGATTTTCATATAATGCACAATCGTTTTCATAGATGAAATCAGCAACGCCAATTTTTTGATATTCAAAATGGCATAACTTTTTAGCGCTAAATTTGGAAAGCAGCTAGTTGGGTAATTAAATGGTCAAAATAAGGAGTAAGAGTTTCTTGGTCATTAGCTTGGCAGCGTTTCAAACTAGCAGCTTTAATACTTTTTAAGCCCAAAACCATTGCATCCAAAGGAACTTGTAATTCTTGATAAAGCAAATTCATATAGTGCAGTCCTGTGGGACTAGTATATTCAGCGTGGCTACCTGCGATGCTATAGGTGATGCAGCGGAGAAAATGCCAAAAATCTCGCCAGCAAGCTTGAGCGCGTTCAGCTGGATAAAGACCTCCTCCAGGCTCGATAATTTCAGGATAAGTCAGCAACACCTGAACTCTTGCTTTATCCACGATTTCGGCTGCCCGATCGCGTAATAATTGTGCAACAGGAATTAAGGCAGAATAATTAGGTGATAAAGTTTGGATCTGTAATAAATCTTCGTCGCTCAGATACCGAAGAGTATCATCCGCAGCTTGGAATATGGCGATCGCTGCTTGAGGATGAGACTGTTCCCACTGTGCAAAGCTGACAATTCTGGCTTTGGCTATTAATTGCTTAACAGTTTCGGTTAGTTGAGTCATAGGTTTTGGGCATGGGGTATGGGGCATAGGGCATAGGGGCATTGGGCAAGCAGGAAGTGTGGGAGGGGTGGGAGGTGTGGGAGGAGACGGAGGGGTGGGAGGTGTGGGAGGGGTGGGAGGAAAGGGAAGCATAAATTCCTTTTTCTCCATCTCCCCACACTCCCCACACTCCCCACACTCCCTCATCTCCCCAGTCCCCAGTCCCTATGCCCAATGCCCAATGCCCCATTCCCTAGTAATTTTCCCAAATGCGATCGCTATTTTTTGGCATTTGTAAAATAAAGTAAAAAATAATCCTAATAAATGCACCGATGGAAATCGATAAAATTAAAGCTGAATTGGAGAATCCAGATTTTCAGTATCGTTTGAAAGCGATCGCCGCACTCAAAGATTATGAATCAGAAGTTGCAGTCCCTTTGCTAACGAGTAAACTCCATGACTCAGAATTTTTGGTGCGTTCCTTTGTGGCAAGGGGTTTGGGTAGCCAACAATCAGCAGAATCTTTTGCTGCTTTGATTCAAATTATGAAATTCGACGATACACCCAACGTGCGAGCTGAGGCAGCAAATTCTTTATCACTATTTGGCAGAGTAGCAGTTTCTCATTTAGTTTTGACGTATTATCAGGATGACCATTGGTTAGTCCGTCGTACTATTCTCGCAGCGATCGCTGAAATGGATTGTCCTGAAGAATTATTTGATATCTGCGTTCAGGGTTTAAAGGACGAAGATTTTACAGTTCAGGAATCGTCTGTTGATGCACTAGGCTTACTGGCTGACTCTACCCTAAATGTTGCAGCATTGTCTCAACTACTCAGCTTGGTAAATACTGAATCTTGGCGGATGCGCGTGCGAGTTGCCTACGCCCTCAAACGATTTGACCAACCAGAAGCAAAAGCAGCCCTAAACCAACTCAGACAAGATGAGGATCACCGAGTTGTGGGAGCTGCTTTAGAAGACTTGTTGCCACAATAGCCAAGCGAACTCATTTAGGATTATTTGTGAATAAACTAAATTATGCCAGCGAACTCAACTTAACAAATAAATACTAGGTAATATTTTATTTTATCTAAAATTTGAGCAAAATATCCGGACAGTTTGCGAAAATCTAGAATAAAATATCAATTTCTTCGAGTTCGGGAGAGATTTGTGACTGATATACCAACTGGTCAAATGACTTGGCGATTACCAGGTTCCTCAGAATGTGCCTTATATTTACGGCATCATGCTTCTGAACCTTGGCGATCGTATAAAGAATTTCCACAATATGTTCTACCCGATCCGCCCGGTTTTTCTGAAGGATACGCTACATTTTTAGCGCTTCTCAAACAGAAGTGGCAAGCTTTGTAAAACAACTCACAATATTAAGTTAGAAGAGTACGTAGAGATGCGGTTAATAGCGTCTCTACGGAGTGGGGAAGATATAGCAGTTGAAACATGGTTTAGGAAATAAGTAGAACAATGTCGAAAAACCAAACTATGTTAAGAAAAATTAAATAGACTCAAGCCCTCTTCCCTGCTGCCTCCTGCCTCATCGCAACGATAAATATTCACACCGACCTACTTAAACTGCTCGTCAAACCCTAGCACCAAAAGACTTTCGCAAGCCTATTGCCTATTGCCTATTGCCTCCCGTAACTCAGAACTCCTGCTCACCCACTTAAACTTTCACGAGTTGTTTTGCGGGTGTAGGCGTTCCAAACATCCAGTTCTGATGCTGGACGACTGTGAAGCATGACTTTAGTTGCTTGTGTCAATCCTTGGGCAAAACTAAAATCTGCCCCAGCAATACTCTCAAGATGCTCCATTTCTGCGTTAGTCAGGTCAGCTGCTCGCAAATCTGTACCCTGCAAATTGGCTCCAGTTAATCGAGCATTCCGTAAACAAGCCCCTGTCAAATAAGCTTTACTCAAGTCAGCGCCACTTAAAGCCGCGCCTTGTAAATTGGCTCCAGTCAGGTCAGCACCGCTGAGGTAAGCTCCCCGCAGATTAGCCCCTTGTAAATCTGCATTGCGTAAAAAAGCTGTGTTGAGATAGGCGCCATTAAGATTCGCACCCGGCCCCACTGCTCCCGAACCTTTGTAGTTATATTCTTCAGGCCATTTTGTCTGGCTATCATAACGCGCTACTTGCAGTTTAGCTCCCTGCAAATTTGCGCCACTCAGATTCGCTTGTTGGAGGTCAGCGCGGTTTAAATAAGCTCCCTGCAAATTCGCTCCACTCAAATCCGCTCCTTGTAGGTTAGCACCTCGCAAATCCGCTCCACTGAGATTTGCATCACTCAAGACCATCCCGCTGAGGTCGGCTCGTAGTAGCTTGGCTTGACTTAAGTTAGCTTGTTTTAAATCAACTCCCCGTAGATTGAATTCGCTCAAATCTACTTTTTCTAAAGGAAGTCCTTCTTTGAGCGCTGTTAAGATTTCTGGAGTTGGACTGGGGCGTTCTCTGGTAATCAGCTGAATTTCACTATTTGTCATTACGATATGAAACTAACAATAGCTATTGAAATAATTCTTTCACCCAAGGAACCAAAAAAGATAGAATGCAACCTGTCATCTGTAAATTTTAGATAAGAACAAAATAATTAATACCGATAATACAAAAGGTAGTACAGCAATCCTAAATCATTACGTGACGTGAAAAAATCTGTTGCCTATTGGCCATTGCCTGTCTCCATCAGATATCGATCGCTAGGATTACAAACAAGATTTTGCTCAAAGTATTGTTTTAAAAAGAGGTTTCCAAACAGATGCATATCGTACCACCATTGTCAATGATTGACTTCTTCCGTAAAAGCGAAGGTACATGGTTTACAGAGCGTTCGGTTCATCACTTTGACTCAGCCGCAGATGAGTCGGGTGAGTCGAATTTAATCATTATAGTCATAGAAAAAGACGATCCCAAAGTCCAAGAAGTCTGTAAAGCACAAGGAATAGAGCCAGATAAAGCAACCGGGGGTGCTAGCTTTGCATGGCAGGCTAACCTAGACACGAGACCGCCGAATACCGACAATGCTGCTATTTTGGTTGACATTCCCGACGATGAAACGAACCTTTCTGGAAAATTAATCCGCAACCAAGGCTATGTAGAGAGCATTCCGGTTGTCAGCCGATATCGATTTGCTCATGATGGAGTACTGACCATTGACACTGATTATGACAACAACCAAGGACAAGAGCGTTGTTGGTTTGTGACGGATGATTTTCGTGTCAGAGTTAGTACCGTGCGAATGATGAATGGAATCAACTTGATGACTTATTGTTCTGAGCGTCGTTGTGTTTCCCAACAAGTGCTAGAGCAAATGATCGCTCAAAATGACGCTAGGGGATAGGGCATCGGGCAAGCAGGAGGTGTGGGAGGTGTGGGAGGTGTGGGAGGTGTGGGAGGAGACGGAGGAGTAGGAAGAGCGAGAAGGAGGTGGGGGAGGGGTGGGAAGAGACGGGGGCATAAATTCTCTTTCTCCCCACACTCCCCACACTCCCCACACTCCCCACACTCCCCACACTTCTCTATCTCCCTATCTCCCCCATACCCCATGCCCACTTGCCCTGAGCGTAGCCGTAGGGATGCCCATTCCCCATTAAGGAATGTTGCTTTGTTTCTAAGAAATGAGACGTGCAGGATCGACATACTTTATTTTCATGCAAGGGTTAATGAGTCATGCTGTATGTATAAGCCTTTCCTGGAATTTTTAGAAAAAGAGCTATTTGAACGGTTTGATTTACAAAGTAGGGACATTCCCCCTGGTTTGGAATTCAAAATTAGCGATCGCGGCAGAAACCCAGCAACCATACGTAGTTGGTGTCACCAATGTCAAGAGTTGCGAAAAATTCGCTATACCTACATTGATGCCGGGGAGAGCGCCCAAATTTTTAACAGCGTGATTTATCCTAGCCATCGCTACGATTTACCTTTATTAGGTATTGATTTTTTATCCTTTGGAAAAATTAAAAACCTGATCGTTCTTGACTTTCAGCCTTTATTCCAAGATGAAGATTATCAGAAAAAATACATACTGCCGCTGAAATCTCTGCATGAAAAATACCCAGATCTGTCGCAAAACTTAGAAATGAAGTTTTACGATGCTAATCAGTACTTTTCTAAGTACTTATTATTTGCCAAAACAGATCCTCAAACAGTAGCAACGCGAGTTTTTGAAGCGTTTCAGGATTACTTAAACTTGTATTGGCAAATGTTAGCAAAAGCCGAACCGCTCGAAGATCCAGAAGATATCCAGCGGATTGTCAAAGCTCAAAAAGACTATGACCAATATAGTGCAGACCGCGATCCAGCATCTGGTCTATTTAGCAGTTACTTTGGTCATGAATGGGCAGAACGCTTTCTCCACGAGTTCTTATTTGAAGATGCTGTGCCTTTAGCAATCAGCAGAAGATGAGTTAAAGGGTATGGGGATGAGGAAGGCAAGGAAGGCTCTTGAGGCAGGGGAAAAGGTTAAAGGTTAAAGGGAAAAGGAATAAATTTAATCTTTCTCCTTTTCCCCTTACCCCTTTCCCTTTTTCCATGCGCTGTTTGCCCTGTTTGGCCAAAATTTATAGTTGTACATCAAATGACACTTTATCAACCATTTCTCGATTATGCGATCGCCTACATGCGATCGCGTTTAGATTTGCAACCATATCCTATTCCAGAAGGATTTGAATCTAAGGTTGCTACCGTGGGTAAAGGCAAGAGCCAACAAGAGGTTCTCACCACTAGTTATGCTTTTCAAACGACAAAACTACGGCAAATTAGAGCAGCACACGTACAAGGTGGTAATTCGCTCCAAGTACTAAATTTCGTGATTTTTCCACACCTTAACTATGACTTACCCTTCTTTGGGGCTGATTTGGTGACATTACCAGGAGGACACCTCATCGCCTTGGATATGCAACCCTTATTCCGAGACGATCCAGCATATCAGGCAAAGTATACCCAACCGATCCTACCTATCTTCCATACCCATCAACAGCACCTGAGCTGGGGTGGCGATTTTCCAGAAGAAGCACGACCCTTCTTTTCTCCTGCTTTTTTGTGGACTCGTCCCCAGGAAACTGTCGTGGTGGAAAATCAAGTATTTGCAGCCTTTAAAGACTACCTCAAAGCTTACCTCGATTTTGTAGAGCAAGCAGAACCCGTAACTGATTCCCAAAACCTAGCAGATATCGAACAAGCACAACTGCGATACCTACGATATCGAGCCGAAAAAGACCCTGCACGAGGAATGTTCAAGCGGTTCTATGGGGATGAATGGACTGAGGAGTATATTCATGGCTTTTTATTTGATTTAGAGAGAAAATTACTACTCGCCTAAGTAAACATAAAACCAATAAAACGAGCTTCGGCGAATCTCTGTATCGGCGAAGACTATTGCTATGGCTGAAAAAATATTGGTAGTGGTATTTAATTTGGAAATCGTATTCTTACTTAAATGAATGTTTTTGTTAAGTTAAATTAACAAAAAGACAAGGTAACATAATAATTTTTAATAAAACAAAAGGCATCATCATAGTATAAAAATAATTTGAAAGGCAAAATAACAGTACAAGGTTGATGGGGTGCTGAATCTAGCGGGTTTTCTGGTCTCTCATATTAAGATGAAGTTTTGTAACAAAAGTTTTAATCCGAAACCCTAGAGGTCGTAGACTTATACCTTGGATGTCCGTTGTGAACCTTTCATTAAAGATGGTCAGACATCTGACATCAAAAAAAGAAAAACTGAACCATTCAGTTTTGACATCAAATAATTCTTAACCAAGCCAATTAGGAGTTTAACGCAATGGTTTTAGATGCATTTGCAAAAGTAGTTTCCCAAGCCGATACACGTGGGGAATATCTCACCGATGCACAATTGGATGCTTTGAGCGAACTAGTCAAAGATGGTAACAAGCGTGCAGATGCAGTTAACCGCATTACCAGCAATGCGTCTGCTATTGTTGCTGCTGCGGTACGCGATCTGTGGGCAGAACAACCTCAATTGATCGCTCCTGGTGGTAATGCTTACACCAGCCGTCGCGCTGCTGCTTGTATCCGCGACTTAGACATCATCCTCCGCTATGTTACTTATGCAGTCTTTGCTGGTGACTCTAGCGTATTAGACGATCGCGCCCTCAATGGCTTACGCGAAACCTACTTAGCATTGGGAACTCCTGGAGCTTCCGTTGCTGTTGGTATTCAAAAGCTCAAAGATGCTTCCTTAAAGATTGTTAACGATCCAAATGGCATCACCAGAGGAGATTGCAGCGCTTTAGCAGCTGAAATCGCTAGCTACTTTGATCGCGCCGCTGCTGCTGTTGCTTAATCCAAGCACCGCTGCTATTGGGTGAAATAATTGTCCGCAAGACAAAACAAAATTTCAACGAAAAGTTTGTTAAAGGGAAGTACCAAAAATGACAAAAACACCTCTAACCGAAGCAATTTCAGCGGCTGATTCTCAAGGTCGCTACCTCAGCAGCACCGAACTTCAAGTAGCTTTTGGTCGTTTTCGCCAAGCGCCTGCTAGCTTGCAAGCAGCAAAATCCTTGAGTGCAAATGCCTCACGCTTGACAGAAGGTGCTGCTCAAGCTGTTTACAACAAGTTCCCCTACACCACCCAACAACAAGGCCCCAACTTCGCGCACGACCAACGCGGTAAAGCTAAGTGTGTACGCGATATCGGCTACTACTTGCGGATTATCACCTACGCTTTAGTTGTTGGTGGCACAGGCCCATTGGATGATTTCTTGATTTCTGGCTTAGCTGAAATCAACAAAACATTCGATTTGTCTCCTAGCTGGTACATTGAAGCTCTCAAGTACATCAAAGCTAACCACGGTTTGAGCGGCGACCCAGCTGTTGAAGCAAATTCCTACATCGACTACGTAATTAATACTCTGAGCTAGAGTGTTGCTTTAGCCCGGAGAGGAAATCAGCTCTTATGACAAGTAAGTTCTATGAGTTGCTTACCTCTCCGGGCAGTTTTATTTTCAAAAGACAGTTATAGCAGGTAACAGGCAATAGGCAATAGGCAACAGGCTTGGGAAAGCTCTTGAATTCTGAGTTTAACTGTAAGCTGATGTCCTAAACTATGCTTAAACCGCTATAAAAGATTAAAAAAAACTTTCTAAAAAGTTTTCAGTTTTGTACTTAAAACTGAGGAGGTTAAAGATGGCGGCTTTGGGACAAGCAGCAAGACTAGGAATTGAGCCATTTGAAAGCTCAGGAGTAGTAGAACTACGTCCTGATAGAACAGAAGCAGATGTGGCAGTGGTGATTAGAGCAGCTTACCGTCAAGTATTAGGTAATGCATATCTACTGGAAGGCGAGCGTTTAGAAAGTGCTGAATCATTGCTACAGCAAGGTACAATTTCAGTCCGGGGTTTTGTATCAGCCATTGCTCAATCAGAACTCTATCGTGAGAAGTTTTTCCACTCCAACTCACAAACTCGATTTATCGAGTTGAATTATAAGCATTTATTAGGTCGTGCGCCGGAAGATGAGTCGGAAATTTCGTACCATGTTGAGCTATACAATTCAAAGGGTTACGAAGCAGAAATAAATTCTTATATTGACTCATCAGAATATCAAGAGAACTTTGGTGAAAATATTGTGCCCTACTACCGAGGCTTTAAAAGCCAAGTAGGAAAGAAAAACGTTGGCTATGGCCGACTGTTTCAATTGTATCGGGGTTACGCGAATAGCGATCGCGCTCAAGGGACAAAACAAGGAAAGCTAACCTGGGAAATAGCTAAGAATCTGGCTTCACCCATCTACCCAGTATCTTCAGGAGCCTTAACTGGTCTGTCTACAGGTAGTCGTGGAGAAGCATACCGGATTAGATTCCTACAAGCAGCTTCTCCCAATTCAACTGTAGTACGGCGTGGTACTGCCGAGTTGATAGTTCCCTACGAACAACTTTCTAGTAAGTTGCAGCAACTCAATCGTAAAGGCAGTAAAGTGATTAGCCTCACAGCTGTGTAAGTTAGGAATAGGGTTAGGGGAATAGGGAGTAGGGAGTAGTTAGGGAATTTGATTACTCTCCATTCCCTATTGTTTACTCCCCTAACTAATGCGAATTAGGTATTACTCAAGGAGAATTTTGAAGATGACAATTACAACAGCAGCGTCCCGTCTAGGAGCAGAACCTTTTATTGATAGCGCTCCTGTAGAATTGCGTCCAAATGCAACTAAAGAAGACATACAAAGAGTAATTTCTGCCGTCTATCGTCAGTTATTGGGCAATGACTACATATTGGCAGCTGACCGCCTCATCAGTGCCGAATCTATTTTGCGCGATGGCAAAATCACCGTCCAAGAGTTTGTGCGTCAAGTAGCTAAATCAGAACTGTACAAAAAGAAATTTTTCTACGACAATTTCCAAACTCGCGTCATTGAACTGAACTACAAACATTTGTTGGGTCGTGCTCCTTACGATGAGTCTGATGTGGTTTATCACTTAGACTTGTACCAAAATAAAGGTTACGATGCTGACATTGATTCCTATATTGATTCGCCAGAGTATCAAGCCAACTTTGGGGAAAATATAGTGCCTTACTATCGCGGTTTTGAAACTCAAACAGGGCAGAAAACTGTCGGATTTAGCCGGATATTCCAACTTTATCGCGGCTACGCTAGTAGCGATCGCTCCCAACTCAAAGGTAAGTCTTCCCGTTTAGCTAGCGAATTAGGTCGCAATGCTGCATCCGCTGTGATTCCTCCCTCCGGTGGCCCCTCAGGCTTTGCCTATGTTGCTTCTGCCAAAGGCGTTACCCCCAACAGCACTTTCGGTGGTGCAGGAACTTTTGGTAAAGAAGGCAGACTCTACCGCATTGAAGTAGCAGGCGTTTTTGGAGCGGGATATCCTAAGACACGTCGTGTTAATCAAGCCGTAATCATACCTTACGAAGAGCTATCTAGCTACTTCCAAAGAGTGGTAAAACAAGGTGGTAAAATCGCCAGCGTCAAGCCACTTTAGAGCCATTAGTCATTACGCGATTAATCCTTGTCTGTACAATAGTCATTAGTACAGACGCGATTAACCCTTGTCTGTACAATAGTTATTAGTAGAGACGCGATTAATCGCGTCTGTTAACCAATAAAAGACAAATGACTAATAAAAAATTTTGAAATAAATTTTGGATTGATTTATGGTTGGACAATTTATTGGTGGTAAAACTAGTAGTCGCTACTTCCGCTATGAAGTAGTTGGTTTGCGCCAAAGTGAAGAAACCCAAAAAATCAGCTATCCGATTCGTTCTAGTGGCAGTGTATTTATCATAGTGCCTGAGAATCGGATGAATCAAGAAATGCAGCGGATTACTCGTTTGGGTGGCAGAATAGTTAACATTCAGCCATTAAGTTTTGAGCCGAAAACAGATAGCTAATAGAGTAAATCTTCCTTCTGATGAATTCTAACCCGCAGAAATTTGAAGATTTATCACCTCCAGGGGATTCACCTGGAGGCGAACAGCTAACAGTAGAACAGGCCATCGCAAATCTCCAAAGCACAGATTTGGGTTTGCGGTTTTATGCCGCTTGGTGGTTGGGTAGGTTTCGGATATGCGAACCAGTTGCGGTTACAAGATTAATTGAAGCCTTAGAGGATGAAGACGACAGAACACCAGAAGGCGGATATCCTTTGCGGCGCAACGCAGCTAGAGCATTAGGGAAAATTGGCGACAGCCAGGCAGTAAAACCTTTAATTGCTTGTTTAGACTGTTCAGATTTTTATGTCCGGGAAGCAGCAGCGCAATCTTTAGATATGCTAGGCGATCCGGTTTGTATTCCTGCACTGATTGAATTATTAAAAGCAGGTTTGCAAGGAGAGCAACTAAAGTCACAGCAACCAGATTTATCCCAACCTTACGACGCAATTATCGAAGCCTTGGGAAGCTTGCAGGCTACTGAGTCGATTCCTTTGGTCAAACCATTCTTAGAGCATCCCATAGAACTGGTGCAATATGCGGCTGCACGAGCCATGTATCAGTTAACCAAAGAACCAGTTTATGGAGAACGGTTGGTAAAGGCTTTGGCAGGCGAAAAACTGCAATTGCGTCGAGCTGTGTTGGCAGACTTGGGAGCCATCGGCTATCTACCCGCAGCTGAGGCCATAGCCGAGACTCTAGCGGAAAATAGCCTCAAACTCATCTCTCTCAAAGGATTACTGGAACATCAAGTCAATCATACAGCAACAAGCGGTTTATCAGCAGGTGCTATTAAAGTGATGAATTTGATGGACTCGTTGTTGTAGTCATAATTGCTTAGCAATGAGTTGTGATTAATACTTAAAAATCAAATTTTTTTTACATATAAACCCCCAACCCATTGTCAAACTAGGGCTAGGGGGTTTATACATAATGCAGACTACGGATAACTTAAGCTACAATTAGCTGACTGAATAATGACTCGTGAAATTAATATGGATAACAGTGAACTTGCCCAAATATTGATTCGTGCTGTGGAAGAAGCAGATTCATCAGATCGCTTGTTAGATGCAGTTCAAGAGTTAGCAGCGGCTCGGATAGAAGAATCTGTTCCGACTTTGGTTGCAGCTTTGGGCTACAATAATCCGGGGGCAGCTGTGGCGGCGGTAGACGGATTGATTGCCATCGGAGAACCCGCAGTCGCACCGTTATTGGAACTGATTGATGACTACAATTATGGCGCTAGAGCCTGGGCAATTCGCGCCTTAGCGGGAATTGGGGATTTACGCGGCCTGGAGACTTTGCTAGAGGCAGCAAAAACTGATTTTTCTTTGAGTGTGCGGCGGGCAGCAGCTAGGGGATTAGGCACATTGCGTTGGTATCAATTACCATCACAGAAAGTCGAATCTGTGCAGACTCAGGTAATAGAGGCACTACTATTAATTTCTGAAGATCCAGAGTGGGTGGTGCGCTATGCATTAGTCACGAGTTTAGAAGCATTAGCAACGGCGATTGCAACTACCTTACCAGATCGAGCCTCAGGTATTAAAGATCGACTTCAGCAAATGTTAGATACAGATGCAGATCTCGGAGTTCGTACCCGTGCCAAATTTGCACTGCAAAAAATTCAGCAGCCACAGCATCAACAAGTATTTGCCCTTAAAACAAAACAAGAAGAAACTGAAACGCCTCATCGTGGCGGTAGTAGACGTTAAGGCTATAGTTAGTTAGCTGAAAACTCAATGTTTCAAGCTTGGAGTTTCGAGTTCCAAGCTTGCAGTCTTGTGTTATTACAACTGTAATTAAATTTGTACTTAAATGTTGCAACGTTTTTCCAGAGATGATTAATTTTGATGAGTTACCAATTTAGAAATTTGATTACTCATCAAAGTTTATTAATATTATGAAATTATGGAGCAATAAAGGTTTGAGTACAGAATTAAAAAGTGCGATCGCACTTACAATATAAAGAAAAATTTCCCAAGCATTACATAGCTTTAATCAAAAACCATATCCTGAACCTAAATACTTAATTTCCTCCTGAATGTTACTCCGGGCGAATGGTTCGGCAAACTCCAACATTAAAGGTGTAAAGTAAATATGCGATCGCTTTAAAAATATTTCTAAAACTTGCCGCCGCCCTGTAATATACTCTGCTTTTGGTATCCAGTCATATTCCTGACGAATAGCATAGACGTATTCTGTATAATCAACTGGACTAGCAGCAAAAATCGCTAAATCTGCATCAAGTAAGACTTGGCTATCAAAGTCATCCACCCCAGCCTGGTGTTCTTTGGTATTCAGAATCAAGCGGGTAACAGTAGTTATGGTATCTTCTGAAATACCTAAACTACTCAACAATTCAAGAGCATAGTCCGCACTTTTTTGTTCATTATCTTTAGCCTGAGTGTCATACACTACATCATGAAACCAGGCAGCAAATTGAACAGCAGTTAGGTTATTGGTGTAACCTTGCAAAATTTCAATCATGTTGAGGACGCGATGAATGTGTTTTAGCGTGTGATAATGGCGATCGCTGCTAGAGTAAGCTGTAACCAACTGATTAAAGGCTTTATCAGCCGCTACTTCGTCAACGCCAAAAGGCTGGAGTGTGCGTTGCCAGTTAGAAAATAAGATACGCGTGAGGTTTTCTGTAAACATAGCGTTGGTATCCCCACTCCTAGTATGGCTGAGCTAAAATCTTGTGCTGCAACATCTGTCTCATCAAGTTAAAAATGTATCAACAAAAGGATAACACTTGTCAGTGAATAGGGCATTGGGCATGGGGCATTGGCCAAACAGGGCATGGGGCATGGGGCAGAGGAGAAACCTAAAGCTCCCCTGCTCTCTCATCTCCTCATTTCCCACCCCTTCATGCCCCAATATAATTAAAGCGTCAAAATAGAAGACACAGGTTTTATAAAAAAACCTTGTCTTCAATAAGGAGTTTATTATCAGTGGTATTACAAGTACAAACAAGCACCTACGAAGCTAAAACTCAAGAAATTGCTAAACAACTTCTCGCAGCTACCCAAGAAAATCGTTCGTTTTTTGCTTCCCTACGAGATCAGATGCGCTGGGATGATAAATTGCTAGCTTGGGCAATGAGTAATCCTGGGTTGCGGGTGCAATTATTTCGGTTTATAGATACGCTACCTGCTTTGCACAGTAAGTCAGAAATTGCCTCTCATTTACAGGAATATTTAGGCGATGAATCTGTAGAATTACCAGCGGCTTTGAAGGGAATGCTAAACTTTGCTAACCCCGACTCTGTACCAGGACAAGTTGCTGCTACAACCGTTGGTACGGCGGTTGAAACGCTTGCTCATAAATATATTGCTGGGGAAAATATTAAACAAGTCATCAAAACAGTTGAACGGCTGCGAAAAGAAAAAATGGCTTTCACCATTGATTTACTTGGTGAAGCGGTAATTACTGAAGCCGAAGCACAATCTTATCTAGAACGCTATCTAGAATTAATGCAACAATTGGTGGCAGCATCGAAGAATTGGGCAGCTATCCCAGCTATTGATGAGGCTGATGGCGAACCACTACCAAAAGTCCAGGTTTCTGTTAAGTTAACGGCGTTTTATTCCCAATTTGACCCATTAGATGCTAAAGGTAGTGAAGAGAGAGTTAGCGATCGCATTCGTATTCTCTTACGTCGTGCCAAAGAGTTAGGCGCAGCTGTCCATTTTGATATGGAACAGTATGCCTATAAGGACATAACTCTTAATATTTTGAAAAAACTCTTACTAGAAGATGAGTTTCGGCAACGTACAGACATTGGCATCACAATTCAAGCATATCTGCGTGATAGCGAGGAAGATGTCAAAAACGTGATTTCTTGGTTAAAACAGCGCGGTTATCCCCTAACAATCCGTTTGGTAAAAGGCGCATATTGGGATCAGGAAACTATAAAAGCAGCACAGAAGCACTGGCCACAACCAGTTTACAATGATAAAGCCGCAACTGACGCCAACTTTGAAACCATTACTCAGTTATTGCTAGAAAATCATCAATATGTGTATTCTGCCATTGGTAGTCATAATGTGCGATCGCACGCTCGTGCCATTGCCATAGCCGAAACTTTAAATGTCCCCCGCCGTCGGTTTGAGTTGCAAGTCCTCTACGGTATGGGCGATAAAGTCGCCAAGGCTTTGGTTGATAGGGGTTATCGCGTTAGGGTTTACTGTCCTTACGGTGAATTATTGCCTGGAATGGCATATTTGATTCGGCGATTGTTGGAAAATACGGCTAATAGTTCTTTTTTACGGCAGAATTTGGAGAATCGACCGATTGAGGAGTTGTTGGCGGCACCTGTTGTGGATGTGTCTCACGCAGAGACGCAGAGAGAAGTCGGAGCGGCGGCTTCCGCCGATCTGAACTTCGGTGGGCGCAGAGAGGAAAATAGAGGTTTTGTTGGGGCGGCAGATACAGATTATGCTGAGGAGGAGGGTAGGAAGAAGGCAGCAGAGGCTTTTGCAGCCGTTCGTCAACAGTTGGGTAAAACTTATTTACCGCTGATTAATGGGGAGTATGTTAACACGTCGGAATTTGTTGATTCTCTCAATCCTTCTAATTTCAGTGAGGTAGTTGGGAAAGTCGGATTAATCAGTGTTGAACAAGCCGAACAGGCTATGCAAGCCGCGAAGGCGGCCTTTCCTGGGTGGCGGAAAACTCCAGTTCAAGAACGCGCTAAGATTCTGCGAAAAGCGGCTGATTTGATGGAAGAACGCCGCGCTGAACTTGCGGTTTGGATGGTTTTGGAAGTTGGAAAACCAGTTAAGGAAGCTGATGGAGAGGTTTCTGAGGCGATAGATTTTTGTCGCTACTACGCCGATGAAATGGAACGGTTAGATAAAGGTATGATTTACGACATACCAGGTGAGACTAATCGTTATATTTACCAGCCACGGGGAATTACTGTGGTGATTTCTCCTTGGAATTTTCCCCTGGCGATCGCTTGTGGAATGACCGTAGCAGCCTTGGTTTCTGGGAATTGTACTCTCCTCAAACCTGCGGAAACATCTTCTGTAATTACCGCCAAACTCACAGAAATCTTAATTGATGCTGGTTTTCCTAAAGGTGTATTTCAATACGTACCTGGTAAGGGTTCCCAAGTCGGTGCTTATTTGGTAAATCATCCAGATACTCATGTGATTGCTTTTACTGGATCTCAAGAAGTGGGTTGTCGAATTTACGCAGATGCAGCCACGCTAAAACCCGGACAAAAGCACATGAAACGGGTAATTGCGGAAATGGGCGGCAAAAATGCAATTATTGTCGATGAAAGTGCTGATTTAGACCAAGCAGTTGTCGGGGTAGTGCAGTCAGCATTTGGTTATAGCGGCCAAAAATGTTCTGCTTGTTCGCGGGTAGTTGTGCTGGAACCGATTTATGATGTCTTTGTGCAACGATTGGTGGAAGCCACAAAATCCCTGAACATTGGGGAAGCAGAGTTACCTAGTACCCAAGTCGGCCCGGTAATTGATGGCAATGCCCGCGATCGCATCCGCGAGTATATTGAAAAGGGTAAGGCAGAAGCACAATTAGCCTTGGAGTTACCCGCACCAGAACACGGATATTTTATCGGCCCTGTGATTTTTAGTGAAGTATCGCCCAATGCGGTAATTTCCCAACAAGAAATTTTTGGCCCTGTGCTGGCGGTAATTCGGGTGAAAGATTTCCCAGAAGCTTTAGCAGTGGCCAATGGAACTAACTACGCCTTGACTGGAGGACTTTATTCTCGAACACCTTCCCACATTCAGCAAGCAGAGACAGAATTTGAAGTCGGGAATTTGTACATCAACCGCACCATTACAGGTGCTATAGTTGCACGGCAACCCTTTGGCGGATTCAAACTTTCTGGAGTCGGTTCTAAAGCCGGAGGCCCTGATTATTTATTGCAATTCCTAGAACCACGCGCAGTCACAGAAAATATTCAGCGCCAAGGTTTTGCACCAATTGACGGAGTTGATTAAAGTATAGAATTAGGTGGGGAAACCCACCTTTTTTAATTATTCTAAAACTAGAAAGAGTTTCATGAGTAATTTAGTTATAAAAGTTGCTAAAATACCTGAAGAATTTCCAGCGATCGCTGCAATTAGAAAATCAGTTTTTCAGGAAGAACAAGGAGTAGATCCCGCTTTAGAGTTTGATGGCAAAGATGAAATCTCTGACCATTTAATAGCTTATTTAGATGAAGAAGCTGTCGGTACTACCAGAATTAGATATTTAGATGAAAAAACTGTAAAAATCGAAAGACTTGCTGTTTTGTCTACAGCTAGAGGTCAAGGTATTGGTAAGAAAATCATGGAAAATGCACTCTTATATATAGCTAGTAAAAATATTCGAGAAGTTGTGATTCATTCTCAAGAATATGTCAAAGATTTATATCTAAAATTGGGCTTTGTAGAAGAAGGAGAAGTATTTGAAGAAGCTGGTATTTCTCATGTAAAAATGATTAAAAAAATCCATTGCACATTATTGAAATCACTGATGATTGACGCAAAAACTCTCTGAGACTCTTATTTCTCAGTGTCCTCTGCGTCCTCTGCGGTTCGTAATTTATAGGACTAGTCCTAACTTCATCACTTGTGCCTATTATTAAGAAATAAAATGCGAGATGCCTTTCATAACATCTCGCATTCCATTTATAGCAGTTGGAACGATTAAGCAATTACATCAAAATTGTTATTGGTTAGTGACACTCCACCAAATAATTGAGCAAATTTTACCTGAGCAAATGCACCCCCGCTACCATCTTGATCAAAGTACAATGCACCTGTAGTACCATCATAGATAAATCGCTGAGCGATGGTTGTTGCAGATGTTCCAAGTGTAAACTGATTAGCTGCAAGTGAACCTATCGATAACCCACCACCAAAACCACCAGCCGATACCTGAATCAACTCATTACTAGCGTTGAAGTCATAAATACTATCAACGCCATCATTGAAACTATTGAAAACAAAGGTATCAGTACCAGTTCCTCCATAAAGAGTATCATCATTGTTCCCACTGATGAGAATATCATTGCCAGCGCCACCTTTGAGGGTGTTATTTCCTGAGGCAAAAAACGCAGACAGAGTATCATTGCCAGCGCCACCATCAAGTAAATTATCCCCTGATGAAAAGTCAATGTTCAAGGAATCACTACCAGCACCACCATTGAGGGTATTATTTCCTGAGGTAGTAATGCCGAAATCGAAAGCTGGACCATTATTGGAGGCAAAGAGAAAATCATCGCCATTGCCTCCAAACAGCAGGTTATCGCCTCTTGACAAATCAACATTCAAGGTGTCCTTGCCAGCACCACCGTTGAGGGTATTATTGCCAGAGGTGGTATAGATATTGCTAAGTTCTGCAAAATCAAAGTCGAAAAAGCCAGTAGCAAAGAGATAATCATTGCCATTGTCACCATTAAGTAGGTTATCGCCTGTTGAAGTTTCAACATCCAAGGTGTCGTTACCAGCACCACCGTTGAGGGTGTTATTGCCAGATGAATAACCAAAGAATTCAAATCCAAAGAAACCGCCGACTAATAAGCCAGAGGTGGAGAGAGAATCATTGCCATCGCCCCCTAAGAGCAGATTATTACCTGTTAAATCGGATTCATCCAATAGAACATCGTCACCAGTACCACCAATGAGAGTATCACTGCCTGCACCACCCCTCAAAAGGTCGTTGCCACTCTTGCCATCGATTTTGTCATTACCCCCCTGACCATTGATGACATCATCTGAGTTGTCAAAGCCGTTGACATTGTTGTTCAGGTCGTTCAGGAAGGTGACTGTATTCTTTCTGAAGAGGGTGCTTTGGGTCGAGTTGGCATTGAAAACATCAAAGCTGTCTGTAATCCTAGTTTGCTCATAAAACAGAATATTGCCAACCTGGGCTAAATTGTCTAGGTTTTCCAGAGCCAAGTTTTGCAGGACTACTTTGGTCTTAAATAACCCTCTAAAAGTAATTTCTAAGTTGTTACCATTTTGAGTTAATTGCAGATTTCTCGCAGTTTGCAGAGACTCTGTAAATTGCAAGGTATCTAAGGAAGCGAGGGTCGCAGCTGATGGATTTGAGCCTTTACCAATGCCACCGAAATCCGTGATAGTAACAGTGCTTATGTCACCCAGAACAAATTTATCCTTGCCACCGCCACCAGTTAAGATTGTATTCCCCGAACCAAATAGAAAGGGATCTTCCAATTCACTATAGAAGGTATCGTCACCAGCGCCACCGTTGAGGGTGTCCCCCCCACCACCGATGAGAGTATCATTCCCCGCTTTACCATTAATCGTGTCTGTGTCATCAGTGCCCACTAGGCTATCATTACCTTTGGTTCCAATGATATTTGCCATAACTTTTACCTTCCTGTATCAATTTTTTCAGTAGCTTTCAGTTCTGAACCTGCTTTTAATGCTGTTTTAAGACACAATGAACTCACCAAGAGTTGAGATTTTTTGCAATACTTTCAAGTCACCCTTAAGGGTTACCAATTTTTCCCAAAGGTTCACTCTGTTGACCCGCTTGTAAGTAACACTTATCCAACTATGTAGGACTATCTAAGCCTTAAGCACTGTCAAATTCTTTAGGGTGTGAACTCGTGAAAATAAGCTGTTTCAGGCTTTTTTCAACTATCTTTGACTCAGTAGCTATCGCCAACAAAGTGTTAATAAATCAAGCTAAATGCTTAAAATCCACACTTTATCTTTGATTTGTTGTCAATGCATAAGTCTTACTGTCTTCAAAATACGGGTAAGCGTTCAGGGGAAAGGCAAACCAATTTTTATCCTCTCGTTGTGAGCTATATGCCCGTGGGTATTTAGCTTAAAAATAGGGAACATCTAAATAACCTCATAATATTAAGTGCAGAATATTACTTAGATGTCTATAGTTAAAAACTCATCTTTACATATTCTTCACATTTTTCGAGAAAAAATGTATATAAAACTACTGATTTTTTTGTAATCTTTATATTTTTATCTTGATTGCAGCGATGTCTGGGTTGGGATATACCTAAAGGATGAAGAAGACCGAGCGATCGCTTGCTATTATTTTTTAGGGAATAAAGATATAAATGCGATCGCTAAGCATTTATATTGGTGTTTGGTTGATATCAAAATCAGTTTCACCGAAATATCGCATTAACATTGACTCTAATTGAAATACTCTAATTGGTTTGAGAAGATAGTTGTTAGCACCAGCTTGCACAATAGAATTTTTATCTTCTGGAAGTTCGCCAAAGCCGATCATTATTACCTGCAAATCTTGTAAAGAAGGCTCTTGTCTAAGAATTTTTAATAAATCCCAGCCACTAGCATCACTTACTAACTGAACATCTAACAAAATTAAATCTGGCTCTAGAATTTGCACCTGCTTTAAAAAATCATCGTTGCTATTGATCCACTTGACTTGATAGCCAATTGTTTGCAGATAATCTTGTAGCACAATACCAGTATTTTGCTCGTCTTCCACAAGCAAAATAGTTTTATTTTGAGGAATGGCTAGAGAAGGCAATGTAGAGAAAGTACAATTTTCTCCTTCATCGACCTCATCTTCCAGATGCAATCGATTTGGTAGAAATAAAGTAAACTTGCTACCTTGTCCTAAAGTGGATGTAACAGTCACATCTCCACCGTGTAAACGCGCTAATTTGCGTGTCAAAGCTAAACCCAAACCCGTGCCTTCAAACTGCCGATTTAGCTTACTGTCAAGCTGTTTAAATGGTTGAAATAAAAATTGAAACTGGCTTGAGTCAATCCCAATTCCAGTATCTGAAACTATAAATTTCATTCCTTGCGGTAGTTTTTTGACTACCAACGATATCTCACCGGCTGGGGTAAATTTAACAGCATTGCTGAGCAGATTTAGTAACATTTGTTTGATGCGCCGTTCATCAGCAATGCAAGTATCTGCTTCGGGATCGATTTCACATGTGAGTTGCAATCCCTTTTCCAAGGCCCCATCCCGCACCGTCGATATCGCATAGTTACAAATCTCTGACACCGGCAAAGGTAAAAGCAACAATTCTTCTTTACCTGCTTCCACCTTAGACAAGTCCAGAATATCGTTAATCACTGCCAGTAATTGTTCGCCACTAGTGTATATACAATTGATGTATTCCTTCTGTTTTTCATTGAGAGAGCCAACTATTTCTTGTTGTAGCAATTGCGATAAGCCCATGATCGCATTCAGAGGCGTTCGCAGCTCGTGGCTCATGGTTGCTAAAAATTCACTTTTGGCTCGACTGGCTGCTTCTGCTGCTTCTTGGGAAGCACGTAGTTTGAGTTCTGTTTGCTTGCGTTCAGTAATGTCCTCAATCATCGCTAGAAAAAACTCAGGTTGGCCATTGCTGTCTGGAATCACAGAAACAGAGATATGAGTCCAAACTAAGCTACCATCTTGATGTGGGCAGCGTCTTTCCATTTCAATACGATGTCTATCTGCGGGTTGTTCTTTTAGTTCAACCTTTGAAGTTTTTCCTAAATCCGTCCGAATTTGGGACACCAATTGTTTGTAAATTTCTAAATCGCCTTTTTGCGTACAAACGTAATTTGTAAAGCGTTTTCCGTATAACTCTTCTCGGCTATATCCTAAAATCTCGCACAGTGCCACATTAGTATCGACTATCTGCGCTTTCATATCTATAAGTGCAATGCCGATGGAAGAACGCTCAAAAATTGCCCGAAATTTCGCCTCGCTCTGTCTTAGTGCTTCTTGTGCAGCATTTCGCTGGTTTACTTCCATAGCCAAGGTCACGAAATCTGCAATTGAGCCGGCAAAAGTTTCTTCCTCCAGAGTCCATTGACGACCTTCGCCTACGTGTTCGTGACAGACTACGCCTATTAAAGATCCTTCTAGCCAAATTGGTGCATCCAGCACAGACGTGATACCAAAAACAGAAAGATAAGACTCTGATAATTCTTGGGTTCTGGTATCGTTTCTAGCATCATCTACAGCAATGCTACGTTCCTGTTCTAAAGCATGAAAATAAGCGGGATAATTGATTTTGAAAAGTGAACTACCAAAGCTATGTTCCTTAGTATTGACATCGTATAAATCGATGCATTCCATTTTTGAGCGTTCTTCATTATATAACCACACCCCGACTCGTTCGACAGAGAGCGTGCGAGCAGCAGTTTCTGTGATTTCTCTGATGGCCGCATTGAGATTACCTTGCTGAAATGTTTTGCTCCTTGCCAGTTGTACCAAGGTCTGGCTTTGTTTTCGCCGACTATCTTCTCTGATTTGTAAACCCCCTTGGGCTTGGTTATGCTCTGTGATATTTCTAGCAGCGACCACTTGCATGAGTTGTCCTCAAGAAGAAATAATTTTGCTTAGCGGTTCTACGGAAAATATAGAACCGCCTTTGTATAACTACAATTACTCCATAGGGTTTTTCATAACCGGAAACTATATTTGTTTTAATCAAATTTTCTGATTTTGGAATGACGAGTTCCAAACTAGAATTTGCCAATCAGTTCTGCATATTTATACCAGTTTTTTTTTACCCCAACGAATCATAATTGGCATTTAAAATCATTTAGCTATCAAGTAGTATAGTACTTTAAAAAGTTGGCTTGCACAGCCAATGTAATCTTTACATCACTTAAGCCAGTTGGCCTAAATAATTATTGTTGGCATAAGCCAGGGAACAGGAGGGGAAAGAGTTTGAGCCTTGTTTAATTTTCTTCATATAGTTTTGTTTTATTGTGCTGACTTACTTAATTACCATAATTGCTACCTTGATACCAAGTGATACCGATCGTGAGCTTTGGATTCTTAGTTTGTCCAGACTAGCAGAATATCTTGGAATTCCCCTACAGAAAGATATGTAATGACTTGAATTTTGCGAGAATTAAGTTAATGGTAGCTGTTGCAAAGGTGGAGCGATGATAGATAGTAATGTAAGAATTGTTTCCTTAATTCCCGGCGGAACAGAGATTTTAGCAGCATTAGGATTGGTTAATGCTATTGTGGGGCGATCGCACGAATGCGATTACCCCCCAGAAATCCAAAATCGCCCCATTTGTACCCAAGCGCGTCTAAACTCCGATGCCTCCAGCAGCCAAATTCACGATGAGGTAAACAGTTTGCTGCAATCCGCTCTCAGTATCTATCAAATAAAAATAGATGTCTTAGAGCAGTTGCAGCCTACTCATATTCTCACTCAAGACCAGTGTGATGTCTGTGCTGTTAGCTTACACGAAGTCGAAAAAGCAGTTGCTACGCTCCTTGAAAATCAACCCCAAATTATTTCTTTACAACCCAATATTCTCCAAGATATTTGTGCCGACATTGAACGAGTAGGCAACATTTTCGGTGTAGACTCAGTAAAAGTCATAGAAAATTTAGAGGCTCGCGTCAAAATTTGTCAGCAAAGAATCCAAGGACTTGATTTAAATGAGCTGCCCACCGTCGCTTGCATCGAGTGGACTGATCCCTTGATGGTAGCAGCAAATTGGATTCCAGAATTAGTCAACTTGTCTGGAGGGCAATCCCTGTTTAGTGTCGCAGGTCAACCTTCTCCCCACTTACCGTGGGAAACACTAATAGCAAGTAATCCTGATGTAATTGTTTTTATGCCTTGCGGTTTTGATTTAAACCGCACCCGCCAAGAAGCCCAACTGTTAACTCAACTTCCAGAATGGCAGCAACTACACGCTACCAAAACTGGTAGAGTCTATATTACTGATGGCAATTCTTACTTCAATCGTCCAGGGCCGCGACTGGTAGATTCTTTAGAAATTTTGGCAGAAATCTTACATCCAGAAATTTTTCAATACGGCTACAAAGGAACTGGTTGGGAGCCTTTGTAAAGAAGGATTCAGAATTCACAACTCAGAATTCACAACTCAGAATTCAATATTTAATATCAATTTCACTCTCACTGGATAATTTGATTTAAAACCTTGCGGCCTGAGAACTGGCGAATGAATCAATGGGTTTAAGCCAGCCTCAAATCTATAATTTAGTGCTTGTATGTAATGGGTTTTAATGCCCTACGAAGAATAATTGCGGCTCCTGAATTCTTCAAGGTGTTTGTTCAGAATCAGATGCTGCTTCATTGTTAAATAACAGTAGACGTGCAGCGAGGATAGCAAATCCCACAGCAGCGATCGCTTTCATCAAGCGTGCAGGTAATAATTCTGCCACTGCTCCTCCCGCTAATGCTCCCAAAAGGCTTGTTAATATCAGCGCTGCTGCTGTGCCAAAAAATACAGCACGTGGAGATTGACAACGACCAGTAAGTGCGATCGCTGCTAGCTGACTTTTGTCACCTAATTCTGATAAAAAAACTGTAATAAAGCTCAGTCCGAGAAGATGCCAATCCATATTGTTTCCATATTGTTAAGGGGGAGATGAGGGAGACAGACAAAGGAAGGGGACGCGGGGATGCGGGGACGCGGAGAAATAACTAATGACTAATGACTAATGACCAATAATTAATAACCAATAAATACATCCCAAAATAGCATTAGAGAAATCAACAACAACATTACACCTGCTGATTTTTCTACGGTTTTTGGGCTGAGTCGGCTGGCTATCCAACAACCTAAAAGTACACCCAATAAGCTGGTAGTTATGAGCGCAGCCGCAGATCCAATAAATACTACCCACGGTGAATGAGATTGTGCACTCATTAACAGGGTTGATAACTGAGTCTTATCTCCAATTTCTGCTAAAAAAATAGTTATGAATGTTGTACCAAAAACTACTAGCGCTGATTCCTGCTTTCGAGGACTATCCGCAACTACAGACTCAACTGGCAGGCACTGAGCAGAAGTTAAGTTAAAATCATTACTGTCTTTCAGTTCTAGCTCGATCTCAGATGGAGATATGCCAGAAATTTCTAAAGGTGCAGAGTCTAGTTTCACAGGCAATAGTTTTCTTGCTAAGTTGTTTTCATATTTCTATCATATTCTCAGATTTTTGTAATAAATTGCAACTCCAGATAAAAAAAGTGAAAATGGAGTGTCAATCGATTTTGGATCGATCGCGAGGATACTGACTCGCAAATAGATTTCCATTTGTGCTGGTGTCGCATCGCACATCAAAACCCAGACCCCAGGATTTTTAGGGATTCCAATAGTTGCTAGAGACGTTGCATTACAACGTCTCTAGCAACTATTTTGTGAGTAACCGAAATAATCTAAAATCGGCAGATCAAAAGCCAACAGCTCGCTCAAATCTTAGTATTTCTAAACTGCGATCGCCATACACTCCTTCTATTTGCTGACGACAGCAGTCAATGGCAAAGTCATTGAGTTCTTCTGCTTCAACGCCATACATATCTTGAAATACTTCTGACTCCACACGGCAAAAGCGCGGACGATTTGGATAGATGCAGCACTCTCGCGTTGTATGGTCAAAATTAATGCACCATCCTCCTTCACCTACCATACTCAGGTAAAGTTCTAGTTCTGTCGGTGAGAGATACTCATCCAAATCTGGACGCTCTGCTGGATCTAGATGACAGCAGGCTCCACATTGCTTAACACATTGCCAAGTTGCCATTTGGGATTGGGGATTGGGGACTGGGTATTATAACGATTCTAGTTTGGATACAACACCTTGTAGGGTAGCACAGCTATAGTAGTCAACCTCCGTATTTTAGGCTATTGAGAATAGCTATGAGAATTGGGCATTGGGTACTAGAAGTATTTTGGATCTTATTCTTTATTACCTAGTCCCCACAACCAATCCATCACATTTTATGTTTTTTCTTATAATTTTGTTAAGTAAATTAAATTCTATAGCCCGTAGCCAGATATGATCGATCGCGGGTTTCCTAACTAAGTTATTGGCTTTTATAAACAGTTAGCAGGAGAAGAGAAAAAATGTTTGACGCTGTGTCTGATTTATTTAATGCTTTTAGCAGCATCAATTGGGAAGTTATTTTCCAATTACTATCTGTAGCGCTAATCGTGATTGCTGGGCCGGCGGTAATCTTTGTGCTAGCATTTCGCAACGGTAACCTTTAAGAGTGCTGAGTGCTGATTGAGAGTTAAAAGTTCAGAGTTAAGAGTGAGGAATTAAATATTATTCTCAACTCATAACTCGTAACTCCTAACTCAGCACTCGCATTGTCAGGGCTAGAAGTGAAAATTAAATTAAGAAATCTAAACTCCCAACTCCTAACTCCTAACTCCTAACTGATAAAGCTTGAAGGGCTGCCTGGATAATACTGTCATACTGTGGTTGAGAAATATCAACTTCTTTGGCATCTTGACGATTAGTGCCAAGCAAACCGTTTAACTGTCCTGGTTGCATAGCTAAGACTTTGCCTTCAGGATTTTTAATTCTTAATTCTGCTCCTAAACCATTTTTATAGAAACCACAAGTATACTTTCGCTGATTGTATTCAAAAGTGGTGCTCGAAGAAGTAGGTGGCGAAACAAAAAATTGTTGAACCTGAATTGGTAATCTTGCACCTACTAACTCTAGCTCGATGGTGGTGTTACCGTTAAAGTGATTTTCTCGCAGTTTATAAGCAACATCCAACCGTGATGGTAGGCGGAAGTAATCACGCCAACGCCAAGCGATCGCTTTAATTCTATACTGTTGACCATCAATAGTTTGGGTAATTGTCAGTTTAATGTGACCCTTACCAACAATTTGCTGTTCAATCACTTGCACATTAGGCGTCCAAAAGACCGGATCGGGATTGTCGATACCGCAAGGATGCAAGGCGTTAAGTTGTTGGTACAGCTCGTGATTGATTTGATTGAGGCTGACTTCGGCATCAATTTTCAGCAGAGGCTTGAGATGTTGGGGTTCAAGACATCCATTGGCAAACTCAATTAAACGCGATCGCAATGTCTGTAAATTTTCTGCTGCTAGAGAAAATCCGCCAGCTGCTTTGTGTCCGCCATATTTGCCTAGTAAATCGTGACAATATTCCAAAGCTGCAAACACATCAAACTCTGGAATTCCTCGTGCGGAACCGCGTATGTGTTGCTCATCTTCATAAGTACCAATGAACACAGGAACGCCATAGCGTTCTACCAAGCGGGAGGCGACGATACCGATAACGCCGTGATGCCAATTCGATTGCACAACAACTAATACACGGTCTTGCTGTAGAGACGTTACATGTAACGCCTCTACAAAAGCGATCGCTTCTTGCTCAATTTGTTCGCACATCTGCTGGCGACTGATATTTATTTGTTCGCACTGCATTGCTCTTTCCAGTGCCAGCCCCATATCATCTGTAGTTAGCAGTTCAATCACAGTCTGGGGATTACCAATTCGGCCAATGGCATTAATTCGCGGCCCCAGGCGAAATCCGATATCTTCAGGCTTCAGGGATTTGGGAGAAGATGACGCGGGGACGCAAAGACGCGGGGACGCGGAGAATTCTTTCCCCGTGTCCCCGTGTCCCCGTGTCCCCTTGTCCCTCTTCCCTCGCCTGGACTCCAGCTACTTGAATTAACGCTTGGACTCCAGCTAAGTTAGATTTGGGTAAATGCTGTAAACCGCGTTTCACCCAGCGGCGATTGACACCAGTTAAGGGAGCTAAGTCTGCGATCGTGCCCAGTGTAAATAGTGCTAACATCGGCCTAATTAAACCTTTAGTCTCTCCTAGCTGTTGTGCTAGAGACACTGCCAAAATATAGGCGACACCAACACCAGCAACACCGCGATAAGGTGAGGATTCGGCTATGAGTTTGGGGTTAAGGATCGCATTCCCTGGTGGTAGTTTTTGGGGGATGTCGTGGTGGTCTGTGATAATAACTGCAAGACCAAGTTCTCTAGCTCTAGCTACTGGTTCAAATGCAGAGATGCCATTATCTACAGTGAGAATTAGTCCTACTCCTTCAGTATGAAATTCTTCAACTATACGTTTATTAATACCGTAACCTTCGTGCATCCGACTGGGAATAGCATAATCTACTTGTGCGCCTAAAGTCCGTAGGCTACGCAAAAGTAAAGCAGTGCTAGTCATGCCATCAGCATCGTAGTCACCACAAATAGCGATTTTGGTTTGAGAGGCGATCGCATTTTCCAATAACTCTATACTAATGGCCAAATCTGGAAATTCTTCTAAGGGGGAAGGCAAGACTAAAGACTCTGGCTCTAAAAATTCTTGTGCTGCTTTTGGCGTTTCAATCCCGCGATTAATTAACAGCTGGCTGATGATGGGTGAAAGATTTGTTTCAACTGCTAGCTTTTGAGCTAACTGAGTTTGTTGTGGATAAATCTGCCAACGCTGATTGGGTAAGGATGTAGTTTGTTTTAAGGATTCAGTTAAAGGTCGGTCTGGCACAATTCAATATTAGGAGTTTCCTTTTTGATAATAGCGATGCCTGGGTTGGGCTACGCCTACGCCTCAATCACTTTTACCAAAACCCCAGCTTCGACGCAATAATTATTTCATAATTCCTAATACTAGTTCTCCATCCAGATGCAGTTAATTTTATTAAACGAATCAATTTTCCTTCTCTACGCGAACGCGTAGGGTCTCGTTTGCTGAAAGTGTCTGGTAGAGAAGGTTAACTAGAACAGTGCAAGTTAACAGAGAATTGGTATAACTCTTATAACACGTTGATTCTACCATCATCCATAATATACAACGAGCGATCGCCAGGAGAGCGCCAAGTCGGACGGAGTTCTAGCCGCAATGTACCAAAGTTAGGTTTTGAGACAATTGCTTGTAGTGATAAACCTTTTTCGCTCCAAAATATCAGAGATGTATTTGGCTCAGTACCCTCTATTCCTTCTAAATTTAATTTCTGTCCTGGACTCAAGGATATTGCATCAGTTCCGGAGGGTTTTTGGATTTTAATTAAATTGGGTGTGCTATTTATGACTTCAACTCGGATGTGTTGTCCAGGAGTAAACTGAATCGGCCGCGAACCACACTTAGAGGCGCATGTTCCAGCCAAGCTAACAGGGGGGTTATGAATGGATGCCGTGAGAAGACTAACTGCAATTACAGCAAATGACAGGGGCTTAAACATAATAGACAGTACAAATACTTGACTAAAATTTTACTTCAATTAAGTAGGTTCAAGCCTCAGCATATTTTCCAGAATTAGTAAATAGAGAATTTGAGAGGAATAATCTGTATTTAGATTTGAAATTTAAGGAGTATTGACAATGTTTTTCTCAAGGTCATCAAGAATGGCATTAATCGCAAAAATATCTTGACTATGCCAATGCATCCCTACAAAATAAACTTGATTTTTTTGAAAAACTTCAAGTTTTGACCATAAAGGACTTTGTTTGAGCCTCTCTAACGTCTTTTTATCATCCTCTCTTTCCCAAGATGCAAAGAAGAGAACATCCCCATCAATATCAGATATTTTTTCTTTCGATATATTTTCTATATAAAAGAAATCTCCTCTTTGTGATTTTGGACGTTCCAAGCCAATATCCTTTAAAACCGATCCAGATAAATGCTTTTCTCCATAAGACCAAATGCCGTATTCTGAAGATGTATTTGCAATAGATACCTTAATATTATTGCGGCGATCGCCTAAAGCTGCTTTGATTTTTTCTACCCGTTGCCAATATTTATCTATTAATTGCTTACTAACTTTCTCTTTGCCCAAAACAGTAGCAAGTTCCTTGAACGTATCTATCCAGGGGGGTGGAGGAAAGGGTGAATTGAGAATGACTGTAGGCGCAATGTAAGACAACTGCTTGTAAATTGCTGGCGACTGAGAAACGTTATAAGAATCATAAATAATGAGATCTGGTTTTAATCTCAAAATCTTTTCTAAGTTCGGGCTATTATAGCTGCCAACAGATTCTACTCGATCGACTTTACCTTGCAGATATTTTGGCATCGGAAAACCTGGAACAACAGTCGATGCAATTGGTCTGATACCTAATGCCCAAGTATTTTCAAAACTATCAAGCGTCACTACCCGTTGAGGGTTGCGAGGAATGCAAGTGCTACCCATTACATGTTGGACGATTCGGCAATCCTTACTAGGCTGTTTGTAGCTAGTAATATTGGTATCAAGAGTTGTGTTACAAGCCGAAACTAGTATTACTGTTAAGATACTCAAAAGTATCAGATAGCTGAGGCGGCGCAAAGAAATACTCGCGAGCATTTAGGCATCATAGATTAAATAAAGTGCAAATCCAGGGAAGGCAGTTTGCGCTGTCGATTTTTTGCCACAAAACTGCCTTTGTGTGAGTGTAGGTCACGCACCATTAAAAATGGTCGGTTCTGAAATTTCCCTTCTTTAACAACCTAAAACCTCCATGAAATCGTTCCTTGAACAGTGAAAGGTTCGCCTGGATCGACAAATGTTCCAGACCCACTACCTAGATAATAATCCACATTGAAGATATTACGGAAATTTACGGCAGCGCGTAACTGTTCGCGTTCATAGAAAATTGCTGCATCTGTACGGAAGTAACTAGGAAGCTCGAGAGTATTAGCCAAATCTGCTGCTCTGTCTCCAACATAATAGAAGCCTAATCCAAATCCCATTCCTTGCAAACTACCGTTTTGGATTCTGTAGGTTGTCCACAGGTTGAATGAGTGTTCGGCAGCAGAAAATAATCGGTTACCAACCAGAGTTGGATCGTTATCTTTTGTGACTCTAGCATCGGTGTAGGCATAACCTCCAATAATGTTCCATCCCGGTAAAATTTCGCCACTGATATCTAACTCAATCCCTTGGCTTTTTTGTTCTCCAGTTTGAACCGAAAAGCCAGGAGGACTATTAGGATCGGGATCGTCTGTCGTCACATTAGAACGGGTCAAATCATAGAAGGCTAGGGTTGCCGAAAGTCGGTCATTCACATCTGCTTTAATACCTACTTCATACTGCGTTCCCCGCTCTGGTTGGAATGCGGCTCCACTAAAAGATGTGCCGATTGTAGGAGCAAACGATCGCGCGTAACTAGCATACAGGGAAATTGGAGGAATGGGTTGATAAACAATCCCCACTCGTGGGCTAAATGCGGTGTCTGATTGGGTAGTTTCTGTACTTGTCAGTCGATCCCTTTTGCGCTCCTCAAATATATCCACTCGTCCACCTAGCAAAAACTTCAAGTTTTCAGCGAGAGTAATTTGATCTTGGAGATAAATGCCAAGGGTATCTCTAGTTGTAAACTGAACGAAATTAGGGCCAGTAGGAACAACGGTTTGATCGTAGATTGGATTGAAGATGTCTACTGGGGCAGCAGGAATTCCAAATTCAAAACTGAGATCGGTTATATTTCGACTCAAACTAAAGCCAAATACAAGTTGATGATTGACGGAGCCTGTAGTAAATTTACCGAGTACGTTCGTATCAAGATATAAGAAATCGTAAAATTGACTGCCAATTGTAGCGCTTCGATTTACTGTGCTATTATCATCAGCTAAACTAGTGGAATTAAAATCAGGTGACCCATTGCGATCGTTGTCATCGTAAAACACATAGCGGAAGGCATTACGAAGCTTCCAGCTTTCGCTAAATCGATGTTCTAAGCTATACCCAACTCTGCCATTGATTGTGAGGTTGTCTCTTACTGGCCCTGTCGAGTTAAAACTGCGGCGTACTCTTCCGTTTGGGTTCGGTAGTACAGTACCTACTGCTGGTAATCCTTCAGGTTGCGCTCCATTTCGTTCCAAAACATTGACATCACCCTCTACAACTAAGTCAGTATTTTTATCCAAGATAAAACTCAAATTGGGAGCAATAGAAAACCTTCTAGCTTCGTTAAAGTCAATGAAACTTTCAGTACTCCGATAACCAGCATTGAAGCGGTAGAGAGCAGTTTTAGAGTCATTTAATGGCCCAGAGAGATCGATTGTCCCCAGATAATCATTAAAACTACCAATACTCGCGCTGATTTCGTAAAAGGGATCGCTCAATGGCTGTTTAGTAACGAAGTTGACAGTACCCCCAATACCACTGAATCCAGTTTCGCCATACAAAACTGAGGCGGGCCCCTTTAACACTTCTATCCGTTCTACATTAACAAAGCTACCATCTGAAGAAATTTGTGGGTCAGGAAGTCCGTTTACCAGAGAGTTAGAATACACCTCGAAACCTCGAATAGTAAAATAGTCTCTACTTCCAGCTGAGTTAGAAACTGAGGTTACGCCGCTGATGTTTTCCAATGCGTCTGTGATGCTTCTTGCTTGACGGTCTTGTAGTACCTGTCGCGGTACCACCTGAATTGATTGCGGAATATCACGCAATGGGGTATCTGTTTTCGTTCCCACTGAGGTATCTGGTACGCGATAGCTGTCTTGCTCTCCTGTCACCACTAATTCAATTGGCTCATCCTGTTGCACTGTCGGTTGTTCTTCGGGTGTCTGTGTTGCTGGCTTTTCTTGGGTTTGTGGTGTTTGGGATTGCTGTGCGGATGTTGTTGTAGATACGACTGCAAAAATCAATCCTTCATCCCCATCAAACAACTCAATTGTGGGTAATGTATTCTCACCTACTACTGTTAACCGCACAGTAGTTGCATCAAGATTTATAGCAGTTATTTCCGTAATCCCCGCCAACGGTTTTTCCGAGCGAAATGTAAAAGCATCGCCATTAGGTAAACGTAACTGAGCATTAGGAATATCTGTAATAAAATTATTACCCGTACTGCGATTTACAACTTGCAGTTGAGTTCCTTGGGTTGTCTCTAAAATTACTTCCACACCTTTGTCGGTAGGATTTGCTTTTACACCTGTAATTGCTACTACTTCTGCTTCGGTAGTAGGTGAATTTGTCGGTGTCTGTACCAACATCCGGGCGCTAGTTGCAGGAAGTTCGATTTCGCTGAGTGAAGGTATTTGATATACTAGTGTCGGTTGTGTCTTTTCTTCACTCTGAAATTTTTCGTTCGCCCATACTGGTTGAACCGCAGTAATACCCAAACAACTAGATAAAATTATGACTAATCTCAGATCGCAATAACCAGATAACAGATCGGACTCCATAATTGCTCCTAGTTCAAATCAACTCCTCACGCATCAAGTTTCAGTTCGAGTTCCAAACCCAAACCGAGCAATGCAAATTCCCTCCAATTCCCATTGTGAGTAGGTAAAATTTGGAGAAAATTAAGCTTGTTGCTAAAAATTACTAACTTGAGTGAAAAGAAGTATAAGAAATAGTTTCCAGATAGATCAATCTATATTCGGCATTTTTATCACGATACGGACAGAGACTTTTTCCCCATTAAACATTCTCTGGGAGAGATGCCGTACTGACGCTTAAATACAGTTGCAAATAAACCCAAGTGGGAATAACCAACAAGATTTGCTACTTCTGCAACACTACAATTCCCTTCTCGCAAAAGTTTCTCAGCTTTTTCCATGCGTCTTTGCATTAAGTAGCCAAATACAGTTGTGCCAAATAGTTGTCGGAACCCTCGTCTGAGAGTTCTGTCACTCACGCCAATAATTCGTCCTAGTTCCAACAATGATGGTGGATTTTGCAACCGACAGTGTAAAATGTCCCTGGCATGATGAATTCGAGCAACGGTATCTGGCTTGAGTCGTGCTAGTGTCTGGGTTTTAACCTCGTTCTCTAAAATACCAGCTAGCTGCAAGGCGATTAATTCAAATATTTTTCCATTTAAATAAATCTTTTTTGTCACACCTTGAAAAGGACAGTTAATAATTTGCTGCGCGATTCCCTGGATTGCTGGTGTGGTTCTAGGATACAGTATGGTTTGCCAATCATTTTCATTGACTAAACGTCGCAACTGTGCGTTTGCTTCTTCGTTTTCGTTTGAAAAAAAATTTACAAATAGGTTGTGCGGTATTTGTATACTAACCTGGACAAGACGTTGACCTTTTTTAGTTTCTGAAACACTTTTCTTTTGAATCCCACCACCACAGATTAGCGTGTAACCTTCCCCAAAATGACCATTATTATCGATGATTTTCCCTGAAAGCAGAACATCAAAATGTAGTTTATGCTGGTTAATCGGAATCTTTTCTAATGTGTTGTTGCGATATTCGTAGTCTGATAAAAAAAGGTAAAGTTCAGGATATACCTCAATTTCTTGAAAATAACCTTCACCCAATAGTTTGGGAATTTTATAAAATTTCTCACCCAAGTTAGAGTTTGGGCTGGACTCGCTGTTCTGTATCGCTTCTTTCCAGATTGCGTCCAACTCTTCGGGTGTTAGGGTAATGACCATATATTATAGTTATGAAATCTTTTTGCTTTGATAATAATTTGTGTCAATAAACATAACATACAAGCGACACCCAAGCACAGATGTATTCGATGGGTTTAATTTCCAGTGCGTCAGACAGGGGCGGGATTTGCAGATGAATAGGTGTGTTTAGCGAACGCTATCGTCTGGAAATCGCCATGCTGCTTTGAGCCAAGCTACGTCCAGCTTGCTTATATTGTAGGGGTATGCCCTTACCAAGGCTTTTAGATAATGATATTCATTTGCAATTATCTGATGGCGATCGCTTGACAGTATGGCAAATTAAGGTAGAGCTAATTTGTAAGTAAAATCTAAATTTAAATGAAAAACTCCATCGCCTTGCGGGATGGAGTTTTTGGGTATGGGGAAGATCTGCCATTGTGCTCTATTTCCCCTGTGATGCATAGTAGTCGTAAAAACAAATCTAATCCCTATTCCCGACTTCCTACTACCCACCTCTACGAGTAATCTATAAATCAAATAGGATTGCTAATCTTTAACCGAAACGTCCACTGATATAGTCCTCAGCTTCTTTGGTTTGAGGAGAACTGAACATTTGCGCTGTTGGACTGAACTCGACTAATTTTCCGCGACGTTTGCCATACTCGTCAATTTCAGTATTGAAGAAAGCGGTGAAATCTGCAACTCTAGAAGCTTGCTGCATGTTGTGAGTCACCATGACAATGGTGTATTGTTGCTTGAGTTCTAAGCACAATTCTTCTACTTGACGGCTAGAAATCGGGTCAAGAGCAGAGCATGGTTCATCCATTAATAATACATCTGGCTTCATAGCGATCGCTCTGGCAATACAAAGCCGTTGCTGTTGTCCGCCAGATAATGCGGTACCTTTCTCTTTGAGTTTGTCTTTGACTTCATCCCAGATAGCCGCGCGTCTGAGGGAATCTTCTACTAATTCGTCAATATTACCTTTATAACCGTTAGAACGCGGGCCAAAGGCAATATTTTCGTATATTGACTTCGGGAAAGGATTCGGTCTTTGAAAAACCATTCCTACTTGGCGGCGTAACTTTACAGAATTGATATTGGGGTCATAAATATTGCGATCGCGATAATTGAGTCTACCTTCTACCTTTGCTCCAGGGATTAAATCATTCATCCGATTGAAGCAACGCAGTAAAGTACTTTTACCACATCCTGAAGGCCCAATAAAAGCAACAATTTGTTTTTCTGGAATCTTTAAATAAACATCTAAAAGTGCCAGAAATCCACCATAATATACTTTTACTCCTTCAGCATTAAATACTGTATTTGTTTGCTCTAATGTGGCGCTATCTCGTTGACTTATACTATTGCTATGGGTCATTTTCTTTATCTCCGAATTTCCAGAAAAATTAGCTAATTATCTATTCAATTATGTTTATTACTTCTAAATTCTTACCAATTCCTTAACGTGTTGAGAAGCGTTGTCGGATATAAATTGCCACACCATTTAAAGTCAAAATCAACAATAACAACGCAATAATTGTGGCTGCTGCTGCATCAGCAAAACCCGGTTCCGGACGAGTGATATAACTGTAAATTTGAATGGGTAACGCCATAAACCTTTGGAACAAACCAGGGTCAAAGGTGAGAAAACCCACAGCACCTACAACAATTAAAGACGCTGCATCACCAATAGCACGGGATACAGAAATAATCACTCCAGTCAAAATACCAGGAATTGCATAGGGTATGACATGACTGCTAATAGTTTTCCATTTGGTGACACCTAATCCATAAGAAGCATTTCGTAGAGAATCTGGGACAGCGCGAATTGCTTCTCTAGCCGTCACAATAATTACTGGTAAAGACAATAAAGATAAAGTCAATGCACCAGAAATCAAAGCGGGGCCAAACCCAAGCAAATAATTAAACACTCCTAAACCCAGCAATCCGTAAACGATAGAAGGTACACCTGCTAAATTGCTGATGTTAATTTCAATAATTGCTGTCCACCAAACTTTAGGTGCGTATTCTTCCAGATATAAAGCTGCTCCAACACCAATGGGTACAGTTACTAAAATAACAACAACTCCGAGAAGAATACTGCTGATAATAGCAGGACGAATGCCACCTTGGTCAGGGAAACGAGAAGGCGTTTCTGTGAGAAAACCAGGTGATAAAAATCTGCCTAATCCATCTCGGAGAATATCAAAAAGTAGCAATGCTAGGATAAATAAACCAATTAGTAAACCTAATAAAAAAAGGAATTCAAATACTTTTCCTAACGTTTCTCTCTTCTCAACATTATCAGTAAATTCTGTTGTTGAATCCCATGAATTATTTTGTTGAAAACTTCTAGCCATGCCTATTACTCGTATTTTTCTTTAAAGCGATTAGCAATCCAATAACTAACAATATTTAAAGTTAGGGTGATAAGAAACAAAACAGCGCCTACAGCATATAATGTCTTGAAATTGAGACTGCCACGCGGACTATCTCCACCAGAAATTTGTGCCATGTAAGCTGTCATAGTTTCTATGGATTCTGCAAAATTAAGAGTCAGTTTTGGCTGTAGTCCGGCGGCGATGAGAACAGTCATTGTTTCACCCACAGCACGAGAAATACCCAAAATAATTGAGGCAATAATTCCAGAAAGTGCTGCTGGGAGGACTACTTTAAAAATGGTTTCTAGTTTAGTAATACCTATGGCGTAAGATCCTTCCCGCAAAGAACGTGGAACTGCTTTAATAGCATCTAAGCTAATGGAACCAACCGTGGGAGTAATCATTATCCCCATCATTAACCCTGCACTCAAGGCGTTAAAAATTTCCAAAGGGATAAAATTACGCAGTAATGGCGTGACAAATAATAGTGCAAAATATCCATATACTACTGTTGGAACTCCTGCTAAAAGTTCCACTGCGGGACGTAAAATTGCAGCTACTTTGGGTTGAGCATATTCACTCAAATAAATGGCGGAAGATAAGCCTAAAGGAATAGCCACTGCCATAGCGATCGCAGTAGTTAAGAAAGTACCATTAATCAAAGGCCAAACGCCAAAATGTCTCTCTGCAAATAGCGGCGTCCACTTAGTATCGAGAAAAAATTGGGCAAAGGAAACTTCTTGGAAAAAGCCAAATGTTTCTTGAAATATAATTATGACAATCCCAAAGGTAGTCAAAACTGAAACTAAAGCACAAGCAAATAAAATTACCGCGACAATCTTTTCTGAGATATCTTCAGATGCCTTTTTTTCCAGTGACTGTCTAGATAATAAATAAGGATCTTCTGGAAAATTTGTATTTGTCATAAACAGCTAATTTTTTATTTTAATAACTTGTAGCCGGGGATAAATGACAGAAACAGAAAAACTCTATCTTCACCCACTATCATTGAGTTAACAGACTACTAGGACTTTATTTAAATAAAGTTTGTAATCGGTTCACCTGGTTTTGCTTTTTTAAATTTTGTCCCAGTTTCACCTCTACCAAATTTTTGTTTGACTCTGACATAGGCTTCATCAGGTAGCGCAACATAACCAACGCTATCTACCCATTTCCAAGAATTATCTAGATAAAAATCTACAAATTCTTTAACTGCTGGTTTAGTATCTAAAGATTTTTTACTCACGTAGAGAAACAGAGGCCGAGACAAAGGTGTGTAAATATTTTTGATTACATTATCCACAGGAACTGGTTTTTGGCATTTTCCTAAAGGACTTTCAACACCAACTAATTTAAGTTTTTCTTGGTTTTGTATGTAATAAGATATACCTACATAGCCTAGTGAAAATTCATCTCCTGACACACCTTGTACTAGTAAATTTTGATTGTGACTAGGAGTGTAGTCTGTACGACCGTTCTTAGCTTTGCCAGTAACAGCTTGAGTCAAATAATCGAATGTTCCAGTATCAGAAGCTGGAGCATATAGCTTAAGTTTTTCATTAGGAAATTTGGGATTTACTTGATTCCAACTCAAGATTTTGCCGTCTGATTTAGCACTCCAAATCTTGTCTAATTCCTTGATAGTTAGACATTTGGCAAAGCTATTTTTACGATTGGCAATCACGGCAATGCCATCTAAAGCTATAGGCAACTCAACAAAGTCGATATTCTTACTTTTACATTTATTAATTTCTTCATCTCTAATGGTACGAGAAGCACCAGCTATATCAATGTCACCATTACAAAATTTACTAAAGCCACCACCAGTACCACTTGAAGCCACACTCACTTTAGCGTCAGGTTTGCCTTTGCCGTATTCTTCTGCAACTGCTAAAGAAATGGGAAAACCTACAGCTGCACCATCAATACTTACTTGACTTTTTAATTCTTGCCCGCTGTTACAAGCACTAATACTACCACCAATAAGCATTATAGAAGCTAGTAAGAAACTATTTTTTAATTTGGGACGAAAGCTCATAAATTATTAATTAAGGTAAATTAACACAAGATGCCTGATACTTTTATTTACTTGCATCTAGAAAATACTGCACTAAAAACTAAGACTTATGCTTTTTTGCCAGCTATAGCCTTGTCAAAAATTGCCCCATCTACAAAAAACTTTTTCTCGATGTTATCCCACCCGCCTAAATCTTGAGACGTGAATAATGTATCTACTTGCGGATATTCAGATAATACTTCTTGGGCAACAGTGGGATTAACAGGACGATATTGTAATTTAGCAAACTCTCGTTGAGCTTCTGTTGAGTAAAGATAATCAACAAATGCTTGTGCAACTTTTCTTGTCCCGTGCTTATCAACGTTTTTATCAACTAAGGCAACAGGATTATCAATAGAAATATTGATTTTTGGTACTACATAAGGCAGTTTTGAGCCAGTCTTTTCTGCTAAAATTACTTCATTTTCATAGGTAATTAAAACATCTCCTTGACCTTTTTGGAAAAATAAATCGCTAGCCTCACGAGCATCTTTTGTTAGTCCAGGAGTGTTTTTATAAACTTTGGTGACATAATCTAATGCTGTTGTTTCGTCACCTCCAGTTTGAGTCACTGAACCCCACAAAGCTAAGAATTCCCAAATAGCAATACCAGAGGTTTTTGGGTTAGCTGCAATCAATGTAACCCCATTTTTTGCTAAATCTTGCCAAGTATAAATGTCTTTTGGATTACCTTCGCGGGTGACAATAGTAGCAACCGATCTGCTAACGATACCATTTCTAGGAGATTTGATTTCCCAACCTGGTTTAATTAAACCTGCTTTCTGAATTTTGCTTACATCCCAAGGAAGTGCTAAATGTACAATATCTGCTTCTTGTGAACCTTCAATGACAGCAGCAGTTTGAGCGCCAGAACCCCCATAACTTTGTTCAAATATGACGTTTTGGTTGTGTTCTTGCTTCCACTTTTCCACAAATTTAGGAATTATTTGGTCATGAGCTGCTTTCGTAACGGAAAAGGAAACCAACCTCAGCTTTACATCAGCATTGTTGGCTGAACTGCTTCCACAGGAGGCAACTAACATACTCAGAACAGCGCCTATAAGCAATAAACTCATGAAACTTTGAATAGTACGTCCATTCAACCAATTTCTAATTCGGCGTTGGTACCAAAATTTCATAACTTCCAAAGCTTTGTGGCGATAAATCTGCATTGCTTGAGTTAAGTATTTACGTAATGCTTTCTGTTGTTGCGGCTCACTCATTGGAATTCACCCCTAAATCTACGGTATTTCTAGTTAGATACCGTAATTATGAGATTATAGGGTATGTAGAACAAAAATTTTCATCGAACTTCAAATTTTTTTACTACAGATGGTTTTAGGTAAATGGCGATATTACAACAGTCCGATACTGAATTTATGTAATAAAAAACACTTTAAGTGTAAAATAGAACATTAAAATTTTAAATTTCTAGAATTTTATTTAAGTATTAATCCGGTTATTTATTTATAAATTAGTAGCTATTATAACATTAAATTAAGTATTAATTTAGCAAATACTGGTTTACCTAGTTTCCTATTAACAATAGGTTCCTATTCCAGTAAATATTGCTTTAAATAATACTCAACTTTTTGACGATATTTCTATTAACAATAAGTTCCTGATATTAAATAAATACAATGCTAGTGATGAATCAAAACAACAAGGGGATAGCATCTCAAGAACAAGAATTATTAATTAAAAACTTTTTGCAAGAATCCAATGGTGAGTGGTGTTCTCAGCGACGGTACTATGCACTGCCAAATGGCAAAATTAGGGAAATAACAAAAACAGTAACTATGCGTTTTCTAGAGCAAGGGACACCTGAATTAATTGACCTAGCAAAACTGCACGAATTAGATGAGAGTGCCGAACTGACTTGTGGTTCCTATGTTGAATGGAACACAGTAGATTCAGAAACAGGAGAGGAAGGTTCTAAGCGTTGGACAGTATTAGGTAGTTTAGGAACAACTATGTATTTTGGTCGCAATTTTCCTGTACCTAAGTTAGTCGTAGCTGAATACTACTTCCGAGATGCCAAAACAATATACTTGTGGACAGAAGAAAATGGCGCACTTTTTGAAGAAGAATTAAAAATCATTGGGAAGAAATATCGCACCCGGCAAACTGTTATTTCCCGCGGTGGCGAACAACAAATGATTGCTCAGTATCTAGAAAAAATCATTCAATAAATTTTACTACTTTGAAAATTGAGATGTTGCGTTGTCAAAGTTTTAGTGTTCATGGCTTTAAGTACTTCATCTGTAACATTCATTTTTCAAATTGCTTTTTTTAATTAAGAATGCCAGAGAACAGTAAAAAGTACTGTTAGAGTATACTCAGCGATCGCTCAAATAATTTATCTCTAGTCACCTCCCAATAATTTGCAGCTTGTTTCATATTCATTGATAAAAGTTTTGCATCTCCTAAATCCCAAATATCTTCAGGAGTAGTCGGAGTAATTCCCAAAGATTTGATAATTTCTTTAGCGATCGCTCTTGCTAATGGTGGCGGAACTGCATTACCTACCTGCCTTGCACCATGCCATTTAGTAATATGAAAACGAAACCAATCGGGAAACCCATGTAATCGCGCCATTTCCCGTACCGTAATGCAGCGAGGCTGACTATAATGAATAGGTCTTGGAGAAGTATGGGCGCCATGAGCAGCATCAGTTCCTGCTCTTAAAGTGTTAGCTATACCATTTTCTGCAAGTTTGAAGAACTGAGAAATACGTTCTTTTTTCCCCTGTTCTGTAACTTGAAATCTAGCGCGTGAAATCTGCGAATGATTAGTTCTCATACTAGAAGTCAAAACAAAACGATTCCAATTTCTCCTATAGCCAAAATGCCAACACTTATCATCTAAACATCTCATTTCCCGCGCATAGTTGCTGGGATTACTCCATTTTTCCGTTTCTACAGAATCACTGTATAATAACTCCTCAAATTCTTCTGCTTCTGGTAAATCTCCAAGGGCATCCCAACAAGAAGGAGTAGGAGGTAATATAGGATTGGCTAAAGTTTCACAAATTGGTTTACTAGATGGGGTAGGATACTCAGGTAAAACAAAACCTTTCTTTGCACCAATGAGAAATAATCTTTCTCGTTTTTGTGGTACTCCATAATCAGCAGCATTCAAAACTTTCCACGGTAAACGGATTTGATAGCCATTTTCGCTGAAAGTTTCAATTAGTTCGGATAGAAAACATTTATGTTTCCCAACTGTCAAACCTTTAACATTTTCAAAAACAAAATAAGAAGGTTCTAATTCTAAAACAATTCTGATAAAATCTTTGATTAAAAAATTTCTGGGATCATCTAATGCTCTGCGCCCTATATATGAGTAACCTTGACAGGGGGAACCAGAAATAATAGTTTCGATATTTCGGTCATTAATTCCAGTTCTTTCTCGAATTTCTTTACCTGATAATTCAGTTATGGAACAAGGTAATACAATACAATTGGGGAAATTAAACTTATGAACGACTGCATGAACTGGATCGATTTCAACAGCAGCTTTCACATCAAAACCAGCTTGTTCAAATCCTAAACTTAGCCCACCTGCACCAGCAAACAAATCTATTACTATTGGTCTTTTTGGCTGCTCTTTCATTTTTTTATGGGCATTGGGCATTGGGCATGGGGCATTGGTTATTAATTTTTTATCCCTCATTCCCTCATCTCCCTCATCTCCCTCATCTTCCCCACTCCCTACTCTGTACAGACGCGATTAATCGCGTCTTTATCCTACTCCCTGTAACATTCCCAAAATTTCTTGAGCAGCCCGATCGCACACGCCAATTTCTCCCAAATTCCGCTGCATTTCTTGATAATCTGCCAAAGTTTGCTGCCTGCGGATTGGATTGATTAGTAATTCCATAGCTGCTTGGATAATATTCTCTGGTGTAGCTTCCTCTTGTAAAAATTCTGGCACAATTGGCTTCATCGCTACCAAATTAGGTGGCGATGCAAACGTTATGGAACCTTTAAGGAATTTACGAGCTATCCAAGCAGTCATAGCATTTAGCCGATAAACTACAACTTGCGGCACGTTTAACAAAGCAAGTTCTAAGTTGACGGTACCAGATTTGCTAATGGCTAAATCAGCAGCAGCAAAAACTTCCTTTTGTTGACCTGATAGAACTTTAGCCCGTAAACCGTAATGCTTAATTGCCTTTTCAATTGGCTGTCTGTAGATTTCCAGGGATAGGGGTATCCAAAAATGAACTTCGGGTAATTTAGCTTGAATAGTTTGGGCAGCTTCAAAAATAATTGGTAAAAGATATTTTAATTCTTGGCGGCGAGAGGCGGGGAGTAGAGCGATCGCGATTTGTTCTGGCGCAATCCCCAGTGTTGCACGCGCCGCTTCTCGGCTGGGAGCATCTTGCATCCGGTCAACTAAAGGATGCCCCACCCAACGAACCTCTGCTCCTTGCTGACGATAGTAACGGGCTTCTTCTGGAAAAATTGCTAATAGTTTGTCTGTGAAACCGACAATTCGGTTAGTTCTACGCAAATTCAACGACCAAGCCCATTCTTGGGGAGCAATGTAGTATACCACAGGGATGTGTGGTAAATTTTGTTGCATAAAAGTGCCGATCCCCAAATTTGGACTCATGTAGTCAATCAGCACTACCAAGTCTGGTGGATTTTGTTTTAGGTAAGCGATGGCTCGTCGTTGCACCTGAAGAGTAGGCAAAACATAAGGTAGCCCCTCCAAAATACCCATTGAGCCAATACTACTAGTATTGCCCAATAAAGTTGCCCCAGACTCCTGCATTTTTTCGCCGCCCAGGGCCAAAATCTCCAATTCCAACCCCATCGCCACAGCTTGACGCTTGAGTGCTGTAATTAGCAGCGACCCTTGCAAATCGCCAGATACTTCGCCAGTGCTGATAAATATCCGCATTTGATAATTCAAGTTAGGAGTTAAGAGTGAGGAGTTAGAAGTTATGAGTGAGGAGTTAAAAGTTCGGAGTTAGAAGTTATGAGTGAGGAATTAAAAGTTCGGAGTTAGAAGTTCACAGTAAGGAGTTAGCAGAGAAAAAATTCATTTATCAACTCATAACTCCTAACTCATAACTCCTAACTCCTAACTTCTAACTCACGATTCATCACTTGCGCCTTTTTTTGCCTTTCCAGGAATCAACCCACGTCTTCCCGGCATCTGAGAAAGTAGTAAAAAGCGCCTCAAATGCTGCAACTCTTCAGTATCCCCTAACAATTCCAGCTGTTCCAAGGCATCCTTGAAGGATAAATCAGAGCGGTAGAGAATGCGGAAGGCTTTTTTCAGCATTTGTAAATCTGCTGCGTCCATGCCAGACCGCTTAAGTCCTACAAGGTTGAGGGTTCGCACTCGTGCCGGATTTCCCTCCACCAGCATATATGGAGCTACATCTCTATCAATACGTGCCATACCGCCGACCATTGCTTGTCTGCCAATATGCACAAACTGATGGACGCCTAAAACCCCACTCAGCCTTGCACGTGACTCTATATGCACATGACCCGCCAACGCCACAGAGTTGGCAATCACTACCTGGTCTTCAATGACACAGTTATGAGCCACATGGACATAAGCCATGAGCAGATTGCCATCACCAATCACTGTCGCTTCACCGGCACCAGTGGCGCGGTTAATGGTCACATACTCGCGAATCAAGTTGTTATCACCAATTTTGACCCAGGTTGGTTCTCCCACGAACTTGAGATCCTGGGGTTCCATACCGATGGCTGCTCCGGTAAAAATTTGATTTCCCGCCCCAATTTCACAAGGCCCCTCTAGCACTACATGAGCGCCAATAATTGTTTCAGGGCCGACTTTGACATGCGCTCCAATCACAGCATAGGCACCGACTTGCACTGTATGGTGGAGTTCCGATTTGGGATGAACTACAGCAGTTGGATGAATAAGCGTTTTCAAGGGTGAATCTCCAGAACTGTCTTAATAAGCCAGCGCGAACGGGGGTTTATCAGGCAGTGCCTTGCTCTAATTACAGAGTTGTAGCGACTGCTGTTCCATTGAGGCGACTGGCGTTGCTGAGCGTGAGTGTTTCAGTGAACGAAAGTGTGGGGCAAGCAAGTTGAGTGTGTTCGCGTAGCGTCTCGTCAGAGAGGGCGGCAAAAATCAAGAAATTATAAGATGCTGTTGTGGATTTTTTTTTAAACTGTTATCCTTGTCAGGATTCAGTAGGGCAGTTCACGGCTTTGCCCATACCACGAAAGCAAACTTTTAGTTAACTAAAGAAAACATCAATTCGCCTTCACAAGCGAGTTGACCGTCGACTTCGGCAATACCTTGCATTTTACCGAAACGACGTTGTTTTACCCATAACAGTTCCACTGTCATTACTAGTTGATCTCCCGGTACGACTTGCCGACGAAAGCGAACTTTATCGATACCAGCGAAAACGAACAGTCCACCTTCAACTTGAGACATTTGAGTTAAGACAATGCCTCCGACTTGTGCCATTGCTTCGACAATTAGCACTCCTGGCATCAGTGGTCGTCCGGGAAAATGACCTTGGAAACAGGGTTCGTTAACTGTGACATTTTTAATGCCAACAGCTTTTTTACCTGGGGTGTAGTCAATGATTTTGTCTATAAGTAAAAATGGGTAACGGTGGGGTAACAGTTGCTGAATTTCTTCAGATGTGAAACTTGTTTTAATCTCAGATGTGATTGTAGTCTCATTTGTGCCCTGTTGTTCGGTAGATACAGGTGTAGTGCGATCGCTGCTATTCACTTCGGTAAGGATTGACATTAGCCGTGTAGTTTGTTGTTATCTGGTAATTTAAGTAGGCGTACATTGAAACCTTTATAAATCTGCGATTTTCAGCTTTCAGATTTAATCAGAAATCTGTCTGAAAAAGTGACGCTCCTACGTCGCTAACAGATGTCTTACGACAAGCCGTCCTTTGAGCGTCTACGCCGGTACTCCTTCAGAGAACCCAAAGGCTAGCCCAGGCTCTGACTTTTCGCAAAATCCCAAATCTAAAATTTTCTGAGCCAGTTGAATGTGTAAATTGTGGCTGGCTTTATACGCTAAGAAATGAGCAACAGGAAAATTTCCTAGTAAACTCAAATCTCCTACTAAATCCAAGATTTTATGACGGACTGGCTCATTTGCAAATCTTAATGGTGGATTTAACCACCCTTCGGGCCCACAAACTAGCGCATTATCCAAACTACCACCTTTAATTAACCCTGTTTTTTGTAAGTGTTCAATTTGATGCAGTAAACCAAAAGTGCGAGCAGGAGCAATCTCCGCAGCAAAGCTAGCAGAAGCATCTCCTAGTTCAGCCGTTGGCGACCAACTATGCCATTGGTTGCCAATGGCAGGCAGGTCAAAGTCTATACCGTAACTAAAACGGATTTCGGAGGCTGGGAGGGCACATACAAAGGCATCTTCTTGATAAACCCATATTGGTTCTTTAATAGCGAAGGGTTCCCGATTATCAATCGTTTGTGATACCAAACCAACTTGGGCAATGTTAGCTGTCCAGACCTTTGCCGAACCATCCAAAAGTGGCACTTCTGGCCCATCAATTTCAATGCGGGCATTATCTACACCCATACCCGAAAGCGCTGCCAACAAATGTTCTACTGTACGAACGTATACCTCTCCCTTGCCCAATTGAGTTGAAAGAATAGTATTATTCACTGCTGCAACTTGGGCTGGAATGATTGGCATATCAGGTAAATCTACCCTAACAAAGTAGCGTCCACTACTGGGTTCAGCAGGTAATATCCGCACTTGTGTAGTCACACCGCTATGCAGTCCCACTCCAGTTTGGGCGATGGGGGCTGCTAGAGTGTGCTGTTGCATATCCGAAAAATTGATATATTTCGTTGAGTATCGTTCATAGTCTGTTTTGGTAAAGCCCTGATATTCCCTCAAAATTGTCATTAATCCCTTTATCGGAACAGTATTGAGGCAAACGTCAAAATTAGCAAGCTAATCCTCAAAAGTTATGAATTAAGAGTGAAGAGTGAGGAATTAAAACTCATAACTCCTAACTTCTAACTCCTAACTGATTAAAACCTTTCGCCAATACCGAAATTAATCCGGCTATCACCATCATCGTTGATACCGTAGTCAATACGAATTGGCCCCAAGGGAGACTGGACGCGAACGCCGATGCCATAACCGTAGCCAGTGCCGTTTTTGTTAAGTATTTCAGCTGGTCTGGTAGTGGTTCCCAAGTCACTACCGATATCAAAAAATAGTGCGCCACTAACTACTGAAAAAACTGGAAACCGATACTCAACTGATGCTTGTACATAACTGCGTCCACTGCTTAGTGCTCCTTCTTCGTAACCCCGAACTGAGTTACTACCACCTATGGTAAAGGCTTCGTAGGGGGGCAAATCGCCAAGGACGGTTCCTGCTTGCAGGTTAAATGCTAGGGTTTGTGCCCCTTTGCTGAGGCGAATTAATTGCACTGGGAAATATTGACTGTAGCTACCACGTAATCTGGTAAGTAAAATATTACCTTGTCCTATGGGTACTGACTGATCGATCCCAAAGCGGAGATAAGAACCGCTAGTAGGTTGGAGGGGATTATTACGAAGATCCCGCTGTGCCCCTAGTTGTAACAGTAATAAATCGTCTTGACCTGTACCAGACTCAGTTAATGGAGTGGTGACTAGGTTTTGGGGCTGAGTGATAGGATTTCCATTTTCATCGATAGGATTTCCATCCTCATTGAATAGTGCCGCTGTTCTTCTCCGGTTGCCATCAGCGTCTTCACTGGTAACTCGTTGATACTGTAAACCTGCTGAGGCGGTCCAAACTGAACTTTTGTAGGGATTGGAGGATAAGGGACGCGTAAAAGTGACACCGCCACCTAAACGGACGATACGGGGACGATCCTGAGCGTCTTCGTTTGGAGGATTAATTTGTGTGTTTGGATCATTTGGATCTGGCTCAAATGTCCTAATCTCCCGATCTTGGCCATCAAAAACTAAGGAAATGGAACTGCGGCGAAAAAGATTAGTTGTGTAGGAAGTCCGGTAAGGATCTCCAGCAATCCAGGGATCGGTAAACCGCACATCAAACAGCAGTTCCCTTTCTCCCACCTGTACTTCTGCTCCCAGTTTTTGGTTTCTGCCGTTCAGGTTTTGCTGTTGATAGCTGACTGTACCAAAAAGTCCGCTAGCAGAACTAATCCCTGCCCCTGCCGCGATAGAACCGCTGCTACGTTCAGCCACATTCACTACTACATCTACCTTGCTGGGGTCAGTACCAGGGTCAAGGGAGACATTCACATCCTCAAACAGTCCTAGTCCATACACACGCTGTAGGTCTCTTTGGACTGTATTGCGGTTGAATACCTGTCCTGGCTTTAATTCCACTTCGCGTGTAATGATGTATTCTTGCGTGCGTCCTCGAATTGGCTGTCCTTTTTCGTCTGTTTCCTGACCATCTTTATTGCGGAACCGGACTCGGATGTTTTCCACTACCCCTTCTGCTACTTGTAAGGTAACAACTCCGTTTTCAGAGACTTGAGGTGCTCCAATGACGTTGGCTAGTACGTAACCTTGGTCTTGATACCGCTTGTTTAACTGCTTGATTCCTTCCTGCAAGTCACGCAGGTTCAATATTTTACCATACTGTTCGCGAAATACTTCATCCACAGTGGTAGGTGGTAGTACTGAGGGAACACCAGTGCCAGGATTGGCTTCCACTTGTACCTTACTTAAAACGGGGTTTGGCTGTACAACAAAGCTTACTCTTACTCCCAAGGGGGTGTCTTCTGGCGCTGCTTGAACATTTGAAAAGAAGCCAGTACCAAAGATGGCATTAATATCTTCTTGCAGTTGGCTGCGGGTTGTGGTTCGTCCTGGTTGGGTACGAATGACTCTGTAAACTTGTTCTTCGAGTTCTGGTGCTAGTTGCCCAGTTTGGGATCTAATGACTACTTCCGAAACCAGTACGCGGGGATCTGTGGCTTCTGGAGCTGCTTCAGGTTGTGTATTTTGTGGTGTAGTACCTGGGGTTGGCGCTGTGCCAGGTTGTGTATTTTGCGGTGTAGTACCTGGGGCAGGGGCTGGTGTTCGTTGTTGAGTATCTGGAAGTGGGATGTCGGGAGTGGAAGATGGCTGTTGAGTATCTTCAGGAGTTGTGGGTAATACAGGTTCTGTTGCAGGGGGATTAACATTCTCTGGGACTGGAGTAGTCTCAGGAATTGGCAAAGGCGTTGGTTGTTGAATATCTGGAGGGGGAATGTCTGGAGCAGGAGATGGCTGTTGAGCAATACTGGTATTACTTTGAGGGGTTTGTGCCGTTGTTGCTGTTGTGGAGGTTGGCACTATTACCTCTGGTGTGGCGTAGACGCGGAGCAGTGAGGAGGTGGCAGTCTTCTCTACGAGACGCTGCGCGTTCGCGAAGCGTTCCGCAGGAAAGGCGGTTTCCGTCGATTGCGTTAGCGCAGCGTTAGCGACGTTAGGAGCGTCACCTCCGAACCCGTTCGGCGAAGCCGTTCTCGAAGAGTAGCGATTGTCGTTAGACATCGCTTTTGTTTTTTTACCAGGGAAAACTGCCACAACACGAGACTCTAGATGCTCGTTATTAGATTGACTTTGACCAGTGTCTTTTTCTGGCTGCTGATTGGTTTCCAGTGTCAAAACTTCTGTTGTCTGTTTTGAACTGTTGGCGGTTTGTGCATTTGCACTGGGTGAGCCGCCCAAAGGCGCTGCAATTGCTACTGCTGTCAGCAATACTGGATATAAACGCATTTTACTTATGATTCCTCTTCACAACCACACACCATCACGAATTAGTCATTAGTCATTGGGCAAACAAGGCATTGGGGAACCACTGCGGTCTTGGGGGTTTCCCCCATGAGCAACTGCCGTCAAGTGACATCATTGGGCATTGGTTCTTCACAAAAGACAAATGACAATCCACATGAGTTTAATAGATTTTTCCCAATTTTTTAATTATTACTATCTACTGCTTTTAGTACTCGCTGTAAAACCTCCTGGTAGGCATCCTCTACATTTCCTAAATCCCGTCGAAAGCGGTCTTTGTCCAATACGCGGCGATTTGAGTCTTTTTCTGCGTTATCCCACAAACGGCAGGTGTCGGGGCTAATTTCGTCTGCCAAGAGCAACTGCTGTTGTGAGTCCAAACCAAATTCTAGTTTGAAGTCCACTAGGGTAATGCCGCACCGCTGCCAAAAGCCACCGAGAAACTCGTTGATTTGCAATGCTAGATGTGTAATTGCATCCACTTGTTCCGGCGTGGCTAACTCTAGCAGGTACAGGCGATCGCGTGTCAACAAAGGATCTCCTAATTGGTCGTTTTTGTAATAAAACTCAACCAAAGGCTGTTTCAAAATTGTACCCACTGGTAAACCTGTTTGCTGACACAGACTGCCGGCGGCAATATTTCTAATCACTACTTCTAAAGGCAAAATCTTTACTGCTCTCACCCGCATCTGATTAGGGGCAGGGCTGTCGATAAAATGAGTCTTTATACCATTTACCTCCAACTGTTTAAACAGCTGGCTGGAAATGCGGCAATTAATTTCTCCTTTTCCTTGAATACTGCCACGCTTTTGAGCGTTAAAGGCGGTGGCATCATCTTTAAAATCAGCCAACAAGATTTCCGGATCGTCCGTTGCATAGAGAATTTTCGCTTTGCCTTCGTATAGCTTGGAATTAACAGACATGGTGGGAGGTAAAGTTGTAGGCGATGGACAATTTTTGTCCTTTGAGGCTTCACCATTTTATCTTTAGTTATTAACCATTAGCCATTAGAGGCTGGAACACATAGAGGACAAGGCTCCTCACTCAACAGTCAAAAGTTAACACTCAACACTCCCAATGCCCAAAATCTCAAATCTCATGAATTATTCCCTAGCCGCTGGACTGAATCGTGTTCTATAAATGTGACAATAGTTGTAAAAGTTTGGTTTTTTGGTCAATGTTTAGTGGCTACGAGCCGATTACTAAAGATTTAGAACTCAAGCTCTAACTTTTAACAGAAGACAATTGGATTTAGTAAGTGCTAATTTCTTTGTGTGTAATTTAGTGGTTCGTACTTTACTTGTAATTATTTTTGCAAAGAAAATTTATCAGAAAAAAGTATATATTAATACTTGATAAATAAGGGTTTTTAGCGAAGTTAATTACAATACTAATTTCATAAATTAAGATGAGATAAATTGACACTAGAGAGAAAAACTAAATATTCTCTCTAGTAATTTTAGCAACGACTTTCTTTGTAAAGTTTACGGTGAAAGTGTTCTAAGCTTTAGACTCTAGTTTCAATATCTGAATCGACCAATTCCCGCATCATCGGTTGGAAATAGAGTTTAATGATTCGGCTGTTTCCCCAATGTGACAAAGAAAGAAGGGGGTAGCTACTGATTCAGCTTGCAAAATTTAAAAAAAAGGGAAATTTAATAAATGGAGAGAAAAATAGTGAATAAGGATGATTTTATCTATCCTCGCGGTCGCTACTACGGTCAAGTAAAGCCAGAAAACTTGGTTTTTAATGCGAATTTACAGGAATTTGCTCAAAAAGTAAGCTATATTTGCAACCTGGAAACGGGTGGAAAAATGGCTCCAGATGAAGCTTACGACCAAATCAAGAATTTATGGAAACAGTTGAAACGCTCAAAAAAAGAGCTGAGAATTGGTGAAGATCCATTTCTGGATGATGGGGAGGTTCAAGATTGACAAGTTAATTAAGAGTGAAAAGTTCAAAGTCCAGCCCAGAAAAAGCATTTATTGACTCTTAGTAACGTTTTAAACTTGAAAACTACTTAGCAATCATTGTCCAAACACCATCCCAGGATTCTGGAGGCGGCGTTTGTTGGTAATTACAAGCACGTTCTAGGTGGATATTCACAGCTTGGTCTTGAGATTTGATGCGTTTCGCGGCTTCAAAGCAAGCGATCGCTTGTGAGAAATTACGCGATAAATAAGCTGAGCGTCCAGTATGATAGTGAAACAAAAACTCTTGAGTGTTGGCATCTAAAGGAGTAGTGCGATCGCCAATTAACTCGTAGATATTTACAGCCTGGTGTTTCCCTTTGACTCGGATTCTATCTAACTGGCGCACCCAAATGCGATCGCTGCAAAGTTGGTAAGTAAATTCACTTAAAAGAATATCACAACCATATTCCTTGGTTACTCCTTCCAAGCGGGAACTCAAATTTACACCGTCACCAATTACGGTGTAATCCATCCGCTTGCGAGAACCAATATTACCCGAAACCACTTCCCCAGAACTAATCCCAATCCCGATACGGATTTCTGGCTGTGCTTGGATAATTCGTCGCTGGTTAAATTCTTCTAAGCGTTGTCGCATATCCAACGCTGACTGTACAGCCCTCAAAGCATGGTTTTCTGTAAGTGGTAGCGGCGCACCAAATACGGCCATTAAGGCATCACCAATAAATTTATCGAGTGTGCCTTCATAATTAAACACTGCCTCCACCATCGTCTCAAAATACTGATTCAGCAGTGATACCACCTCAGCTGCACCGAGATTTTCCGTAAGTGTTGTGTAGCCTCGGATATCGGAAAATAAGATGGTTACTTCTTTGCGTTCGCTCACCATTAGCCCATCTTCCCCCAAAGCCATCACTTGTTCGACTACATGGGGCGTTAGGTAGCGAGACATGGTAGTTTTCATACGCTTTTCCTGACTGATGTCTTCCAACACCACCAAACCACCTCGGACACCGCCTTCTGGGTTAGTCAGGGGATTAACAGTGAGATTGATACTGCGTTCTAATATTTGCACGCCATCGGATGTGAGAAACTCAGATTTAGGAGTTAGGGGTTGATTCCAGGGAATAAAAACATCGGGGTTATGGCGATCGCGCACTGCTAAACTTAAGTACTGAGTTTTCGATGCCGAACCCTGAGTGAAACTCAAAACTGGACAATCTGCACTCATAACTTGATACAGTCCCACAATCAAAGTTTGTTCTGGCACATAATGTTTAGCTCCAGTTTTTAAACTATCTTCTAACCGCATTTGCAGATTTTCAATCGGCACAACTTCCCAAACTCGGCGACCAATCAAATTTTGTTCCCACAAAAGCTTGTTGCTTTTGGTATTAGCATCTCCAATGGGGCAACCCAATAACTCTAAGGCTGCATCATTAATTGTGACGATTTTTCCTGCCATATCTGTAGAAATTACAGCATCAGAGAGACTTTGCAAAATGTCTTTTTGATACTGTTTTTCTAACAGCACATTTTCAAACAATCGAGCATTCTCTAAAGCAATTCCCGCCTGGATATTAAAAGCCCGCATAAACTCTTCATCAGAGGCAGTAAAACTGCTTTGTTGCTTATTAATTAATTGCGTTACCCCAATCAATTCATTTGCCGAATTAAAGACTGGTAAACACAAAATATTGCGAGTTACATACCCAGTTTTTGTATCTGTAGTCGGGTCAAACCGGGGATCTTTGTAGGCATCGGGAATATTTAGAGCTTCACCAGTAGAAGCTACATAACCAGCAATACCGCGGTTAGCAGGAATGCGAATTTCGATTAAATTTGTGCCATCTGCTGCTGCCACTTTTGTCCAGAGTTCGCTCATTTCTTTACGATATAAAAACAGCGTACTCCGGTCTGCTTGCATTAAAATTCGAGCTTGCTCCATGACTATTTGCAAAGTCGCTTCTAAATCCAGACTTTGCCCTAGTGTTTGAGTTGCCCGCAACAAAGCCGTTGCGCCTCTTTGATTGCGAGCAGCTACATAAAAAGATTGGCAGCTTTCTAGAATAATTCCAATGGAAGCAGCGAAATCTCGAAAACGTTCTTCATCATCATAATTAAATGGAACATTTCCAGTTTTATTAGCTAGTTGTACTACTGCCACAGTTTTGTTTTTGCTACTAATAACTGGCATACATAAAATATTGTGAATTTTGTAGCCCATTTGTTTTTCAAGTTCTGGGCTAAATAAAGGATGAGTATAGGTTTCAGATATATTTAAATATTGGCCTGTACTAGCAACATGACCGGGAATACCAACTGTAATGGGAGTACGAATTTCTAAGAATCTTTGAGTATTATCTTGGGGAACTTTTGACCAAAGTTGGCCTTTATCATAGTCAACTAAAAAAATAGCTGTGTGTTCTGCTTGGAGAATTTGGCCAATTTTGAGCGTAATTGCTTCTAAAACTTTCTCCAACATAGTTTCTAGAGCTTCATTATTAATTAGCTCAATGGCTCTGAGAAATTGCTGAAACTCAGCCGTTATAAAATCTAGTAAGCAAACAAATTCATTAACAGATAAATCTTTAACGCGACGCAGTAGGGCGTGAGTACGATTAACTTGAGTTAGTTCAGTTAATGTAGCCAAGACGCTGCCAGGATTCGGGAGTGTCATGGAATTTTGGGTATTAGGGATTGGTGACTGGGGACTGGGGATTAGGGACTAGGTATTGGAGATTCAGGATTAGGGACTGAATTCTACCCTATACCCAGTCACCAATCCCTATTTTGTCAATTATTGAGAAAATATCACCTTTTGATAATAATTTTGTAGCTGGGAAGTGGCAGCTGCCCAACCCCAACTTTCTGCTTCCCGGCGAGCATTTTGACGGATGATGTCTCGTTGTTGTTTCTGTTCTAAGAGGCGGACAGTAGCGGCTAATGCTCCTTGAACATCTGCTGTTGGCTCGAAAAGATATCCATTGACACCATCTGTGACAATATCAGGAATTCCTCCAGAACGGGCTGCCACCACTGGACAGCCAGCCGCCATTGCCTCTAGCAATACTAAGCCTAGTGTTTCGGTTCGCGAGGGAAAAATAAAGGCATCAGCACTTGCAAAGGCAGAACCTAATTCTCGCCCCATGAGATAGCCAACAAAATTAGTGTTTGTTCCAGCAAAGTGTTTTTCTAGTGCTTGGCGGTGAGGGCCGTCGCCAACTAATGCTAATCTGGCTTCGGGAATTGCTTCTAAAATTGGTTTGATGCGCTCAATCTCTTTTTCAGCGGAGAGACGCCCAACGTAAAGTAATAAGGGACTTTCTGGATGATTTTGCGATAAACGCGATCGCATTTCTACACTTGCTAAATCCGGATGAAATAACTCCGTATCCACCCCACGCTGCCATAAATCTACCCGTTCAATACCGTGTGCTGACAGTTCCTCCATCATAGCTGTGGAGGTACACAGATTCAAAGCTGCTTGATTATGACCGGCTTTAAGTAGTTCCCAAAGCAGCCCTTCTAGCATTCCCAAGCCGTAATGCTGGAGATACTGGGGCAAATGGGTATGATAAGAGGCTACCAGGGGTATTTTGAGCATTTTGCTGTAAAATATGCCAGCTAAACCCAAAACTGCTGGATTGACGACATGAATAATATCTGGCTGAAACTCTTCTAAGACATAACCAATGGCTGGGCGGGGAAGTGCCATTTTTAATTCTGGATACAATGGCAGAGGAAAGCCAGTAATGCCGTAAACTTTAGCGCCTTTATGTTCTGTGATGCCTCCATCAGGGGCAATCACCAGCACTTGATTACCATTGCGTTGTAGATGGTCAACGGTGTGGCGCAGGCGCGTTACAATGCCGTCAACCTTGGGCAAAAAGGTTTCGGTGAACAGGGCGATTCTCATATAAAACTATTCAGTCCAGGCAGATAATCCCAGCTTTTCTTACGTTTCGTCTCAAAGACAGAGTAAACTATCTCCCGTGATGTAATCAATTCTGTTGTGAAATTCTCTATTCAAGAAATGACCAATCGTAAAGGCGAAATTGCTGAGGGCATTTTGCGATCGTTGCCTGATTGGTTCGGTATTGAGTCAGGGATTGTTGAGTACTGTCATCACATCAATAAACTCCCCCTATTCGCTGCTGTGACTCAAACAGATGTCGTTATAGGATTCCTTTCATTTAAGGAACACAATGAATTTACTGGAGAGATTTACGTTATGGGTGTTGTCCCCGAATATCATCATCAGGGCATTGGCAAGGCTCTGGTTGAATGTTCAGTTGAGTACTGCCGAAACAGAGGGCTAGAATTTCTCCAAGTAAAAACCCTTGGGCCATCGTCCCATAATTATTTCTTCGATCGCACCAGAAAATTCTATCTTCACGTAGGATTTCGACCTCTTGAAGAATTTATGAGCATCTGGCCTGGCAACCCCTGTCTGATTATGGTTATGGCGCTCTAAAAACAACAATTGACTGGTCGTCATATTGTGCTAGGATATGGCGACCAGCTTTCGGCCAGCGATTTACTTGAGTTAAATAGGGTTCTGTTAGCAGCCGCACGCCGGTTTAACTCTAGTTTCTGTGCCAAGAAACTTTAGGCAGAATTTGTTTTTTATCAACTCGTTTCTGATACTTGACTGCAAAGTTTAACAGAGAATCAAGTAAAGAATCAGAGAGAAAATGCGGCTGTAAACCTAAATCCAGCAATTTGGTGTTTTTTGCGTTGAAGTAATGTTCTTCTTTTTCGACTCTGGGATTATCTAAGTTATTGATTTCTACATTCAACCCCATTGCATTCCCAGCTTTTTTCACCATTAATGCCAAATCACCGACGCTGAATTGCTCGGTAAATTGGTTAAATACGCGGAATTCACCAGCTTCAGCAGGATTGGCGATCGCTAATTCCACACATCTGACTGTATCCCGAATATCCAAAAATCCGCGAGTTTGTCCACCTTTGCCGTAAACGGTAAGCGGATGTCCAATCGCTGCTTGAATACAAAAACGGTTCAGTGCTGTACCAAACACACCATCATAATCAAGGCGATTAATCAACAATTCGTCCATTCCCGTTTCTTCGGTTAAGACACCGTAAACCACACCCTGATTTAAATCCGTTGCCCGCAATCCCCAAATCCGGCAAGCAAAGTGGATGTTATGACTATCATGGACTTTGCTCAAATGGTACATCGAACCAGGCTGCTTGGGATAAGGTAGTGTATCCTTGCGTCCATTGTGTTCAATGGTGATATAGCCTTCTTCGATATCGATGTTGGGTGTACCGTATTCACCCATTGTTCCCAACTTCACCAAATGACAATCTGGGAAATCTTCGCGCATCGCATACAGTAAGTTCAACGTACCAACTACGTTATTTACCTGGGTGACAACTGCATGTTCGCGGTCAATCATCGAAAATGGAGCCGAGCGCTGTTCGCCAAAATGCACTATGGCATTTGGCTGAAATTGATGTAATGCTTTACTGAGAAACTCGTAATTAGTAATATCGCCAATGAACAGGTCGATAGATTTGCCAGTCAAATCTTGCCAGCGCTGGAGGCGTTGCTGGATAAGTGCGATCGGCGTGAGAGTTTCAACACCGAGTTCATTATCCCAGTGCCGCCGCACCAAACTATCTAAAATTCCAACTTCATAACCTCGATTGGAAAGGTAAAGGGCAGTTGCCCAACCGCAATACCCATCGCCACCAATAACCAGGACTTTCATCTTCACCAGTTTTTACTCGCTGATAGCTAAATCTATCAGGTTTGTGTCCCCTCTCAATCATCATTCTGAAAGAGATGTGGATTTTGGGCATTGGGCATTGGGCATGGGGCAAGCAGGAAGTGTAGGAGGTATAGGAGGTGTGGGAAGTGTGGGAAGATGGGGAAGAAATCTTTCCCCCCACACTCCCCACACTCCCCACACTCCTCCATCTCCTCATCTCTCCCCATCTCCCCATTTCCCCATGCTCCATAATTCAAGACTTCGGAATCCGATACTGCTGGGCAATGTAATAGAACAAACGGTAGTAATTTGGAAATTCTTGGCTGTTGCTTCGTCCTTGCCAGTAGTATTTGACTTGATTTTGAGTTAGTGTCAGTGTCATTGAAGTTGCTTGGCGATCGCTTTCTACAACTAGCACGCCAGATATTCCTTGAGCAGTCTGAAAGTTGGGTTGTATCTTTTTGTTTGACTCTCGGTCTTTGTCAATCGAATTTAATAGCTGTTGACTTGCCCAGCCCCGAATTTCCAGTGCCTTGTTTTGGTCTGAAATAAAGGTAATTCCATCATTGTTTTCTGGGGCTGGCAAAGAACTCCAATTACTGGGATATGGAAACTCAAAACCATAACGGGAATTGCTATAAGTTTTCCAAGCGATCGCTTCGACGTTAAAATCAGTCGCACTACAACCCCACACGATTGTCAACAGGGCTATGGCCCTGCTAAAGCTGGCGGCAAACGGATAAATTTTTTGCCCCATACAGGTTTTATGAGCAGTAACCATTTACATTACGCATTTCGCCAAAGTCACTGATTTTATACAAATACCAGAAACTCAAATCGATACCTTCGCTAATTTACAGGTTATTATTCCCAAATCAAGAAACTGCTGAATAAACGCACCATAAAACTCTCATCATAAATTCAATATTCTTTCAGAATATTTACTATTCTCTTTTGAGTTTTCAGTAGAGAAGCTTATATAAGGTGCTTTATCACACAATTTATGTACAGTGCATCTCAGCCAGCTGAGTCAACTTTGGAGCTTTTTCACATCCAAACCAACACATCTTTGCAATTTCCAGCAAATCTTTCTGTAATTTGCATCGGTAAGCCAAACGACCAACAATCGCCAGATATTGATGTTTCTGGCTTCCCAGATTCCCATGTGGTATCTCGCATCCACGCCAAAATTTGGGTAAATAGGAATGAATACCATATCACCGATGTGGGCAGTTCTAATGGTACGTATATTAACGGCGCCAAACTTAAACCTCAAGTTTTTTGTCCACTGCATCCAGGAGACAGAGTTTCCCTTGGGCAGGGAGATAAAATAACCTTCATGTTTAGGGTGCGGCAACACTCTGCATCTACGACACAAAATCCTACACCCAACTCTGCCCCAACAAAAATTACAGCACCAACCGTCAGTAACGAAGAGGACGAGCGAATAATCCTTGTTAGTAAGCTTATTGGTTTAGGGCTAATCCTTGCAGGGATTACATTTTTAAGTACAAGTATTTATGTCAGCGTCTACTTACGCAGTACACCTGGGATTTTGCTGTGTATTGTAGGTGTAGTAGCTCTAAATTGGGGCGGGCGCGATAATCGTAAACTGGGATGGGTACTAATTAGTATAGGAATCGCTCTATTCATCGCTAGTGGTGTTGTAATCGGCTCAGTGTCACTCTTTTCGATGCTAGTGTCATTTGCCGGAATCTCTTGTGGATATCAGTTGTTCGCAACTGGAAAGGTATTCAACTTTAATCCGCTGATGCTCCAAGTAATTAAAAAATAAGCCTTAATTACTAATTCCCATTACCGAAAAAATCTCGAACTGGCTAGTTATCAGCAGTATTTTATCTTCAACGTAAAGAAATGTAACGAAAATGGCGTCAAAACGTTTTACTGTCTTGACAAAGAATAGAAGAACCGATAACTTGATATACATACCCGGGTAAGACCGTTAAAGAGTTATATGCAAACGCAAACTAAGCAAAAGGTCACTTTGTATTTATCGCCAGAGTTGCACAGAAAACTGAAGATTCGTTCAGCAGTCGATTGCGAACCAATGTCAGATCTTGCCGAACGTGCCCTCATTTTTTACCTGTCTAATTCAGATTTAGTTGATGAAGTCGAAGCTTCATCTTATGGGCGGACTCATAGAGTTTATTCATGCCCAACTTGTAATAGCTCACTAGTCTTACGTGATGGGGAACTGGTTACTTTAGGCAATCAACCAGGAGTAGTTGGTCAAGAGCATCTTTCCATTGATGAAATGGATGAAGATGAAACCCATCCCAAGGGTGAGGAAGAGTTGGTTCCTTGCTAGATAGGAATGATGAATGAATAATTCATCATTTCGGTTGCCTTTACTAAAAGCAATGTCTGTACTGTCTCTATTAGGTCTCAAGTAGGTCGATGTATGAAAGAAGAGCTCAATATCCTAATTCAAGCTCAATACCCTTTAATCTACCTTGTGACCTCCGAGGAAGAGCGGGCTGAGCAAGCGATTTCCACTACTGCCCAGATGTTGAAACCTCAGCGCCGAGTATTCATTTGGACAGTAACACACGGCATTGTTGAGTACGGTCAACCCCGGAATGTCACCCAGCATAATACCGTATCTCCAGAGGCGGCGATAGAGTGGATTATCCGGCAAAAAGAACCCAGTATATTTATTCTTAAAGATTTACATCCGTTTATTGATGCGCCTGCAACCACTAGATCGTTACGCGATGCGATCGCCAGCTTCAAAGGTACACAAAAGAACATCATTTTGATGTCGCCGATGCAGCAAGTACCTATAGAACTGGAAAAAGAAGTTGTAGTCCTTGATTTTCGGCTGCCAGATATGGCTGAGTTGAATAAAGTACTAACTTATCACATAGACCAATATCGTGGGCGGCGGTTGACAACAGAGGCTAGAGAAAAGCTTCTCAGAGCAGCTTTGGGTCTAACCAAAGATGAAGCTGAAAAAGTCTACCGAAAGGCGCAGGTAACTACGGGGCGCTTGACGGAAGATGAAGTAGATATCGTTTTATCTGAGAAAAAGCAACTGATTCGACGCAATGGTATCTTAGAGTACATTGAAGAAGATGAAACCATTGATGCAGTAGGTGGCTTAGAAGAGCTAAAAAAATGGCTCAAGCAACGTTCTAACGCTTTCACAGAAAGAGCGAGAGAATATGGTTTGCCTCAACCAAAAGGGATGTTAATTCTAGGAGTTCCGGGTTGTGGTAAGTCATTGATTGCAAAAACGACTTCTCGCCTGTGGGGTTTACCACTATTGCGTTTGGACATGGGGCGAGTGTATGATGGCTCTATGGTGGGACGAAGTGAAGCAAACTTGCGTAACGCCTTAAAAACAGCAGAATCTATTTCGCCAGCAATTTTGTTTATCGATGAATTGGACAAATCTTTTGCTGGTAGTGCAGGCTCCTCGGATTCTGATGGCGGGACTTCAAGTAGAATCTTCGGTTCTTTTCTGACATGGATGCAAGATAAAAAATCTCCAGTGTTTGTTATGGCAACCGCTAACAGAGTGGAACGGTTACCTGGGGAATTTTTGAGAAAAGGGCGCTTTGATGAAATATTCTTTGTGGACTTGCCAACTCCAGAAGAACGCCAAGATATTTTTAATATTCACCTAAGCAAACGCCGCGAAGACATCTCTAGATTTGACCTTGAGCAATTAGCTAAGATGTCTGATGGCTTTTCCGGTGCAGAAATTGAACAAGCGATCGTTGCGGCGATGTATGAAGCTTTCGCCCAAGATCGGGAGTTCACACAACTAGATATTATTGCTGCGCTAAAGGCAACATTGCCGCTGTCTCGAACGATGCAAGAACAGGTAACGGCTCTGAGAGATTGGGCCAGACAGCGAGCGCGTCCCGCAGCATCCTCCGTTGCTGAATATCAGCGAATGGAGTTTTAAAAGCTTTCCTCTGCCATCCCAGGGGGAAAGGCTAGCTTTAAGGCTAGCAGTTATGAAAAAAGCCGCCTCCTGCTAAGTGCGGCTTCGTCCAAAACAAACCGTTGTCGTATTTCTCAATCTTCTCATTGGAGGAAACCCAAATGTCTCACTTTAGCACCCTGCGTACCAAAATCACCGATGCCGAAATCCTCAAAGCTTCCTTGCGCGACCTCGGTATCAGCGTAAAAACAGAAGCTGATGTACGTGGTTATAACGGTCAGCGCGTTCGTTCCGATATCGTTGCCGTATTGGAAGGCGAATATGACCTCGGCTGGTCTCGCAACAGCGATGGTTCTTTTGACCTAATCGCTGACCTGTGGGGCGTTGCTAAGAAGCACAACCAAACCGAGTTGATCAACTCCATTAACCAAAAATATGCTGTTAACAAGACCTTGGCTGAAGTAAAACAGCGCGGTCTGCAAAACGCCAATGTGAAGTTGGTATTACAATAACCATTTCTCTGCGCGTTCCCAAAGCTGCACGGGTTAACCAGACATTAGCGGTTAGCCCGCTTTTTTTTCGGGACTGAGATTTATTTCTCAGTCCCTATTTTAATAGTTTATGGGAAGCTATTGAATGCTAAACCTCAATTTAGCTTTTGTCTTGTGTAATAACCTCAATGTTGGAAGCATGGCAACCAAGCTTGTTTTTAATGAACTTAAGAAGTTCCAGTTTATGTTGAAGCAACCATTCAGGGTTGTTATTAGGATACAAATATAGCAATCCTGAATCATTCGTGAGAAAATACTGAAAAAAAGATAAGTAACATTTGCGGCTATGAAGGGGTTGTGGCAATGTGGATGCGATCGCTAACAGAGTTTATCGAAAATAGCCAAGACAAGCGTGAGGTCAAACGAGCGATTGCAGTCAAGATGTTACTCTCAGGATACAAGCATGAGGCAATTATGCCAATACTAGGCGTTTCATCTAGTTTTATCAGTAAGTGTAAAAAGGCATTTTTTCTTCATGGAGTTGAGGGTTTAAAGTTAGCACATAAAGGAAGCACTGGAATTTTGAACCAACAGCAACGCGTGGAGATAATCGAATGGCTCTTAACAAAAGAATCATCGACTCTTAATGAATTAGAGTACTATATTGCGTCAAAATATGGGGTCGCTTTTGAGTCTAAGCAAAGCTACTACGATTTATTTAACGAAGCACGTATTAGTTGGAAGAAAACTCAAGCTCACAATCTCAAGTATGATGAAGAACTAGTAGCATCAAAAAAAAAGAAATCCGTGAGTTGCTCGAAGCCAGAGGTTCTGAAATCGAGCGGAGCCGGAGACGCTCCGCCTCCGGTCAGGAAAGTTAGTAGTATTCATGGTTGATGAATGTCATCTATTGTGGGGTGACATATGTGGATATATTTGGGGAAAAACTAGCGAACGGATATCAGTTCCAATTGTAAACGCTCGTGAAAAGCAAACATATTTTGGTGCTTTAGACTACAAAACCCACGAATTTATCACCTAGGCAGCTAAAAAAGGCGACTCGCAAAACACAATAAATTTTTTGGAATATCTTCGCTCACAGCGTCCAGAAGCTAACCTTTTAATTATTTGGGACGGTGCGAGTTACCATCGTTCTGCTGCAATTCAAGACTATTTAGATTCTTTGAATCGAGAGCTAGAAAAAGAACAATGGTTGATAAATTGTAAACGGTTTGCCCCAAATGCTCCACAACAAAATCCTGTAGAAGATATTTGGCTACAAGCGAAAAAATTGATTAGAGAATTCTATTTTTTCTGCCATTCTTTCTCTATAGTCAAGGCATTATTTGAGCTAGCAATCAATGGTCAAATTTTTGACTTACCTAAGCTCAATGAGTACGGTAATTTCTCACAAATGATTTAGGATTGCTATAGTATTTTCCTAGTGATGTAGAGACTATTTGTCCGCTAGGTTAGTTTGCCCATAATGTATACTTGAAACTCTTATGCCTTGAAATTTCTTCCTTACCAAACTTGACTTAAATCTAAAACAAACTCAGGTTGCAAGAGTTTACCAAATGAAAAAAATTTAGCTGAATTGAGATTTAGTTGATGTAAGTGGGAAATCTAATTGTAGGTTGTAAAGTTATGCCATCCGAATTGGACTAACACACTAAATCTTCAAACTGACAATGAGGTAGCTGTGTTTCAAGTTGTTGTAGGTCATAGTGACGATCCTGATTCTCAAAACGCGATCGCTGAAGTTCTTCAAGAATGTAGGTCTTCCCTTGGCGGCTTAATTCCTCAAGCAGGACTCTTATTTACGGCTATTGACTTTAACCACGCATTAATTTTGCAACGCATTCAAGATGCTTTCCCCGGAATTGAGTTAATTGGTGGAACTACAAATGGCGAAATATCCTCAATTCTGGAGTTTCAACAAGATTCTTTAACCTTAATGCTGTTTGCTACAGACGAAGTGGAAATTCGAGCAGGTATTGGGCGAGGAGCATCCAAAAATCCAGCCCTTGCAGCCCAACAAGCGATCGCCCAAGCAATGGCAAAGGGTACATCTGCGCCACAATTATGCCTGACTTTTCCCGATAGTTTAACGAGCAATGGGGTGTTGATTTTAGAGGGTTTAAAACAAAGCCTGGGAGCGCATATTCCGATTATTGGGGGAATGTCCGCCGATGATTATACCTTTGACAAGACCTACCAATTCTTTCAGGGTGAAGTCTTAAGTGATTCAGTACCAGTGCTGCTATTCTCTGGAAAACTATTATTTTCTTACGGAGTGGCTAGTGGTTGGAATCCTATCAGTCAACGTAGTCGTGTCACAAAAGTAGATGGCAATGTAGTTTATGAAATTGATGGACAGCGTGCCTTAGATTTCTATCAACACTATCTCGGAGAAGAACGATTTGCCGCTAACTATGCGATTCATGCTCTGGCAGTTTTTGAGGATGAAGAACATTTTTACATGCGCGCGCCCAATGGCTACGATCAACAGTCTGGTAGTGTGACTTTCTTTTCAGATATTCCTGAACAGGCAGTTGTCCAAATTACTGATGCAACTCGTAATGATATTATATTAGCTTCTGAAGCATCTTTAAAGAATGCTCTCACCAATTATCCTGGTGTGGAGCCAACAGCAGCCTTGCTCATTTCCTGTGCAGCCCGGCGGCGAATTCTGGGTACTCTTGCAAGAGTTGAATATCAGCTTGTGAAAACTCATTTACCTAAAGCATTACCTTGCTGCGGTTTCTACGCTTACGGTGAAATTGCTCCTTTGGTTGGCGGAGGTCAAACGCAATTTCACAATAAAACTTTTGTGACATTGCTAATGGGAACAAAATGAGTGATGTATGGATAACCAAGACAATTCCATACAGATCCAAGATTTGGAAAAAACAAATCGCATCTTGCGAAAAAAGTTAGAACGCTGCGAAAATGAACGTCGCCAGCTAGAATCTGACATTGCTACTAAGGAATTTTTACTCAAAAAAGTTATTTGTGAGTTAGAAAATTCACAAACCAACTTACAGCAAAGAAGCCAAGAGCTAGAAAATACGTTAGATAGTTTACATAAGATGCAAGCCCAAATGATTCAAAGCGAAAAGATGTCTGCCCTGGGTCAAATGGTGGCGGGTATTGCTCACGAAATTAACAATCCCGTTAGTTTTATTTACGGCAACCTCAGCCATATCAAGGAATATACCCATGACTTGCTGCGTCTGGTTCAGCTTTATCACCATTACTTCCCTAACCCACCAATTGAAATTCAAACCGAACGCCAAACCATCGATTTAGAGTTTCTTGAAAAAGATGCGATTATGGTACTAGAGTCGATGAATATTGGGACAGAGCGCATCCGGGAGATTGTGCTGTCACTGCGTAACTTTTCGCGTTTGGATGAAAGTGAATTCAAAGCGGTGGATATTCATGAAGGGATCGACAATACTTTGATGATTTTGCAGCACCGCCTCAAAGCTAATGATAAAAGCCCAGAAATTCAAATCATCAAAGACTACGGCAATTTATCCCCTGTTGAATGCTACCCCGGACAGCTTAACCAGGTGTTTATGAACATTCTCGCAAATGCCCTTGATGCGCTCGAAGAATTCAATGCCAAACGGACTTATCAAGAAATTCAGGAAAATCCGAGTTGCATCACAATTCGTACTTTTGCTGTTGATTTAGAGTGGGTAAAAATTGCGATCGCGGATAATGGTACTGGAATTCCTGAAGCGATTCAGAGACAGATTTTCAATCCGTTCTTTACAACAAAACCTATCGGTAAGGGGACAGGGATGGGAATGGCTATTAGCTATCAAATTATTACTGAAAAACATGGCGGCAAGTTAGAATTTTTTTCGACACCAGAAAAAGGAACAGAGTTTATAGTTCAAATTCCTTTCCAGCAGATAATCTCTTAAGTAGTCTAAAGCAAAATTACTGCTCTTTAACTGTTAAATACAATTAAATTTTTAATTTTATTTTTCACCAAATCTGGCTTCTAGCAGAATTCAGAATTCAGGAGTAAAACACCCTTTATGAAGTATTTTTTAGCTCCCGTGATGCCGAAAAAGGATTAGTTTAGTATAGCGCGATCGCTTATCAATCATGCGATGCCTGCGATGGGTCTAGCCATCGCCTAAAGCTTGGAGGTTACGTATCCGCAGTGCATCATCACCATACTTAAGATAATGTCTAAGTCAGAAAATCTAAGGATTTTTCTGATTTTGAGCGACAAAAACAGTAAACCTATTTTGAAGAACCACTCAACTTTTTCGCAAAATCCAGAATACCACAACAGCGATCGCAACAGTAATTCAAATTTATGCAGAGTTTTCCCTTAAGTACACAACCAACCATAATTGCAATCTACTTTAGAAGCTCGTTACAAACATGCAATGTTGCCTCACCTCGCCATAAACTATGCAATGCAGACATGATTTTAGTGAAGTTACTCACAGTTGAGGATGCCAGCGTTCGCTGGTTCTCGTCTTAAAACCGACAATCACAAAACATCAAAAAAACCAGCGGATCTAACTAAATCTGTTCAGGCGAAAGCACGTTGAAGAACATAACTATACTTTCGCTGTTTTGATTCCCTATATTCAAACAATATCACACATTTTGCAAAATTTCTTGCAAAGCGCAATTTTTTTTGCTGTAGGCTGTTTTTTAGCTGTTGATTATGCTCAAAACTCGCTAACCATCACCAATAAAAAACTTATTTCATATTTGTGTTTTTACCAAATTTTTTAGCAAAAGGTAGCGTTGAACACAGTTTTATAAATAGGTTTAGGATTTGATGCTTGATAGATGAGTTATAGCAAAGTGCTGAGTAGTAAGGTAAGTATAAACCCATTTACTTCATTGCTCTGAGCAATTAATACTGCCTAACCTATGTGGCCAAAGCATATAAGTCCTAAAGAATACACAACCAACCAATTTCGCTCTTTGGGGTAAATTTTGCCTCACTAAAAATTACTGCTTCAGTTAAACGAATATGCACATATCTATTGCACAATCGGCTATGGCAGTCTAATTTGATTTCCCCGTCAGAGAATAGGGAGTGGGTACGCGATTAATTGTGTATCTACAGGTAGGGAATCAGCTTTTTCCAGTTGATGGCGAGTTTTTTCACCCAATCAAATTAGGATTCCTATGTGAAGGCTGAATTTTTCTGCAATATTTGTGCAAAGAATCATTGTCGTACTTTGCCACTGGCTAAAGTTCTATGAATAAATCTTGTCTACCTCCAGATGATTTGCCTTCAAATCAAACAATAAGAGTCAGTGAAATATTATTCAGACAACTTGAAGAAGCAACTAAAAAAAGCTTTTTCTTGGCGTGTGACAATATGACACGCATCTTGTTATCTAGCTGTCATTGGTATTTCCAAATCAATAGTGGCATTCTGATATTAATTATGATTTGTCACGATATGCAAAGTTATCGCAACATTATGAAAACTGTTCCCGATTTTGCTGAGAAGTTAAAACAGTTTAGCAACAGAGCTAGAATTACTGTTAGTTCTCCAATTGACAAAGGTATACCTTGGGTACTTAGTATAGATAATATTTTACCTGAAGGAGACTTGCCTACTACGTAATAGATAAACTTTGTGGCGTAGAGGCGGAGCGTCTTGTCGTCAGACATCGCTTTTGATGTACGAATTAGAGCGATACTATTGGCTTGACAGTTCTATCTACCTTTGGCATCGCTGCAACGAATCATGCGATCTCCTCTAAATATCAGGCCGGTTGAAGATTTATAAGTTCTGCAAAACCTCTGTCTAAGCCTCTCTCCTAATAGGGGAGAGGCTTGAAATTTTGAAATTAATCTTTCCTATTGCCTATTCCTTAGCTCAACAAATACGCTCTATTTTTGAGACAATTTTTCCTCACTAGTAGAAAGAGAGCGAATTAACTCCCGAATGACATCGGTTGCTGGTCTCCCTGTGGTTGAGCAGTATTGCTCAAGCTTCTGTGCCTCTTCTGATGCCAGATTGATTGTAAATCGTTTAACAGCCCATTTTTTATTCATGATTCAACAAACTATGTTTTTACAACTACTTTTCTAATATCAGTTTTTTATGCTGTTACTACAATGGTAGAATCAATGAAATTGCATTTAAGAAATAATGAAGATAAATGCTATATTTCTCGATTAACCATGAAGAAATAAATTTTACTCTAAAATGTGAAGTTTAGCTAATTGAAATGCATTAATTATAAACATAATGTTAAAGTCGCAATAAAATATACATATAAACAAGGAAAATTACTGAGCTAGGTAGAGGGCAATAGCCAAAGGAAGAATAAATTGGGATTAATTTTTCCTTTTAACCTAATTAATAAATGATTAGCGATCGCTGTGAATTCATTAGCAACAAATTTACTCATAAGCAAGATATTTTTCTTCTAATTCTAAGGTAATTATGCAGGCGACTAAGCATAATAAACCTACGGCATAACCAACAAAGACATCTGTCGGCCAATGAACGCCTAGATAAAGCCGACTAAAACCGATGGCAATAATTAAAATAGCAGCCAACGTGAAAATTTGCTTTTGCCTTTGAGGATATTGCTTAGCGAAAATGTAGGCTATAAGACCGTAAACGACTAAAGACAGCATGGCGTGACCACTGGGAAAGCTGGGGTGACCGACATTAATAATCCACTTCCACAGCCTTGGACGCGCCCTACCAAAAAGTACTTTTAGCAATGCCATTAAAACCATTGCACCACTGGTAGCTATACCCAAAGTAGTTGCTTGCCAGCGACGGTTATTAGATAACCAATTAATTTCTACTCCTAAACTAATTAATAGTAAAACCAGTGGTTCACCAAAAAAAGTTATACCAACAATGAGCCGATCAAGAAGTGGAGTATGCAGCTTTTGGATTGCTAGCAAAATAATGTGATCGAGACCATATCTGTGCAACAATGCACTACAAAGAGCTAGGGAAAAAATAGCTCCAGATAATTGAATAAGCTGATTGTTTACTGTATATATAGGTAAAGTTTTAGGCTTTTCATTGATATCAACTTTTGGTATAAGTAGTTTATTGAATTTTTTTGTGTAATCTAAAACAATATTTTGGAGAATTAAGGCGATCGCATTTGGGCTCAAATCTTGATTAAAAATTACAAGAACATTTCCTGTCAAATCATTAACCTGGAATTGAGCAATTATTTTCTCCTGTGATAATCTTGATACTATGTATTTTTTGAGACTATCAGAATGCTTCAGTCCACTGACTTTATATCTAGCTCTGCCTTTGACGGCAGTATGTATAGCTTGAATCAAAATATTTTGATCGTAGCGATGACTCGAATCAGCGTTCATTATTCTAACTAATCAGTTTTAGTAAAAGGATATTTTACAGTGATTTTGTGGGAAATAAACCACATTATTTTTATTTGACGCCAAACAAGAAACAAGATTGTGGTCAAAATAGGTGAAAACTATTGTAATTATAAAACAATAGACTTGGTGTTAGAGACAAAAACCTGAAGTTGCGTAGGCTGGTTGAAGAAGCTACACCCAGAGAAGTTGGCTTCAGGTAGGGTAACTGAATATTTTGGGATAGAGCAAGTATTCCGGAAATAGTTGTTAAGGTAGTGGCGATCGCGCTTGAATTATGTTAAACAGAGGGTTGGCGATCGCTCCTCAAACCAAACGGAATATTCAAATTGTAATAATACTTTTTAAAATATGAATAACTTGAAATCACCGGGTTTCACTTGCTGGTTAACTGGGTTATCTGGGGCAGGAAAGTCAACTTTAGGAATAGAAATAATTAAAGCACTAGAGCAATTATCAGTTCCGTGTGAATATTTAGATGGTGATATCATCCGCACTAATCTTTCTAAAGGCTTAGGTTTTTCTCGTGAAGATAGAAATACCAATGTTGCTAGAGTTGGTTTTGTTTGTGGACTTTTAAATAAACATGGAATTAATACTGTTGTGGCTTTAATTTCTCCTTATCGAGATAGCCGCGAACAACTCAAATTTGAAATTCCCGATTTTATCGAAATTTTTGTTGATACTCCTTTGGAAGTTTGTATCACAAGAGATATTAAAGGTTTGTATAAAAAAGCTTTAGCTGGAGAGATTGCTGAATTTACGGGAATTTCTTCTCCATACGAACCGCCTTTAAACCCAGATATAACTCTCAAAACTCACAAAGAAACTGTAGCTCAGTGTGTAGAAAAAGTTTTAAATTATCTTCGGGCACAGGGAAAAATATAATTAATTAGCAGAATTCCGAATTCTGAATTCAATTGAAGCATAAATTGGTATTATTCATAACTTTCTTGCCAGCTTCAGCAACTATGCCAATAGAGTGATCGCTTTATCCTGTCCAAATTGAAAACGATAAACTTTTTACAAGAGAGATTTTTACAAAAACTTAAAAGGTATAGGGCAATGGTGCGATTAAAGCTGTGGCAATGGGTTGTGTTGGCAATACCGATCGCTTTCATTATCATTTTCTTGTTGGTATCCGCCGGTTTGCAAATCCATGCGTGGGGGATTAATTGGATTTGGGCTGTGTTTACTGTTTTATTTGTTGGCTGGCGTTGGCTGTTAGTCAAATGGACTCAACCCGCCCTACAACAGGTAGAAGCTGTACTAACCGAATTTCACCAAGAATTAGAATCGGCGGCAGAAGATACGGTAGTCTCAGCAGGAGGTGACACGACTAAGCAAGCCCAAGCAGCACTGCAAGAGATTTTGCAAGTTGCACAAAGCGATCGCCCGATTTGGGAAGATTGGCAAACTTTTTGGACGCGGTGTCAAGATTTAGTTGTAGCGATCGCTCATATTTACAATCCTCAAGTTCAATATCCGCTACTGAATATTTACGTACCCCAAGCTTACGGGCTGATTCGGGGAACGGTGGATGACGTGGATTTGTGGATGCAAAATTTATCCCCCGTGCTTAATCAAGTAACAGTCGGACAAGCATACCAAGCCTACGAAGTCTACCGTAAGTTGGAACCATCTGCCCGGAAATTCTGGAAAGCTTGGAACTGGGCACAGTGGCTATTAAATCCAGTAGCGGCGGTAGCAAAACAAGTTAGCCAAGGTTCAAGTAACCGCGCAACTGAGCAATTATTGGTCAATTTGAGCCAATTATTCCGGGAAGTTGCCCTGAGGAATTTATGCAAGCAAGCGATCGCCCTTTACGGTAGTAGTACATTACCAATTTCAGTATCTCCAACTACCCCAACCCTACCCAAAGCAAAAACCCAAACACTCAAAGAAATCCTCACTCAAGCGCAACCAGCCGAGGTGGTTGAACAAAAACCCGTCAATATTCTGCTGGTAGGACGCACGGGTTCGGGAAAAAGCAGCTTAATTAACACCCTATTTCAAGCAGATCTCGCAGCCGTTGATGTTTTGCCTAGTACGGATCGCATTCAAAATTACCAATGGCAGTCTCAAACTGGGGAAACCTTGACGCTTTTAGACACACCTGGTTACGAACAAGTCAACCGTACAGATTTCCGAAATTTAGTGCTTGATTATGCAACCAACGCAGATTTATTGTTGTTAGCGACCCCAGCGCTAGATCCTGCCTTGCAAATGGATGTAGACTTTCTCCAAGACATGAAAGCGGAAATTACAGATTTACCAGCGATCGCAGTTGTGACTCAGGTAGATCGTCTGCGTCCCATCCGCGAATGGCAACCGCCTTATGATTGGGAATGGGGCAATCGTCCCAAGGAAATTGCGATTCGTGAAGCTACTGAATATCGCGCTAAACTACTGGGTGAATTTTGCAATTTAGTTTTCCCGATAGTTACGACTGATAGTAAAACAAATCGAGTTGCTTGGGGAGTGGAAGCGCTATCGTTGGGATTAGTAAATGCGATCGCCCCTGCAAAACAACTCCGTCTAGCTCGGTTTTTGCGTAACCTCGAAGCCCGCACCGTTGCTGCTGCGAAAATCATCGACCAGTACACTTTTCAAATGGCGACAACCAAGGGATTAGCATCACTGCTCAAAAGTCCAGTTCTTCAGTTTATTTCTACCTTATCAACTGGATCTCCAACCTTAGCTTATGTGTTAGCAGAACAAATTCCCGTGGAACAGCTACCAATTGTAATTGGTAAACTCCAAATGGCCTATGAGCTTTTCTCGCTGTTGAATACAGGTAGCTCTAACCCGCTGAATTTTGATTTACTATCTTTGTGGCCGTTGCTGTTAGAAAACTCCGGTTCAGCCGAACAAAATGCCTGGGCATTTGGTCACGCCTTAGTGGAATATTGGACTCAAAATTTGACAGTGGAACAACTTGGCGATCGCTTTAAGAAGTATTTATCTACGTTAAGTCAAATCAAACAGGAAAATTAAATTATCCAACTCAAAGATTACTTTACTTTTCTAGACTTTTAAGCCTCTTATACCAATTTAATATGAAGACGCATAGAAATAACCCCACCGCCTGCGGCACCTCCCCAAAGCATCGGGGAGGTTGGGAGGGGTAAAAATAATGTGCAGCTTCACAAAGAATTGGTATTACCTATTCACTACTATAAAAAACTACGAGGTACAGATATATGCCGTACCTCGTAGCAACAATTTAGAATCCCTTTAACTTTAGTCAGGGGAAAGTTCAAAATTTTCCAATTGAATTTTCTCCTTCAGAAAACGCAGTTGCCTCAGCTTCTTTTAAGAATCCGCTGTAAGCTTCCATGCCGTGTTCCCCGATATCCAAGCCTTCTAATTCCTCTTGTTTGGATACTCTGATACCTAAAGTAGCTTTAAGAACTAACCAAAAAATACTACTGAGTAAAACAGTGATGCCACCTACTGAGATAATACCCAGTAATTGAACGCCCAACTGTCCAAGACCACCACCTGCAAATAAACCTTTGGCTGGGCCAAGTCCCTCACCATACCAAGAGTAAACACCAGGGCCAACAGACCACAGACCAACTGCTAGAGTTCCCCAGATACCGCAAACTAAGTGAACTGAGGTAGCTCCTACTGGGTCATCAATGCCAAGTTTGTCAAAGAATGTGACAGAGAAAACTACGATTACTCCAGCAATTAAACCGATAATGAAAGCACTACCAATACTGACGAAGGCACAAGAGGCTGTAACCCCAACTAAGCCAGCCAAAATACCATTGATAATCATTGACAGGTCTGGCTTTCCTAAGTAAAGCCAAGCTGTAATTGTGGCTGCAATACCACCGACTGCGCCAGCCATGTTGGTTGTTAAAGCAATGTGAGTGATTGCACTAGGATCGGCAGCCATTGTTGAGCCGGGGTTAAAACCAAACCAGCCCAACCAAAGAATTAAACAACCCAAGGTGGCAATACTCATGTTGTGGCCGGGTAGGGCAACAACTTGCTTGTCTTGATATTTACCAATGCGGGGGCCGAGAAATGCTGCTCCCATTAAAGCTGCCCAGCCACCAGCTGAGTGAACCACCGTAGAACCAGCAAAATCCCAGAAACCGTTTTTCGCCAGCCAACCACCGCCCCAAATCCAGTGTCCGGTAATAGCGTAGGAAATACCTACAAGTAAGAGGCTGAAAATGAGGAAGTCAATGAATTTAATTCTTTCAGCAACCGCACCCGAAACAATTGTTGCTGCTGTCCCAGCAAATACTAACTGGAATAAAAACTTTGCAGCTAGGGGTACGCCAGCCCAACTCAGGGCACTGAAGACACCTTTATACGCATCTCCTGTTGCCGGACTGTTATCTTCTCCTGATAGAAAAAATCCATTCAATCCTATGAAACCATTGCCGTCGCCAAACATGAAAGCAAAACCAATTGCCCAAAAAGCGACGGTGGCCAGAGCAAATACAATCAAGTTTTTGGCAAGAACATTGACTGCATTTTTCTGGCGACAGAAGCCGGTTTCTAACATACAAAAACCAGCGTTCATGAAGAATACTAAAAATGCCGCGATCGCAACCCACAGTGTATCGAGAGCAACTTTGAGTTCTGCTGTGGTTGGGCCGGCGGCTGGAGTTTGGGCAACTGCGGCATAACCCCAGCCCAATACAATCAGACAGGCTAAAGGTAAGCAGGCTTGCCAACTGGGAGTTAGTCGCTTAAGTGCTAAATAAAATCTCTTGACTTTTGAGTTTGATTGTGCAAATTCGCTGTAATTTCTTACAGACAGATGCCTTCTTTTTGGGTTCGATTTTTGCTTGTACATGAATTTGAACATCATCCTTCAAAACATCGTTCAAAATAGGAACAACTCAACAGAAAGTGAAATCCAGTAATTTTTGATATTTTTCCTTGAGACCACTTGTTTCCAAACCAGAAAATCAAATAACCTTAGTAGAAGTTTAAAAAAATATTAGTACATTTGTAAATCTTTTTTTAATATCTTTTTCATAAATTCAGATATACTTTATCCAAGAATCAAATCTACTTCACTTAATCTTTATTATCTTAAAAAAATATTTTTACAGATATAGCAGTGAATAGATAATAAGCAATAGATGAAAAAGAGGGGGAAAGGGGAAAGGGGAAAGGGGAAAGGAACCAGCAATTTCAAAACAGGGGTTTCAAGCATGGAGTCGGCAATTTTTATCGCACTATGTATCTCCTCAATCTTCTTTTTTGTTCTCCATTTTGAAAAACAGGGGCTTTATACCTT
>JAVRCH010000049.1:0-43101 GCA_034530795.1 Nostoc sp. DedQUE12a
CACTCCCCACACTCCCCACACCCCCCACACTCCCCACACTCCCCACACTCCCCACACTTCCCCATCTTGCCATCTCCCTACTCTACCAAGCCTCGCCCTTTCACCTCAGCTAAGCCATCAGCATCTAACACATCGCCTGTAGTGTAATATCCAGCGGCTTTTTTCGCCTCGATTTCTACCCGTGCATCTTGGGGAATTAAATCTTCTGGGATTGGTATTCTTTCTACAATTTCAATTCCCGCCTGGGTGATGGCATTGTATTTCATATTACTCATGGACACCATACGGTCAATGCGGGTGACGCCGAGCCAATGTAAGACATCTGGCATCAATTCTTGGAAGCGCATGTCTTCCACTCCCGCGACACATTCGGTGCGGGCAAAGTAGGCATCAGCGCGATCGCCTCCTTCTTGCCGCTTCCTGGCGTTGTATACTAAGAATTTCGTCACCTCTCCTAAGGCGCGGCCTTCTTTACGACAATAAATAATTACACCCACGCCGCCTTCCTGGGCGGTTTGGACGCATACTTCAATTCCATGTACTAAGTAGGGGCGACAGGTGCAAATATCTGAGCCAAATACGTCAGAACCGTTGCATTCATCATGAACTCGCACGGCTACAGGTTTTTGAGGATCGGCGATCGCAGCAATATCACCGACAATATACACTGTCACACCTCCAATTGGCGGCAAAAACACCTCCAAATCCGAACGCGTCACCAATTCCGGAAACATCCCGCCGGTTTGTTCAAATAAAGCACGCCGCAATTGCGCCTCTGGGATGCCAAAACGCTTAGCAATTCCTGGTAAATACCAAACTGGTTCAATGGCGGCTTTGGTAACGACTAAATCACCACCTGATTTCATAATTTTGCCATCTACCTGCAAGCGCCCTTTGTCTATTGCATCTTGCAGTTCCGGCATATTGATGTGAGCTTTTGTGATGGCGATGGTGGGACGGATATCATATCCCTCTTGGTAATACGATGAAAATACCTCAGATGCGATCGCTCCAAAGGGATCTAGGGAAACTATCTTTTCAGCATCAAACCAACTGGGGTAAGGGCCGATATGCTCTACAGGGGATGTATTTGTTAAATCGGCTCGATGATCTGACTGCAAAGCACCGCTAGCCACTGCTAAAGCACGATAAATCGCATAACTGCCAGAGTGAGTACCAATGACGTTGCGATGTGCTTGCTTGGTCAGCGTAGCAATAATCGGCCCCCTTTGCATGGGATCGGTTGCCCCCCATTGAATGGGAACTGGCTTAGGGCCAAAGCTACTAGGATGGGAAGTAAGAACAATATGCCTGGAAACGTCGTTTTGCTTTGGCATAGTCATGAATATTTTTGTAATGTTTTTATGAACTATTAGTTACTAGGGAATTGTCAACTACCTATAGTTAGTTTTTATTTTTAAAAGCGTGACATCCTTACCAACAAGCAGTTGTGACTTTCAATGTCGAGTTTGGCATTAGTCATATTGTCGAATACAAAAAATAACACAGAAAATTCATAAATAGCAATTGATCTCCGTAAATTTAAAGATGACTTTAAAAATGTTTTAGAGGTTAATTTTTGTGAGAAAGTAAAAATAAAGGTATATTCACTGATCTCAAATTCATGGATTCTTTATCAATTAATTCCTTACTTGAAGAGTTGAAAAATCCCGATGCTACAGTCCGCGAACAGGCAACCAGAAAAATCTGGCGAATCTGGTTTCAGCAAAAGGGAATCTATGGTCTAGAAAGGATTGACCGCAGTCAAAAGTTACTGGACGCGGGCGAAATTACTGAAGCCGAAACAGCGCTGACGGAACTTCTCAGAGAACAGCCAGATTTTGCCGAAGCTTGGAATCGCCGAGCTTTTCTCTATTACAGCATTGGCGATTATCAAAAATCTCTGGCAGATTGTCAGATGGTTGTGCAGATAAATCCAATACATTTTGGCGCCCTTCATGGCATGGGCTTGTGTTATGCAGCACTAGGAAGGTATGGTGAGGCAATCCGCGCTTTTAAACGCGCTCTCGAAATTCAACCTTATTCGCTGGTGAATCAAAAATTGATTCTAGAATGTACATATAGATTGACCTACGACGGTAGATAGGAGAGAGCATTATACTTTTTTATGAATCCGTCTTCGCCCTCATCAGCAACAATTCATCGCCTAACCCGCCGTGATTTTATTCAATACGGTTCTATCTGTATTGCTAGCAGCTTGATTGCAGCTTGTACTAACAACAACCAACCATCAACTAACAGTTCGGGATTGGACAAAGTGACATTCGGCACAAACTGGATAGCACAAGCAGAACACGGCGGATTCTACCAGGCGATCGCCACTGGTATTTACAAAGACTACGGTTTAGATGTCACCATCAAAATGGGTGGCCCCCAGGTAGGTAGTGGTACTCAATTGTTGATGGGGGGTGCGGTAGATTTCTTTATGGGTTATGGCATTGATGCCGTGAATGCCATTGCACAGGGTATTCCCAAAATCACAGTCGCAGCAATTTTTCAAAAAGATCCTTGGTGTCTCATCGCCCATCCCAACACAGCAATTAAAACCCTTGCCGATCTTAAAGGTAAACCAATTTATGTCTCTGCTTCTGCCAATATTACCTATTGGCCTTTACTAGAAGCAAAGTATGGTTTTACCGACGCTCAAAAGCGTCCTTACAATTTTAATCCGGCTCCTTTTTTAATTGATAAAAATTCAGCCCAACAAGGTTATGTGACATCTGAACCCTTTGCCATTCAAAAGCAGGGTGGTTTTGAACCAGTGGTATTTTTATTAGCAGATTATGGTTATGAACCATACGCAACTACTATTGAAACCAAAAAAGAACTCGTAGAAAAAAATCCTGATTTAGTGCAGCGATTTGTTGATGCTTCCATCAAAGGTTGGTATAGCTATTTAGAAAATCCCCAACCAGGCAATCAACTGATTAAAAAAGATAATCCAGAAATGACAGATGAGCAACTGGCTTATAGTATTCAAAAGCTTAATGAATATGGAATCATTCTTTCTGACATAGCAGAAAAACAAGGTATTGGGGCAATGAGTGACGAGAAGTGGAAATCACTCTTCGATAGTATGGTTGATACTAAGATTTCCCAACCCAACGTTAATTATAAAGAAGCGTATACCTTGCAATTTGTGAATAAAGGGGTAGGCTATTACAAGAAGTAAATCAATTTTTGGGTTTTGGATTTTGGATTTTAGATTTATTTGACACATGATTCGGGGACTTCCAACCTGTTTAAATTTTAAATTTGTAATATTCAATCCAAAATCTAAAATTTAGAATCTAAAATTAGGTGAGCGATCGCTGTTATTCTCCAAACTTTTTGCATGAGTAACCGTCCCATTATCACACTCAGTCATATTAGCAAAGTCTACGCCAATGGTACTGTTGCCCTGCAAGACTTGAATTTAGCAATTCCAGAGGCACAATTCGTTAGTTTAGTCGGCCCCTCTGGCTGCGGTAAAAGTACAGTACTGCGCCTGATTGCCGGACTGGGGCGTATGAGTTCTGGTAATATTGACTGGGGCATAACTCAGCAAGCAAGAAAATTGGCTTTTGTTTTTCAAGATGCTGCCCTCATGCCTTGGGCAAACGTTTGGGAGAATATACGCCTACCCTTAAAATTGGCGGGAATGTCTAAAAAAGATAGTCAAAAATTGGTGCAGCAGACATTAACGCTGGTAGGATTAGAAGGCTTTGAGGAGAATTATCCCCGCGAATTATCTGGTGGGATGAAAATGCGGGTATCAATTGCTAGGGCATTAGTAACTCAGCCAAATATCTTGTTAATGGATGAACCATTTGGGGCGTTAGATGAAATTACTCGTAGTAAACTCAATAGCGATTTACTCGATTTATGGTGTCAACAGCACTGGACGGTGGTTTTTGTCACCCACAATATTTACGAAGCAGTCTATTTATCAAATCGGGTACTAGTGATGGGGATAAGTTCGGGACGTATCGTAGCAGATATAGAAATTGATGCTTCCTATCCCCGTAATGATGACTTTCGTACATCATCGGTGTATAACCAATATTGCCGTGAAATTTCTCTGCATTTAGCCCAAGCTATGAAATAAATAACCGCAGAAGCGCAGCGGAAAGTCTGAGCGGAGGTTTCCTCCGATCAGAACTTTCCAAGACAGAGAACGCAGAGAGAAAGAAATAGATTACTCTTTATCTCTGTACCCTCTGCGTCTCTGCGGTAGCCTGCGGCAAGCGGCTGCGCGTCTACGTTAAATTGAATTTTAAACTTTTGAAAATGCTGTTTATCCGTCGAATTCAGTCACAAAAAATACTGAAAAAATTAATTTCTGCTGATGTTTTTGCACCGATCGCAGTTGGTATTTTAGTATTATTCCTATGGGATATATTGGTGCGGGTAATGCATTTACCTCCTTATATCCTGCCAGGGCCAATATTAGTATTTCAAACCTTAATTAGTGACTGGAATGAGCTTTTTCCATCATTATTAATTACACTGCAAATCACAATCGTTGCCTTTGTTGCTGCGGCAATTTCTGGTTTATTAATAGCGATTTTGTTCGCTCAAAGTAAATGGATTGAACGCAGTTTATTCCCCTATGCGGTAATTTTACAAACAACTCCCATAGTAGCGATCGCACCTTTAATAATTCTTTGGCTCAAAAATAACACCTTCGCCGCCTTAGTAGTTTGTGCTTGGATAGTCGCCTTTTTCCCTATCGTCTCCAACACTACTTTAGGACTGAATAGCGTTGACCGAAACTTACTCAACTTATTCCAACTTTACAAAGCTTCTCGCTGGCAAACACTACTATATCTCCGTTTACCTAGTGCCATGCCTTACTTTTTAGGCGGGTTAAAAATTAGCGGTGGTTTAGCATTAATTGGTGCGGTAGTTGCGGAATTTGTCGCCGGAACTGGTGGTGCAAAATCGGGTATTGCTTACCGGATTTTGATATCTAGCTACAACTTACAAATTCCTCGGATGTTTGCAGCACTATTTCTGACAACTGGGTTGGGTGTATTGATTTTTGTTGGCTTGAGTGCTTTATCTGATTTTATATTAAGTAAGTGGCATGAAAGTGCTGTTAAAGAAGAAAATTAGATTTGAATTTGATTATTGTTATATTCCATTACTTCAATTCATGATGCAAAAATAAGATAAGCAATAATATCAGGCGTTTGCTGTTATTATGGCAAGATTTATTCTCCAACTAATACTCCACTGCTTTACAGGTAAATTGCGATCGCAGTTATATTTACTGACGCACATTCCTGATTTTATAGTAAGGGATAGAATTAGGCGATCGCATTCACAACTAGATTAAGAATTTGAAAACAATGTCTTCAAATCTCGTTTTCCACTTACAACACGGACTATTGTAATTTCCTCGTCGATTACTTGATAAAAAATTATATGACCATCGATAGGGATTCCTCGTAAAAAGGGAGCGATATATTCGTAACTACGTCCCATATTTGGAAAATTAACAATGTTTTTGCACTTGTTCTCAAACTCCTGTATAAAACGTTCTCCAGCTTCAATATTAATATTTGCAAAATAATCTAAAATTTCAACCAAATCTCTGCTTGCAGTTTGAGAGATAGTGGAACTACTCATTTTTGAGCCTCGCGTTTTTGAAGCAATTTCTCTTTGAGTTGGTTGATAACAAGTTCGGTATCTAGAACATCACCTCGTTCAATCTCTTCTAAACCAACCGCTACTTTCTGGCGAGTATCATTTAACCAAAGAGTATATTGTTCTTGTTCTTCCAATAATTGCAATGCAGCAGCAATTACTTCGTCTGCATTTGCGTATTTCCCGCTTTCAATTTTAGATAAAACAAATTGCTCGTGAGTAGGATTAAGCGATATATTCATTTGCTCATCGTGGATTTTAACTACCAGCATTTGATTATTTTATCAATTTTATAGATTTTATACCACTTGAATCTAATGATGCGTTAAACTGTTGATTTTTCTGACATCAAAGCAGGAGATAATATCATCAAATTGGATTCCTGATAGATGCCCTGAATAATAAATTATGACGACAACCAACTTAGATACACTGATTAATTCTCTAGAAGGCATAGAAATTATCACAGAAGCAGCCCAAGTCGCAAAATTATCACACGATTATCACACCTTTAGCCCGGTGCTTGTGCCGAAACTAGAAGGAAAAGTCGGGGATATTGTGGTGCGTCCCGCAAACGAACAAGAGGTTTTAAAAGTTGCAGCTGCTTGTGCCAAACATCGCATACCCGTTACTGTGCGGGGCGCTGGAACTGGAAACTACGGGCAATGCGTACCGTTGCACGGTGGCGTAATTTTAGACATAACGCGGATGCAAAAGATTCTTTGGGTGAAGCCAGGGGTGGCGCGGGTAGAAGCCGGGATAAAGTTGGCGGCTATAGATAAAAAAACACGAGAAATCGGTTGGGAAATTCGCATGGCGCCCTCGACTTACCGCACAGCCACAATTGGCGGATTTATTGCTGGGGGGAGTGGGGGTATTGGCTCAATAGAATATGGATCTTTACGCGATCGCGGTAATATCTTGGCACTGCGAGTGGTAAGTTTAGAAGATGAACCCCACGTTATTGAGTTGCGGGGAGACAATGTACAAAAGGTTAACCATGCCTGGGGTATTAACGGCATCATTACCGAAGTTGAAATTCCCTTAGGGCCTGCTTATCCTTGGGCAGAAGTCATCGTGACATTTGACGACTTTATGGCAGCAACAAAGTTTAGTCAGGCACTTGGCAATGCCGATGGCATGATTAAGAAATTGATTTCTGTCTTCGCATCGCCAATTCCCCAATATTTTCACGCCTTACATCAATACATTCTTGAAGGTACTCATGCGGTATTTTTGATGGTTGCCGAACCGAGTTTAGAATTTTTGCCCGGTTTGGTGCAGCGATATGGCGGCCAGATTACTTATAAAAAATCAGCCCAGGAAGCAGCCAAAGGCACACCATTAGCAGAATTTACCTGGAACCACACCACCTTACACGCCCGGACTGTAGATACTGGAATTACCTACCTACAAAGTATGTTTCCTGCGGCTAAAAGTCTGCAACTTGTAGAGCATATGTATAATCATTTTGGTGATGAAGTGATGATGCATTTAGAATTTTTTCGCGTCAACGGTGCTGTACTTCCTGGTGGTTTGCAACTTGTACGCTACACCACAGAAGAACGCCTGAACGAAATTATCCGCTATCACGAAGAACACGGTGTGACTATTGCCAATCCTCACACCTATATTATTGAAGAGGGTGGGAGAAAAGTTATCGATCCTGAGCAGTTAAAATTTAAAGAAATAGTAGACCCCTATGGGTTAATGAACCCTGGTAAAAGTAAAGTTTTGCAATTACAGCAGAATTGAGGAGTCAGAATTCAGAACTGAGAATTCAGGAGTTAAAATTCAGGTGTCAGAAGTAAAACAGGTTTGGTATCTGGCTAACATGCCTAGTCTATGTACTTTACGCTTCTGCAAATCTGCTATAAAAATTGAGGTATTCTGAATTCTGAATTCGGAATTCCAAATATTCCGTGGGCAGAACCCAAAACAACATTCCAAAATCACCCATGATTGAAATTGATGGTTCTTACGGAGAGGGAGGCGGACAAGTTCTTCGCACTTCCTTAAGTCTAGCCGCTATCACTGGCGAACCGATACGGATTACAGGTATTCGCGCCGGACGCAAAAAGCCAGGACTAGCACCACAGCATTTAACAGCTGTTCGTGCCGCAGCTAGAATTTGTAATGCCCAACTATGGGGTGATGCTTTGGGTTCAATGCAACTAGAATTTATCCCAGGTAGTGCTGTGCAACCTGGAACTTATGCCTTTGATGTTAGTAAAGCACAACCTGGTGGTTCTGCGGGTGCGATCGCTCTGATTCTCCAGACAATTCTCCTGCCTTTAGCACTAGCACCCGGCAATTCCCAGGTAACACTCAAAGGTGGAACTCATGTGAACTTTAGCCCCACAGTCACATACATTGAGCAAGTTTATCTGCGGATATTGCAACGCATGGGAGTAGAAGCAAAAGTCAAATTAGGCGCTTGGGGTTGGTATCCCCAAGGTGGCGGAGAACTAGAATTGCAAGTTACTGGCGGTTGTCAACTCCGTGGAATTGATTTGTTGGAACGGGGGACTTTACAGCAAGTGCGCGGAGTTGCTGTGGTAACAGAATTACCTTCCCACATTCCCCAACGCATGGCCAATCGTGCCGAAAATTTGTTAAGAGAAGCGCATTTAAAAGTTGCTGTGCAAGCATCACGAGAAAAAGGCGTTGCACCAGGGGCGGGTATTTTCCTCACTGCTGAGTATCAAAACAGCTTAGCTGGTTTTGGTGGCTTTGGGCGTTTGCGGTTATCAGCCGAAACAGTTGCGGAAATTGCTTGTCAGCAACTACTTGAGTTTCATCACACAGGCGCACCAGTAGATGAACACCTAGCAGATCAGTTATTATTGCCAGCTGCTTTAGCCTCACAAGAAAGTCATTATCGAGTAGCCCAGGTAAGTACTCATTTGACTACTAATGCTGGAGTAATTCAACAGTTTGGATTGGCGCAGATTAAGGTAGATGAAACCGAGAAAAGAGTGTCAGTAAAGAGTTTGATTAACTGAATTCTGCTGTATCGCCAACTACAATCAATGGATAATTGTTGTCGAATGCAGGAATGGATAGTCTGTATAACCTTTCTCATCACCTCCATAGAAGGTGTTGCGATCGGGTTCGTTGAGTGCTGTATTTAACCGCAGGCGTTCTGGTAAATCTGGATTGGCAAGGAATAAGGCACCAAAAGAAACTAAGTCAGCATGACCATTGGCGATCGCTGCATTTCCTTTTTCTCTGTCATATCCACCATTGGCAATTAGGGTGTATGCATAAAGAGGACGAAACTCAGAAACAGGAATTGGCTTGCCTCCATGCCGGATATCTGCTGGTGTCGGTTCCATGAGGTGAAGATATCCTAATTCAAAAGAGTTGAGTGCAGCGATCGCATAGCTAAATGTAGCCTTGGGATCGGAGTCATGAATATCGTTAAATGTGTTGCTGGGGGAAAGTTTAATACCCACGCGATTTGCGCCCCAAACATCAGTCACAGCTTCCACCACTTCTAACAAAAATCGCGCGCGATTTTTAATAGAACCACCATACAGATCGCTGCGTTGATTAGTACCATCTTGAAGAAATTGATCGATTATATACCCGAAAGCACCGTGAATTTCCACACCATCAAATCCGGCAGCCAGGGCATTCTTAGCTCCCTGGCGGAACTGATCGACAACATCAGGAATTTCGTCTGTTTCTAAAGCGCGAGGGGTGACAAAAGGTTGATTACCTGTATAAGTCATTGCATTACCAGCAGGGGCGATCGCCGAAGGAGCCACGGGTAATGCTCCATCTGGTTGCAAAGATGGGTGAGAAATTCGCCCTGTATGCCATAGTTGCAAAAAGATGCGCCCACCTGCATTATGCACCGCATCTGTCACCAACTGCCAGCCTGCAATCTGCTCTGGGGAATGAATTCCAGGTGTTGCTGGGTAACCAAAGCCTTGGGGTGATACTTGTGAACCTTCAGTAACAATCAGCCCAGCCGTGGCGCGTTGGGCATAATAGGTGGCATTGATTGGGGTTGGTACATTTCCAGCACCAGCCCGACTACGCGTCATCGGTGCCATAACAATTCGGTTTGGCAGTGTGTAGGGGCCAAGTTGGACGGGAGAGAATAAATCGGTATTAGTTAGTTGAGTCATTGACATTATTAGTGAGTGTGAATCTTGGTCTAGAGATGCGAAATTTTGTGTCTCTACCTGGGTGGATAGAGCCATCCTTTAAACAGGCGTGTCACTTGGGGCATGACCACCCAAGTCATCAACGGCATCATGATGCTAATATTCACCAAATTAGCTATCCAAAAAGGTAATGCACTGGTGATTGGTCTGAGCAAACCAGGCATGAAAGAAATTACTGGATAAAGACCCACTGCACTAACAATTGCAGTTTTCCACTTGGGTGGCGGCGGTGCATGAGGTATTTCTGGTAAGGCAAACCAAGCTTCAAGAGAATTTACACGTATGACTCTGGGGTTATCTACAGTCAGGGCTTCAGCTCGCGCAATCCAACCTTGACAGATGAGAGATTCTTCCCACTCTTGCAAATGTTGAGGAGAGTCAAATCGCAGAATTAGCTGCCACTGACCTCGTTTTGTGGCGGGGTATAGCACATCACTTCCTACATAGCCGGGGAATGTGCTAGCTGCTAGGATTACTCCGCGTGTAGCTTCTTCAAATGCAACTTCTAATCCCGGTTTGACTCGATGAGCGATCGCAATAACTCCGGGGGCTAAATTAATAGATTGTTTAGTTTGCTCCATTGGCTTTTTTCTTACTTCTCAAAATGAAAAAACAGTCCGCACTGTGCCTGTGATAATCGTGCCGTTTGATTCCTGATTACCAGGGTTATTAATGACTTGTATCAAGGGTGTAATTCGGATTTGGTCATTGACTGGAAAATTATAAAAGCCTTCCAAATTTGTCTGAGTAGCGTTGCCCACTGCATTTTCAATGAATGGCTGACCGATGGCAATTCCGGCGATCGCTCGCTCAACAAATAAGTTTGGAAATGCCAATCCCACCATCCAATAGTTAGGGTTAATATCTCCTACCGTTGTGTTGGGATAAGAACCATAGCCATATCGCCCAAACATACCCAGGCGATCGCTCAATGCTAGTTCAAAATTTACCCCTAAAGCATTAAAATCACTACCAAAGACTCTACCGCCACTATATTGCAGACGCACAGCCAAGGCTTTATTCGGCGCATATTCTAATTCAATAACTCCTTGATAAGGATCCCCAAATAAGCCTCCATCGGCTCCTCCACCGCCCACAGGAAATAGTCGAATATCTTCAGGTCTACCACCTCCAAAAACTTGGGCATTTTCTGGGAGGGTATTTTCTGCATCTCCAGCAATGTATACTGCTCGTAAATGTAAAGTGCCTCTACCTGGATTCCAAGCAATGGCAGCACCGGCGCCTCTGGCTCTAGGAAATAGTATGAAGTTATTGACTAAAGCTTGAGTGGAAAAATCTAGAAAACTGACGCTAGCATAACGATTTTTATCTACAAAATCGGGGGCTGTAATTGATGGGCCGAGGGTTACACTCACATCATCAAATAAAGGAAAAGTGTAATAAAGGCGAGCAATACTCAATTCTCCATTTCGACCGGGAATTGAAAATTCTAGAGTACTACCTAAGTTGGGTTCAAGAAAGCCAGCTGCATTATCATTAGCACCGTCACTGCCAGTCACCAATCTAACTTGTAGTAAATCCTTACCTGTAAAACTAGTGTTCAGGTTGAAGGTAACTCTGTAAATTAAAGTCGCATTTGGGTCATTTTCAGTAATCTGAGCGCCTCTAGGAGCAATAATGCCATCGCTATCAAACCCACCTGCATTAATGGCCAAGATGACTTGACTTGCTAGTTTTGTTGTTGTAGAAAACTGATTTGTCTCTAGTTCGCTAGAGCGAGTTTCTAACTTATTTATTTGCTCTGGTAACTTAGTTAATTCTGCTTTAAATTCTGCTTGAAGTCGCTGCAATACTGCTAAGTCTTCTTGGGAAATAAGATTTGCTTTTCCCTGGGCAGCAAGTCTATTAATTTGCTCTAAAAATGCATTTAATCCTGCCGCAAATTCATATCGGCTAATTGCTTGATTACCTCGATATGTATTATCTGGATAACCCGAAATAACACCGTATTGTTCAACGAGCGATCGCAGCGCTTGAAATGCCCAATCTGTTGGTTGCACATCCAAGAATTGACTAACAGAAGTGATTTGAGATGTTTCTATTTTTAACTGACTGGAGAGCGTTTCCTTTGAAGGCAGCGCATTTGAAATCATCGGACTAGCAAGAATGGACATGCTGTTGACAAGTAGCAGCGTCATGAGTTTGAGCATTGCAGAATTGAAAGAGATAAACCGTTGAGCTAGAAGTATTATCAATTACGAATTATTTTAAAAGTGCTACTGTAAACGTGAGGTTCAACCTTAGCGATCGCTTCGTAAAACTCCTCATCATGAAGTTCTTGAAATCGGGGATGCTGTCTCAAAGCAACAAGCTGGTCTGCTGATTCCCAGTGAGCAATTGCCACAACTTTGGAACCATCGTCACTTTTGAGTAACTGAGCATCCAAGAAACCAGGCTGAGACTGTACCACTTCGGTATAAATCTGTTGAATGCGTTCAAATGCGTCTTCCTGCTTGCCAGGGTTGACAGTAAAAATGTTCACGAAAGTAATCATAAAATTGGAAATTTTGAAGACGATTCTCTGTCCAATTATTAACGAATACCATTTCTTTGTGAGGCTGCGCCAAATTCTCTTGGCTTGCTTCTTTCTTTGTGTCCTTGATAAACTCGATTTAAAACTTGCGATATTGCTTTTCTACTATCCAAGTTTACTAAGCTTAAATTTGTGGGCGCTTGGCTAATAAATTGAGCATAGGAAGCAGTTATAAGTAGAAAGGTGCAAAAAAACCAAAGTATCTAACGAAAAGTAAATTTATTTGAAAACCTCTTGCCTTCTGCCTTCTGCCTCCTGCCTCCTGCCTTTTCATAACGACAATTTTTAACACCGACCTACTTATAAGGCTTGTATCCTTGGCGATCGGTAGCTGGGAATACTAAATATAATTGCTCTAAATCACAGCGATCGCTGTCAATGTTGCACCTGTCACAATCACAGCAACAGCACCGGCTATCGATAAATTTTGCAGCAATTTGGCACTATTGGGGAAACGATCTATCCATTGATGGGCATACACGACAACCAACCCGATGGCTACCAATACTGATGCTAATCCCAAGCTAAATGCACTAATCAACATCATTCCATAAGCAGCTTGATGTAAAGCGATCGCACTCAACAACAAAACCAACGCCGATGGACAGGGTACAATTCCCCCCGCAATACCCAATGCAATTAGCGATCGGTTTGTGACGGATTTGCTTGGTTGGTGATGGTGATGGTGATGGTCATGATGGTGGTCTTCATGAGTATGTTCGTGGGCATCAAGACGGCGATCGAGCAACCAAAACCCTACTCCACAGACAGTTAAGCCACTAACTAAACTGAGAATCGGATAAAGGGTTTCTGGGACGATATATTGTGAAGCCACCAATGCCACAATTCCCAGAATAAAAACTCCCAGTGTATGAGTAATAGTTGTAACCAAACCCAATAAAATTGCCTGTTTTGGCGTTCCCTGCGAACCTACAAGATAAGCAGCCACCATTGTTTTACCGTGTCCGGGTGAAAGGGCATGTCCGGCTCCAAATACAAAGGCGATGCCAAATCCGGTAATCATCAAAGTAGGAGTTAACTGTTGATGAATCAGTGTTTTGGTAAAAAATTCACCATGTCCAATGTGAGCAATGGCGGGTTTTGCCATGAATAAGACAAATATTCCTGTTAATATTGCCCAAAAATAAGACATCCATTGGCGATGGAATAGAAGCATAGGTTAGTTATATTTCTTCTTTAAAAGTCTCGTTATGACTGCGGTAGAGCCAATAACCAATTACCGCTAAGATTTCGTTAATAGTAGCAATTACAACATTGGGATAAATTGGTATCCCAGCAATTATGGGTAGAGGCTCATCAGGCATTGCGCTTAAGCTGGTGCCAGGAACCAGTAAAGTTGTGAAGAAAAATGGTGCCCAGAAAAGCATCGGAACCAAAGTTGCCACAGTCGTGCTGACTTGTGGCTCTGCCGATCGCCGCCACAGCAACCAAAGTGCGATCGCTGATAAACTACTCAGTAGCCACAACATCACAACATCATGAAACCGAGCATGAGGCACCCAAGTCGGGTTAAAGATATGGCTGGCGTTCCAATCTACAGCCACAGAAACCACAGCTGTATTCACAATTACCACAGACAGTAAAATTCGACTCAGTTTTGCTTTTGACATGGTATTCACCAGCAAATGGGACACAATAACAATTCAAAATTCAAAAATAAACTCAAAACTGGGCAAAAAAAGCGATGTGCCAGACGCTTAGCAGCATAACGAACGCTAACGAGCTAAATGCCCACCCGTGACATCTAAATCCATACCTGTCAACGATGTTGCTTGGTTAGAAGCTAAGAACATAACCGCTTGTGCTATTTCATGAGGAGTCATAATTCGCTTTATCACAAAACCTTGAATTGCTTGCTCAGAAGTAATTCCCTGGAAAGCAAAAGACTCGCGTAATTGGGGTGTATCTACAGCCAGTGGTGAAATAGAATTGATGCGGATGTTGCGATCGGCATTCTCAATAGCTGCGGCTTTTGTTAAACCAATGATGCCATGCTTGCTAGCGTTGTAATGAGCAGTTGTACTGAAGCCGACATGTCCAGCCACTGATGCCATGTTGATGATAATGCCTCCACCCTGACTCCGCATTTGAGGAATTTCGGATTTTAAGCAAAGAAACGTTCCAATAGTATTAGTTGTGATGATGTCTACGAAGTTATCAAGAGGAATTTTGTGAATTTCAGCAGGAGTCATGAAGATTCCAGCATTATTGAAAGCGATATCAATCCGACCATACTTCTGAACGCAACTTTGAATCAAAGCTTTCACATCATCTTCTTGTCTCACATCGGCTCGCATATACGTGGCTTCACCACTGAAATCTTTGATTTTCTGCTCAACCTGTTTCCCTAAATTTTCACGTCGTCCACAGAAGAAAACTTTTGCTCCTTCTCGCGCAAAAGCATAAGCCGTTGCTTCTCCAATTCCTGACGTTGCGCCTGTTATTAGCACAACCTTGCTGGCGAATTTACCATTGCGCTCAATAGTGGTTTTGGGTTCTAAGGGTTTTTGAGTATTGGCTTGAGTACGTCCGCCTAATAATGTGGCACCAACTCCAGCAACAGAGGCACCACCAATAAGTATTCGTCGCCGAGCAATTCCCATAGTTGATTTTTTACTTGTGTGCTTTATCTGTCGAGAAGATTTCTCTTCAAAGTTTTTTGGCATACCTCTTTTAAAATTGTTCTTAGCTTTTGGGGCAGGGAATAGGCAATAGCAAAAATAAAATGCTCGAATCATGGAACTCGTTGCCCCTATTTTTAATTATGGGGATTCCCCTATTGCCTATTGCCTTTTAATCTGAAGTTATGCCGACTGATGAGCAGGTGTAATTAACAGACGACCGATATTTACGTTACTTGGTTGTTCGAGTATGAAACGAATGCCTCTAGCAATATCAAAAGCAACAAGCGGCTGTTCGATCGCTACCATTTGCTTTTGGTCATCAGTCCAAGTTTGATACAAGTTTGTTGCTACTTTTCCTGGTTCAATACAGCCTACACCAACTCCACTGCCGGCTAATTCTAGGCGTAGGCAATCGGTGAAAGATTCAATGGCATGTTTTGTACCGCAGTAAGCCGCCATAGTCGGATAGTTAGTCGTTCCTGAAATACTAGAAAGATTGATAATAAACCCATTACTTTGTTGTTTAAAATGCTTTGCAAAAAAATATGCCAAGCGAAATGCAGCTTCTACATTAATACGAACCATTTGACAAATTTCTTCAATGTCAATAGTTTCAACAGTACCGACAACCATGACGCCAGCATTATTTACTAGTGCATCTACCCGACCAAAGGAATTAAGCGCCGCCTCTAATAAATTTTTGGGTAATTCCGGATCTGTGACTTCGCTGGCAACAAAGGTAGCATTGGTGAGTTTGCTAGTGAGTTCCTGAAGTTTCTCTTTATTTCTGGCAGTAATTACAAGGCTCATACCTGCCGCATCTAATTCGTAAGCTGTTGCTTCGCCAATGCCACTACTAGCACCTGTGATGATAGCAACTTTATTTTTTAAGTCCATATGTTTGTTTGTTGATTGTAGGATGAATTACAAAAATTAGTAGTCTGCCAAGGCAACTTTGCTGAGTAAACCAAGTTTTAGAATCTTTCTCTTTCTCTGTGTTCTCTCCCGTAGCTTCTTTTAAATCCCTCTGAATCAGATTTCTACTGGCAAATTACCAATCACAGCATCCTTCAATACTGGATACATAATGTATTCAAAGGGAAAGTTTGTGCCGCTAACAATGTTTTCTACAATTTTGCTGTTTCTGAAGGTGAGAATATGAACTTCTTTGAGGGGTACAATCTGACGAGTAGCTTTCACACCGTAATAATCTTTTTGGAAAACAGTCGTTGTAGTAAACCTCACCACAACTTTGTCATCAACGCCAAAAATATCATCAATGACAAAATTTTTTACAGGCCAAGCGTCAGCGAAGGCAGAAAATATTTGCTTGTAATTTTCTAGCCCTTGAATAGGTGCGGCAGGACTTAACCCAGTTGTCACCGTAATATTAGAGTCTAGAGTTTCCTCAAATACTTGCAGATCGACTTTGGCAATTCCTTCATTCATAAAACGAAGGGCGATCGCCACATTTTCTTGAACTTGAGTCATTTTTAGCCTCTGATTTCAGATGGAAATAAAATTTCAGTAAAAAATAACTTTGTGTCCGGCTTTTGCCCAAATCTTACCTAAGCCCCCGCGCATATTTCCTAAGCCAACAATGCCAATTTTCATTGGTTTTTTGAATAAATTACAGTCTTCGATCGCAGCGCTTTTCTGCTTTGAGAAGTGCTTCTAAAAGGCTCTCAAAATCACATTGATTCTCATAGCGGAAGTTATTGATGAAAAATGCAGGTGTATTCTTGACACCACTACGTATACCACTCTGAAAGTCTTCAGTCACACGCTCAGCATAGATGTGATTTGTCATATCGCGCAGGAATTGTGGGACGTTGAGTCCCAATTGATGGGCGTACTCTACTAAATAACCGTTATTAAGTAAATTTTGGCACTTGAATAGAGTGTCGTGCATTTGCCAAAACTTACCCTGAGCAGCAGCTACTTCTGCTGCTTCAGCTGCTTTTTGTGATTGGGGATAGATTTGTGGTTGGGGAAAATGGCGAAATGCAAAGTATAGTTTATCGCCGATTTTTTCTTGAATTTGTTGGATAATTCTATGAGCTTCATTACTATGAGGACATTGATAATTGCCATACTCAACCAGCACTATAGGTGCATCCATCGAGCCTTGAGTGCGATCGCGTTGCGAAATCGGTGCGCTCAATCTATTGTTATCGTTTATCTGACTCATGGAAAACCTCTGTGAAGGAAAATCAGAATGCTCTAAAGGCTGTGAAAGCCTTGCAACAAATCCTCCTAATTAATATGTCTGCGCTAAAGCTTTTATATTGCACTTCCCAGATGGGTTTACTTTATAAAATCAGCCAAAATTTGTCCCTATACTAAAGTTCAAGTTTTCAGCATATAGAAAGGTGAGGATTTACTTGACCTAAAGTTCTGGGAATGACCTTAACTTATGGCTAGGTGGGTAGTTTATTCAAGGCTGACAATTCCGCGTTTTAGGGCTGTAATCACTGCTTGAATGCGATCGCTAACTCCCAATTTGCTCAAAATATTATTGACGTGATACTTAACAGTACCCTCTGATATCTGCAAAACAGCACCAATTTCTTGGTTAGTCTTGCCGGTAGCCATGAGGCGGATTACTTCTAATTCTCGTGGGCTTAGTTGCAGTATACCCACCCTTTCTGCTAGTTTGGCTCCCACTGAAGCGGGAATGTACTTTTGTCCAGCGTTCACAACCCGAATCGCTGCCAGTAGTTCATCAGGTTCAGCATCTTTGAGCAAATAACCTTTTGCCCCAGCCTTAAGTCCGCGATAGATGTCTTCGTCACCGTCGTAGGTAGTCAGCACAATAATTCGGGAGTTTTCAAACTCGTTACAGATGGCGGTAATGGCTGCAACTCCATCCATTTCTGGCATCCGTAAATCCATGAGTGTGACATCAGGTTGATTTTGGCGAAAAGCTGCAACTGCTTCACACCCATTACAAACTTGTCCGACAACTGCCATGTCTGGTTCGCGATCGATCATTGCCGCTAAACCCTGGCGAACAACAGGATGATCGTCAACAATCAAGATGCGGATTGGATTTTGCGAGGTCATACCTTAGTCAGCAAGATTATTTTTGAGATATTAGAAATTTTGCGACATTATCATCATATTCAGGATTTACGCACTCAGATTAGTTGTTGAGATTAGATGTCAAGGTGTGGGGGCCAAGGTTTTGCTCACTCACACCCAACACCCCTACATCCTGGTCTAAACCTTTGATTTATCGTCTCACTGCGTAAATCCTAATACTGATACATTTCTTGATTCAAGCGATTACGATTTATGGATCGCCCAATTGTATCTCATAATTTTCATTCCTTTACACCTCCTTGGTTAGAGGAAGAAATATTGTAGAAGGCATGAGATAAATAAACTAAAAAGTCTGCAATATGCGCCTATCATCTAAAGTGATAAATGGAGCGATCGCATTAACTATATGCAGTTGCGGATCTGGTTTTGCGGGGTTATATAGCCGTAGTCACATAGGTTAGGACATAATGACAAGCGTAAATGCTAGGAATAGCAATAGTTTTACCTTCTGCCTCCTGCCTCCTGCCTTCTGCTATACCAATTTTAGCTTTGAGATTTTTGATTAAAAGACTCTCGCAAAAAGGGCAACGACGGGATTCGCACCCGTATCTCCTGGTATACTCCAAGGAATTCTACTGTTTGAACTACGTTGCTGGGGCAGCGAACCGGATCGAACGGTCGTCTTCCGTCTGGAAAACGGACGTTTTACCATTAAACTACACTGCCAGAAATTACCAATCTGTTTCTTTATAATCCTTAAATAGTTTAGCAAAAGGCGTTTTACACTGATTAGTTCCTAGATAAATAAGGTCACAAATGCGTGCAGCCGCATCATTGATATCAAAGGGAGGATAAAGACCACGTTCTTGCATAGATTTTGCTTCATGATAAGGGTGTTGAAAGCTAATCCATCCAGGGTCTACTGCATTCATAAAAATACGATATTTGGCATATTCTTTGGCACAGGTACGGGTCATTTGATTGAGAGCGGCCTTTGCCATATTGGTGTGGGGATGCCGCCAAGGTTTGTTAACATCGTTAAATCGCCCTTCCATTGAAGAAACATTAATGATGTATTTATTAATTTCTTGATTTTTGCTCATTAATTGTTTGAGTCTACTGTTAATGACAAATGGAGCGATCGCATTAACTATATGCACTTCCAATAATTCTAAAATACTAACTTCGTCATCCTTCATCAGCCAGCTATTAAAGGGGCGTAAGTCAAGTTGTTGCCCATCATCGGTATACCCTCCTAAAGGTAAAAAAGCGGAATTATCTACACTGTCTTCGGGAATCAAAGGAATTTGGGACAGAAAAGCAGAATTTTCGCCAAATGTCGCTTTTTCTTTATTAGCTAATAGTGCAGGATTCTCAGCGCTCACCGCGTGATTATGACCTAGTAACACCTGTATTTCTGGCGGAAGTTCCCCCAAAGACAGCGATTCAAAGTCAATTAAATGACGATAAAATGCAGGTGGACGACGTACTGTTTGCGCCGCATTATTGATAATAATGTCGAGTCGCGGGTAAAACTTGCAAATGTGTTGGGTAAATTGCTCAACACTGTGGAGATGGCGCAAATCTAGTCCGTAAATTTGCAAACGATGTCGCCATTCGAGAAAATCTGGCTCTGCTGCGTACCTTTTTGCCGCATCATGGGGGAAACGGCTGGTGACGATCGCACTGGCACCATCTCGCAACAGTCTCAACGCTACCCCATAACCAATCTTGACCCTGGCTCCTGTGACAAGGGCGATCGTACCCCGTAAATCAGCAGTTTGTTGACGCTTACTGAAGTTAAGATTTCCACACTCAACGCACAGTCCGGTGTAAAAGCTATGACCTTGTAAAAAATTTGTCTTGCAGACAATACAACGTGGTGGTTTGGTCATTTGTCAATAGGCAATAGGCAATGGGCAATAGGCAATCACTATTCTGGAAAGTGTGGTATTTTTGCCTATTGTCGGTCAATTATTATTGTAATTTCCGTTCCTTGTCCTGGGATGCTTTGGATTGTTAAATGGGCACAAATGCGATCGCTGCGTTCTTTGATACCCATCAACCCAAAGCCTTTAACAGTAGACAAACTATCTGTATCAAATCCCTGTCCGTTATCTTTGACTCGCAAAATAAATTGCGTCGGTTCGTACACTAGTTCAATTTTGATTTCACTGGCAAGCGCATATTTAATTGCGTTTGTCAATGCTTCTTGCCCAATGCGTAGTAAGTTATTCTCGATGTCTATCGACAGGGGATAGATGTCGCCAATAATATTACAGTTTATCTGCGTATCAATAGAGACAGACATTTGGGCAGCGAAGCGACTAAAAGCTTTAGACAAATTGCTAGTTTCTAAGATTTGGGGACGCAAAGCATTCACCGAATGCCGTGCCTCGGCGAGTCCTTCACGAGCCAGATCCCGCGCCTGAGTGATGTGTGCTTGCACCTCTGCCAATTCACCAGGAACTATCCTCGAGGCAGCACCCAACTGGACAATTACGCCTGTGAAGGCTTGAGCCAGTGTATCGTGGATTTCTCGTGCCATGCGGTTGCGTTCTTCCAAAATTGCAGTTTGGCGGCTTTGTTCGGCTAAATGGGTCAAATGAATCGCTAATGTCGCTTGTTGTGCCAACGCCATAATCAGTTCAATATTTTGGGGCAAGCTAGTCCTTGGCTCTCGGAAGCACAAACCAATAAAACCCAGTGGGCGAGAACCCAGAATCAACGGCACGCGGACAATAGAGCGATGCCCTTGATTGCGATGCCACTGAATTGCAGAGTCAACCTGTTGATTCAAGTCATCCAAATTAAAGAAAATCGCCTCGCCTCTAAAAAGTGCTTCTTTCCAAAAAGCAAGAAGATTACCTTTTACAGGCACTCTAAATTGTTCTAGTTCAGCAGCCGTTTTGATGGGAATTACCTTTCCATCTCGGACATATCGTTTCATAATTTTTGTATCCGAGGTTTCGTTGTAGAGGAACAGGGCGGCTGCATAGGATTTGGCTTGGGCGGAGGCTTCTAGCAGAATATGTTCCCAAAATGTCTCTAAGTCTGGTTGATCTGCCAGTCGATTTACACAGCCTCGTAGTGATTCGTTGGCTCTTACTAGTTCGGCAATCTGCTCTTTTGCAGCTTTTTTTTGTTCTTTGAGGATAGCGGCTTGTTTTGCTTCTTCTGCTAAGCGAGTCAATTGAATTGCCAATGTTCCTTGATGTGCCAAGGCTTGCGCCAATTCAAAATCTTCTGGTTTCAAGGTAGCTTTTTGCTGGAATGCCAACCCCAAGAAACCCAAGGCGATGTCACCCAGCATCAGGGGAATACACATAGCTGTCTGATGTCCTCGTTTGCGATGCCACTCCAAGGCTACAGGCCAGTGTTCTGGATGAGCGTTTTCCCAAATTCCAAATTCCAGCGGTTGTTTTGTTTGTACCAGGATCTTCCAAGCAGGAGTAATGTCTGCTGGGATGGGATCTAGGAAAGGTTCGATATCTTCTAGTTGATTCTTGGGTAGTACTTCATCGGTTTCAGAACCCAAATGTAACCGCAGCGTATGGGAGGGAGGATCGTAGAGAAATAGATGTGCCCGCCCGGCACCTAGTTGATGTTTAATTTCTAAAATGACGTGGCCGAGAAAGGTATCGAGTTCGGAGTCAGCGGCGAGGCGATCGAGACTATTTTTGAGTGCTGTGTTGGCTTTAGACAGTTCTGCAACTCGTTCTTCACCAGCTCTGGCGCGTTCTACAATCAGGCGTTCAACTAACTGTTTGCGGTGTAAAGCTGCTCCAATGCCCTCAGCAGCAGTGGTGAGTACATCAATCTCTTGCTGACTCCAGTGACGAGGGGTAAGGCAATCATCGAAGGCAACACACCCGATGTAACGCCCTTCAATGAATAATGGAACTCCCCCAGAGGATTTAATACCAAGAGATGCAAACTGCATTCTGGTGGTATCCGGCAAATCGTCAACTATACGCCAAATAGAACGACCTGCATACAGTTCTGTGACCATGACTTCGACATCATCATTGTCGATCGCTGCCATAGTTAAATGATTGATTTGAGGGGTAATTCCCTCAGCTACCCACTCATAGGCCACCCAGTGCTGTAATTTTTGTGTGGTTGGGTTTTGGCGTTCGAGGATTAGTTGGACGCGGCTCATATTTGCTACTTCCCCGATCGCTTGTAGGGCAGTTGGAATTGCAACATCAATATCCTCAGTGTCCAACAAATTTTTAGTGATTTGGGCAACTACAGAAAGTAAGCGATGGCTGCGCCAACGTCTTCGACGAACGCGCTGTTGCAATTCTTGATTAACTTTTGCCAGTTCTACGGTACGTTTTTGTTCGGCTTGCTGGATGCGTTGACGCTGTACCGCACTTCCAATACAAGCGGCTACGGTTTTGAGTAACGCTAGTTCCGCCGACCCCCGGCGTTTTGCCTCGCGACAGTCATCAAAACCAAATACACCCCAGCACTGACCTTCGACAAAAATCGGAACAACATGTAATACCTTGACACCGAGTGCAGCTTGTCCACTGCGAAACGGCTCAGGCATTTCCTCTAGAAAATAGCTGATGCTGTTTCCTTGATTAATTCGCTCATACCATTCCCAAATCCCGCCCTCTTCATAGCTTCCTTGAGCTTCATGGGGATGAGTGATTTGGGATACCGTATGAGGTGAATTCCATTCGTATAAAATCTTCCAGCAGTGTAAGGGTTTAGATGGATGAGCAAAATTCTCGATTACCGCAACGCGATCGCAATCTAAACTTTCGCCAATTATTTTCAAGGCAGTGTTCACTGCTTCATCAAAGTTTTCTATGGTTAGTAAAGCATTGGCAGCTGTTGTGGTGGCTTCTAAAATGCGATCGCGGTTTTCTAAAAGACGGTTTTGGGCTTCGAGTTGTGCGACTCGTACTTGTTCGGCAGCTAGTAAGGCTTCTTGGGCTTGTTGTAATTCTGTGTCTATGCGCCAAGTCGCCGCCGCTAATTCGTCCTGATTTGGTTTAACGTTAAGGCGATGGCAATGCAAATTTTCTGTAATTATTTGCACTCCCATATTCACTGCTGGATCGAATTTTTCTACAGTTAATAATGGATTTGCCGTTGCTGTTGTCGCTTCTAATAAATGTGTTTTTTGTGTTGTTTTGGTTTGGTTAGTAATAGTATCAATTCCAGTGGCGATGATATATTTGGGGGTGCTCAGGGAGCGATCGCTATCTAGAAAAGGTGCGTATGACCAAGCAATCCGATGACATTTTCCATCTTTGGTTATCCAGTTACTCTGATGAGAAATAGACCAGAGGTTAGACTGAAACTGTTGAAAAATAACCTTGACCATTTCTTTCTCATTGTCAGCAAAAATATCCCAGAACAGTGCTTTTTTCACATTATCGAATACATAACCTTTCATTTGCTCAAAAGCTCGGTTAAAGCAAATGACTTCACCCCCAAGGTCTAGGATTAAGACTAGGGCGTCACTAGTATTAAAAATTACTGTATTTGAATATTCTTGTTCTGAGAGCGGAAATTGGTAAGATCTTAGTTCAATCTGTGGCAGTTGTTGAGCATTCTCTAATTCCGCTTTTTGCACAGTAGAGTCTCCTGGCACTAAGAGCAAGCTTGTTGGATAAGTTTTAGTTCAATTATTAAACTTATCATGACAAATTAGCTGGAATTAGGCCAAATTATAGAAAAATACCCTTTATCTAAAGCAAGTTCCTCTATGGAAGCAAGGAAACAAGGATTATCTGCCTCTGTTCTCTTCGCGTTCTTTGAGTTTGAGCATAATTTGGGCGTGCATTTCGCGGGTAATTGGATAGAAATAAGTTAAAACTAAACCCAATATTAAAGCGATCGCTGGTAGGGGGCCAATAAAACTACGAATTACATCTAACACAGTATTTGGTTGAATTGGCATCGGCATATCTGGTGTAGGTTTAATATATCCAGCTGCACCTAATCTTTCTAAAAGTATATAAACTGCAAATCCTAAACAGATTTTCTGGAGAAACACCATAAAACTGTAAAAAATACCCTCTCGCCGCTGTCCAGTTTTGAGTTCATCTAGTTCAATTACATCAGGTAGCATCGACCAAGGAACAAGATAAGCAGTGGAGACACCAAAACCTGCCATTAAAGCAAAAATATACATGAGCATGACTTGACCAGGTTGCAAGAAAAAAAGTCCAACTTGGGCAATAATCCAGATAGTCATCCCCATGTAGTAAACAGCTTGTTTGCCAAAACGCTTACTAATGGCAGTCCAAACAAACAGCATAGACATAGCGGTTCCCTGCACCGTCAACAGCACCAGACTCACGTGCCATTGCGGTAGCCGCATCCAACTGGTTACAAAGTAAGGAATAATACCAGCTGACAATTGAAAACTCAGCCAAGAACAAAGGTAAATGCCTACTACAAACAAGAACGGGCGATTAGTAAAAACAATTTTGAGTTGTTGCCATAAGGGAATAGAAACTTGTTGCTCGGTTTGTGGGTGTAACTTTGCTACTGCTTGAGCGCGTTTCTTTGTTCCCCAAACACACCAATATAAAGGCAAGACAGAGACAGTTGCACAAATGGCTCCCAAAACTACATATTGTAGCGATCTGTTATTGGGAATTAATATTGAGATAACTAAAAAAAGAAGTATGGCGAAAATGCTACCGCCAATAGAAAAGAAAAAGCGAAAGCTGGTTAGACTAGTGCGTTCGTCGTAGTCTTGAGTTAGTTCTGCTGTGAGTGCCGTATATGGTAAATTAACGATTGTATAAAAAGTATTAAATAAAATAGAAACAGCAGTGTAATACCAAAACAACCCCCACTGATTCTGAGTGTTGAATTGCGGAACAATCCACTGCAAAAAGAAGAAAATTCCAAAGGGAATTGCTCCCCAAATCATCCAAGGATACCGCCTTCCTTGACTACTTTGAGTGCGATCGCTCAATACTCCAACCATCGGATCGTTGACTGCATCCCACACTTTACCCACCAGTTGGGTTCGTCCTGCCAAGTTGGGATCTAAACCTGCGACATCTGTGAGGAACGGTGACAGATAAGTAATCCCAATCATAGCGGTAATCGCTGTTCCTAAATCTCCAGCACCGAAAGCAATTTTAGTACTCAGATTCAGTTTTTCATTTTTAGGTGTTCCTTGAGCATCACCATCAGCAGCAGAATCGTTCATAAAACTTTGCACTCATACTAAAATAAGGAATTTGTTTTTAACACTAGCTATCAATCTTACCCATCACTTCCCTAAGATTTATGCCAGACCTTTATGTTTCTTGGTCAGATTATCATGAAAAAATTGAACAACTGGCTATTCAGATTTATGAATCCGGTTGGCAATTTAACCAAATTATTTGTCTTGCCAGAGGAGGACTACGAGTTGGAGATATTCTTTCCCGGATATACGATAAACCCCTGGCAATTTTAGCAACCTCATCTTACAGCGGCTCTAAGCAACAAAGAAGTAATTTAATTTTGTCCCGCCACTTGACGATGACCACTGAAAAGTTAGGTTCGCACATTCTTTTAGTTGATGACTTAGTAGACTCCGGAATTACACTCCAGCAAACTATTCCTTGGCTAAAACAAAATACAGATTTTGCCATTGAAGAAATCCGCACAGCCGTACTGTGGTATAAAGCCTGTTCAGTTATAGCACCCGATTACTACGTTGATTACCTACCCGATAACCCCTGGATTCACCAACCCTTTGAACACTACGAACAGATGAACATCGCCGAACTTGCGGCTAAGGCAAGCACAATGTATTGATATATACTAAACTACGTAAAAATTACGTAGTTTAGTATATTTGGCAAAATAAACTCAAGTGTGTTAACAAATACCTAAACTTATATTCACTAGCTTCTAGCTGTTCTTCAGTTTTCCCAAAGTAGACATCCCAACTTCTCAACGGCGTCATTCATGACATTTTAAAATTAAATACGTTTTATCAATAGTATTTAAACTTAAAAAATTGTATGAGTTAAGTATTTAATTAACTTATGCACGTAATTTTTAGAACCAGAATAAGTGGCACTTGTTTTGATGGCTAGATCGCTAGCCCCAAAATTGTGTTTACTACCACGTTTTTAAGGAAATTTTACGCACTATTACTTATTGACAAAACTATTTATAACCTTAAAATATCAAGGATGCAAAAGTGTGTATTCTGTTTTAGGAGTCTCATTTTCCTTTGAGATGTAGTCTTGTTGTTCATACGTCAGTCGATGTCGTCTTGAATGTAAAGTATTGAGGAAACGATAGCTTTCTGCTGATGAGGATGGAACTTACCTTTATCATCTAAATTTTTTGTGATTTCTATCTATGGAAGAAACAGTTCACGACAACTTTTTCAACAACTTTACCGTAGTAACAGCAACTATATCCGCAGCAGATTACCTTCCTAAAACGTCAGGTATTTATGCCTTTTATCATGCATTTGATTTTTTAGAAAATAACTTATTTGAGTATATAGATAATCGCATAAAAAATACGGTATTTAAAACAAAATTTTCTGAAGAAGATAATAGAAGTAAGTTCATTGTTAATACTTGTGGAGAGTCAGTTGGTTTATCTCAAAAAATGGAGCAATTTATCAAAGCTGTTTCTCACCCTAAAGAACGAAGAATTTTAAAAACTCTCTTAATTTCATGTAGCATTATTCAACGGCCAGATTACATTGGCACTGCAATCAACTTAAGAGAAAGATTTATTCAGCATTTGGAGCGAGACGATGGTTTTTTCTCAAAGTACGGAAACTCAAGACCAAATGATGAATTTTTATTTGTTTGTTTACCTTGCCCAAAAAATATTTCTAGAGAATTAGAAAGTCTGTTAATTCAACTATGTCAGCCTAAGTTTAATACACATAGGAGTTAAAAAATGGAATTAGATAACCAGTCTCCAGAGACTATAGAATATAAGGCAATCAGTGGTGAGTTTGGTGAGGTTAGGTACTTCATAACAACTCTTGATCAAAGTGATGCAGTTGAAAACATTAGATTTGCTGATGAGATTCAAGGCAGTTGGAGCTTCTCTGAACGAGTTCAACGAAAATTAGATCAAAATAGAGCGAATACAGAAATATTCTCTTACTTAGCGCAGGGTGGAATTCGGTTTTTTAATTCAATTGTAGTCGTACTATTGCCCAACTCTAATGATCAAAGAGAATTCTGGGACTTCTCTACAGTTAGTAGTCAAGGAAAAATTGTTGAAAAATGGGTCAATTTAAAATTATATAAGAATGTAGCTAGAATTGTAATTGATGGTCAACATAGGCTTCTTTCATTAAAGAGATACTGGGATGCTCATACTGGAAAATTACCTTTAACCCCTCAACAAATCAAAGAAAATTTCAGTTGCTTAGAAACCTTTGATATACCAGTTGTTTATCTAGTGTTTGGTAATCTTGGCAGGGTTGGTCATTCAGATTTAAGCGAAACTGTAAGAGATGAGATAATTAAAGCAACTCGCAATATCTTTACAGTTATAAACAAGACTGCGAAATCAATTGATAAACAAACTCAATTATTACTTGACGACAGTAAAATATCAGCATTAATTCCTAGAAAGCTTTTAGAGGAAGGAGTGCTTGAAGATAGATTCGTTAAATGGTCTTCCACAACAAGAAGCTTGAACCAATTTGAACCTTACTTAACTACTCTAGATTTTGTTAGTCAATGTACTAATGAGCTATTAAAAGATTATCCGAAGCAAGCTTTAAAGAAATCATTTAATTCACCAACTGAGCGCAATATTGCCCTGGAGATTTATTATGAGTCTCATCCTAAACTTCCAAAAATAGGCACAAAAGAATTACTTAAGTGGTTTTTTACTGAACTTCAGCCATTCAAAGATTGGGTATCACAGATTAGTTACGTAGGTATAGATATTCCTATTCAACCAGAGCAACCTCAATTAACTACGAGTCAAAAAGCAAGTATAAAAAATTTACGAAATTCTAGCATTCTTTATACTCTTTTAGGACAAAAAATTCTTTTTTTTGCTGTTTCAAGGTTCTTGCTTAAGATAAGAATAGAGTATCGTATTCCAGCAATTCTTAATGCGATATCGCATAGTATTAGTAAAATGGATCGAGATGGTTTTTTCAGCCGAGATAAATCTCATTGGTCTAATGTTCTAGTACGTCCAAATCAAAATTTAAGCATTATTACTACAGGTTCTGGAGTTGAAAGATGTATAGATCTTGTGAGAATGATATTGCTTGATTCTTCTGATGGTGTGAGAGATTTGATAAAACGTACTAAAGATGATGTTAGTAACGAAGTTAACTGGAATGAAAATTTGATTTCTACTTGGAGAAAAGATTTTCATGTAAAATTACCTGAAGTTGATTTTATTGATGAGCAGATAAAGGAATCTTCTGAATCAGATGACTCCTTTGCTGAAGTTAGAGATTTGCTTGACTCTTCTGAGGAGGACGAAGAGGAATCTGATGAAATTGAAGATGATGAGGATATTTTTAAAGAAACTGAGGAAGTAAAAGATTAAGTGTATGTAGCTGTAAAGAAAATGTTCGTTTATTTTGTGCATAAATCCAAAATCAAAACAGCCACAGCCAAATCGGCAGAGTAACCAGCAATAGGATAACTCCACTGGCTAATGCTGTTACTGCCAAATCGCGATCGAGATTGAATGCCTCAGCAATTACCAGTGTGCCAAAAGCAGGAGGCATAGCCATTTGCAGCACTATCACCTTTGCTGTGGAACCCGTTAATCCAAATAGTGGTAAGATGCTACCCAAAATTAAAGGAACTAGTAGCATTTTGATTCCCAAGCTCATGCCTGCTTGTGGTAAGCTTCGCCAAGAGTCGATCAGTGCTATTCGCATTCCAATTAGCACCAAAGATAAAGCTAGGATACTCCAAGCCAATTTATCTAGCCAGAATTCTACAAGTGTGGGAATTGTTACCTCTCGAAATAGCAAGCCAAATCCGAAACTCCACAGAGCAGGATTAATTAATACAGCTCTGAGAGTTTGCCAATGATTCTGGGTACTACCCCCAAAATGCGCTGCTACTAACACGCCTAAACCATAAGTTCCTGGGAACGAACCCAACAAATCGTAAAATAACGCCCAAGCAAAATATTCCTTACCTACGATTTCTAAAGTGATGGGAAAGCCCAGAATACCTGTGTTACCCATCATTGCCGATAGGAGTAAGCTAGCCTGAGTTGGCGCTTGGGGAACGGTATTTCTAAAATGGGCTTGTCCTTTAATGCCTACCCAACCTAAAAAAGCACCGAGTAGAATGGCTAGGTAAGCGATCGCAGGTGCAATCCAAACCTGCGCCGACAAGCTGGATTGACGCAAAAAAGATACTATGCTTATGGGTACTCCCACCCAATAAAGAAACCGTCCTAAATGGGTAGGAACCGTTACAGGTAGTTTGCGTCCCAAAATAAAACCTACCAGTATTAATCCTCCCAGCTTGACGTATAGTTCTAAAAGGTTTGTCAAAATTGCACCTAAGAACCACCAATGTAAAATGCTACCTGTTACTTATACTTTTTGTCCAGTACAAAATCTGTTATGGCTATCCCACACAACAGGAGTTTTCCCTTGAAGAAAGCTGGATTTTCTAAAAAACTGCAAAATTCATCACCCGACCCTGATGATATTCCAGTGGCTATACGCGATACTCCTGTTGCAACACCGAAGGTGTGGTTGCAGCCCCAAATTTTACTGATTGGGGGAGTAGCGGGCTTTTTGCTGGTGGCTTTCATAAGCGGTTTTTTGTTTTTCCTCACTACGCCGAGAAAAACTGTTAATTCGGAACCTTCACCAATTAGTTCTGCTCCTGCAACTCCCGCAGCATCTAATAATTCCAACAATACTCTGTTGGGGCATCTGGCATATCCACAAGCCCCTGAATCAGAAATAGTAACCATTTCCGGAAATAGGGGCATTAGAATGCGGAAAACTGCTGCCCAAAAATTTCAGGAGATGGTAGCAACAGCGCGGAGTGCAAATGTAATTTTGGTGCCAATTTCTGGTTTTCGCTCGGTTAAAGACCAAGAACAGTTATTTTTTGGTCTCGGCGCCAAGCAAAATCAAACACCAGCACAACGAGCTGCCCTCAGCGCTCCTCCAGGCCACAGCGAACATCACACAGGTTATGCTGTCGATATTGGAGACGGTGCAGCACCAGCAACTAATCTCCAAACTAACTTTGAAAATACCAAAGCTTATCAGTGGCTACAAGCAAATGCAGCGCGTTTTGGCTTTGAAATATCCTTTCCCAAAAATAATCTTCAAGGCGTAAGTTATGAACCTTGGCACTGGCGTTTTGTTGGCGATCGCGATAGTTTAGAAACATTCTACAGAGCCAGAAATTTAAAACCCACCCCAGTGGCTAAATAAAATTTGATCTACGCTCAAAGCCGAATGAGCGTTTTTTTATCCTCAAGTGCCAAAATTTACTTTTATTTCAGGTTTCTTGGCTTTTTCTTAACCAAAACGTGTTTTGAGCATCAATATAATAATTTTGCTCATTCATAGAAGCTGTATCATGCAATACTTTTTAATGCTCGCAATTGGGCAGAATCCTATCCGTTTTCGCCCAAACATTGGGCCTAGTTTTTGGCTGGGTTCAATGCTTGCTCCCTTTTTGGGCTTTACCTCTGCCCAAGCTCAGATAATCGGGCAAGATATTACTTCTATCACTACTGATACTGTTTTGTTTCCTAGTATATCCCTGAAGAAAGTTGCAGGTGATAGCGAATTTGCAGGTAGTACTTTTACTGTGAATTTCGGAGGGCAAATTCAATCAATTATAGGATTGACAATCCCAGGAGGCAGCGCAACGTTTAGATCGATCCCTGCTGTTGTGCAAATTCGCCGCAAACCTGCTACAGATCCTAGAAAGCTAGCTTACTACCAAGGCAGTTTCAACTCTTCCTCTAAAACCTTTAACTTTTTAAGTGTCGGCCCACTTTCTGAAAAAACCCTGTTTAGTATCAACAATATTTTGGCAAGCCCAGATAACGTTTTTACTAACGTAGGTGCAAATTTAGCTGGTATCCCTTACAACGGTAACGCTAGTATTGAGCGACTTGACTTTGTACTTGCCAAGCCAGTGAAGGCTAGTAATAAAATTGGCTTTACCGTCTTCGAGCGCGGATTACCTACTGGGCACGATGGTTTCGGTATTGCTGCCATTACAAGTGTGGATAAACACGGAAACCCCACTTCCTACGGGCCAATTTACACGATCGCAGCTTCCACCTGGGGCAAAACACCACTGCAAGACCCAATTCCACAATATTATTTCTTGAACAATGCCGCCAATAATCGCGGACTTCTCATAAACCCTGCACTCACTATTCCACCGAACCAAGTTTTAGGAGGTATTCTGATTCGCACCCACGAACTCGTATCACCAGGGCAAAAGATCTACGGCTATTCACTTTTTGCCCCTGATGTTACTTGCAATCGCAAAACACTGCTGAATGTTGCTAATTCTTGTTTTCCCACGGACACCGGAACCAATGGAGGCATAGATTTAGCTGCGCCTAATTTAGGTGCGGTCTTTTTGGATGCTGAGTGAGGGCAAAAAACTTTTACAAACAAACTATAAAAAAGGCTTTTACTACAAAACCTTGTGTTAAATCCAGTTTGAAAAACTGATTAAATAACGTGAGTCTCTAATAAAGACTCACATTTGTTTAGTAATGAGGAAATGAGGAGATTTGCCTTGAAAGTCTTTTATCATCGGTTAGGAAAAAGGTTTTTTCTTAGCCTTTAACCTTTATGGAGGTTGAAGCGCTAGTTCCTTAAGTGATGGGCAATAATAGCCGGCGATTTCTTTAGCGATCGCATCTGGTCGGGAAATTGTATCTAAATTGCAAAATAAAATTACAGTAATTTTGTCATCAATAAAACGAGTGATATTGCTGGCGAATCCTAAAATTGAACCATTATGACCAACTACTCGGCGATCGCCATAATTCAATACCCACCAACCTAAACCTGCAACATATCTCAATTTTTCCCAATCATCGCCCTGATTTGGAAAATGAGCAGTCCACATGAAATCGAGGGTTGATTGCTTGAGTAAAGTTGCACGACAAAGCGCTTGTTCCCACTTCACTATATCTGCCACACTTGAAAGTTGACCTCCAGCAGAATAGGTAACTGAGGGACTGTAATAAGGTTTATTAACGAGTTTGCTATTTAGCAAGCGATAGCCAGCAGCGCGATTTGGAACAATCTCTTTGGGATCGTTCATCAAACTTGCATTCATTCCCAAAGGAGCAAAAATGCGATCGCGTAACAAATCTCCATAGGATTTTCCAGTTACCTTCTCTAGCATCAAACCCAGCAAATAGTAGCCTGTGTTGTCATAGGCACTAAACTCACCTGGTTGAAACTTCAGGGGTAGGTCAGCGACTAAAGCCAAAATTTCCGATTTTGATAACTCAAGGCGGGTAAGTTCCCAATAGTTTGGAGCATCTGTATAACTAGGAATCCCAGACTGGTGAGCGAGAATATGCTTAATTGTGACGCTTTGCCAAGCTAAAGGTGGGCGATCGAGATAATTTGTTATGGGTTCCTCTAATGAAATTACTCCTTCTTCCACCAACATCATCGCGATCGCAGCAGTGAATGTTTTACCGACAGATGCAATTTCATAAACTGTGTGTTCACTCGCCGCAACAGAGTGTTCAACATTCGCCAGTCCATAACCCTTAACTAAAACAGGTTTGCCTTCCTGCACCACTGCAACAGAAAGTCCTGGAATCTGGTTTGTAGTCATTGTGACTCGGATATATTCGTCAATTTCCATTGACATTATTTTTATAGCAGTTGCCAGCTAGGTTAGGACATAACCGATCGTAAAACCACGACACCAAAAGACTTTTAAACCTGTTGCCTATTGCCTGCTAAATTTAGTTTTATCGACTCTTTGGTGGGTTTTCACTTTCTGGTTTTTGATATTTACCTGGATATTTCCGAGAAAAATATTCTTCCATAATTTGTAAAATCATTGGCGCAGCAACGCTACCACCACCACCACCAGAATGTTCAGCAAATGCGACGATCGCGATTTCTGGCCGATCTGCGGGAGCATAAGCACCAAACCAAGCGTGATTTTGTTTAACATGACCCTTCCATGCTTCAGCGGTACCACTCTTACCAGCTACGGGAGGAACTGTTGGTTTGTTCAAAGCTTTACCCGTGCCTTCAGCTACTACTTTCCGCAGTCCTTGACGCAGGACACTTATGGTTGTCGGCTTCATATTTAAAGACTCTCGCCAGCTTTTTGCTTGTTCATTATCTTTGAGCAAATGCGGCTGGACTCGGTAACCACCGTTAGCAGGCACGGCAAACATTATGGCGACTTGCAAGGGTGTTGTTTGTAAAGCACCTTGACCAATTGACATATTAATGCTGTCACCTACAGTCCAAGGCATCTTCCATGCTTTCTGTTTCCATGCTTCATCTGGCACTAAACCTGGTGTTTCTTCATTAACAAATTCAAAGCCAGTTTTTTTACCAAATCCATACTTTTTAGTCCATTCAATTAACGTCGGCCCGCCAACTCCGCGACCAATTTGATAAAAGAATGTATCACTACTCCACTGTAATGCCCCAACAAAACCCAACGGGCCGAATCCCGCATGGTTCCACTCACCAAAACGCGTACCCCCAATATTTAAGGAACCGTAGGTTTGTAGAACTGTGCTAGGAGAAAATTTTCCCGATTCTAACCCCGCAGTGGTGGTAACTATTTTGAAGGTACTAGCAGGTGGAAAGGCGCTGAGGGCGCGATTTACCAAAGGATGTTCTACACCTTGAACGCTTTCCCAATCTTTTTGGCTGAGTTTCTGCTTTGAGAAAATATTCGGGTCAAAGGTAGGGTGAGATACCATTGCTAAAACCGCACCATTCTTAGGATCAAGCGCCACGATCGCTCCATTGCGATCGCCTAAAGCTTTTTCTGCCATCTTTTGCATCTCTAAATCTATGGTCAAGTGCAAATCATTACCAGCTTTGGCTTGTTTCTCTCCCAAAACCCGCAGTGGCCGACCAGCACCATCTACTTCTACCTGTTGACCTCCCCATTCACCCCGCAGCATTTTCTCATAAGCCTTCTCAGCTCCCATTTGACCAATGACATCACCCAATCTGTAGCCTTCTTGCTTCTTTTGTTTTAACTGTTCGGGGGTGAGTTCTCGCGTGTAACCTAATATATGTGCTAATTCCTTGCCGTGGGGGTAGTAGCGAACTGCTTCTGTGGAAATTTCTACGTCTTTGAGTTCGCTTTCATACTCTTTTAATGCCGTAATTTGTGCTTCGTTTAAGTCACGGGCAATGCGAATCAGCGAAGAAGAGTTAGCACCGGCTTCTTCTAGTTTCTTTTCCATCTCTTCTTGGGGAACTTCAAGAACTTGAGATAGACGCCGAGCCACAACCGGCCACGAGGGTTTAGTATGTGCCATCGGCCACAAATATACAGACCGAGGATAGCGAGTACTAGCTAAAAGTTTGCCGTTGCGGTCAAAAATATTGCCCCGCTCTGGTTGTTTGGGGATCATGCGAATTCGATTTGCTTCTGCTCGTTTGCGGTGGTTTCCTCCTTCCACAATTTGCAAGTATGCTAAACGAGTACAGATTCCCGTCATCATCAACAGAGTAAATACGATAAAAAATATCGGCTGGGCACCGCGTCCGACTGTACGTGTATTTTTTTTGCCACCAAATGGAGATGGTTTTAATAAGGTCATAAGACAAAGAGTATTTCAAAATTAAGATTATCTGTAAATATTTAGGATCGTCATTACTGGGTGCTAAAGAATTAGCCGGGTATATTTATGAACATATTGTTTTTGGCGGATACAATAAACCAAAGTGTCAAATCTAGTCTGCCCAATAGAGTAGATAAATTGACCAAATCAGGTAAAGTCACGGCATTCTACTAAGGATTATGGCTCAAACTGTGATGCAGAATCAGAGGGGGATCGCAGGTTTTCATCCACTTGACGTTGAACTGCGTAATGTATTCAAGTTTTTTCATCAAGAACCAGCAGTACAGGGAATCGACTTGGAAGTTAAACAGGGGGAATTTTTTAGTATTTTAGGCCCCTCTGGTTGTGGAAAGACAACAACACTGCGCTTAATTGCTGGCTTTGAAATAGCTGACACTGGTAAAGTTTTGATTCAGGGCCAATCTATGACTAATGTGCCCCCTTACCGCCGACCAGTCAATACTGTATTTCAAAGTTACGCTTTATTTAACCACTTGAATGTGTGGGATAACATCGCCTTCGGACTGCGGTTAAAAAAATTACGTAAAGCAGTAATTGAAAGTAGAGTCCAAGAAGCTTTAAAACTGGTGAAAATGGAAAGTTTGCGATCGCGTTTTCCCAACCAACTTTCTGGCGGTCAACAGCAACGCGTTGCTTTGGCAAGGGCTTTAGTCAACCGTCCCGCTGTCCTCCTATTAGATGAACCTTTAGGCGCGTTAGATTTAAAATTACGTAAGGAAATGCAACTGGAGTTATCGAATTTACATAAAGACTTGGGTTTGACCTTTGTGATGGTAACACACGACCAGGAAGAAGCACTTTCCTTGAGCGATCGCATTGCTGTGATGAATCAAGGCAAAATAGAGCAAATTGGTACTCCCAGCCAAATTTACGAACGTCCCCAAACATCTTTTGTAGCTGATTTTATTGGCGATACTAATTTATTTAGCGGTGAAATCCTTGCGGTTAACTCTGCTGATGTGCAAATTTTGACAAAAACAGGACTCTCAATTATCATCGCTCGTGCTGAAGATACACCAACCGAATTATCACAGCCTGTGGTTGTAAGTGTACGCCCAGAAAAAATACAGCTTTCACTTTATCCACCGAATTTACCAACAAACTCTTTTGAAGGTCGGTTAGTTAATGTTATGTATTTGGGTACACACGTTAATTACATTGTGGAATTAACGAATGGTGTCAAAATTAATGCTTTACAACCTAATACTTTTGGTAGTTTACCAGACCGCGATACGCCAATTTATGCTTGGTGGGCAGAAACCGATTGTTTAGCATTATTAAGTAATTAGTTGTCCTTTGTTCCTCAGGGTCAGCAAAAAAGCTAAGATACAGATTCTGATAAATTTCATAACCCTTAAATTTCGTTGATAATATTTCTATTAATTCCGATTTAATTTGATTAATTCGGTTAATACTTTTATGCAAGCTTGCTTTGTACTGAATTATTCTTGATAAAAAACTAACAAACACATCTTTCGGAAAAGTCTGAAAACTATACCAGGTAAGAAATATCAATGATCCGACCGCGCAAGGTCTTTGCTCAGCATTGGCTCAAAAGTGAAAAAGCACTCGACGCAATTATTAAAGCAGCAGAGTGTCAACAGAGCGATCAAATTCTGGAAATCGGCCCAGGAACGGGTATTCTCACTCGTCGTTTACTACCTTTAGTACAATCTCTACTTGCAGTGGAAATAGACCGCGACTTATGCGAACTATTGGCAAAGCAACTAGGTAAAAGAGAAAATTTTTTACTGCTACAAGGAGATTTTCTCAGCCTAGATTTACCATCTCAATTGGTAGCATTTCCTAATTTTCAAAAGCAAAATAAAGTAGTAGCCAATATCCCCTACAATATTACAGGCCCAATTATTGAGAAACTACTCGGTACCATCGCTAACCCTAACCCCGAACCATTTGAATCGATAGTACTGCTGGTACAAAAAGAAGTAGCAGAAAGATTGTACGCCGAAGCAGGGTCAAAAGCCTTTGGCGCGTTGAGCGTGCGGGTACAATATTTAGCTGAGTGTGAGTTAATTTGCACAGTCCCAGCCGCCGCATTCCATCCACCGCCAAAAGTCGATTCAGCAGTTGTGCGATTGCGTCCCAGAAAAATAGACATACCAGCACTCGATCCCAGGCGGTTAGAGAATTTGGTAAAGTTGGGATTTGCTGCCAAGCGCAAAATGTTACGAAATAATTTGCAGTCAGCCGTAGAACGCGATCGCTTAACCCAATTACTGGAACAATTAGAAATAAATCCCCAAGCCAGGGCCGAAGACCTCAGCGTTCAGCAATGGGTAACTCTGGCAAATGAGTTGGGAGTTGGGAGTTAGGAGTGAGGAGTTAATAGTAAATTGGCAAATCATCCTCATAGATTTAAAACTCAAAATTCACCCACTTCCAACTCCCAACTCCCAACTCCCAACTTCCAACTCCTAACTCCCAACTCCCAACTCCTAACTCCTAACTCCTAACTCCTAACTCCCAACTCCCAACTCCCAACTCCTAACTCTTAACTTTCAAAATGCATTCCTACAGTTTAATTGCCCCTGCTAAAATCAATTTGTATTTGGAAATCATTGGCGATGCCTCCGGTGGCTATCACGAGTTAGCAATGATACTCCAAAGTATTTCCCTTGCAGACCGGATTGATGTCTTATCCACCAGCAATGACAGCATTCGCGTTCACTGTAACCACCCACAAGTACCGATAGATAAAAGTAATCTGGCGTACAAAGCAGCAGAGCTTATGGCGACGCAATTTCCTGAAGCCTTTGCTAGATATGGGGGTTTAGAGATTAGCATCGACAAGCAAATTCCTGTAGCTGCTGGGTTAGCTGGAGGTTCCACAAATGCTGCGGCTGTGTTAGTAGGAATAGATTTACTCTGGAAATTGGGACTAACTCAGTCAGAATTAGAAGAATTGGGAGCGACACTTGGTTCAGATGTGCCATTTTGTGTATCAGGTGGAACAGCGATCGCCACAGGTAGAGGCGACCAACTTGCTCCATTACCAAGTTTGGATAACATATATATAGTATTGGCAAAATACCGCAGCTTAGAAGTTTCCACCGCTTGGGCTTACAAAACCTATCGCCAGGAATTTGGTAATTCTTATATTAGAGATACCAACGACTTAGTAGCACGTGCTAATGCAGTCCACTCAGGAGAAATAGTAAAAGCTATCTTTGAGCGAAACGCAGCAAAAATAGCCGAAAAGCTGCACAATGATTTAGAACGCGTAGTATTACCAGCCTATCCCCAAGTATTACAACTCAGAGATGCCTTTGCAAATCAAGAAGGCGTTCTAGGAACAATGATGTCAGGTTCCGGGCCGACAGTGTTTGCTCTTTTTGAGTCTGAACAGCAAGCAGAACAAGTTAAGCTGCATATCAGGGAAGCAATCTCCGATGAAGACTTAGAATTGTTCGTGGCTCGGACAATTACACACGGTATTCAAGTAGCATCTTCAGTTTAAAAATGGGAAGTAGGGAGTGGGAAAGATGAGAAGACAAAAAGAAAAACTCCCTACTCAACACTCTCTGTTTGCCCAATCCAAAATCCAAAATCCAAAATCTAAAATTGTATGAGCGACCAAAATCTAACCCCAAAAACAGATGCTCAAATACAGGTGAGTACGAGTCCTTTACGCTCCACAATTGGCGCTGTAATTTCTGGAGGAATGGCATTTGCAATGTATTCGCTAATGATTGCGATCGCCACAAATTTTGCTACCAAACCTGTCCATTCAATTAATCCATTGGTAATAAAAATTACCTCTGCTGTTCGCACCTTGGTTGTTGGTGTAGTTGCTTTAGGAAGCGGTATATTCGGTATCGTAGCAATTGGTTTGTTGGCTTTGACGCTGCAATTATTAATACAGCAGTTAACTAAACCAAAAAGTAGCGAAAGCTAATAATTTGTTTTTAATCAACACCCTAAAGATACAAGTTTTTCCAATGAACCACGGTTTTTGATTAATTGTAGCTTCCCATTTTTAGAAGATTCAAAAATTTCTTGCTGTTTTCTCCAAATTTTTGGAGAAATACCGTGGTGTTGACGAAACTGACGGGAAAAATGACAGGTATTTTGATAGCCTACTGCAATAGCGATCTGCTCAATTGTCTTATTCGTATTTTTGAGTAATGGACGTGCAGCCGCCATCCGGCGCTTGACAATCCAACCGTTTACAGTCTCTCCTGTCTGTTTTGCTACCCGATTGGTTAAATAAGCAGGCGAATAACCAACAGCAACAGCTACATCAGACAAAGTAATTCCTTGGTGATAATTATCTTCAATGTAGTCGAAAACTGATTGTAATTGAGGAATAGATGGAAAAATCGACTCAGAGTTAGTTGATGAAGCTAGCGGTAGGCTAAGTTGATGAGCGTTATTTGTGTACCAGTGCTTTAATAAAGCTTGCTTTTCAAATCGGACAGCGATCGCTCTGAGCAAATCCTCTATAGTAGAAGGCTTAGTCAGATAATCATCTGCTCCCAACTCCATACCTTTACGAAGATCTGCTTGAGTATTACTACCAGTCAAAAAAATGAAAGGAATAATACCTGTGTCAGGATGTTGACGCAGTGTAGTCAAAACACTGTAACCATCCATATCCGGCATTTGAATATCGCAAATCACCAAGTCGGGTAAATGCTCTTGTGCTTGTTGGATACCAGCTAAGCCATTTTCAGCACCTATACTATTAAAACCTTGAGCTTCAAGAACCTCTAAGAAGACATTGCGGGTAACGGCATCATCTTCAATAACAAGAATTTTTTTCGATGATTCGTGTATCATTTTTCCATCAATAGGATTTTTGTGGCAGGAAATGACGATCAAACTTTGTGCCGAGTTTTCTCTAAAAAACCTATGAGACTTTATCCGAACATAGTCATGAATTAATAACTAAGAAAACTGCATCAAGGAACCAGTAAATTTCAACTCAACTTCTGGCTGTAGTACCAATGGAAAGTTAAATTAAACTCACCTGTACCCGCCAGAATTCGTATATCTGGTTAGTTGGTCAACCAAGTCGGCACTATACCCATTAATGAGTTGCTAATCACAGCTTTATAAAATTCTAATCTTGCTATTCCTTAGTCAAAAATAAAATCCATTACTAAAGAATCAGAGATAAGTTATGATTTTAATTTTGATTTTAACAATAAATTATGATTTTTTTATGATGGTAATGTAAAGATATTTTTGACATGATTATGATATAAATAAATATTATCTATTATTTTTATTTCCGTGAAAGTTGAGAAATCAAATATCGAGCATTACATTATTATGATGATGTATATTTTTGGTTAATTTTATTTTTAGAGATAAGTTTTACCTATTCATTAAATTAACAATTAAGTACTTAGCTATTATTTTACATAAAATACATAACAACTAGATAATCTAGCTATTTTTTATTTTTAACCAGAGATAATACCAGAGCCTAAAATAAGATTTACTAGTCAAAAAAGTGATTAATCAATAATATAAAATCTTACAAATTCTATATTTTAGATACATTCGCCTTAATACACACAGTTTCAACCATAAAAAGAATTTTTATCAATTTAATTTTTTAATTTGTTCATTAAGGGATTAAACTATATAAAAATAAGCCTTGTCATCTGTCACAGGGTATACATTTTTATAATTAACTTTGTGCTTATTATCCAAAAAATATTCCAAAAGAAATAGAAAAATTAAATAAATCTGTGTTAAAAAAGGCTCTTTCTCGAAATTAAAGGATGTTTGCACCTTCTAAAAAGATCTAATTGAAAAAGTGATAAGTCCTATAATACATGTCCTATTAAGACATAAAACTTGATAATACTCATTGTGTCTTACCCAAGTCTAAGTTAGTTCTCTGAAGGAAAATAACTTAGATTTTAAAAACAAAAAAATAGACACGTCTATCAAAAAATTGTTCATATACTAGTTTACCAAACATTGAGTAAGCTTAATGAAGAAGCTGCTTCTGCAATACGGTTCATCTGTAAGAGCGGGTTAAACTAGATATTTATTCTGTCAGTTCTACCCGCCCCTACTTTTAATATAAGTTTGGAATAATTTATTGATTTTTTAATTTATTTATGATGCTGTCCTTGATTTTGGATATCAAAAATGCTGATGGTTAAATTTTAATTAAGATAATATTGTTCGCCTAAATTGTACATCAAAGGCTTTTAATCAGACAATAACCATGAATATATCTATATAAGTTAAATCTAACAATATTTATTAATTGGTTACAGTTTTACATGAAATAAATATAGCAGATTGCAAACAAGTAAGATGCAGATAATCGTAGGAAATATGGCTGTGCCCTTACCCGTGTACTTCATTTACCTGAAATACGCTCTGAGTTATTAGCTAATTAAAAAATATGAGGCCAAGTTCAAGAAAAATCAAAAAGCCTGTGAAGTAAAGACCAGTTCTCCTAGTATCAAACGAGTGTATTTGTATGAATCAAAATATTACTAGTTATCAAACACAAATGGGCAGAAAGATCAACAATGAACAAATTGAACAAATTCTCAAAGCAATTATCGCAGGCAAGTATTCCTGGGCCTGCGTTTTAATCCTACGTTTTTCTGGTTACAATCCGATAGATTACATACCCTATCGTACCTACATCAGACTTCTTAAAAATAACTGTTTAGTTGAGACTTCAAAATCCAGTCAAACTAATAGTGAAAATGTTGAGACTTTAAGCTTTAAGTCCAGCTGGTTTTAAATCTGAAAAATTAAAAAATAGCGTTATTATACGCACTTTTTGAGAAAAATATGTAGGGTAGCCTTACATTTTCTAATTCATACTTTTTGGTCATCATTAACATATGACTTACCCATTTACTATACCTAATACTCATCTACTGCAACCTACTCTCAAAGAAATCGTGTGGCAGAAAAAGTATGAAGTTACACAAATTCAGCAGGAAATGTCTTTAGCTTCATTGCAACGTCAGTTAACTGCTGCACCTATGGTACGAGACTTCCTTACTGCTTTGCAACAAAGTCATTATCGACCTTGCATCATTGCAGAGGTGAAGAAAGCATCTTTAATTCATGGAATAATCAAACCAGACTTAGACCCAGTTGCGATCGCTAAAGCTTATGAGCGTGGTGGTGCAACTTGTATCTCTGTCGTCACCGATCACAAGTTCTTTCATGGCAGCTTTGAAACTTTACGAACTATCCGCCACAGAGTAGCATTACCTCTACTTTGCAAAGATTTTATTTTAGATCCGTGCCAAATTTATTTAGCACGAGCAGCAGGCGCAGATGCCGTGCTATTGATTGCAGCGATTCTGTCCGATCGCCAACTTCAAAACTTTTTGCGAGTGATTCACTATCTAGGGATGAATGCTTTGGTAGAAGTACATACCCTAGCAGAGCTAGATCGAATACTAAAGCTTGATGATGTGCGCTTAATAGGAATCAACAATCAAAGTCTAGAAGATTTTAGCATTGATATCGATACAACTGGGCAATTGCTGGCAGCTAGGCGATCGCAGATCCAGAGCTTGGGCATTAGTATTATCAGTGAGTCTGGCTTACATACACAAGCTGACTTATCCTTTGTCGCTGAAGCTGGTACACATGCTGTTCTACTAGGAGACACTTTAGTTAAACAAGACGATGTACAACAGGCGGTGCGTAATCTGCTCCAACTTAATCTTTCCACCCATAGCAATCTTCTCAAGAAAGCAATGAAGGAAAGATAGTTTTGAAAGTTATTGCAGAATTTCATCTCAGTTTTGTCTAAGTCATTCAGGTGAAAGCAGCACTGCTCAAGGGATTTGCCCAATTTGGAAAAATTTTTTCTTTACCCCTTGACAATCCCTAATAAACTAGTTATTCTAGATAAGTGTGAAGGCGAGAGAGAACGCCGACAACAACTGAACCGTAAAAAAACAATACTTTGAAAGCTTAAGAAATAACCAATCCTCGTCAAGAGAATCTAATTTGGGACTTCCCAACAAAAGATAATCGAAAATTATAACTAGGATTCGGAAAATAATTATATACATTATAATTATTTTCGGAAAACAAACTCGAAACACAACAAAACGGAGAGTTTGATCCTGGCTCAGGATGAACGCTGGCGGTATGCTTAACACATGCAAGTCGAACGGTGTCTTCGGACATAGTGGCGGACGGGTGAGTAACGCGTGAGAATCTAGCTTCAGGTCAGGGACAACCACTG
>JAVRCH010000050.1:0-90179 GCA_034530795.1 Nostoc sp. DedQUE12a
TACAGCAGTTTGCAACTAAATGAGGTACACAACTAGAGAAGTCAAAGATAAAAATTCTTCTTCTCCCTCCTGCCTCCTGCCCCCTGCCTCCTGCCTCAAAACCATTCAAGTTGTACCTCATGCAAATGAAATCTGCTGTAAGTCATGGGTTTTGCCGTAATTGCTTGAAAGCGTGAGCTTTTGCTATACGGACAAAATGTTCTATGGTCAGATAGCGTTCTAATTCGGCTTCACCTTTAGCTGAAAGTGTTCCTGCTTTACTTTGTGCTAGTAAATCACTCACACGAGTCTGGAATTCTGGTGAGGGTTGGATTGCCAGAATTTGTTGTGGTGTAGGCTGACTGGCCAGCAACGCAATAATCTGTTTCTCATCGAGAAAATTGCCAGACTGTTCGCTCAATAACTGTTGTAGACCGCGTTCTACTATCTCTTGTAAACGGTCTTGGAATTGCTGTAATTGCTGTCCTAGCTCGTCAGATACCTCAACAGTGATTTGCATCATCTAGCCCTGTTGTTTTTTAAATTTATCTATTAGCTATAAGTCTAGCTACAAATTTATCTATTAGTTTGATTTTATAGGCATCTGGTATAACTAGTTACTGCGATCGCATCTGCTAGTTTACTAAAGACATCGCTTTTAAGAAAAACTTCTAAACTATCTGATACTCGTAGCTATCCTTAAGCCGGAAGTTGCTACAGACTACGCGTAACACAGAAACCTGAACGCGGAAGTTGCTAATCTGAAGGCAAAACAGAAAAATTTGGCTGTATACGAAAGATTCTATCTGAAGTTTAGGTGATTACTTAGGGATTTCTAAAAAATAAATCCGCTTGCTGTGTACCATCAAGGAATTATTGGTCATTTAGGGATACACAACTATCTACCTGGGTGCAGTTGCAACTATTGATAAATATTCTCTATTATTAAAAAGTATTAATCCTTGCTCCACTCACACCTCGCGACGATGAATTACCTACTGGCCTTAATTTAACCAAGCTCCTGGAGAGAAAAAACTGTAAAGAAAATATAATAATTGTCAAGTACTTGCATTTATTATTGACTTCAGTTACAGTCAAGGCATATACCTAAAATCAAATCCTCATGTGATTTTCAGGAAACTAAATCGGGTAACAGGGTAAATATTAGATTTGTTAATGCTGATATTAGTGATGCTGCTAAATAACCAGTCACTAGTCTCAATCGTTAACATATCGCGGATGTAGTACAGGTTACTAGAGCATTTACAGCTCAATTAACTATTTGGCATTGCCAAATGTAGGAATGTTCTTGTGGGGTAAAGATTTTGCTCGCTTTGAAATAGAAAAAGCGGGTGAGATCTTGCGTTGGGCAAGGCTAGCGAATGTATCGCCGCAAGTTGGCTGACTACGCCAAGCCTAATTACTTTTATTTTTCTACAAATATTGAGAATAATTTGCAATATGTATACCTAGATAGATACATAAAAATATTTGATTTTGCTAGAAAAATTAAGTTTACAAAAGCCGAGTTTCAGTAAGGGAAAATTTATGAAATACCAAATAACAATAAAACTAAATACAAAATTAAGGCTGCTGCTACGGAAGAATGTCTCTTGACACTGTTTATCTCTATTGTGGAGAATTGATTAATCGCCACCATATTAATCAACGATGATGTTATGAAGTGGCTACCTAGTTTTAACTAGGAAATGCATATTGTTCTTTTTTATTTCCTTGAATCAAGGATATTGTAGCGAAGAACACAACTGTAATGACCAACACATTTTGTCCATAAAATACAGTAATGAGTATAGTTAGATGAATACCTTTTTTTGTTCTGATTATTCACGGGAAGCAGGAGAAGAAATTATTGGTAGCGCCACCAATTACCAAACTTATATTTTAGTTGAGTGCCCTCCGCCTTGGACATCAGAAGCTTTTAATTCTAAATGGGTGCCTGAGAATTTGAGGATTGTAATAGAGGAAGTAAAACGTGCTAAAGTACCGATTAGATTCCTCTTAATTGCTAATGATTTATCACATAAAGTCAACCAAACTACACTTTTGATTTATCAAAAGAAAGAGGGGTTGAATAATGGATATCATAAACAAGAATTTATACTACCTAATATTGAGCAGGTAGCAGCAGTTGTGCAAAAATGGTTATGGGGTATCAGCTCCAATTCTGAAGTTGAAGCTAGTGCAACTAGAGATATTTTAGTATGTACCCACGGTAGCCATGATAAGTGCTGTGCCAGATACGGAAATCCCTTTTATTTTCATGCTACAGCGACTATTTCAAATTTGGATTTAGACAATGTGCGGATTTGGAAATCATCGCATTTTGGTGGACATCGATTTGCACCAACAATTATAGACTTGCCAGATGGAAGATATTACGGTAATGTCGATCTAGATTCATTCAAATCGATTTTGACTCGTACTGGCGATATTCAATGCTTGAATAAAGTCTATCGAGGTTGGGGAATTTTACCTGCTGCACTTCAAGCTTTGGAGAAAGAATTAATCCTCAGTGAAGGATGGGATTGGTTTAACTACAAAGTTGTAGGCAAAATCTTAGAACAAAGTTTAGACAACAATACGATTCTAGCCGAGCTAAGTTTTGAAAATACTTCTGGTTCTTTCTACGTTTACCAGGCGAAACTTATCAAAGATACAACCAAGACTCAAAAACTTAAAAGTTCATGCAATGCTGCACAAGAGTCAGTGATTACTAAATATACTGTAGCTAATGCTTGGCTGACTTCTAGTAAGGTAATGACTTATAGCGCATAGAGAGAATTCAGAATTCAGAATTCAGAATTTAGAATGCAATTAGTGTGAGATTTAGACTCGCTACTATCTTACAAAGTATGAATTGTTGATTTAGAGACCTAAAATTTTACGTCTCTACAAGAGTTTTGGTTGCAACTCATTCTGAATTCTGACTCCTGAGTTCTGAATTCTTCTTAAACCATATTCAAGACTTTTCGCAATAGTGCTTGGTCTTCTAATTTGGCTTTTAAACGACCATTTTCAATATCTCGAATCCAGCTTTGGCTTTTACCTGTAAGCTTGGCTAGTTCTCTTTGGGAAAGATTCAAATTTTTTCGCGCTTCCAAAATTTGTTCGCCCACCAAATCGCCTGTGGTTACAGGCTTTCTTTTATTTTTAACAGTTCGCCGCTGCTTTTTGTGTGATTCTGAGATTTGTTGTTCCCATTCTGGGGGTAGTTCAAAAGCCAAAATCCGCGCATTCATTAGCAGATTCCACTTACCACGAGGGCCTGTATCTGTGAGGCGAGTTTCGGCACCACCGTCATTAGTCCAAAATTCTAATGCTTCATCTGGATCTTCGGGAATATCCATTAACTTTGCCCACAAAGGTTGAATTTCTGGTGGGTAGGTAACTGGATCGAAGATTGGTTTCATTCCATAATGATTGAGAATTTCCAAATCGCTTTCAAAAGTTCGTAGTAGGCGTTTGCGTTCTTCGCGTTGTCTGGATGCAACGCCGACTTTTTCTTCACCGTAAGCAATACGCAGCAAAGTAGGAACGGTGATGCGTTGTTCTTTGCCCATTTTAGTTTTGAACAATAACCACAACATGAGTCGGACTGCTCCTTCATGTTGCTGCCAAATGCTCATGACTGTTGTTAGCAGGGTTTTGGGAAGACTGCCATATTGATAGAAGGCGGTTCGCTCTTTACATGCTTGTTTGTTTAAGAAATATTGTGCCCAAATACCAGCTTTTACTTTAAAAGTTAGCCCAATAAGATATTTGCATCCGAGAGCGTCTTCCTGAAAGTGGTGCTGAATCTCCACTAAGTGCCATAAACGGGTTTGTGTGACAGAGAATCCGTTAACTCGGCCTTGTTGGGGCCATTCTATGGAGATAATTAACGAACAAGCTTGCTGGACAAGATTTTTCATTAAAGCTAGCTTGGCAGCTTTGTTTAAGTCTTTGCGTTTCTCCATCCCCAAATATTTTTCGATTTGGCGCTCATCGATCGCAAATTCTTGTTCCCAAGGCCGATCTAAAGCTGTGGCATAAGCCGCAAAAATCAGATGTATGCAAGCGGCTCTAATATCTAATCCCTCAATGGCAGTTAAATCTCTGGCCTTGTCGTTCACCTTAAAGGGATCTTGGATGTGAAAAGCGATCGCTCCTTTACCTTGGTTGACTTGTCTCTTATAACACAAGTAACCTTCTTCGTCGGTTTCCCAATGTAAGGATGTGCGCTGCGCTAGTACATTGCAAGCTTCCCAAATGGCGATCGCTGAAGCAAATGGATTATTCTTTCCGTTAGAAAACAAGTCTAAACTGGTAGCATCTCTCGGCTCAACTTTGCATCTCCCCTTTTTTGCCTGCCAAGGAATGGGAGAATTAGTTGGGCAAGCAATTACACATTGTGGTTCTGGATAATAACCCTCACAATTGTTACAAAGACAAGGATCGATCCAATATTCATCATCTTCTATTTTGATTGCACCCGTAGGACATTGGGGGCGGCAATTATCACATCCAACGCAACTGTTGTTAGGAATTGTATAAGGCATCTGGCTCTCTTCCCACTCTAATCGTTGAGATGTCTGGCTCAGGTCTCCCCTGGATGAGTCCTGTTTATTCATCACTCGCTACCACATTATCTTTCTGGAGAGAATAATCTTTTCTCGCCCTCAGCTAAGACACATATTCACTTTATCTGGTTGTCATTTGTTTTTCGTCTTTGTCATTTACGACCAATGACTAACAATCAATGACTAATGACAGACTTAACCAGAGAATATGTAACTTGGATGCATTCTACCTTCACTAACTCCCCACATCCATATCCTTGACTTTGCATCCAACTTGAAAGCTATTTAAAGCTTTGAAACCGAGCCTAATATTACTTCTTTATTAAATATACATTTCATAAATTAAATAATTAAGTTGTTCGTAATGAGCTTAGGAAAAATTCTTAACATTTATTTAAATATGTACTGACTGAACATTTCAGCTTTAGCCGTGAAAACTTACCCAAAGGATTTTGAGCCAACATTTAACTTTCTTACAATTTCCTGTGATTTGATTTATTAATAATTTTAATATTTAATACCTGATTGTATTCTGCCACAAAAATTACACTTCTTTTACAATTAACTCTGTTTCGTTGAGTGAACTCAGGTACAAACAATAATATTTTATTTGTCAGCATTTATCTAGATTTTTAAATAGAAACTAAATCGTAAATTGTTGCTTTTAAGAATACATATTGCACATATTGTAATGTTATTAATAAACATTATTTTTGGTATATACAGATACTTTTTGTATATATTTATGCGCTTAAAAATCAAAATATTTGAAAAATAATATCATCACGTTGAGTTCTATTGATTATAAACGCTAGCTATTTATCAGTTTCCTTTACTAGTGGTGTACAGTTGTGTACCCTTAATTGGATGATAATTGTTAGCAATAAATTTCATCTATAAAATATCAATTTAGAAATGATGCAAATTCTAATTTTTTGTCATCGAATTTTGATGACAAAAAATTAATTATTGAATATCAAAAATAGAAAATATTAGGATAATATAATGATTAAAGTAGAAACAGATTGTAAGGCAAAATTGCTGAGGATTTATTCATGGCACAACTAACAGGTTTGACATTTGGTGGTAAGACATGGACACCGAAATTTGCTCAAGAAATTGACAAAGATAAATGTATCGGCTGTGGCAGATGTATTAAAGTATGCGGGTACAATGTACTAGGTTTGAAGGCACTCAACGAAGAAGGGGAATTTGTAGAAGACGAAGATGATGAAGAAATTGAACGTAAAGTAATGGCAGTTAGTAATCCAGAAAACTGTATTGGTTGTGAAGCTTGTTCGCGAATTTGTCCCAAGAACTGCTACACCCATGTTGCATTAAACAATTAAGGTTTTTGGAGTTAGTGATATTGTTGTTCGTCCAAGGAGGCACTGTTTGTAGAAACGGCAAATACACCAAGCAAGGTAACTAGAGGGTAATGTATATATTTACTTGAGCTAAGTAAATAGTTCATAGTAGACAAATGCGTAAATCGTAATATGTTAGTTATTGACAAATTTAAACTTGCTGCTAGTATTACCCGAACGATATTAAGGCTAACAGTGTCCTCTGGAACAACTAGCTTTTCTGGAAGTAGTTAAAGAGTGCTGAGTAAGAAGTAATAAGTAAGAAGTAGTATTTATCAATCTTCCCACTCAGCACTTACTACTCATACATAATTTGATGCATAGTAGATATAATTTTAATTTTTACTCAGCACTGTTTGGGTGGCTTTCTTGGCAATAGAAGTTGAAATATAATTGAAAATTTTCTGGGGGAAAGATATGAAAAAAATCTGGAAGTTTCCCCCATTTTTTCTAGCTGCACGTTAGAAAGTTAATTAAGTGAAGTGAGGGACTGGGGACTGGGGACTAGGGATTAAGAACTGGGGATTGGAAATTACAGACAAAGGAATGAGGAGGCAAGGAAGAGTTTTTCTAATATTTAATACCCAATTCCCAGTCCCCAATCACCAGTACCCAATTCCCAATTCCCAGTACCTTGAAAGACGGTTTACAGAGCAGGTAGTATGTATGCAACAAGTTCCTGTTTCACTATGGACTCTGGTTGCTGGGATAGTAGTCACAGCAATTAGCATTTGGATTGGTCAAAACCACACTCTACTGCCGGTACAAGCATCGCAACAAGCGCCTTTGGTAGACGGTTTTTTCAATGTGATGTTTACCATCGCCATTGCTTTGTTTTTGGTGGTAGAAGGAACAATTGTGATTTTTTTGGTTAAGTATCGTCGGCGTCGGGGAGATGACACCGATGGCTTACCAGTAGAAGGTAACTTGCCTTTAGAAGTTTTTTGGACAGCAATTCCAACAATTATTGTCTTGTGTTTAGGCATCTACAGTGTAGATGTTTTTAACCGCATGGGAGGCTTTGAAGCTGCGGGTCATCCCCATTCAGTAGCTCATGTTCATCATCCGAGTGGGAGTGCAATTGCAGCTACTCTCAATGACACACCCGAAGCGACAACAGCCCCGACAATTGGTTTTGGTGCCTCTCCTACTACCGAAGGCAAACCAGCTGACTTAGTTGTTGATGTCCAAGGGATGCAGTACGCTTGGATATTTAACTATCCTGAAACTGGCATTACTTCCGGAGAATTGCACATTCCCGTCGGTGCTGATGTGCAACTCAACCTCTCAGCAACTGATGTAATTCACTCCTTCTGGGTGCCAAACTTCCGGCTAAAGCAAGACGCACTACCCGGTATTCCCACTCAACTGCGATTTGTTGCTACTAAACCAGGTACATATCCCGTAGTTTGTGCTGAATTGTGCGGTGGTTACCACGGTTCGATGCGGACACAGGTAATTGTCCACACACCAGAAGAATATCAAAGCTGGTTGACAGAAAACCAAGTTGCTCAAAAGCAGCATCAAGTAGTTGCAGTGAGCGAGTCCCCGTCTTGGCGGTTTCCGGCGATGGGGAACTCGCGAACCCGAAGGGTTAACCCTGCTGAGTTATCAACATCAGAGTTTCTTGCTCCTCATACTCACGATATGGGCATTAGTGCTGCAACTCTAGAGTCAGTTGTTAAAAGTCATTAGTCAAGAGTCAACAGTCAAAACTTTGGATATTTGACCGTGAACTCTGCATAGCAGGAAAAAATATGACACAGGTAGAATTTCCACCGAACACTCCACCAGAAGAAAAGAAACCAGAAACTCTGGCGATCGCCCACACCTCTCATCAACAGGCGTGGAAATGGCAAGATTATTTCACATTTAATATTGACCACAAGGTTATTGGTATTCAATACCTGGTAACAGCGTTTGTGTTCTATCTCATCGGCGGACTGATGGCAATAGCTCTCCGCGTCGAATTAGCAACACCTGATGCAGATTTACTCGACCCCAATCTGTATAACGCTTTCATGACAAATCACGGGACGATTATGATCTTCCTGTGGATTGTACCCAGTGCCATCGGGGGTTTTGGTAACTTCTTAGTACCCTTGATGGTTGGTGCTAGGGATATGGCTTTCCCGAAGCTGAATGCGATCGCCTTTTGGTTAAATCCACCAGCAGGTGCGCTCATATTAGGTAGTTTCCTATTTGGCGGTTCGCAATCAGGTTGGACAGCTTACCCACCTTTGAGCTTGGTAACAGCACCCATCGCTCAAACAATGTGGATACTGGCGATCGTTTTAGTGGGAACTTCTTCAATTTTGGGTTCGCTGAACTTTGTCATCACCATTTTGATGATGAAGGTTCCCAGTATGAAATGGGATCAAGTTCCCCTGTTTTGCTGGGCAATCTTAGCAACCTCCATTCTGGCGCTTCTCTCCACACCTGTATTAGCAGCAGGTTTAATTCTGCTATTGTTTGACCTCAACTTTGGCACCTCCTTCTTTAAACCAGATGCAGGCGGTAACGTTGTAATTTACCAACACTTATTCTGGTTTTATTCCCACCCGGCAGTATATTTAATGATTCTGCCCATCTTCGGCATTATGTCCGAGGTGATTCCAGTACACGCCCGTAAGCCGATTTTTGGTTATAAAGCGATCGCTTATTCCAGTGTAGCCATCTGCGTTGTCGGTTTATTCGTCTGGGTACACCACATGTTTACCAGCGGTACACCCGGATGGATGCGGATGTTCTTCACCATCTCCACCTTACTTGTTGCCGTTCCCACTGGCGTGAAGATTTTCGGCTGGGTTGCTACCCTTTGGGGTGGTAAAATTCGCTTCACCAGCGCCATGCTTTTCGCCATTGGCTTGTTATCCATGTTTGTCATGGGCGGCTTAAGCGGCGTGACAATGGGAACAGCCCCCTTTGATGTTCACGTCCACGACACATATTATGTAGTCGCGCACTTCCACTACGTTCTATTTGGCGGTTCCGTGTTTGGCATTTACGCCGGCATTTATCACTGGTTCCCCAAAATGACCGGACGGATGTTGAATGAAACCTGGGGACGCATTCACTTTTTCCTCACCTTAATCGGCACGAATTTAACCTTCCTACCCATGCACGAATTGGGTTTACAAGGAATGCCGCGAAGAGTTGCAATGTATGACCCCCAATTTATTGACCTGAATCAAATTTGTACCTTTGGTTCATTTGTTTTAGGGATATCAGTAATTCCCTTCACTATCAACATTATTCAAAGCTGGATTAAGGGACAGCCAGCAGGTGATAATCCTTGGCAAGGTTTGACTTTGGAATGGACAACTAGTTCTCCACCTGCGATTGAAAACTGGGAAGTGTTGCCGGTTGTCACTCATGGGCCTTATGACTACGGTCATGGGCATAGTGCTGAAGTAGAGGCAGCAGCGACACCGGAAGCTAGTGTTTAAGCTTTCGTGGCGAATTGAGGGTTGAAGTTTAAACGTAGAGGGGAGGCAGCGCGTTGCGGGGGTTCCCCCCGTTGTAGCGACTGCCGTCGCGCAGAGTATAGCGCAGAGGTTCGCAGAGAATTTGCTAGTGGGCGGGCTAATTGAAAATCATCTCAGATATTAGCCCAGTCCCTAATCCCCAATCACTTTTTTGCCAACAAATTTATGACTATAGCTACAACAGAACATGAAAGTGCAGGACATCACGAAGAACATCCAGATTTAAGAGTTTGGGGATTGTTGACATTCCTCGTCTCTGAATCCCTGATGTTCGGCGGATTTTTTGCCACCTATTTGTTTTTCCGCAGCAGTACGGCAGTTTGGCCGCCGGAAGGAACAGAAGTTGAGTTATTTGTGCCGACAATTAACACCATTATTCTGGTGTCCAGCAGTTTCGTCATTCACTTTGGTGATACGGCGATTAAAAAGAATAATGTCAAGGGAATGCAACTGTGGTACACAATTACTGCCATCATGGGAGCAATTTTCTTGATTGGTCAGGCTTATGAGTACGCAACTTTAGGGTACGGTTTGACTACTAATGTCTTCGCTAACTGCTTTTATATAATGACAGGCTTCCACGGTTTGCACGTGTTTATAGGACTGTTATTAATATTAGCTGTGTTGTGGCGATCGCGTATTCCCGGTCTATATACTGCCAAAAATCACACTTTCATCGAAATGGCAGAAATTTACTGGCACTTCGTAGACATCATTTGGATTGTTCTTTTCACTTTGGTGTACATTCTTACACTGTTTTAACGAAAGTTAGGAGTGAGAAGAAAGTTAGGAGTTAGGAGTGAAGAGTTAAGAATTTATAACTCTCAACTCTCAATTCCTAACTTCTAACTCCTAACTCTTAACTCATCACTCTCCAGAAGTTAATTATGCAACTAAATACAAATAAATTCTCATGGTTTCAGGTTCCTGATGATATCAAAAATTTATTAATTTTAGCTGCTAAAAATTGGGAAAATACATCGGAATCTGAAAAATATATTCAACAAGCACTAGCTAAAACTGGTGATAATACAGACATTTTAGTAGCAGCATATAGATTTTTTTACTATAAAAATAATTATTGCCTTGCACTACAAACAACAAATAAATTATTAGATAAAATTAAAGAAATAGAAAAATTCCCTGACGACTGGGAGCAACTTAAGCCTATATTAGTCAATCGCAAGGAAGACTCACAAATTCGATTGTACTTGAATGCTTATGCTGCTTCTGGATTGGTTCTAGCAAAGTTAGGAGCAATAGACCAAGCAAAAGAAATCAGCACTAGAGTCAAAGAGATAGACGAAAAGCATGATTTCGGAGCCGGAATTCTGTTGGATATTTTGACTCGTCCAGCAGAAGAAGACGATTAATTAATGTGTGGGGAATAGGGCATGGGGCATAGGGCATGGGGATGAGAAAGTGAGGAAGCAGAGCAAACAGAGGAGATGGGGAGATGGGGAAGGGTGGGGAGTGTGGGGAGAAAGAGAATTAATGCTTCCCCATCCTCCCACACCTCCCACACCTCCCACACTTACTGTTTGCCCAATGCCCAATGCCCAATCCCCTTTTATTCAATCAAGGTGAACATTCATGAACAATTGGTTATCTACTTCATCTTCGTCTTATCCCCTTTTGGGAACTGCGAGTAATAATAACTCTATCATTCCTCCGATCTACATACCTACTACACCATTTGTAGGTAGTGTTCCTAATGTTTCTCCGATTATTGTCATCCAATCTTCTCAAATGAGATTTTAAAAGTTATGAAAGGTAGGGATTGGCTATTAACGGGAGACGGTCAGTATCAAGCGTGTAAATCTGTGAGAGCATGGGATTTATTGAGAGATAATTACCGCGTTTATCGGTTTTTAACTGAGGTGGAAGATGTTCTCAATAGTGTAGAAGATGAATCGAGTTGTTTGCCAGAAATTCGGATGCTCGTTAGACGCTTGATCGTCAATTCCTACTGGGTGCGTAGTCAGTATTTAGAACCTTCTCCCAAAACTGGAACCTCTGTTTTACTCCTATATGATGAATTGGGTTTTCCGTTGACGGTGCAAACAGTAACATTTGCACCAGGAACCAAATCAACTATTCATAATCATGGCACGTGGGGAGTAGTGGCGGTGTTAAAAGGTGAGGAAAAAAATACTTTTTGGCAACGCACTCATAGTTCAGAATCTCAAGACAAAATTGAATATACGGGAGAAGTAACTCTGTTTCCAGGAGATATTATTAGCTTTACTCCCGACGCAATTCACTGTGTAGAAGCACTAGGTGACGAACCCACTGTAACTTTTAATATTTACGGTGAAACCGATCCAAAAGAAAGATTTGAGTTTGACCCGGTTACCAATAACGCGAGGAAATTTTAACGAGAATTCAGCATTCTTTGTAGAGACGCGATGAATCGCGTCTTCTCTTCACCCAAATTACGAATTACGAATTGTATCAGAGGTAGTTGTATGGCAAGAGTAATTTTTTATAGTAAGCCAGGCTGTAAAGGTGGTACTAAGCAAAAAGTTTTGCTCACGGCTGCTGGTCATGAGGTGATAGCATACGATTTGCTAACAGAACCTTGGACAGTTGAAAGGTTGCGTTCATTTTTTGGCGATCGCCCCGTAGCCGAATGGTTTAATCGTTCCTCTCCACGGGTAAAATCTGGTGAGATAGTTCCAGAAAAAATTGATGCCGAAACTGCTTTGATAATGATGTTGAGAGATCCGCTGTTGATTCGCCGTCCTTTGTTACAAGTAGGCGATCGCCGTGAGCTAGGATTTGATATCGAAAAGATTGATGCTTGGATTGGCTTAAAGCCTGTGGATGAGTCTTTCCGAGAAATGAGCGAAAATCTAATGAACCAAGATTTGCAAGGCTGCGCCCACAATGGCAAGCACGGTCATCATGACCATCATCACGAAGGTGGCTGTAAGCATCACGGCGAACAACACAAAGAACAAGGCAGCTGTAGCCATTAGTGATGATAATTTTTAACGTTGTCTAAAAGCAACGTTCTGAAATTCGATTGCATCGGCTTGCAATTCGATTGCATTGACCTGCAATTCGATTGCATCGGCTTGCAATTCGATTGCATTGACCTGCAATTTGATTGCATCGGCTTGCAATTTGATTGCATCGACCTGCAATTTGATTGCATCGGCTTGCAATGCGATTGCATCGACCTGCAATTTGATTGCATCGGCTTGCAATTCGATTGCATTGACTTGCAATTCGATTGCATCGGCTTGCAATTTGATTGCATCGACCTGCAATTCGATTGCATCGACCTGCAAAAATTAACACGTTGTTTCTTTAGAAGATTTTTCAACCACGGGTTAAGGGCACAGCAATGCCATTGGTGTCAACTTAAGCTCAAACGCTTATCCCAGATGCGTTTTACCCCACCCCCAACCCCTCCCCTTGGCAAGGGGAGGGGCGGTTTTGGCTTTAGACAAAACCGGGGTGGGGTGACGCAGATCTTCATAGTAAGTGAGAGAACTGAATATCACATCTTTACAAAGGTTTCACGTTAAGTTGACACGTATAAACAATGCTATGCCCTTACTCTATATTTTCTTAACGGACGGTGGCAGTTTCTAGGGACAAATCTTGAAACATGGGGGTGCTGAGGTAGCGTTCGCCGAAGGAAGGCTGAATCATCACGATTAACTTATCGGCGTTTTCTGGGCGTTTACCTACTTGAATTGCAGCACACAAAGCTGCACCGGAGGATATTCCAGACAATAGGCCTTCTTCTTTTGCTAAGCGTCGCCCAAATGCGATCGCTTGATCGTCGCTGACTCTAATTACCTCATCAACCAACTCTAAGCGCAGGACATCAGGCACAAATCCAGCGCCAATGCCTTGAATTCTATGAGGCCCTGCTTCACCGCCTGAGAGGACTGGGCTGTTGCTGGGTTCAACTGCGATCGCTTGAAAACTCGGTTTGCGGCTTTTAATTACCTCTGCAATACCAGTAATCGTCCCACCAGTACCTACTCCCGCAATTACAATATCCACTTCTCCATCTGTATCAGCCCAAATTTCTTCGGCGGTGGTTTCGCGGTGAATTTTGGGATTGGCAGGGTTACGGAATTGTTGCAGCATATAAGCATCGGGAGTATTAGCTACAATTTCTTCGGCTTTTTTGATTGCTCCCCGCATTCCCTCTGTACCGGGTGTCAACTCTAAGGATGCGCCATAAGCTCTGAGCATAGCCCGTCGTTCACTGCTCATGGTTTCAGGCATTGTCAAGATTAACTTGTAGCCCCGCGCGGCTGCCACCATTGCTAAAGCAATTCCTGTATTACCTGAGGTAGGCTCTACTAAAACGGTTTTTCCAGGTTGAATTAAACCGTCTGCTTCTGCCGCCAGTACCATATTTAAGCCAATGCGGTCTTTCACTGAAGCCGCTGGGTTCATACCTTCGAGTTTGACAACTATTCTTGCTACCACTCCCTCGGCTTGGGGAATTTTGTTGAGTTCAACTAAAGGAGTTCGTCCAATAAGTTCTGTTACGTCTTTAGCAATCCGCATTATTTAACTCCTAAAATCCTAAATCTTAGTGCAAAGTATCTATTTATAACAATAAGCTTTTGTGTATTGGTTTTGTAGTTGAGTGCCAGTGAGTGCATATGTCATGTATTTTAACTAAAACACACAATATATAAGTTTCAGAAGAACTTTTCTAAGATGTTAGTCGCTTGAATTTAATTTGTTATGAAAATATGAATTAATCTGAAAAATTTTAATTGTTTTTTCTCTTTATTGAGTTTATCCTTATCAACAGACATTAATTTTTTGTTTTGAGTACAGATTTTCTCTTTTAAAAATTTCGTCAAAATCAGCCTTCAATCCTTATCTACATTGCTTTGAGGTTGAGTACTCCACACACCAGAACCCCACCTCGAAAATACTAGAACCCCATCTGAAAAACACTAGCACCCATACCCCAATGAATTTTTAAAATACTTATCAGGTATGAATTACAGGCGTTGAGTACTATTTTAATGAATTTAATAATCTTAACGGGGCTGGGGTAAACTGTTTTCTAGAGAGGCAACTGATATAAATCGTATAGGATTTACGCAGAGATTCCCCTCTACCCCCCAACATTCCTAAGCGAAAGCTGAACGAACTAGGGGGGACTTCTTAATCTCTCTTTTGAGAGTAGGATGAAACCACATTCCAGGATATGAGGGCGTTTTTTCTAAGTAAAGATTCCTATTCCTTAGGAATAGTTTGGTATTTTGTCAATGATTAATGGTCAGCCGTAATTAGAGAAATAACTGACAATTAATAATTATAAAATTACCTTCTACACATATTTTAGCATCAGAACTGTTTGAAAAGTAGAAATATATAAATAGCTACTTTAGATAAACAGCAAAAGATATTTTCTTACTGGGTGTATACTACCTGGCAAGGGAGAGCAAGATGAAAGCCAAATTTTTAAATGTTCTTACAGTTTGTGTAGTTACCTTAGCGGTGCTTTCTCCAGAGCTAGTAGTATTTGGCATCATTTGGGAGCGACATATTGAGTTATTAAAATCACAGAATTTAGCCTGTGAAGTTAGCAAGACTGGTGTGGCGATCGCTGCAACTCCCCAGACAGAAAATATACCATTACCTCAGACTAATATACAAACCTCTGAGCAAAATCTGGTTAATAAAATGCTGACTGTTACTGAGCAATATAAACTTGGCACTATCCTGCAATGGTTCTTCTTGTTAACCCCTATTTGTGTTGGGGTAGGTATTATCTTTTACGACAGATATCTTGTTTATCGTGCTGCTGTTTTAAAAGAACAAGTTGAAATGTTAGAAAGGCTATGGCAGCAAAGTATTGAACAGTAAAACAGGCATTGTTAGACTTATTTAGAGATTTTAAACTCTCTGGATACGCTTCAAATTTGTTCCTTCAAATCCAGAAAATAATCATGACAGAACAACGCCAGCACTTATATTTTAACCTGATTGATGAACTGCTAAAATGCCCTAATGGTCATGAACCAGAAGTTTTAGAATCTCAACCAGAATTAATTGATTCTGGTTTAGTAGAAACAATGTTACAAGTAGCAACTATGTTCGCCCATGAAGGCAATCAAGATGGTGCGAAATTTTTATTTTTTGTAGCACGCGAACTAGCGAAACAACTAGGTTTATATCCTGAAGTTCCCAACTCTGAAGTTGCTAATAAGGAGTAAAAATGCTGTTGACTTCAACTGATGCCGGACAAATAGCTTTAGAGCTACTCATGGCAGATTGGAACATTTCAGAAGAAAATAGAGAGTGGTTTACAGTCTTTAACTCTCGCTTAATTGGTGAAAGTTGGTACATTGTAGAACTAGGTGTAGAAGGATTTCCCGATCGCTGGTTTATTCAAGTGTATGACAATGGAGCTTGCGATCCAAACTATACATTTATTTCACCCATTGATGGTTCTGAAGGATTTACAGACTTTGTAAATCTACCGGATATTGTCGCAGAGGTTTTAGTTTGCGAACGCAATGCCCGGTGAAAAAGCAGGGGAGCAGGGGAGCAGGGGAGAAAAATCACGCCACTTGCGGGTGGGGCTTCAACCAACAAAGCAGGTAAGCTTCATGAGCTATCGCCCACTCAGATGCAAGGTTTTTAACCATTACTTCTCAATCAAAAGAATTAAAAATTAACAATAAGAATTCAGAATTCAGAATTCAGAATTCATAACCAAAAATTGACGAATCAGAATCAAAAAGAGGTATACCAAATCGGTATATCTCTTTTTGTCTAATATGCAACAAAATTTAGAATTCAGCAGCCAGAAAATGTAGGGTGCGTTATACCATCGGCTAACGCACATCAATAATTACTCACCACAAAACACAACCTAAATTCTGAATTCTGAATTTTGATTTAATCTTTTATTTCAGTTAAATAAAGTAAATTGTCATATTTAATTGACAAGATTATGTTATATTAAATTAGAGTGACCGACGCTACAGAAATATCAGTTGAAATGATTGCTGAAGACATCTTAGCTAAAGAATTCACAAGAGTCGTCAACCATTACTATCCCAAAACTGGAGAATTACTGGACGGGTGTTATATAAAAGTCATCACCTGTTTTTGGGGACGACCTGCAAGACGCTTGCAATATATAGGAATTTATTGCTCTGCTGAAATGATTCCTTATGTGCAAGCTCAAAAAGAAATACTTCGAGAAGTCGCAGACAACATGGGTTTAGTGCAAGTAGTTTGCATAAATGCCAAGCGATTATTACGCGACCCAATGTCGAAGCTCAAAGAAAATAATCCACGCCTATGGTTGGAGTTGCAGTGGGTTGCTACTTAGTAGTTTGTCAAGCCAGTTTGTCAAGCTAAAATTGGCGGTTTCAGGGTGAGTGGGAGAGTTTTAAATCGAGCAAAGTTGTCTTGACACACTACTAAATAGCCAGCACACACGGTGGGTAAAAGTATCAACGCAAGTAATGAAAACTGGAATTTTCTGCAATTACGAAAATCATCACCAAGATGCTCGTCGTGCCATCTTTGAGCAAGTAACGCTGATAAAACAGGCAGAAAGCTTAGGTTTTGAAGAAGCATGGGTAAGCGAACATCATTTTAGTGAATCCAATCTTAGCCCATCCATGTTAGTGTTAATGGCACACTTGGCGGGATTGACTTCAACTATCAAATTAGGCACAGCGGCGGTGTTATTGCCATTTCATAACCCAATTCGGGTAGCAGAGGACATCGCCACTTTGGATAACTTATGCAATGGACGATTATTATTTGGAGTTGCCAAAGGAGGGCCTTTCCCTCAACAAAACAAGCATTTTGCAACACCAATGAGCGAATCGCGTGGCAAAATGTTAGAGTCGATGGCATTGATTGAGAAGCTTTTATATGAAACTAACGTATCATTTAATGGGCAATATTATCAATGCGATCGCCTAACAATTTACCCCAAACCATTGCAACAAAAAATTCCCGTCTATGTTGCGACCGGTGGTGATGATGGTATCGAGTTTGCCGCCAAACATTCCTTCAGTTTGATGGGTGGCCCGCCGTTTTCCCTACAGAGATTGAAAAGTACCATTGCCAAATATCAAGCATTAAATCCTAGTGGTGCAGAAAACTTTGTGCTGGCACGCTTCTTTTACGTTGGCAAAACTAACGATGAGGCAGTGAGTGAAGCGTTACCTTTCATTCGCAAATTCAGCCAAAAAATGAAAGCTAATTCGGCCGAAGTAATACAAAATAGTGCGAATCCCAACCAAAAACCATTCGACCCCACGAATATTTGTTTCGATGAAGACTATTTAATTGAGAACTCAATTATCGGTGATGTGGAGACTTGTCGAGACAAAATCAAAAAATTTCAGGACGAATTAAACTTAGGTACGTTAGCACTCAAACCCTCATCTTTAGATGTACAAAAAAACCTGGAGAGTTTGACGCGCTACAACCAAGAGGTGCGAAATTATGTCTTCTAAATTATACCTGCTGCCTCCCGACGATTTACCTCCAACTGAGGTAACAAGAGAGGATGGAATGTTGCAGATGGAATTAGAACAGTCCACTGGTCGATGCTTTTTTTTAGCTTGCGATCGCATTACGCGAGTACTGTTATCTAATTGTCAGTGGTATTTGACAACAAATGCCAACATTCTCACATTAATTATTGATTGCCCCGACATAGTATCTTACTGGCATATTGTCAGCAATATACCCCAGTTAGGTAATCGCTTAGAGAGGTTTTCTACTAACGCCAAAATTCGCGTTTATCCACCATTTGGTAAAGGAATGCCCTTTGAAATTGGCGTTCATGAAATCTCGGCTTATCGAGATTGGCTTTAGGTCAATAAACATCATATTGTCTCACACTCTGTACTTTTAGAGTACAGGGTGTTTTCATTTGGAAAGAATTATTTACTTTGATATTTTAGCTTTTTCAAGTTATAAAATTTGTTTGTGCCTCTACTTTCTTTATATCTGGCTTATGTCCAAACCTGCTGATGTCAGCACTAAACGCTTAATTAGTCTTGCACCCGATAATTGGGTGAAATGGGTAACACAAATTCCTGATGTTATTGTAGGTGAAATTCTCAACTCAGAATTTCAATGGCTGAGTAGACAAAGTGATGTACTCATCCGTGTGGAGAATCAGGAGTACGGTAAGTTTCTTGTTATCAATGAATTACAACTACGCTATAAACCCGAAATGCCACGACGAATGCGCGCTTATACAGCACTCGCTGAAGAAAAATATAATTTACCTACCTATCCAGTATTAATTAATATCCTTAAAGGAACTAACACAGAAATACCGACAACATATACATCAAATTTCGCAGGCTTGAAAGCAACTCAAGATTATCGAGTAATTAACCTTTGGGAAGTTGATGTAAATACTGTATTTGATACACCATTACCATCCTTACTTCCCTTTGTACCCATTCTCAAAGGTGGCGAAAACGAAGTTATAATTCGAGAAGCCTTACAAGTTCTACGTGCAGACGAACAACTAAATCAATTAGAAACAGTTTTGGCATTTTTTGCTACGTTTGTAATAGAGAGTGCCCTAGTCCAGGAAATTATGAGGTGGGATATGACTGTATTGCGTGAGTCGCCTTGGTATCAAGAAATTTTACGTGAAGGAGAAACACGAGGACGACGAGAGGAATTATATTCAGGTATTGAAGTAGCGCTAGAGATTAAATTTGGAAATCCTGGCTTAGGTTTAATGCCAATGATTTACCAAATTATAGATTTACAGCGATTAAAAGAGATTCAACAGGCTATTAAAACGCTAAATACTGTGGAAGAATTACAGCGAATTTGTGAGTAACTTGTTAGTAAAAAAAGGCTAGCGGCTATTTTTATAATTTCACACAAAGTGCGTATTATTCCGTTCACGCCGTAATTACTGCTGACATATTTGTTATCTTTTCAGTCAGCCATTTATACCAATTATCTAACCCCACCCCAGTAGTTGCAGAAACTTGAAAAATCTGCATTTTCGGATTAACTTGCTTTGCATATTTTATGCACTTTTGCACATCAAATTGCACGTAAGGTAGCAAATCAATTTTAGTCAGAATCATGATGTCACTAACACGGAACATGTGGGGATATTTTATCGGCTTATCTTCGCCTTCCGTGACAGAGAGAATTACTATTTTAGAAAATTCTCCTAAATCAAATAAAGCTGGACAAACTAAATTTCCCACATTTTCAATCATCACAACTGAATTCAAGGGTGGATTTAGTTGTTGTAAACCCCTATCTATCATTGATGCGTCTAAATGACACCCTGTTCCAGTGTTAATTTGGATGACTTTACAACCTGTTTCTTGAATTTTTTTAGCATCATTAGTCGTTTCTTGGTCGCCTTCAATGACGCTAATAGATAATTGATGCTTTAAATCATTGATAGTGCGAGTTAAAAGAGTTGTTTTCCCAGCACCAGGAGAACTCATTAAATTTAAAGCGAGAATATTTCGACCTTTAAACCATCCGCGATTTTGCGCTGCTATTAAATTATTTTTAGCTAATATATCTTGTTCTAATGATATAGTTGTGCCATGTATTTTGGCATGAACTTGAGATGCTTCTGTGTGAGTATTGTGGCTGTGGGAATGAGTAATTACAGTGCCATCAGCTAAAGTATGAGTGTGAGTATGTTGATGATTATATTCAGCTTCACTTACTTCTAGATTAGTAATTTTGGTTTCGCCTTCATCAGAACAACCGCAGGTTACACACATAGTTCCTCTATTTCAATTTCTTTAATTTTGAGTTCTTCACCAGATATTAAATCTAATTTCACGCTACCGCAGTTACAGATACCAAATGGTTTATCTAGATAAATTTCTGCACCGCATTGCTGGCATCGCGCCAAACCGGGAATTTCCAAAATTTCTAATGTCGCCCCTTGTAAAACTGTTCCTTGAGTGCAAATATCAAAACAAAATCGAATAGCATCGGGCATAATAGCTGAAAGTTTACCAATTTCTAAGGAAACTCGTTGTACTTTTGCACCTTTGGCGTGTTCAGCTACAATTGCTACGATATTTTGAGTAATTCCTAATTCATGCATAGAAGGCTATTCTCAATATTAACAAAAAATAATTCAGTATATAGTGATTCCCACTTTAAGTGAGTTATAGATAATATTTTGAAACGCAGAGGGACGCGGAGTAAAGCGCAGAGGTACGCAGAGATTTGTACCTCAGCAGACTAGGAAATGCTATAAATTCTGTACGAAGGACTAATTCTTCCATTTTTTTGTTCTGAATTCTGAATTCTTATTTTTAACAAATTCGTGGCAATTGGTCGCCTACTAACATATCAACAATGCGTTCTGCACCGAAAATTGTTTTTAACAAAACTATACCTGAAGGTGAGGTAATAACTTCACCAATAATACAAGCATCTTTTCCTGCTGGGTGCGATTTCATAGCTGATAGAATAGATTCAGCATCTTCTTTTTTTGCCACTATAACTAACTTACCTTCGTTAGCTAAATAGAGTGGATCTAAACCCAAAATTTCGCAAAAGCCTTTCACTTCTTCACGCACTGGAATAGATTCTTCGTAGAGGCGAATTCCGACATGGGAAGTAACAGCAAATTCATTTAAAACTGTCGCTAAACCTCCGCGTGTTGCATCCCGCATTGCATGAACTTGGGGACATACATTGAGGATAGTTTGTACTAAATCATGCAAGGGCTGACAGTCACTTTCAATATTAGTTTCTAAAGCTAGTTCTCCACGGGCAATTAAAATTGCTGCCCCATGATTGCCTAATTCACCATTAATAATTACAACATCCCCAGGTTGAATATTGTGGGCAGAAATGTTAATTACTTGTGGAATTATACCAATACCAGCAGTATTAATAAATAGCTTATCGGCAGCACCGCGATGTACAACTTTTGTGTCGCCAGTGACAATTTGAATGCCAGCTTTTGTTGCGGCTGCTTTCATACTGGCTGCAACACGTCGCAAAGTTTCTATTGGTAATCCTTCTTCTAAAATAACGCTACAAGTTAGATATAAAGGTTTAGCGCCGCTAACGGCTAAATCATTAACTGTGCCGTTAATGGCTAATTCTCCGATATCGCTACCGGGAAAAAATAAAGGATCTACAGTATATGAATCTGTGGTAAAAGCGAGTCTGTCTCCTTGTTGTAGGAGAGGGGCTAAGTTGAAGGTTGCTTGGTCTTCTAATTGGGAGAGAATTGGGTTATCAAAGGTATTAACAAAGATGTCGTCAATTAAATCGCGCATGGCTTTACCACCGCTACCATGTGCGAGGGTTATATGAGTGTCTTGGATTTTATGGCGACGGAAGTGCATTATTGTAGGTGTTTTTTTAGGGGGATATCACGCAGAGGAGCCACTGCGTTGGGCGGGTTTCCCGACTTGAAGCAAGTGGCGTAGCGCAGAGGCGCAGAGAGGGAATTGAGGAGTTTTATCTGCCTTTTTCTTCGTGTCTGCCACTATGTTTGTCAGAATGTAGTTGACCTCCGACTGCCCAGTTTTCGCGTTCAAATTCATCGATGTGAATGGTTATCCATTCTGGTTTAGAGTTTAAGGTGGCAACAAGGGCATCGGTGATGGCTTTAACTAGTTGGCGCTTTTTTTCGATGGAGTGTCCTTTAGCAATTTGAACTGTAATAAATGGCATTGAAGTTACTCTCAAATGGTATAGTTTGGGACTAGTCTAAAGAGAAACCACAGGCGGGGAGAGGTTCTTGGGTGATGGTTAATTTTGGCTTTTCAGCTATTACTTTTTTAGCCATCGTAGAGAGGCGTCCATATTTGTAATAAGCTGCACAAGCACCTTCAGAAGATACCATACAAGTGCCAATTGGTGTTTCGGGCGTGCAAGCTGTACCAAATACTTTGCATTCCCAAGGCTTTAATACTCCTTTGAGAATTTCTCCACATTTACAAGCTTTGTGGTCGGCTACTTTCACGTTAGGAATGGTAAATTTAAGTTCGGCATCAAATTGAGCATATTCAGGTTGAATTTTTAACCCTGAATAGGGAATATCGCCCAAGCCGCGCCACTCGAAAGTATCTCGTACAGCAAACACTTTATTGATGGCTTCTAATGCTACTTTATTTCCAGCTTTTTGAACAATTCGATTATATTGATTTTCAACTTGGCAACGATTTTCTACTAGCTGTTGCAACAGCATCCAAATTGATTGGAGAATATCTAAAGGTTCAAATCCTGAAACTACAATTGGCTTATTATATTGTTGGGAAATAAATTCATAAGGGTCAGTACCAATTACCATACTGACATGACCAGGCCCAACAAATCCATTGAGTTGTAAATCGGGATTATCTAATAGTGCTTTGAGGGCGGGAATCACAAGGACATGGTTGCAAAACATACTGAAGTTAGCAATTCCTTCAGCTGCGGCTTGCAGAATAGTGAAGGCGGTGCTGGGGGCTGTGGTTTCAAAGCCTAAGGCGAAGAAAACTACTTCTTTGTTGGGGTTATCTTTGGCAATTTGCAAGCTATCTAGGGGAGAGTACACCATACGGATGTCTGCGCCTTGTGCCCTGGCTTGCAGCAAACTGGTTTTGGAACCAGGAACTCGCATAGCGTCGCCAAATGTGGTGAAGATGACGTTAGGATTTTGAGAGATAGCGATCGCATCATCTAATCTCCCCTTTGGCATAACACATACTGGACAACCAGGCCCGTGAATTAATTCAAGGCGATCGGGTAAAATTTCTTCAATACCATATTTAAATATAGAGTGAGTATGCCCCCCGCATACCTCCATGATTTTGAGAGGTTTTTCTATTTGCTGGGATAATTTTGCAATTTCCCGACGTAAAGCTTCAGCCTTTTCTCTTTCGCGGAATTCATCAACGTATTTCATAGGAATAGAACCATAGTTTGTTTTAAACGAACCGCAAATGAACAAAATAACTGAGTTCTAGAAAAAATTAACTAGACTTATTGCCAAAATTCTCTCTTTCCTCTCTGCGCCTCTGCGTCTCTGCGTGAAAAAAATCCTTCCCTTCAATTACTAACCTCCACTTGCGCTGCTGCTAATTCTTGCAACAACTCTAACGTTTCTGCTGCTTCTTCCTCATTAATTCGATTCATCGCAAAGCCAACATGCACTAATACCCAATCTCCAACACAAGCTTCAGGCGGATGTTCTTCATCAACAATGCAAGCAATATTGACTTGCCGCTTAACACCGCCAACATTAACAATAGCTAACTTATGATTAACGTTGGTAATTTCTATAATTTGACCAGGAATTCCTAAACACATTTTTATCTTCTTTGCGCCTTTGCGTGAATTAAATTTATCTTCTTAATTGTGCAGCTGTAATAACTGCTTGCCCTAAAGATAACCCGCCATCATTAGCTGGAACTAAGCTGTGAGTCAATACTTTTATTCCCAACGTTTCTAAAGATTGACTAACTAGCTCTAACAATACACAATTTTGAAATACTCCTCCTGTTAAAACAACAAGATGAATTACATTTTCTTGACAAAGACGCTTAACCATCTCCACAATTACATTAGCTAAACCTTTGTGGAATTTAGCAGCTATAACTTCTTGAGGAATTTGTTGCCGCAAATCATGGAGTAAAGCTTGCCACATTGGACGCGGGTCTATACAATAAATACTATCTAAAAAGCTAAATTCAAAAGGATATATTAGGATTTCTTTATTATTATTTAAGCAGTTAATATTGACTAGAGCTTCCATTGCGATCGCTGCTTGTCCTTCATAGCTACATTCATCTCTATAAATACCGATAGCCGCCGCCACCGCATCGAACAACCTCCCCACTGAAGAAGCTGGAGGAGAGTTAATTTCTTTATCAATCAATTGATTAAGTAGCTTTATTGGCTTATTTTTCAAAAATTGAACTATTTCTAAATTCGCATATTTTTCTTGGCAATCATCCCAAAGATTAGCCGCTATTAATTGAGCATAAGTATTACGCCAAGGCTGATATATTGCTTGTTCGCCGCCAATCATTGCCACTGGTTTAAATGTTGCTAGTCTCGTAAATTTTCGGTAATCTGCTAACAGGAATTCTCCACCCCAGAGTTTACCATCTTCGCCATAGCCCAAACCATCTAAAACAATACCTAATACTGGAGGCGAATCTAGAGGAATGTGATTTTCCGCCATGCAAGCAGCAATGTGGGCGTGATGATGTTGAACTGGGTTAATTTTAATTTGATTTTTATCTGCAAATCCTTTACCAACTTTGCTTGAAAGATATTCAGGATGTTTATCGATCGCAATTATTTCTGGTTCGTGTTCAAATAAATTTAAGTATAAATTTAAAGTTTCTTTATAACTATGAAAAGCCGCACCATTTTCTAAATCTCCCAGATGTTGCGAAAGAATTGCTTCTCTTTCTCGCAACAAACAAAACGTATTTTTTAACTCACTACCCATTGCTAAAATTGGCGGCACATTCTCAAACCCCGGTGGTAAACTAATGGCTGCTGGTGCGTATCCTCTAGCACGCCGAATTGTTTGAACTTTATCACCAACAACCCGCACCACCGAATCATCGACCCGATTAATAATGTCCCGATTATGGAAAATAAAATAATCAGCTATTGTCCCTAATTTCTCCCTGGTTTCATCATTATCAATACATTGCGGTTCATCAGCAATATTGCCACTAGTTAAAACAATTGGACGATTCATCCGCCGCAAAATTAAATGATGTAGCGGCGTATAAGGTAGCATAAAACCAAGGCTATCTTGCCTCGGTGCAACTGACACTGCAAGTTTTTTCTCCACTTCTATTCCCAGTCCCCAGTCCCCAGTACCTTTTTCCGCAATAAAACAATGGGCGCAGCAGGACTTGTCAATAATTCTTTTTCTTTAGCATTTACACTACAATACTGTTCAATTACTTCAATATCCCGTGCCATTAAAGCAAAAGGTTTATGATAGCGTCTTTTGCGAGATCGCAATTTTTCCACAACAGCTTCTTGAGTTGCATCGCAAGCTAAATGAAAACCACCCAACCCTTTAATTGCGACAATTTCACCTCTTTGCAATAGGGTACAAACCGCATCAACATCATCTAACATCGAGAACATGGAAGCAGTAACCGCTTTCCCATCAGCGCGTTCTAACCAAGCTGAAGCACCGCAAGCATGACAAGCTACAGGTTGGGCGTGAAAACGGCGATTTTCGACATCGTGGTATTCCTTTGCACATTCTGGACACATAACAAACGCAGACATACTGGTATTGCATCTGTCATAAGGAATAGCACGAATAATACTCAACCGAGGGCCACAATGAGTACAGTTAGTAAAAGGGTAACGGTAAAAGCGACTAAAAGGGTCGAATATTTCTTTTTGACATTCTGGACAAGTCGCTGCATCAGGGGGAATTTCTGTTTTAATTGCACTATTGACGCTACTAGAAATTACAAAATTATCAACATTAAATTCACCTTCGTAACGAGTTCTTATGAGTTCATTAATTTTTGCCAACGGTGGACATTCGATTTTTAATTTATCAACAAATTGTGTTATCGCTTCTTCACTACCAGATACGCGAATTAAAACACCTCCGCCATCATTACAAACATCTCCACCCAAACCACAAACTTTAGCAAGACGATATACAGTAGGACGAAATCCTACTCCTTGAACAGTACCGCGAACTCTAATTTCTTCACTCGCCATATAAATTTGTTTTTCAAAAATTACGAATTACGAATTACGAATTACGAATTATTAAACTGCCACAGCAAAATGCGATTATTTCCAGAATCAGCTATTACTGCCGTATTGCTACAAAATTTTATGCCATAACACCAATTTAAACTATCTCGTTTTGGTAATCCAAAATTCCGATTTTCACCTTTACTTTCAAAATTAATTTGTCCGGCAATGGCATCTGCCGTCGCACCTTGCAGTGAGAAAATTGACTCTGGGTTTCTCCACCCTAACAACCGGGAATTTGCAGTATCGGCAACTACTAACCACTCCCCAGCCACACCCACACCATAAGGCATACTCAAGCTACTAGCGTTAGGATAATAAACCCCTTGATTCATTTCCACACAATCAAAGTTTTTTTGCCCTAAAACCACTGCACAAGGAGTATTATTTTCCGTGGGTATTCCTTGCCAAATCATGACACGGTTATTCCCCGCATCGCTGACAACTAAATTTTCTCCCCAAAAAGTAATATCGTGACACCAACGCATACTCGCTGCGGTTGGAGAACCACCACCGTTCTCATTACGAGATATCATATCTGGCTGTCCCAAAACTAAATCAGCAGGTTGGCCGTTTTCTGTGGGTAATTGATGCCAAATTAATACCCTGCGATTTCCTGTATCAGCAACAAATAGCCGTCCTTGATGATAGAAAACACCATAAGGCCAGTGCATTGTATTTGCAGATGCTTGTTGGCTTCCTCTATTTGGTTCGTTCTCAATAAAATTAACTTGTCCTAATACTAAATCCGCCGGTACATTGCTATCTTCTGGTAAATTTTTCCAAATTAAAACTCGGTGATTCCAAGCATCTGCTACAGCTAAACCTTCGCCACAGCTACAAATTCCAGTTGGTACGTTTAAAGTACTTTTTCCAGTTGCACCTTTGGCATTTTGCCCTTCATGAAAAAAGTCAGGTTGTCCAATTACCCAATCAGCTGCTTGACTATCTTTAGTCGGTAAATTCCGCCATCCCAATAATCGATGATGTCCTGTATCTGACACCCACAATATGCCATTTGAGAACAAACAAGCACCACGAGGCCCAAACATTGTAGTTGGACTGGGTGCTACAGGTATCACTAATTGTTCTGCTGCAATAATATTGCCTAAAATTACCTCCGCGCCTTGAGAGGAAAAAGGTAAGTTCTTAGGAATTGTGGTTGTTGCTGGCGGTAATGGTGGCGTGGGATGAATTGTAATTGGGATATCCATGAACCGCAAATAGAGGCTGATAAATATTTAAAAACATTAATCTTTAAAAGCATGTAACAACAGTAACATTTTGCTAAAATTCTAAATATTAAAACAATTGCTTGGCTTGAGCAAAATACAAGCAATTATGTTTATCTCTCGAACAATGCGATCGCAGTTATATTTCAGTTTAAATTCAATAGTCAAAACTCTAGGCTTTCTCCTTTAGTTTTGACTAATTTCAACCTATAATAACAAAAATAAGACATTTACAAATTACTAAACGTGTCAAAAATTTTGGAGTTTCACAAAAACCTTATCACCTTTAATGTGGACTGGATATGACTGAAGCGAAATATCAGGTGCAGTCAAACATTTACCTGTCTCTAAACTATACTCAAATCCGTGGGAAGGACAAGTAATAATACTATTTTCAACCTTACCCTCTTCTAAAGGATTTCCTAGATGAGCGCAAGCATTACGATAACATTTAAAGGTAACACCTTGGCGATATAAAATTAGCGAAGTGCCAGCAAGTTTTACTGCTAATACACCAAATTCAGGAACTTGTTCGATAGTTGCTACTTTTACCCAAGTAGAAGTTAGCTGTGAAGAGAATGGACTGATTAAAGTAGAATTTGCAGTGTTAACAGTAGAGTTATGATTGACAGCAACAACTTTGGTAATTTCAGGACAATGATTTTTGATTGCTTGTTCTACTCCCTGAGATAAAGTTAAACTAGAAGCCGGACAACTGCTACAAGTTCCTATTAACTTAACCTCTACTGTATCTGGTGGTTTAATTGCCACTAATTCTATATCTCCGTTATGGCTTTTTAAGCCTGGGCGAACTTCTTCAAGGGCAGCCTGAATGCGCTGTGCTAATGCTGGTTTTGGTGGTTTAACTAATTCGTGGTAAAGCAACACTGCATATACTAGTTCATCGCTAACAGCATGACGCAAAGCTGGCATTGATTCTTCTTTTAGACTTTTAATCAAATTAGTCAATGCTGCTTTGTGCAAAGCTTCAATTGCTCTTTTTAAGCCTACTGCTACACACCTTTGGCTTTCATCCCACTCGGATATAATTGCCTCAAAGCGGTTAATTTCTTGAACTAATTCTTCAAGGTTAGACATAAGATATGGGGCATTGGTTATTTACAAATGACCAATGATAAATGACAACTCACTTCGTTTTGAAATCTTTGAGGAGAAATGGCATCATCATTCCTGTTACTATACTAGATAATGTTACTGGTAAGCAGAAAGGTATTTCAGCTTGTGCAAATAACACTAGCAGTAGCGAACCTACAGCACTAGCAATAGCAGTTTGTTGGATAAAATATATGGGGTCGCGCAGCAGTTTTCCTTTGAAAAATAATTTAGCAGAATACCAGCCAAGTTGTAACATATTTCCTCCTAATAAATTGCCAATAAATTGAGTATGGCTAGCCCTAGAATAATAGCGGGAATTACACCAGCAGGAGCAAATAAAGCACCTAGCATTGCTGAAAGCTCATAGCCTATATCTTTCCCAGCTAATAGCATCCCACCAATAGCACCGCCAATCATAGATAAAACTATTGCTGTAACTAGCCAGACAAATTCCGTTGCAATGTTGAGTTCGCCTGCTGCTAAACTTGTCAGAAAACTTCCTGTAGTAATGCTTGTCAATATCTCTTGCATTCTCTGTTTTTCTCCTTAATTAAATTAGGGAAGTGGAAAGTTAGGAGTTAGAAGCGAAAAGTTAAGTTAGACGAAAAAGTCATCACTCATAATTCATAATTTCTAACTCTTAATTTCTGCTTCCACGTCTTGTAACGCTTTAGCTACTATTTCTGCTTGTTCGATTTGTTGGTGTTTGGTAAATATTTCTAATGCTTGTTGATAGTATGCACGCGCTTGTAATAGGTTTTTAGGATTACCAGCTTGTGGTTTTTCTGCGTCGTCGGGTAAGTTGAATAAGGCGTTAGCTTTGTTGGAAATTGTGTTAGCGTATTCTAGAGGAGTATCTTTAGAATTACGCACTTTTAGAGCTTCGTTATAAGCCGCGATCGCTCTTAAGTTATTCTCCACAGGATGGGAACTCACTAAATATTGCAAAGCGTTACCTAAATTATTTTGCAACATCGCATATTCTCTCGGATGCTCAATCAGATTAATATGCTTTAGCGCTGTCTCAAATGATTGCACTGCTAACCCTTGACGCAAGTATTCGCGTTCCGATGCTAAGGGCATGGAGAGATAAGCGATCGCAATATTATTGTATAAAATGGCGTATTCTTGTGGGTAATCTTGCCAAGTAAATACCCGCAAAGCCTCATGATAAGCTTGGATACTATCAGTTATCCGCGCTAAATTATACGGCACAAGTGACTGTAACACCAGCCCAAAATTCATCTGTGCTTCTGCCAATTCCTCCGGCGCAGCTAATTGTTGTAAAATCGGCAGCGCTTCTTCATAACCGACTTTCGCTTGCACTAGCAGTTGCGTGCTAACATCCGGTATTGCCTGTAACGTTCCTGCCATCCCCACTTGCGCCCTGGCTTTCAGTAAGGGATACTCCTCACCACACATCTGGTAAGCCCGGTAATACAAGCTAACTGCATTCCGCAAATCTTGGGCTGTTTTGGGCTTTTTTTGAAAGCCTTGGGCAATCTCAATCAGCATTTGGATTTTTTCATCTGCTGAGGCTGACTCCGAGGCAACAGCCGCGATCGCAGCCTTCACCGCTGAATCTGTAATGCTAGGGGTCATAACTCTGCCGTACTCTAGCCAATTGGAATTTGAGTCTCTTGACACCCACGAATGATTAAGACACTATGAATCGCATCTCATCACGGGCCCTACTGATTTACGCAGGCTTCGAGTCCTTTTGGCGGAATTCCCCTTTAGGGACTAGGTACTGGTGACTGGGGATTAGGGAAAACTTTTCCCAGTACCCAATCGCTAATCTCTAATCCCTAAAATATAAAACATTCTATTTCTCAAATTCTAGGGGAGAATTGCCAATATTAATGTCAGCTTTAAACACCTGAGTATTTTGAAAATATTTTTTGTATCATCACTAGACACAATCAAAATATTATTTATAGAATTGTTAACATACATATATGCAGTATTGTTATAAGCAAACTTTGTGACATTGAATAATGCGCTACTAGCCAACCAAAATAGAATCAAGGTGTCAGTTATCAAACTGATTTGATGCCAAATTAGATGAGCTTACCTGGATGAAAACCGAAGTGTAAAATATGTTCATCAGCTATAAAATAAGCCCCCTTGAAAACAGACAGTATCTTTTATCGCATCTTTCAAAGTATCCCCAGCACTTTCTTTGAATTGATTAACCAACCGCCGCAACTAGCTAGTGCTTATCAATTTTCCTCAGTGGAAGTCAAACAACTGGCGTTTAGAATCGATGGCGTCTTCCTACCAAATACACCAGACTTACCGATTTATTTTGCCGAAGTCCAATTTCAACCAGACAAAAAATTATACTCACGTTTGTTCGCTGAAATCTTTAACTATCTTGACAAAACCGAATTAACTAACAATTGGCGTGGTGTCGTCATCTTCCCGAACCGCAGCGTTGATACTGGAAATACCGAAAGATATATTGAATTACTCAACTCACAACGACTGACTCGTGTCTATCTTGACGAATTAAGCTCAATTGAGTCATCAATCGGCATACAAACAGTTAAGCTGATCGTTGAACCAGAATCAACTGCGACAACAAAAGCTCTAGAAATAGTCAACAGTGCCAGAGAGCAAATTCTAGATGTCGCTACCATTAGGGAAATTATACAATTGGTAGAGACGATATTAATATACAAGTTGCCGCGATTGAGCCAGGAGGAGATAGGAAAAATGTTTGGATTAAATGAGTTAAAGCAAACTAGATTTTACCAAGATGTTTTTGCCGAAGGTAAACAAGAAGGTAGACAAGAAGGCAGACAAGAAGGTAGAGAAGAAGGTAAACAAGAAGGTAAGTTAGAAACAATACCCCAGTTATTAGGGCTGGGTTTAAGTATTGAACAGATAGCTCAAGCGTTAGGCTTGGACGAACAAATTGTTAGACAAGCTGCACAACCAAAATCCTAAAACAATAACGTGGGAAGTCGGGGTGCAATGTGTTGCGCCCCTATATTTTTGCTATATTTGACTTATTTATTGCACAATACAGTTCAGTTAAGTATTTATTCCTTCTTTTTGCTTTCTTAAAAGCAGGCTATTAACTATTGCTAATAATTAATTCTTTTTTAATAAAACAGAGTTGAATCAAAAAATACCTTATGTTAAAAAATAAATCTTGATAAACAGGTAAGACTCTACAAGCTTTATTACCTACATCATGCATAATAAACGGTGCTGAGTGGGAAGTAGGGAGTGGGTAAAATTGGGGAAATGAGGAAGTAGGGGAAGAACTTCGTAACTCCTGACTTAGGACTTAGCACTGAGTCTGGTAAACAATAGAAAAACATATAGCCGATGACTAACGTACTGTGGCTACAAGGTGGTGCTTGTTCTGGTAACACCATGTCATTTCTCAACGCCGAAGAACCGACAGTCTGCGATTTAATTGCTGACTTTGGCATCAAGGTACTTTGGCATCCATCTTTAGGATTGGAACTAGGCGATAATTTACAAGCACTGCTGCGGGATTGTATTTCTGGCGCGATTACCCTGGATATATTGGTATTTGAAGGTAGCGTTGTCAACGCCCCCAACGGTACTGGGGAATGGAATCGCTTTGCCGATCGCCCCATGAAAGATTGGTTAACAGACCTCGCCAAAGCCGCCAAATTTATCGTTGCTGTGGGAGACTGTGCCACTTGGGGAGGAATCCCCGCCATGTCGCCCAACCCCAGCGAATCGGAAGGGTTGCAATTTCTCAAGCGTCAAGAAGGTGGCTTTTTAGGCAAAGATTTCGTCTCCCAAGCCGGATTACCTGTAATTAACATTCCTGGATGTCCCGCACATCCCGATTGGATTACGCAGATATTAGTGGCGATCGCTACTGGACGCATAGCAGATATCGCCCTTGATGAACTGCATCGTCCGCAAACGTTCTTCAACACCTATACCCAAACAGGTTGTACTCGTAACGTCCACTTTGCCTACAAAGCATCAACCGCCGAATTTGGTCAGCGTAAAGGATGCCTATTTTATGACTTGGGTTGTCGCGGCCCCATGACCCATTCATCCTGCAACCGCATCCTATGGAATCGTGTTTCCTCCAAAACCCGCGCCGGAATGCCTTGTTTGGGTTGCACCGAACCAGAATTTCCCTTCTTTGACCTCAAACCAGGAACCGTATTTAAAACCCAAACAGTTATGGGGGTTCCCAAAGAATTGCCGCCAGGAGTCAACAAAAAAGACTACGCTTTACTCACAATGGTGGCAAAAGACGCAGCGCCACCTTGGGCGGAAGAAGACTTTTTTACAGTTTAGTCATTAGTCATTAGTCATTAGTCCTTTGTTTTTTTACTAATAACCAATGACCGATGACCAATGACCGATGACCGATGACCAAAGACCAAAGACCAATGACTAATGACCAAGGACTAATGACTAATGACAATTCAAACATTAGATATATCGCCTGTTGGTAGAGTTGAAGGCGATTTAGATGTCCGAGTTGATATCGAAAATGGAAGAGTGGTCAACGCCTGGACTCATGCGGAATTATTTCGCGGATTTGAAATTATTTTACGCGGTAAAGACCCCCAAGCCGGATTAATTGTCACGCCTCGAATTTGCGGAATTTGCGGTGGTTCTCACTTAACTTCTGCATCTTGGGCATTAGATACAGCTTGGGAAACAGAAGTTCCCCGCAATGCAATTTTGGCAAGAAATCTCGGTCAAATTGTGGAAACAATCCAAAGTATCCCTCGTTATTTTTATGGATTGTTTGCCATTGATTTGACTAATAAAAAATATCGCAATAGTCGCTATTATGATGAAGCTACCAGACGCTTTGCGGCTTTCACTGGTAAATCTTACGAATTAGGCGTGACAATTTCCGCCAAACCTGTAGAAATTTACGCACTTTTGGGCGGTCAATGGCCTCATTCTAGCTACATGGTTCCTGGTGGTGTGATGTGCGCCCCCACCCTCACTGATATTACGCGCGCTTGGGCAATTCTAGAATATTTCCGTACCAATTGGTTAGAACCAGTGTGGTTGGGTTGTTCTTTAGAACGCTACGAAGAAATCCAAAGTTATGATGACTTTTTGGATTGGTTGGATGAAGACCGCAATCATCGAGAGTCCGACCTGGGTTTTTATTGGCGCATGGGTTTAGACATCGGTTTAGATAGATATGGCGCTGGTGTTGGTAAATATGTCACTTGGGGATATTTAGCCCATGAAGATAAATACCAAAAACCGACCATCGAAGGACGAAACGCGGCGATGATTATGAAAAGTGGAGTGTATGACAGCTTCACTGATACTCACGTCTTAATGGATCAGTCCTTTACCCGCGAGAATACAACTCACTCCTGGTACGATGAAGGGACTGTGGATATTCATCCTGGCGATCGCACCACTAAACCCATCAGCAATAATATCAAAGACTTCGATAACGCTTATTCTTGGGCAAGTGCAGTCCTGCACAAAGATTTCGGACGTTTAGAAGCTGGCCCCTTAGCGCGGCAATTAGTTGCAGGTGGCAAACATGGCGAATCTTGGCAACACTACGACCCCTTCATCCTCGATGTCTTCAAGCAGATGCGCGGCCCTAGTATTCATGTACGTCAGCTTGCACGACTTCACGAAATTGTCAAGTTATATCGTCAAGCCGAACATTGTTTGCGCGAATTCAAATTAAACGACCCTTGGTATATCAAACCCAAAGAAAAAGATGGCAAGGGTTGGGGTGCAACGGAAGCAGCGCGGGGTTCTTTGTGTCACTGGGTGGAAATAGAGGGCGGTAAGATTAAGAATTACCAAGTGATTGCGCCTGGTACATGGAATATTGGCCCTCGTGACGGTGAAGGAATGCGCGGCCCCATTGAAGAAGCTTTAATTGGTACACCCATTTATGATTCTAGCGATCCGGTGGAAGTTGGGCATGTAGCGCGATCGTTTGATTCTTGTTTGGTGTGTACAGTCCACGCCCATGATGCGAAGACGGGTGAGGAGTTGGCACGTTTTCGGACTGCTTAAGTTTAAACGCAAAGTGGCGCGAAGGTAAGCGCGGAGGTACGCAAAGAATTTTCTATCGTACCTCTATCTTACTTTTAGAATTTGGTTCTACTATATAGTAGAACTATGTGGTAGCAGGCGGTACAACGACAGCAAATAATTTGGCACTTGCCTGCGTGTCCTGTTCCCTACGTAAGGCTGCGCGACAAATACTTGAAAATCCAGAAACAGGAGAGAAAGTACCAATCTTCAACCCTCGTCAACAACTAATGCTCCTTTGAGTTTATAAATGGTTTTTCAACCCTGAAAAATACTAAAGGATTGCCATTTATAATTTTTTCATCTACTTTTATCATGCCAATTCTTTCTGCTACTTTTTGTGATTCTAAGTTGGGGCGATCGCAGCTTGCTAGAAGATACTGATAGTTAAGTTCATCAAAAGAATATTCGAGTATCTTCGTTGCAGCTTCAGTAGCATAACCTTGTTTAGTAGCTTGAGGCAGCAAAGCATAAGCTAATTGAGGCTGTACTTCCTCAAAAAAATTCCACAAACCAACAAATCCAATAATCTCTTGCTCATTTTTAGTTTCAATAAACCAAAGACCGTATCTTTTTTCTGCAAAATTATTTTGACTCACACTCACCATTTCTTCAACCTGTTCCAATGGAAAAATTTTGTCATCACATAGATACCTTCTGACGTATGAATCGATGAGAATAGCGTGTAGTGTGTTCAACCCACCCTTCAAAATTGGTTTTAACAGTAGCCTCTGAGTTTCAAGTATTAAAGTCATTAGTTTAGACCTCACTGCGACTCCAGCATCTTTGAGAACAGCAATATTACTTATAGTCTAGTGAACCACAATCTGTCCTAAATAAGTTGTCAGAATAAAATCAAACTATCTGAAGAAAAATAATAAAGCTCAAACCCTTATACTACTTCAGCGATACCTAAGGCTGGCAATGCCTACGCCTACGCATTTGTTATTTAGGTGACTACATTTGCTTGAGTATTTTTGATAATATGTGGAATTGCTCATGTTGCGATCGCACCAACAAACTATGTTCTGTAATGAAAATTTTAGAGTTCTGCGGTTTCTTCTTCAGCGCATCAATGAGCTTTTACCGTAAACTCAGATAAATTTCTCGAAAGCCAGCCCCCAAACTTGATTAAATTAAACTTGACAAACTATTACTATCTAGTCAGAAAATGAACTTGGGTTTTATTTTCCAATTATAGAGGTATTAACAAATACAGCAGCTAAAAATCAATTGTGAGAAACTAATAAAGGTGTGAATACAAGTAAGTATTGGGTGCAATATGTGGATGCGTTAGCGAAGCTCACGGAAGGTATCGCTAACTGAATTTATCAATTATCTTCGATAAATTCGTTAAATAAAACGCGCACTTGCAGGCAAAATTATTAGGTAATTAAAATGTCTTACAATTCAGAAGATGTGCAAAAAATCCTACAAATAGCACTCAATGAGCGACAAGAAGGTGAATTTTCACGAGAACAGCTTGTAGAAATGGCCTCCGAGTTAGGTATTTCTGCTAATATTTTGGAAAAGACTGAACAAAAGTGGTTAGTTCAACAAGAAGAAGAACTTTTGCAAGGCACATTTAATACTTTACGACGCAGAGATTTTAGGAAACACTTGATTTACTTTATAGCAGTGAATTTATTTCTAATACTGCTGAATTTAATCACTACTCCTAGTTATCTTTGGTCTATTTTCCCAGTATTAGGATGGGGGATAGGACTATTTTTTCATTGGTGGAATGTTTATCAGGTTAAAACAAAGGATGACAAGAGAGCTTTTCAGAAATAGCGCACATAAACTTAACTGTCTAGCGGTTTAACTATTAATTCGACAGTTGTAGCCTAACACACTAAAACTTATAGAAACAGTGGGTTAGGCTTGCCATAATGCATTTGCATAAAACATAAATTTACACGGTAAGCTTGTGTCTGATTTAGCGCTACATAACTATTTGCCTCGCGTTCCCGATGCAGCATTGCAAGAATTCATAGAATGGTGTGTTTTAGAACAGGCAAAAGCCGCAGAATGTAACTTTACTCCAGATAAAAGTAAGTTAGCTAATTTGCCACCAACAGATTATATTCCCAAGCTTGTGGATCAGTTTATGAAAGTTAAACCCGATCCAATTAAAGCAGGTTTAGTTGCAGCGATCGCTGGTAAGGAAGCTGACAAACATGGTTTATCTGGTATGGCTGTCGTAGCTGATTTTGTGTCACTTTATGTAAAATATTTAATTCCTAAAGAAGGCACAACTCCAGAAAATGCACAAACAATATTAACTAAAGCATCACAACATCAGTTGGAGAAACTTACTGAAATTGCCAAAAAACATGGTGTAGAGTTTTAGTTTCCTGGTGATAATTTTTTTCAGAGGCTTTGTCTGTACTAATAGTCAGAGCCTTTATTTTTATATTATGAATTTTTGTATTTTTCTTTGCTTTTTGAAAAGTTATTAAATTTTAAGCTACATTTATAAATTTATAGTTTGGATATTAGATAAGCCTACTTGTGTAGCAACACATGGGAAATATTTTTTAGCAGGACGACTTTTTATCTTAGAATTAAATAATTATACTATAGTCTATAGTTGTATGAACAAAATTGTAGTTAACTCACAAATTCATTTCGGTAAACCTTGTATAGCAGGGACACGCATAACTGTGCAAAGCATTCTTGAACTGCTTAATGATGGGCTGTCTTTTGAAGAAATTATCCGAGACTACTATCCAGAGCTACAAATAGAGGATATTCGTGCTTGCTTACAATATGCGATCGCGCTAGTGGCAGCTGAAGACATTCGCCTAGTATCTATTTGAGCATGAGATTATTACTAGATCAAGATGTGTATGCTGTCACAGCAAGATTTTTAGTTGATATCGGACATGATGTAGTTCTCGTTGCTCAGATTGGTCTTTCGCAAGCAAGTGATGAAGAAATACTTAGAACAGCACAGGAACAGAATCGTATTCTCATCACGCGAGATAGAGACTACGGAAATCTGGTTTTTGTTAGAGCAATGGGGTCTGGAGTCATCTATCTCCGAATCTTACCTACAACTGTGAATAAAGTTCATAACGAACTGGTACGAGTTCTGGAAACGTACTCAGAAGTCGAATTAGTAGGTGCATTTATAGTTGTAGAACCAGATGGACACAGGTTTAGAAAAATATCTTCGTAAAAGTTGAAAGTGTATTAAGTATATATTGGTTTTAGCGAGGTAAATCTAAGATTTATAATGGTGTTGGGTTTCATGCTTCCACCCAACCTACAAAATTACTTCTCGTTAATTATTGAATTGTGATCGCTTCATAGACAAATTTATAGTGGCAGCCCACGTAAATGAATACCAGTTAGCTCGAAACAAAAAGCTACAAAACCATACTGTTAGTCCTTAAAATCTTAAACATCTATAAACTGAATACATTATTCCCAATTTAGGCGGATGTTTAACAAGTTAGTTTAAACAATTAAAAGTATCTCATGCTAACTATTATTGGTTGTGGAAATCTCAATCGCAGTGACGATGCTGTAGGCGTAATTATCGCTCAACGCCTACAAAAATATCTAGCTCAAAACCCTCATCCTGATGTGCGAATTTATGATTGTGGTACCGCAGGAATGGAAGTAATGTTTCAAGCTAGAGGTAGTAAACAATTAATAATTATTGATGCAAGTTCAACTAATTCTGAGCCTGGTGCTGTGTTTAAAGTTCCAGGAAAAGAATTAGAAGCTTTGCCAGAACCTAGTTATAATTTGCATGATTTTCGTTGGGATAATGCTTTAGCCGCCGGGCGGAAAATCTTTCAAAATGATTTTCCTGAAGATGTGACAGTTTATTTAATTGAAGCGGCAAATCTTGATTTGGGACTAGAATTAAGTCCTGTTGTTAAACATTCTGCTGATTTGGTTTTTGAAGAGGTAGTTGCACTTATTAAAGATGTGGGCATAGGGCATAGGGCATAGGGCATTGGTTATTTCTCTCTCACTTGCCATTTCCTTGTCCCCAGTCCCCAGTCCCTCAGCCTGCCATATCACGGTATACAGAGAGTTCATCTACCCTCATTTCAAAAGGTACGCCTTGACCTTCTGGGGGACAGACGCGGATTTTTGCACTGCTGATAATTTGGTTGAGTAATGTCCCCATCGGCACTATTTGTTGTAAGATGCGCCAGTTGGTAACTTGGTCGGGACATTCAATTACTAATGTCATGGCGCTGGCGTGGGTTGTGACGTACCACCGGCAATTAGATAACAGATTTTGAATTGCGCGATCGCAACCATCGTAAAAGTACTTACTAATAGAATACTCTAGTTGTTGCCGCAATATAATATCTGCCGATGTCGGTTGTACTGGATGCGAATCATCACCATTTAAGTAATACATCTTTCTAGCCATATTTTTTTCCTTTCCTGCTTATATTCCAATCACCATTGCGTAAAGTACATCTTTATTTGTCTCTAATAATTTCTGGGTTTCATCATCATAGAAAGCACCGATTCCGCTACATCCAATTCCCAAATAATTACTAGATAAATAAAGCCTCTGTCCTAGAAAACCAGCTATTTGCATAGCAGTTTGGTAGTTTAAATAATCAGACACAAAAAATAAAGTTACAGCACTATCTTTGGCAATAGCTTGATTAATACATAAGTAACCTGTCTGTTCGCTAAAATTACCTGTCTTAATCAGATGCGTACCTTTATATAATCCGCATGACATTCCCTCTACTCGATGTACCACCGAGTAAATATCTATTTCCTCATAATTTTCTGTCGGTATTGGCTGCTGAAGTTGCTGCATTATATATAGATAATCTTCTTGAGAAATAGATTTTTTCCGGAAACGTCTAATAGAACGTCTATTCAAAACAGTTTGAAGAAACTTATCCTTGTCAAAGCTAAAGCGAGGCTGTTTGAGTGTTTGCTCACTACTCTTTTGTACAGCCGTAGTTTGATAAGTATCTTCAATGAATTGATTAGCTTCAAAGTAATCAGTACCGCAAACAAAAGGAACTTTCATCCTTAACGGTCTGACTTGCTTTTCTTGTAATTCTCCTGACACCGCACAAGCTGTGATAAACTCTTTATTCTCAAATCCCAAAGCTAAATTGAGACCAAGTTTATCGAAATCAAAAATTAGTTGTATATCTTTTTTATGGAGATAAGCCGAAGCTGCGATTGCACCTAAATGGTGTCCGCTATCCAAAAAGCAATATCTCGCGCTTCTATTTTGATATTTCCAGCTAGACCTATAATAAACACAACTAATTAAAAAGATGAATCCGTTGATACTTTTGCCAGGTATAATATAACTCTCTAGCCCATCATCAATTAATTCATAGATGAGTGTTAGACAATTATTCTCAATTTCTAAGTGATAGATACCATCTAGGATTCCCTGAATTTTGCGAACCTGTACGTAAACTTCCGTAGGATACAGAGCGCCTGCTGATGGATTCACCCGCAATTTATCGAGACTATCTTTATACTCTTTTTCTAGTGTTATTGCACTAGTTAAAGATATAAAAGAGTGAATGGGATTATTGACATTTAATTTCACTCTTCGATAAAATTTTGGATAGAATTTAAATGCAGATGGTTGAGTTGAAGCATCCACATAATTTGGATCTATCTGTACCGATAAGTAAGAATGCTTGGTAGCGTCATGATAGGCGTTAGCTGATATTTTGCTTTGTGGCATTTTTGAGTATCCTTAAAACTTCTGCGTTGGTGGCGAAATCAATTGCTTTATAGTCGTCTAAGTTTTGTAAATTTAAGTTAGGATGGTATTGTAAGAGCAACTTAACAACTTCTGTCTTTCCGGCTGATGCTGCATACATTAAAGAGAAGTCTGAGCGGCGGCTTCCGCCGATCAGAACTTCGTACAGTTGCACCGTTATCATTTTGGTTGTCAATGTTAATGTTGTGAGTCAGCAGCAAATGAATTAAATTGTAGTGGTTTCCAAAACAAGCAAACCATAAAGCATTATTGCGATCGCTATTTCTAGCATTGATATCCGCACCAGCATCAATCAGTTCTTTAACGACAGCATACACTCCTTCTCTCGTAGCTTTCATTAAAGCTGTATCGCCATTTTCACCTGGTTGATTTAACTCCTCAAGATTGTAGCCTTTTGCTATTAACCATTGGGTTGTTGATTCACTCAAACCTTGACTCATCATTACTCTTAAAATCCTACAAATTTCACTAATTTACAAGCAAAAATTTGCTTGTAAAACGTAATGGTGGGCATTACCCACCATCATTTCACAAGCTATGTGATAGCCTAACTTGAGCTTTTTGATTAGTAAATCAATGCTCTAATTTGCGCTAATAGCCTACTAAGTCTATTAAGCGATCACCACTAAATCTTGACAATTAGAGAATAATTATTTAGATGTATCGAACCTATTTCATCCCTTAATAAATCTGGCTAGTTTCTGCGAACTGACTTACGCTTTTACCGTTATTTTCGTATTGAGTAAATCTGACTTTATACCATTTTTAGGCTTTACCAGAATTAAGGCAGCAATGTCTAAAATCACCCTGCGATCGCCTTTATTAAGGTCTAGGTTGACTAGCAACAATTTAGCTTATCTATATATTATCATTCTGATAAGTTTGAATTATGAATCATTTATAAAGATCCCCAGACATATTGAACTTAAAAGCTTAAAAAATTGTGATACTACAGTAACTTTGAGTATTTTTAATAGTTTTATTTTAGAAATTAGACTATTAGCAGATATATGTTGATATAACTATATATTGTCAGCAATTATCATCTAGCAATTAACCACCTTCATGTCAATAAAAAAAAGATAAAAGTCAACATTCCACAGATATATGCCAATAGATTTTGGTATATTTTTCTTATACCTTATTAAGAAACTCCAAAGAATTTGATTTTTTAAATCTCATTTGCTACATTATTTGAGTATCCATAATAAAATAAACACAAGAAAAATGGAAATTAGCGCTCGGAATTCTCTCAAAGGTACTGTTAAAAAAGTTGTGCCTGGTTCAGTTAACACCGAAGTAACTATAGAACTAGCACCAGGAGTAGAGCTAGTGTCAATCATCACAAAATCCTCAGCAGAAAAGCTGGGACTTGCAGAAGGTAAAGAGGCTTATGCAGTGATTAAATCATCAGATGTATTAGTTGCTGTTGGTTAAAAAATAGCCAATTGGCTTCTGATATCAAATTTTATCCATATCTATAAATTAATGATCTCACTCCTAAAGCTAGTTAATAAAGGAGTGAGATCAAAAGTTTATTAGAGGTTATTTTTAGATGTAGGGTGTGTTGTCGCGCAGCGCAACGCACCTTGAATTGTTGGCGTTGGCGGTGGGTTAGCCTAGTTGAAATTTGCTGTATAAAATAAAAATAAAATTTGGTGGCGTTGCTGAATTGCAGCATGAATACACATGTAGAGACATTGCAATGCAACGTCTCTACAAACATTTTAATATCATGCACAATCGTTTTCATACATGAAATCAGCAACGCTTATTTAGTTATTACAAATAATTTAATGATGAATTATTCTGACATAAATAGCACGGGCAGTTTCTATATTTACTGATAAAGAAGTGTTTTCTATTTTAAGAATTAACGAGGGAAACCTTTGTTGTACAGTGATATATTTCCCTGGTGTTATGCCCTTTGATATCAGCTTGTTTAAAATTATTTCATCCTCAATTTTGCAGAAAGTAATAATTCCTTGTTCTCCTACTCTCAACAATTCTAACGAACAGCCAGTTACACTAAAAGGCGCAAACATAAATGAATGATGAATTATGAATTCTAAAAAATGAAGGATGAAGCATATTTTCATCCTTCATTTTTATTTAATTGCTAAGAACAGCAATCAAAGTAAAGGTTTAGACCAAATAAGCTTCTTGATGTGTTTTAATTGTGCAATTAGAACGAGGATAGGTTACACAAAGTAAAGCGTATCCTTTAGAAACTTGGTCATCATCTAGGAAGTTTTGATCTTCTTGATTAATTTCACCTTCAACAACCTTACCAACACAGCTAGAGCAAGAACCTGCATGGCAAGAGAAGGGCAACTCAATACCATTTTCTTCTGCTGCTTCTAAGATAGTAGTCTCTTCGTCAACTTCGATTGTGGCGTCGATATCTTCTTTTTTGTTGATTAATCTAACTTGGTAGGTAGCCATTTTCCGATTCTCCTCAAACGTTATAGGATTAGGTTTTATTTCCGAAAATTTTGAGTCAACTTATTGCTGTGCAATGCGATCCCCTAACACTGACAATGGTGTTAGCTGCAAGGAACACCAGTAGGCGTACAGTCACCTGTTTTGAAAGACTTTCCGCAACCGCAGTTCTCAGTTGCATTGGGGTTGATGAACTTAAAGCCGCTTTCCATCACTCCCTCAACGAAGTCAACTATCACTCCTTCTAATAACGGCGCACTTTTGGCGTCAACGTAAACCAGGACTTTGCCTTGCTGGATTACCAAATCATCTGGTTGGGGTTTGCTAGTGATATCCATTGCATATTCGTAGCCACTGCAACCACCATCTTTGACAGAGAAGCGGACACCTTTAGTTGCGCCATTAGCGTCGGGTGCGGAACCTCTAAGAAATGCCCACAGATGAAATTCTGCTTTTTCTGATAAAGTTACAGACATTAGATCTCCTGATTTTTTGTTTGTCCGTTGTCATTAGTCCTTTGTCATTTGCCCTTTGCTTTCTTACTAATGACCAATGACTAATGACGAAATTAGCTATTTTGTGCAATACCGCTGGCTTCCATTGAATTGGGTTGAGCATATCTCCAGGGCGCACTATTACCGCATACTGGACAAGAGCGATCGCGGTAAGAACGGCGCTTGGCAAATTCCAATCGGCTCAAGTCCATAGTCAGCAATTGCGACAATAAAGGCTGACTAAACCCAGTGATTAACTTAATCGCCTCCAGCGCGGTTAAACAAGCCAGCGTCCCAGAAACAGCACCTAGAACCGAAAAGCCGCGCCGATCCCAATCAGGCTTTTCCGGAAACAGACAGGACAAACAAGGAGTCACACCAGGAATAATCGTTGTCAGGTAAGCTTCCATCCCGTCCATTGCAGCTTCCACCATTGGCTTACGCCAGCGCACGCAAGCTTCATTTAACAAATTGCGCTCCGTAAAATTATGGGCACAATCAAGAGCCATATCAGCGGATTGCACCAACGCGTCCACATTTTCCGGGGTGATATAATCATGAACTGCTTCCACCTGGACATCAGGATTAATCCCATCCAGAGTTTCCTTAGCTTTGAATACCCTTGGCTTACCTACCCAATCGTCCGTCATCAAAACCTGACGATTCATATCATCTTGCCGCAAGTCACCACCCCGGACTAGGATTAGCCGCCCAACGCCCGCTACTGCTAAGTAAAGCGCCGCCGTACCGCCCAATCCTCCCACACCCGTAACCAAAACCGTTGCTGACTTTAGGCGCTTCTGTGCTGCTTCGCCAAAATTAGGCAGCATCATTTGGCGACGATAGCGTTCTAATTCGGTAGGCGTTAGGTTTACCAATTTATACCTCCTAATCAGAAGTGAGTTCTGTCAGTGTGACTACATTTTTCGGCTTGTCGTTAAACACTTTGAACAACTTTTGTTCGTGTGGTGTTGACTCGATAAATACCTGATAAGCCTTTTGCAAAGCCAAAGAATATTGATTCAACCTTTCTTCTGCACTCAAATCGGGAGAATTATCATCAACTTCCTTGATGTATTGAGAAAACTTTTTCAAAATATGCAGACGATTTACATTCACAAATTGTTGGTCGTAAGGCAAATTAAAGAATTGCAAAAATTCTTCTGCATCTACAAGTTTCTTGAATTCTTCCAAAGTTCCAGTCATTTAGCGTTCTCCAATTCTTTCAGCTGTTGCTTAAGTTCATCTAACTGGCGAAAGATTTCATAAGTTGCAGCTGCAACATCCATAAGTTGTTTGTAATCTGTTGGTAAACCTTCCGCTAAATCATGCAGATCCATCTTCATCTGACCTGCCTTACTATTCAGCCGTCTAATTTGTCCCTTCAGTTCCTCAATCCTTGTTTCTTCCGCTTGCACCATCAACAACCCCACAATCAATTTTGGATTTTAAATTCTAGATTTTGGATTAGATAATAATGATTTGCGATCGCTCAATATCTCTCATCTTCCTCTCTGCGCCTCTGCGTCTCTGCGTGAGCAACACATCCTTGGGTTAAGACGCGATGAATCGCGTCTCTACAAATCGTCATCCAAAATCTAAAATTTTTACAACTTTCCTACTTCCGGGAACCGCTTCACCAAATCAATACCTTTTTGGATGTAGCTTTCTCCCTCTTCGGCTAATTTCTCCACCGAATCAAAGCCAAATCTTTGAGCATCGCGTAAAGTTTTTACAGCTAACAAAAGACGACCAGAAAATACCAACGCCCAGCCAAATCCCTCATGACTCAAATCAATCACAACTTGAGAAATCAAGCCTGTTTCCTGTTCAATCCCAGCAGCTACAGCTCGAAAAAATGCCATAATCCGAGCTTGAGTTATTGGATCTACTTCACCTTCAACGGAAATTTCCCGTTTCTTTTGTTTGGTAACAATAAAGGGTTTGAGAATTAACTCATCCGACCAACTACGATAAACTCCATAGCTGTCTTGACCGCGAATCTGTTTGATTAATACCTTAATAAAAGGCGAGTTCAAGACTTCAGATGCAGCAGTTCCGTTCACACTATTATTTATAGTCATACTGTTGCTTCGTCTCCCACTTCATCTGTAAAGTTTGCAGGTTTTTGCTGTAAAGCTTTACGCAACCAAGGTGGAGGATTACCCTTGAGGGTTTGTACTAATTTATTTAGCACTTCGCTAATTTCTTCTTCTTCCGATCGCGCCTTCACCGGGGTAACACCTTTTTTGATTAACCGAGCCGCAGCACTACCGCCAATTGCTGTTACATAAACAATAGTACAATCGCCTAATGCTTCCAGTTTTGGTGTGATTTTATCTTCATTTCCATCTTCTTTGAGTTCGCCTTCAAAGTTGAGGGTTTCTACAAATTTATAGCCCTCATCGGAAATTTCATAAACATCAATTAGTCTCGCCCATCCAAAATGAGCATTAATATGAACTCGGTCACTCGTAGTGAAGGCAATTTTCATCGTAATTCTCCTCTTTAATACCAATTCGTAATTCGTAATTCGTAATTCGTAATTAAGAAAGGTAGTGATGGTCTGGGGTTATGAGTTTGAATTGGTTGGCGGATTTTAGAGAATTGGTATTAGAATTCAGAATTCTTGTTCAAAAATCAGCGCCCACAATTCCTAATTCTTGTAACTGCTTAACTCTTGCTTCTTCTGCCTCTAAAAAGAGGTTGCCCATACCATACAAAAGTTCCATTGTGCCTCGATAACCAACTTTGGTAAATTGACCATTACCTAAGCGGTCATAAATGGGCAATCCTAAGCGATAAAGAGGAACATTAAGGCGTTTGGCGATCGCACCAACATTTGAGTTACCAACTAGCAAATCCGAACCTGCTGCTAAACCCTCAAAGTCTTCTAAATCACCGATGGTAATGCTTTTAACTGGGAGTTTTTCCAGTAAAGGCGATCGCGTCGTTGTCACCGCAGCATGAATCTGCGCTCCCATTGATTGCAGAAAATGGACTGTTGACCACAACAAATCGGGTTCCAGTGCTAAAGAAACTCGCTTCGCACCAAAATAAAAGTGCGTGTCTAACATCGCATCTTGCAACTGACGACGTTGGCGACGGTATTTTTCCGGTACGCTGTTACCACTGAGAACCGCCAATGCTTGGAGAAACTCGTCTACCGGTTCTAATCCAGTCACTTCCCCAAACACTTCGTAGGGCGTGCCAAATCTTTCTTCCAAAATCTTGGCTGCACCGCGCATACTCTCACCTAAAGCCAAGGTGAAAGCAGAACAACCAACTTCTCGTAGCTGTTTTAAGGTAGTTCCGCTAACTGTAACCGCGCTGTAATTATCTTCCAAATGTCCATCGAGGGAAGCGCCGATGTCAGGTACAAAGATAGGCACCAAGCCAAAAGCCGTCACCATCTCTTTGATTTCCTGGACATCCCCTGGCGTGAAAGCAGAACCCGCCAGAATCGTTACTTGTTCGGTTTTGATTCCACCCGCGCGGGGAATTTCCTTAACTATGCTTTCCACAGCGACGGCGAAACCATCTTGCAACGCACCTTTAAAATCGGGAGTCGGGGCAAATATAATCGCCAGATCGTGCAATTCTGGATGGCGTTCCCGAATTTCCTTGAGAAAACCCTCAATGTCATCTCCTCTAGTTTCCGTCAACCCAGTGGTACATAAACCGATAATTTCTGGTTTAGCCTTTTCCACCAAAGTCAGAATTGCCTGTTCCACATTTTCTTCGCCACCCAAAATCGTAGTGACTTCCGTCATCGCAGTGGTAGCTAAAGGAATCGCTTCGCGGAAATGGCGCACCAGCACGACTTTAGCGAAAGCAGTACAACCTTGAGAACCGTGGAATAAAGGCATTGTCCCCTTCAATCCCAGAAAAGCTAAAGACGCGCCTAAAGCTTGGCTTTGCTTGAGAGGATTAACCGTCAGTGATTTGTTAGAAACAGTAACGATCGCCATTAAACTACCTCCTCATCCCATGTCCTACATAGCTCTGGAAGCTCTTTACTCTGCGTTCTCTGTGCCTCTGCGGTTGAAAAATGATTTTTTTGAACCACAGAGGACGCAGAGGACACAGAGAGAAAAAGATGAGAATTTGGTGTACGCACAAAAACAGTTGCGATCGCCATTAAACTACCTCCTCTTCCCAAGGAGCTGGCTTGCGTACTTGCTCCCAAATCGGACTATAAAGGGCTTCGTACAATTCCCGCGCCATCTCAATCATTCCTACATAACCTGCATAAGGATGGTGGCGTTCTTGGTTGATATCCAAGAAAGGAATCCGGGCTTTTAAGGCGGTGTATTGGTTACGACCTCCAGCAATCAACATATCTGCTTGAGTATCTCTCACCAACTGTAACAATTCCTGGGCGTTGCCTTTCTCCAGCATGATGCCATCATTACCCAGCAACTTCTTGATTTTGGCTTTATCTTCCTCAGTACTTTTCCGAGTACTGGTAGCAACAACATCAATTCCCAAATCCTTCGCAGCCGATATAATCGACCAACTCTTAACACCGCCAGTATACAATACAACACGCTTACCTTTGAGTCGAGTGCGATAGGGAGCCAGTGCCAAATCTAAAGCCGCAGTTTCTTCAGCAATCAGCTTTTCTGTGCGTGCTTGTAAATCGGGGTCGCCTAATTTAGCAGCAATATTTCGCAGACAGCGATTCATATCATCGATGCCGTAGAAAGATTCTTCAATATAAGGAATGCCGTAACGCTCCTCCATCTTTCTCGCCATGTTCAGCAGCGCCCGCGAACAGATCATCACATTCAGCTTGGCGCGATGGGCATAGCGAATTTCATTGTACCGAGCGTCGCCCGTAATTTTTGACAAAATGCGGATGCCTAATTTTTCTAACAGCGGCGTGACTCCCCACATTTCCCCAGCGATGTTGTACTCGCCTATTAAGTTAATATCATAAGGCGTTGTGTATTCCGGTTCTGCTGTCCCGACAACATAATCTAATAAAGCTTCACCGCCAAAACGGTTGCCGAGATTTTTACTGCCAATGAATCCTGGAGCAATTACCGGGATAACAGGAGTACCAATTTTCTCAGCTGCGGCTTTGCAAACTGCATCGATATCATCGCCAATCAGAGCAGTTACGCAAGTAGCGTAGACAAATACTGCTGCTGGCTGGTAGCGTTCGTGAAGTTCCAGAATCGCTTTGTAAAGCTTCTTCTCGCCACCGAAAATGACATCATTTTCAGTTAAGTCAGTCGTAAAGCCCATCTTGTAGAGTTGCGGCCCAGAAGAGAGACTACCACGACTGCCCCAGGAATTACCAGCACAAGCGATCGGGCCGTGGACTAAATGAGCCGCATCGGCAATGGGTACTAAAGCAATCATCGCCCCATCAAAAGCACAGCCCCCTTGAGCTGCACCAGGTTGTGCCTGTTGGGTGCAAGACTTATTCTTCTTTTCTGATTGTTTATGCTGATTGTGTTCGCATCCTGACTCACTGAGCAGCTCGTTAATTTTGCCTTGGGTGCTTTTCATCTCTCTTCTCTTAGTGGATGGCTGTTTTTCTCTTGGTCAAAATAATTCGTAATTCGTAATTCGTAATTCGTAATTAATGGTACAAGCCCCTCAATTTATTGATAAAGATAAAAACATAATTCCTTTTTTCAAGCCCATGACTTTAGTCATGGAATAATAATTACGAATTACGAATTACGAATTACGAATTATTTTCGCTAATAACTAACAAATATATTTCGTGACATCTTCCCCACATACATCGGCGAGATAAGATAAAGCACGAAAACGCAATCCGACAAACTCATCATATAAAGGATTGAGTTTACACAATGCTGGAATATCAAAAGACCGCCCAAATAATTTTATTTGGCGTTCAAAAGGACAACAGCAAGGAATTGTTTGGCAAATTAAATGAGCAAGACGATTATTTTTAACCTGAATTCCATCTACCACATTACGTAAAGGATTGAGAATTTTGCTAAATATCCCGCCTTTTCGATAGTTAGGTGGATGGTAATTAGGATGAGGATGAGTATGAGTGTGGGTGTGAGTTTTATTGATAGTTTCCATTGATTTCATGCCTCAGGTAAATGCTAAATTGGGGAGTGGGTATTGGGTACTGGGGAGAGGGTATTAGTTATTGGGGATTGGGAATAATTAATTCCCTAGTCCCCAGTCCCCAGTCCCTAGTCCCCAGTCCCTAACCCTTAATTCCTAATAACTTGCGTTTGTGTGCAATTTCTAACGAATCAAGTCGTAGGAAATATCGGTCTTGGAAGGAATATTGGTGGTGCGATCGATTTCCTCGAAGATTGTATTTACAATCCAGTTAAGCAAGTTGATTACACCTTGGTAACCGATGGTGCTGTAGCGGTGTAAGTGGTGGCGATCCATAATGGGGTAGCCGATTCTCACTAAGGGAATCTTGGTATCGCGCCACAGGTACTTACCGTAGGAGTTACCAATCAACAAGTCTACGGGTTCGGTGAACAACAAGGAACGCATGTGCCACAGGTCTTTACCAGGCCAAACAGTTGCATTTTGACCGAAGGGGCTAGAAGCAAGCAATTCTTTGATTTCTGCTTCAAATTGTTCGTTGCTGTTGTGAACCAAAATATGGACTGGTTCAGCACCCATTTCCAGCATGAAGCCCACAACGCTGTACACTAAATCGGGTTCACCGTAGATAGCGAAGCGCTTGCCATGAACCCATGCATGGGAGTCAGTCATCGCGTCAACTGCACGACCGCGTTCGATTTCCAATTCTTCAGGAATGGGCTTACCAGATAGTTCGCTGAGTTTCATCAAGAACTCATCAGTAGCTTTAATACCCCAAGGACGGGAAACTACGGTTGGTTGCTTCCATTCTTTTTCGATGTACTCGCGGGTCTTGACTGTGGAGTGTGATTGCAGGAATACTGTAGCTTTACCATTAATTGAATCTGCTGCATCTTCCAGCTTTGTACCACCTGGATACATATCGAACTCACCTGTGTTAGGTGAATCCAGGTAATCGCTGTTGTCAGCTAGAATTGTGTAGTCAAAGCCAAACAGAGAAGCAATGCGCTTGATTTCGCGGTTGTTGCCAACGTAGGTGTCAAAACCTGGAACGAAGTTGATTTTGCCATTGCTGGTTTCTTTCTTATGACCTGCGGTCAAGTTAGAAAGAATACCCTTCATCATGTTGTCGTAACCAGTGATGTGGGAACCAACGAAGCTGGGGGTGTGAGCGTAAGGAACTGGGAAATCTTGAGGAACTGAACCAGCTTGTTTAGCGTTGTTGATGAAAGCTTGTAAGTCATCACCAATTACTTCTGCCATACAGGTGGTGCAGACAGCAATCATCTTGGGCTTGTAGAGTTGGTAAGAGTTCGCCAAGCCATCAATCATGTTTTGCAGACCACCGAACACCGCTGCATCTTCAGTCATGGAAGAAGATACACCAGAGAATGGTTCTTTGTAGTGACGGGTTAAGTGGGTGCGGAAGTATGCAACGCAACCTTGGGAACCTTGAACAAAGGGCAGAGTGCCTTCAAATCCAACAGCAGCGAAGATTGCTCCTAGAGGTTGGCAACCTTTAGCGGGGTTGACGGTTAGAGCTTCACGAGCGAAGTTCTTTTCGCGGTAATCCCAACTCTTAGTCCATTCTGCAACCCGCGCAACTTCTTCGGGGTCGTGACCGTTTTCAAATTCCTTCTTGTTTTGGAATAATTGTTGGTATTCCGGCTGGTGAAACAGCTCTACGTGGTCTTGAATTTTATCTGGATTCTGAGGCATTTCCGATCTCCAAGCTTGCTGAGTTAATTACTAATCGACGAATCGGCAGTGAGGCGAATGGAGACTAGTTAGGGAGTGGAAATGTGACTCAAAACTCAAAATGCAAAAAGCAAAACACATCATTTTGAATTTTTAATTTTGAATTTTGAATTCCCGACTCCCTCCTGGGGTATTAGCCCCAGGTACTTATGTCTCTTTCATTTTTTTTAGGCGGTTGCTTTGGCTTTAGCTTTAGCTTCAGCTTTTTTGCTCCAGGGAGCGCCAATTAATCCCCAGGTTGGGCTGTTGAGTGCCAAATCCATATCACGAGCGAAGATAGCAAAGCCGTCATAACCGTGATAAGGGCCGGAGTAATCCTTTTGATGCTTTAATTTTTTTAGAGGGGTTAATGTTTGCAATGAGCAATGTCAGAATTAAACATTGTTCGCGGAGAACGCATTTATTTTTAGGCTAAATATAAGCTAAAACATAATTCGTAATTCGTAATTCGTAATTCGTAATTAAGGATTTTAGTTATGAATCAGGAATTAATTATCAGTCGAGAAAAGATAATTTATAAGTAGAAATTGGTAATTAACAATCATAAATTACAAATTAGTAGTTATTGAGTAAGTATAACCAGGTCAAAAACAATTTGTAATTGATAATTCATAATTAAGAGTCAAATTACGAATTACGAATTATTTAAAGTCTGCAAGCACAGCAGTAAAAAGAACACATGAAATCTAAAGTACTACTGGAATTAGAGACAGTAAATCTGCGTTTGAAGTCTGCAAAGACAAAGGTCACAATTAGAGAATCGAATGGAAGTCTGCAATTACGCGCTACGTTACCGATTAAACCGGGAGACAAGGATAAAAATGGCACTGGCAGAAAGCAGTACAATCTCAGCTTGAATATTCCTGCAAATTTAGATGGGTTAAAGACGGCTGAGGAAGAAGCTTATGAATTGGGAAAGTTAATTGCTCGAAAAACTTTTGAATGGAATGATAAATATTTAGGCAATGAGGCAATTAAAAAAGATTGTAAAACAATCGGTGAATTACTCGAAAAATTTGAAGAGGAATATTTTAAAACTCACAAGCGCACGACTAAAAGCGAACATACATTTTTTTATTATTTTTCCCGAACCAAGCGATTCACAAATGCTACTGATTTAGCGACTTCTGAGAATTTGATAAGTTCAATTGAAAAAATCGATAAGGAATGGGCTAAGTATAATGCAGCAAGAGCGATCGCTGTATTTTGTCAGACGTTCAAAATCGAAATCGATTTGTCTAAATATTCCAAAATGCCAGAGAAAAATTCCCGCAATATACCGACTGATTCAGAAATAGCTGAGGGAATTAGCAAGTTTGAAGAATATTTAAATACCAGAGGCAATCAAGTTAACCAAAATGTTCAAGATAGCTGGCAGCTTTGGCGCTGGGCTTATGGAATGTTAGCAGTTTTTGGTTTACGACCGCGTGAGCTTTTTACTAATCCTGACATCGATTGGTGGTTAAGCCAAGAAAATGTAGATTTCACATGGAAAGTTCATAAAGATTGTAAAACTGGGGAAAGGGAAGCTTTACCCTTGTATAAACAATGGATTGAAGAATTTGATTTAAGAAATCCTAAATATTTAGAAATGTTGGTAACAACAATTAGTAAAAAAGATAATACTAATTATGCAGAAATCACGGCATTAACGCAGCGAGTCAGTTGGTGGTTTCGCAAAATTGGCTTGGATTTTAAGCCGTATGATTTACGTCACGCTTGGGCAATTAGAGCACATATTTTGGGGATTCCAATTAAAGCGGCGGCAGATAATTTAGGGCATAGCGTACAAGTTCACACGCAAACTTATCAGCGTTGGTTCTCGCTTGATATGCGGAAGTTGGCAATGAACCAGGCGTTGAGTAAGAGGAATGAGGTTGAGTTGATTAGGGAGGAGAATGCTAAACTGAGAATAGAGAATGAGAAGTTGAAGTTGGAGATTGATAAGTTGAAAATGGAGTTAGTTTATAAACGGAGTTAAATTTTTAAGAAATGGAAAGTATTAGGATTAGAACATTTATTGGTGATGATGGAATTTTGCAAGTACAGCTTCCACCTGAAATTACCAACCAAGAATTAGATGTAGTAATTGTCTTTCAAGCTGTGACAAAAGAATCCTCACAGTCTTCAATTCAAACGCCCCAAGAACTGGGATACTCTCATAGATTTCTTGATGAAGTAATAGGTAGTTGGGAAGGTGAGCCGCTTGAACGTCCAGAACAGCTTCCCTTTGAGGAACGGGAGGAGATTCAATGGCCTACCTTCTAGATACAAATGCGTGTATCCAAATTCTAAATTCACCAAATTCACCTGTCACTAAAAAAATTTTATCAATTCCTTCTAAGGAAATTTACATCTGTACTGTTGTTTATAGCGAACTGTATTACGGAGCTTACAAAAGCGTAAACGTTAATAGAAACCTGACTCATCTAGAAGATTTATTTGCTGAGTTTGCTGATTTACCACTGGATCGCCAAGCTGCAAAAATAGCTGGAAAGATTCGCGCTCGTCTTAATACTTTGGGAACTCCAATTGGAGCAAATGATTTGTTAATTGCTGCGATCGCTTTAGCAAATGACCTCACCCTCGTCACTCACAATACCCGTGAATTTAGCCGTATTGAAGGCTTGAAGTATGAAGACTGGGAATAGCTATTTTGGAAATAAATCTACATAAAAAATGTATGGCAACAGAAACTTTGAAGCAAATAAGTAAATGATTAGCTGGCGTTGCTGATTGAAAGTATGAATTAGTCGGGCTACGCCCCGCTTCGCTAACACGCAAAGACGCAAAGGCGCAAAGATTCGTTGTTTAGTTATATCAAAAATATCAATTCATACTCTGATTCAGCAACGCCGATTAGCTTAACTACTTTTCCAGCTCTACCTGTTTAACAACCTCCAAGGGCAACTCTAATGCTTGTGCGATTTGCTCGTCATTTAAACCAAACTGCCGTAATTTATCAATCTTAGTTTTATTTTCACTACGTTGCTGTGAGTTAGAAGTATCAGAATTATTTTTGTTTGCTTTAATTTTAGGTTGTTTGGAATTAACGTTTATACAGCCAATTATATTACCATTAATTGTATTTTTACCCAGAGAAATATTAATATTGCGTTGACGTTCTAAAACTGATTTAAGATTACCTTTATCAACTTGTTCATCAAAAATATCAGATAACATTTGCAAAAGTTCATATCCTACATCCTTGGCATGACCAGGGCTACAACCACAATTATCTGCAATATCAGAATATGTTTGATACTTTAGTGTTCCTTCAATAACTCCACGTTGCAAGTCATTGAGATGCTTACCTGTCTTTAGATAAACAGTTTCATCCACAAATTGTAATAGTTCATGAACTTGCATATTTATAAATTAAATGTAATTTTTGTAATTTTAGCAGACTTTATCCGTATTTTTCCGTCATTCTCCGTCATTTTAGTAATTTTTATTTAATCCGCTATTTTCCGCTTTTCAGGTTGAAGGGATGTTTGTAGTATGAGGAAACTACGTTATTACTAGTATCGTCAATTTGAGGGTGTTAAAGAAATTACATAATACCTGTAATTTGACGTTCTATCGATAGCCTAAGTAATTTATTTTCCAATTTGTCTTGATTTTTAGTTTTGAGGATTGTTCATGAAGAAATTGTTTGTTTTATCCGGTTTAGCATTTGCTACAGTTTTCCACTCTGGTGTGCTCATGTCTTCAACTGTCGAAGCGCAGTCACCTGCTTCATGTAATTGGTTTACAGGAATATACCGTGGTGGTGGTGCCCCAAAAGGTGTGATAGCTTACATCGGAAACAATGAATTGGTTGTATATAACGGCAATCCTACTCCTTTAAGAGGTAGCTGTATTGCTAACGACCGAATTGAAGTCACGTTCGGAAAAGATAAAACCTATGTGGGCAGAAGATCAGAGAATGATGTAGCTTGGACTAATGGAACAACTTGGCGCAGAGAAAGTAGTACAGTTGCTTTTCCTCTTCAAGGGGTAGGGTTTTAGTACCATCGCATCTCTAATGTAGGGTGCGTTGTCGCAAAGCGCAACGCACCTTCATTGTATCAGCAGGCGATCGGATCCTTCCTTATCGCAAAGGTTTATCGAGTTCCAGTTCGTAAACTTAGCCGTAGACATCGCAGCATTTACAATTTTTGATATATGCTTTAGATGAAAGGATCTTGGAAGTGATACATTTTTTCTAATCTCCAGAAAAAAACTAATGAAAATCCACGAACTTAAAGCATTAATTAAAGAAAGCATACAGGAAGTTTTGCGAGAAGAACGAATGTTACTCTGTCAAGTTCTCATGCCTTATGTGAGTGAGGAATAACAATAAGAACTCAATGAAATGTTTGGTTCACCATCAAACTATGAAGCAGAAGAATTAGTTGAGATTACAGATGGCAAAGCTAGATCAATATCGTGAATATATTCAAAACTTATTAACGAAATATGCTAGTTACCAACCTTCAGAAGAAGATGTTGAAATTCAACTAATATTCGATACGACGCGACACCATTACCAGATTCTAGAGATTGGCTGGGATGGATATGACCGAATTTATAATTGTGTGATACATCTTGATATCAAGGATGAAAAAATATGGATTCAGCGTAATATGACGGATATCCAAATTGCCCAAGAACTGACTGAAATGGGAGTACCCAAACAGGATATTGTTTTAGGACTACAGCCATCACACTTTCGTCAATATACGCAATATGGCGTAGCGTGAGAGAATAAGCGCGATCGCATCTCTTCTCTAGCTACAATACAATATTACGTTAAGCTAAATTCATTCCTTACTTATCCATAATTAGCAATATGCTTCTAAATGATTTGCTACAAACTGTTAGTAAACTATCCCATCAAGATAAATAATAATATCGCATCTTTAATGTATGGTGCGTTGTCGCAAAGCGCAAAGCACCTTCATTGTATCAGCAGGCGATCGCATTCCTTTTATACTTTTGTTTGCGGGTAGCACAGATGTGCTACCATACGGCAATCTGTACCTCACCAACTTGCAATCTGCTGTGGTGCAGTTCGTTAATATAATCCTTCTGGTGGGGAAATATCAGAGCCGACAACTACACCAGTGTTAGTAGATTTAATCCCTGGTTTAACAGTTGGGGATTCTTGTTTTAATGATTGTAAAACAGAAGAATTATCTTGCTCGATTGATATATTCGTATTTGCTTGTTGCTGGGATATCAAAGCTAATCCTCCCATTGCACCAGCAACAAGAGCTGTATAACCTACATATAAATGCGGCGGATGAATTTCTAGTCCCATTCCTTTTTTAGATTGATGCGATAACGACTTAGTTATTGGTATGGCTGCTTGTACTGGTAAATAAGCAGCTAAAGCAACACCATCAAGTCCTAAAGCATCTCCATAACGTCGGATAAATCCACGTAGATAAATGTCATCTGGTAATTCTTGTAAGTTACCGTTTTCTAATGCCTCTATCAACTCCATCCGGATATGAGTGGAAAAATGGATGTGGTACAAAGAAAGCCCTTTGGACTGACGGGTTTTTTGGAGTTGTTGGCCGATTTGACGTAGGCTATCTATGCGTTGTTGGGCTGCTTGCTCGGCTTGTTCTGCTTGAGAAATTTTCTTATGATTTAGCAATTGTAGTGGTTTTTTCCACAGCGAATTTTCTGCTGCATTTTGAGAGGGTTGCTCTTGAAGAGTGCAATCCTCCTGCTCTATTTCTGGTGAAGAATCGACTGTTTCTGTGGCTTGCTTCGTATCTGTAACTGTTTCTGATTCAACTTTTTGATATTCTTGAGCAAATTGTCGAAATGCTAAACCGATCGCTTCTCTACCTACAGCTTTTAATAAGTCTTGAGCCTGATGTGTTTGTTCGCCTATCAACTTCTGCACCATCGCTAAAGCACGCCGATAAACTCCGCTATTATGCAGTTGTACTTCTATTTCTCCTAAAAGCGATCGCAATTCATCTTGAGAAATTTCAATATTCGGATTGCCGAGAATTTGCAAATAGTATACAGGAGTAGTAACCATTGTGAAAGCCTTTTATATTAAATCAAGGAAAGAAAGCTACATCAAAATCTTCACTATTTTTCCTAACTTCACCTTGGCTTTCCGGATGTTAATTGTATAATTTAATTTTTTTAATTCATCATAAACACTGGAACAAAGCAGTAATAAGCGCAGTCACGATCGCAAAAATGATACTGACATCTCTTTGATAAAAAAACCTTGGGTGCTTACCAAGGGTAAGTTCTAGAATTGCTGCAACGCCCTCTAAGTAGGTGGTTGTGAATATTTATCGTCAGGATAAGGCAGAAGGCAGGAGGCAGGAGGCAGAAGGAAAAAGGGTTTGAGCTAACTTAACCTTTCTTAACATAGTTTGATTTTTTCACACCAACTTACTTACTATGGCGTAGCGTAAGAGAATAGGTGCGATCGCTTTCCTAATCTAAGACACTCTGCGGAATATAAAAAAAGTCTGTTTGCGATCGTTGCAAACAGACTTGACATCTTTAAGCTTATAATTAAGCTTGCTCCCAAAGCTGACGTACATAGTCAGGGAGCCAGCTAGCAATTTCCTCAATCCGTTCTTGCGAAAGTTCGTCTTTGGTGGCAGAAAATACGGCTTTAACTGCTTGTTCTCGGTCAACTGTTGCTGGTTTGCCGCCTTCATTAGCAACTCGGAACAGGAAGCGATCGGAATCGATTTTGAAGATGCCAGGGCCTTGCCAAGGTGGACGAACCCGGCTCAATAATCCGACAATTGGATTGGTATCTTTCCAAAGATCGGCAACTTCAAACTGGAGTGCTTTCTCATCAGTGGGTACAGCTTCTGTATGCAGTTCTCCCTCGACGCGATCGCTTGCTTCTGTTGTCATCAAGTCACGCATGACGCGAAACACAACTTCGCTAAAGTCTCTGGCATCATACAAATCTGCAAATCCACCTTTGACCATGACTTTTTCTAAGAACGAACGATGCTCGTCGGCGATCGCAGTTCGAGTATCTTCAATCTCACTTGGATCGACTTCTGGTATGTTTGTTCTAAATGATTGATCTGGCATAGTTTTTTTTGTGCTTCTTAATATTGAGTCTTTATGCTTACTTCTGTAAGGTCGCACAAATCAAAAACGCTTAGTATCGTCCAGAAGTTCGAGATGCTGTCTGTCCAAAAGTTAGAAATCCAGCCTTGAGTAATACTATACATGCTACAGCGATCGCTGCTGCAAAGATGCAAAAAAATAGCTTGTTATAAATATCTTCTATCCGTGTCGAAAAACAGTCAAAATAGACAAGTTGGTATCAACTCGCCGGAAAAAAGATGGTAGAAATAACAAACATCGAAATTAACACCGCAAAAGTTAAAATACCTAATAATGGTTTAGAAATTGATGCTTACTTAGCTCAACCAGCACATCAGGGAACCTTTGCCGCAGTTATCGTGTTTCCAGAAATTTTTGGCATCAACAGTAACATTCGAGATATCGCAGAACTAATTGCTAAACAAGGTTATATAGCAATAGCCCCCGCAATGTATCAACGTATTGCTCCCGGTTTTGAGGCTGATTTTAGCGCCGAAGATGTTGGGTTTAGTCCAGAAGCCTATCGTGTGGGGTTGGAATACTATCAACAGGTAAAGTATCAAGATATCTTAAGCGATATTCAAGCAGCGATCGCCTACTTAAAAACTTTACCGAATGTCAAACAAGATACCATTGGTGTGATTGGTTTCTGTTTTGGCGGTCATGTTGCTTACATCGCTGCAACTTTCCCAGATATCAAAGCCACAGCTTCGTTTTACGGTGCTGGAATTACTACTTCTAGTTATGGTGAAGAAACTCCAACTATCAATCGCACCTCACAAATTAAAGGTACTATTTATGCATTTTTCGGTACAAGAGATACATTAGTTTCTCATGAGGAAACCGAGCAAATTGAGGCAGAATTAAAAAAACATCAAATCAATCACCGTGTATTTCGATACGATGCCGGGCATGGATTTTTCGCTGGATTATTCAAGGATAAATATCCATTTATAGAACAACACCCAAGTTACAATCCTGAAGCTGCTCCTGATGCTTGGCAACATGTTTTAGAACTGTTTAAAAACAATTTGTAAAACTAAACGAGCTGGATTGTGGTGTTTTGTCGCCAAGTGCAACGCACCACAATTTCAGATATGCGATCGCTGTTCATTTCATCAATGAAAAATTTTGATGATTTTGATGTATATTTTTTGTTTTTTATTAAGAAAAATACTGTCTTGAGTCTGAAAAACTATTCATTTGTCAAGGAAATTTTATTTATTTTTACTTTATTAAATAGACCTCTAGCTGTATTTTGACATTTACTTAAGCAGCTTTTTTGGACGTAGTAACCTAAAGCTCTTTATATTTATCTCGTTAAAGAATATTTAAAACCTGATTTATCCATGTTTGTTGGTAAATAAATTCCAGATCGGCATTTTATTTTTTTATCTCCAGAGACATAAAACAATGCTAAAACCCAATTTACAGACTTGTAGCATTTCTTAATACATTTGTATTTTCAAAAAATCTAATTACTGATATCATCAGGAAATCTACGGAAAAGTATTATAAAATTGCCCAAACAAAGCATTTATACAGAAAAATTCCGTTTATTCTAAATATTTAGACATGAAGTGAGGGAAATTAATGCCCAAAAAGCTTGCCGTTGTTATCAGTGGAGCAGTATCACTTGGCAGTTATGAAGCTGGCGTTATGTATGAAATTTTGGAAGCGATCGCCAGACATAATGAAGATGTAGAAAATCATGAAGAACGCATTGAAATTGATGTGATTACAGGTGCTTCGGCGGGTGGGATGACGGCTTGTATTTTAGTGCAACATCTTCTTTGTGGCGATCAACCTGCACCCTTTCGTCCAGGCCAGTCTCTACGAAAGCCATATAACAATCCACTCTACAATGCATGGGTTGATGAAGTTGATATTCGCCAATTAATTAAAGTTGAAAAAGACGATCAAAAATACTCACTTTTACAAACAGCAGTTGTTGAAGACATTGGGAAGAAATATCTGCTAGATAATGCTCAAGTCAATGAAAAACACCCAGCTGCTGCGTCTAAGATTTATGTTGGTATAGCTATGTCCAACTTGTCTGGCTATACTTACCATCTTTCAACCAAATACGCTCGTGAAGGCCGAAAACAAGGAACACTAAAGTTTGCATATACCCGCTATAAGGATCAATTTATTTGTCTAGCTCGTCGCGATCAATCTGGGGAGGTGAAGCTTGAGGAAGGAGACATAGAGAAAATAACAGATCAACAAACAAAACGCAAGTCAATAAAATGGAAAGAACTCAGAAAGACTAACTGGACTGAGTTACGCGAAGTCGGTCTATCGTCGGGTGCATTTCCCTTTGCTTTTAAACTGAGGAAAATTAAACGTTTTGGTCGATCTGGTAAGCGTCGCGAACGGGATGAGGAGTACCTGTACACAGATGGTGGAGTTTTTGAAAATGAGCCTATTGGTATGGCTAAACTCCTAGTGGATCAAATCGATCAAAATCAAGATTCATCTGATAAAAGGTATTACCTTTATATTGCGCCAGGTCAACGGCAATTACCCGAAAATCCTTTTATCAAAAAAGATAACGATCTCTTGGTAACAGGGATTGCATTGCTAAGTTCAATTTTTCACCAGTCTCGCTTCCAAGATTGGATTATGGAAGACATGGATGCTCCAGTATTTTCCATTACAGCTAATGACTTTGAGTTAATAGGGGATGTTTTCTCAGCCTTTGCCGGATTCCTCGAAAATAAATTCCGGGCTTATGATTACAACATTGGTCGGGAACGTACTCAATTTGAACTATGCGATCCTGAAGCTAAGAGTAAACTCCAAGATTTACTCAACCGTAAACTTGATATGCCACCTCTTGATTGGGAAGTTAATTTTAAGGTGAACGATAAAGATGTAAAGAGTTGGGATGAAGCAAAAAAAGAGTTAAGCAAATTAGCAAAACCCCGTTCAGAAGAAGGAGAACAACTAAAAGATAATGACCCCGAAAAACGAGATCAACTTGCAGAATTACGAAGGTTAATGAAAGAGGTTGACATAGACACACGTGAAGAAATTGTAAACCAGTTAAGCTTTCGTTTAGAATCTCTGGTTGATCTAATCAATAATAAGCTAGAACCGCTTGATAAGATAAATAATGGTTCTCTTTTATCTAAGTTATGGAGTTTCATTAAGCTGAATCTCAGGACATTTATTGGAAAACCCTTAACAAAGTACCTTGTCAAACGCACATTTAGATTCTGGTTCAGACAAAATTTTATGAAGTTCAGAGATTAGTGACCTAATAAATCTTACGATTTTTCAATCAAAAACTACATTTTCTTTGGTTATTTTTGGGCAAACTTGAAACAAGCAGATGAGAAAGAAAGTTCACTTTCCAGTAATAATTGCTATAGCAATAGCCACAACCTGTTTGAGTGCTTGTCGCTCCACTGACGAATATAAAAAACTAGCACAAGCAGGAAATAATTACTATAATGCTCTTAACCAGCTATTAGATCTAGCTGTTGAAACTCGAATCGACGAAAGCTCTGAAGAACTTTTATTGCAAGATAGAGAAAATAATCAAACATCTGATGATTACAATGATTTTTCAGATTCAGATAGAAATAGAATTGATTTAATTAATCGGCTCAAAAAGCACAACAGCCTGCTGAGTAAGTACTTTAAATTACTACAGGACTTAGCTGGATCTGATGCTCCTGACCGAACGCAAACTGCTATTGGAGGGGTAGTAGATAACTTAAATACAATAGGTAAGACTTTACGGACAAGCAACTTAATTGAAAATAAAGAGGTCTTTCAGGGTATCGGAAAACTAATCGTCAGTTCTAAAATTCGGGGCGCTCTTAAAGAAGAACTGGAAAAACGCAATCAGACTATTATGCTTGAATTAAAGACACAGCAGGAGTTACTCAATGCCCTGAGTACTCAAATTAAAGGTGAATTAAAGGGAATTCAAGATAGACAAGAACTAAGACTTGTTATTAACCCATTCCTCGAACAGACGCCGATCGCTGATGAAGATGCATGGATCGCCACTCGCAGAGAGCTGTTAACTCAAGAACTCACTGCCGCAGAACTTGAAACTGCAAGCCAAGCACTGGGAGATTTTCAAAACATATTTCAAGATTTTGTAGAGGGTCGGTCTAGTAGTGGACGAATTAACGCATTATTAACGGACATTGAAAATCTTTTATCTGTAATTGAAAAATTAAAAACCAAGGAGTAAGTATGACAAGCATTATTATTAGCCGTCTAGATAGCATTGATAAAATTAGATCTGAAAGAGTCAAGGAATTAGAAGACACACAAGAAAATTTAGAGTCTAATAAAACGTTCTTAAAATTCAAAAAAGAATTTGAGGATGATAAAGATGAAGTTAAATGGAAAAGATACCTCGAAGCCAGAAAAGAGTGTATTCTTTGCAGACGAAAGCTACAAGATGCATTAATATCAAGCATTGCACAACAGCTTGAAAAATATAATGGAGATTTAGAATTAGGCATTAGTGACTTAAAAAAACAGCTAGAAAAATTAGAAAATACCATTACAATTTTGCAAACTATAGAGCGGGTAATCGGTATCGTCTCAAGAATCCTTCTTTTAGCTAGATAAAAACACTTTGTAGAGTGAATAATTTACTTTACAAGTTCAATTTAACAGGAAAAAATTAGCTGTAATTACAAATCGCGGTTGAGATTGCACAGAAACAAAGTCTCCTCGCTCAGCTTAAATAGAAATCTAGATAGGCAGATGTAGTTTGTGTAGCCCTAACTTATAGTCTGTTAACTTAGCTTAGGCTGATTTGCCAATAAAAAAATGCTGCCAATTAAAGGCGGATCGACGCTTAAGTTTGAGCATTGATAACTGTAAATTTTGAGGATCGAAAAAATGTCTACTTTTATTCCCGAACGCCTAAATCCAATTGATATTATTAGGGAAGAACTACTTGAAGAACTCAGAGATGTTGAATTCAAGCTTGGTTCTCTCGAAGAAGTTATTTTAATTTGCACATCAGAAACCAACCCCTCTTTAGCAAAATCTTTCGTGCAAGCAAAAGCAGATTTAATTGTAGCTATAGCTAAGATAGAGAATGCTATCTTGGAAAAGATTGCTGGTCAAATTGAAAGGCTTCAATTAGAGCTAAAAGTAAGTATTAGCTCCTTGAATAAAGAATTAGAAAAACCTGAAAACGAAACTAGACTTCTAGATGCACTTCATGATGTAACTGGTATTGCGGCCAGGATTCTTTTACAGGTATAGAGCTTATAGCAGGCGACAGGCAACAAGCTTAAACCCGAATTTCTCATTCTTTTTCTCAAATAGAAGCTTTCTTCTTGTCCAGAGGTCGTAGGGGCGGGTTAGGTGAGATCTTCGTCAATGGTTGTTCATCTTTATTAACCCCCCTACTGCCAGATTTTGTATTTGCTACAATACAGTTGCTTTTAAATTTTTGAATTTTTCAGCAGTAATTGACAACCACATGAAAACGGGTTATGACTTTCTATGCGATTGTCTACCAGCACTTCAATAGTCAGCTTATTGTTGTAAATCAATTCGTCATAATCCATCAATGCATTCCACTTGATTTTGTCAGTCGGGAAGCCCAACTGTGAAGCTCCATCAAATATTAACTCTTGCCATTTTTCAATCTCTGGATCTCGTGATTTGCAATAATCAAGAATGGCAATTAAAGCACCAGGTTTGGTAACTCTTAAAATTTCTTCCAGAGCACGGACTGGATCGTTAACGACACAGAGGGTAAATCCCGATGCTGCTGCATCAAAGCTATTATCAGGAAAATTCAAATTGCAGATATCCGATACTTTAAAAGTGATGTCTGCGGATACGGTTTTTTTACGCGCTTCATCCAGCATTTTATGAGAAAGATCTACACCGACGACATGCACCCCTTGAGGATAGGCTGGAAGATTCAGACCTGTTCCTACCGCAGCATCCAGTACAGTTTGTCCTGGTTGAAGTTGCAAGGAAGCAATTAGCGGTTCGCGCTCAATGTGCCAGTAACGCCTCATAATTGCGTCATAATCCACTGCGGCGCGATCGTAGGTTTCGATCGCCTGATTTATCTGCATAGGTTTGTTAACAAATAGAACTACTGTTTTGAACTATTTGTTCAACTGTATAACCTGTCTAGCGTCCAAACGTCGTTTATCATATTAACAACTTCACAATAAATAAATTTTCTAAAGGCAACGCAGCACATATTTTCGTGTTGACGGTTGACACTTAACCGTCAACAGGATGAGTTACTGTGGAATTTCAAAGCTGCTACTCTTGAGATTTACAGAGCTTTTTGAAAAATCACACAGGAACCCTATATGTGTATTATGGATGAAGAAAACGATCGCCAAATCTGAGAACGTCACTTAGATCGGTGCCGCCATCGCGATCGCTATCTAAAAAAGTATTCAAAATAGAATTTGAATTTAGAGAGCCACCGCTAGTAGAACCCATACTTAGCAAACTTTGTACTGCCGAAGTTACTGTGGGCAAAATAGCCTCAATGACATTAGGACTGATTCCCGTTGTTTGGGAAACTGTTTGAACAATTTGCTGCTGCAACTGAGGTGACAGTAAAGATTGCATTCCTACTCCACTAGTATCAGTACTAGCAGGTTGACCAATCAGATTTTGTAACTGGTTCCCATCGGGTAATGACTGCTGATGCCTCAGTACAGGACGAAGCATATTGCCCATAACTGACATGATATTTTGCATTTGAGATGGTTGAATGCCTCGACTAGTGGCCACTTGCTGAACTGAGTTGATAATCGACTCTAGCTGAGCAACATTTCCGCGTTGATTGGGATTATTAATTGCACTTAAAACCTCAAAGAAAAGTCCCATGATTAATTCCTCTCTTACTTAAAATTGATTAATCAATGGATGCACCTTTATGATTACTGCATCTATGCAAAAATTCCAAAAGCCCCTTTGTCCATGCCCCCTCTTTTTCAGAGGACATGATATTAAATACTCAACACCTTATTCGATGGTATGTGAACGTAAAAAGAGCGAGTAATACTCAGCCAGCGGCCATCGTCTGTGTAATAACCTATTTCTGCAAGATAATCGCGATCGCTTGCTGGAATTGCAACGTGTTTATCTTGTTCGCACTCATCACATGGATATTCTTGAGTAATATGCGGCGATTGATGGTCAATGTCCAGATTTGTCACATCGTGAACTCGCAGAACAAATCTGCGTCCGCCTTGCCTTCGTGCAGCTGTTTTGTACTCGTCTGGAATTTCCCAATAGGCATAAGCATCCCTCGCGTTGCGAGGTACTAAGATAATCCGGCGATCGCTACCTAAACTCGCTGTGCCTTGTTTTCTGCCAAAGAATGACTGAGCAGTTGTTCCCACCCCTGCTACGGTAGGTGTGATTTCTGCAATTGTTTCGCTAACTCTATTTCCTAGATCTTTTGCGATGTTGGTTGTTGCGTTAGATGGATTATCAATTCGTTCCAATGCCAAGTTAGTAGCCGCACCGGACGGTCTTACTGTACTATCCTGTCTAAGAGTCGATGAAACTTTTACGGGTGCAGACTCAGCCAGTTTCAGCCAATGCCCATTGGCAGTAATGTAACCTAATTGTGCCACATAGTCGCGTTCGCTTTGGGCAATGGGAATGTGTAAATCTTGTGTTGATTCATCACACTCAAACTGCCGAAAACTATGGGCAGTCAGTTCTTCCAAATCAATGTCTGTACTGTCATAAACACGAAGCGCCAACTTTCTTCCCCCCTGTCGTCGCAGTTCTGCCTTCCGTGCTTCGGGAATTTCCCAATAGGCATAGACATCTCTGGAATTACGAGGTACTAAGATTACACGACCATCATCTTTTGTGGTTACAAAGTTATTGTCCCCTAAAGAAGCAACCGCAACACCAGTAGCTGCTGTAGGGATACTGCTAGCAGGTTCACAAGCAGGAACTCGCACTTTAGCCGAACGAGCGATGTTTAACCAGCGATTATTATTACTCAAACAACCAAGCTCAACAAGGTAATCACGGTTATCTAGGGCGATCGCCAGGTGAATATCTTGCGCTTGTCGATCGACATCAAATTCCTTCATGCTATGGGGCGTTTGCCGATCTATGTCAATATCAGTAACATCATAAAGACGTACTTTCAAACCACGTCCATCCTGCCGTTGCAAGTCTTGTTTTACCTCATTGGAAATTTCCCAGTAAGCATAGACATCCCTGCAATTTCGGGGTGTAAGGACGATCCGATTCTCCGAGGCTTGGGCACTCCCTAGAGCAGGTGTAGCAACTCCACTTGGGGTTGGAGTATCGCTGCGCCGACTTAACAACCACCATAACAATCCACCTAATAACGGAATCAGCAATAACCACCACCATGAAGATTCACGTTGGGGTTCTGTTGCAGTTCTAGTAGTGGGAGCAGTTGTGGATGCTGTTTCAGGAATAGCGATCGCCTCTGGCGGGGCGTAGCCCATCGCATTTTTCACCCTGGCTTGTTCAATAATTCGCCCATTAGTAGGTGCAGTGGCAAAGCCTAAAAATGCTGTGGCAGCCGGACTTGGATTAAATTTGTCGTAGGCATATCCCAAAGGTTGAGAGAAGGGATAACGGGGATCGGTGGGCAGAACATTGTGTAGTCGAAGAATTTTCACATTGGGATTATTAATTACCCCATCGGCGATCGCATATCCAATACCATCTGTTCCTAATTCTTTGACTACCGCTTCTGTGCTGTCTGCCGAAACTTGGATGGCATTTTGACCTGTTTTAAAAGGAGCTTTTTGAAAAACGGGATAATTTTGAAATGCTTGCCGCAAGTCGCTATTTTCTGGGCGATCGATCAGGCGAATTCTGCGGGCAGAACCCCCAACTTCTGACCAGTCAGTAACATCACCTCGAAAGATTTTCGCAAATTGCTCAGAAGTCAGATTATTTATATACGGATTTTCCTTGCCGACAATCACCGCAATTTTATTCCGAGTGATGGGAATACTTGTTAGCCCTTGGGCTTTCTCCGACTCTGTTAACGAACGACCAATTGCCGCCAAATCAATCTGTCCATTTGGCAATGCTTTCAAAGACGCATCTGTTCCATCATATCCAGTGGTGACACTTGTATTGGGAAACTTCGTTTGAAACTGCTGCGCTAGTGCCTGATTAATCTTTTCCATGCTGGTTGTACCATTAATCCGCACTTGTGTCCCACTAGGAACAGATTGCGGAACTGGAAAAGAAGTATTAACAGTCGATGACTGAGCCAATACTGGACTAGCAATCAAAGAGATTGCCAAGGGAGTAGACACAGCAGTAAAAACAAAAAAACTTGCTGCCGATGCCTGTGATTTCTGGCGATCAAAAATTTTCCCAGCCTGCTTGTTCATAGCAAAAGACCTCCGCACATCATAAACGGAGGCAGATAGAGTACCAACTATTTTCAAATCGTTGATTAAACTACCTAATTCTGGCTATCATCCTTTGTTGTTTATTCTTTCTTAAGAGATAAATTTTTAGTAATACTTTTACTAAATTCTTCACAAAACTCAGCCCTTGAGCAGAGATAATTTGTTTTGATTGTATAGCAAGGGATTGGGGACTGGGGACTGGTGACTGGGAAGTCTAGGAAGATAAGCAACTTTGAATATCTGAATATCATGTCTGGCTCATCACTTATGATTACCGCATCTGTGCAAAAGCCTCTTTCTCCCCTGCTCCCCTGCTCCCTGCCCCCTGCCCCTGCCCTCTAAAGATAAGTCACACGACATAATATAACCCCACTGCTTAAGCTTTTCGGCGCACAGGAATCTGAATAATAAACTCAGTTCCTTTTCCTAAAGTTGAGAAGCACTCTAGTTTGCCGCCATGTTTTTCCGTAATAATTTGGTAGCTAATGGACATACCCATTCCAGTCCCCTTGCCAACGGGTTTAGTGGTGAAAAAGGGATCGAATATTCGTTGCTGCAAATCTTGAGAAATACCAACACCGTTATCAGCGATCGCCACTTTTACCCACGTTGAATTAACGACCGATGTGCGAATTATAATTTGGCTAAAATTGTCCTTGCTTTCTTGATGAGTATCCTTGACGTGACTTTCTTCTAAGGCATCAATGGCATTCACTAAAATATTTATAAACACCTGATTGAGTTGTCCGGCATAGCATTCTACTGGGGGTAAATTGCCGTAGTCTTTGATTACCTGAATTTCAGATTGTTCTGATTTAGCTTTGAAGCGGTGTTGCAGAATCATCAAAGTACTGTCGATCCCTTCATGAATATCGACGCTTTTAAATTTAGCTTCGTCCATGCGAGAGAAGTTGCGTAAGGAGAGTACAATTTCGCGAATGCGATCGGTGCCCACTTTCATGGAAGACAAAATTTTTGGTAAGTCTTCCTGTAAAAACTCCAAATCCATTTTTTCAGCAGCAATTTGAATTTCTGGAGCAGGATTAGGATCGTACTGCTGATACAATTGCACAAATGCTAATAAATCCTGGGAATATTCTTGTAAATGATTGAGGTTGCCATGAATAAAATTCACTGGATTATTAATTTCGTGTGCGACTCCAGCAACTAGTTGTCCCAGACTAGACATTTTTTCAGTTTGAATAATTTGAGATTGAGTGCGTTGTAATTCCTCTAATGTATTTTTGAGTTCAGTAGTACGTTCATCTACCCTGTCTTCCAGTTCTTCCTTGCTTTTCTCTAAGGCCGTAAACGATTCAAGCAGTTGTTCTGCCATGTAATTAAAAGAGTTAGACAGGGTATTGAGTTCTTGAATGGGGCTAGTTTCTACTGTCTGATCTAAATTGCCAGATGCCATTGCCTTACTTGCTCGATTCAGACGCAGAATCGGGCGTACAATCCAATGGGAGGTAAACACGCCCATTACCGAGGCAACAACTAATGCAGCAAAACAAAGAACGATGGTGGTGTGCGTATTGGCGTTAATTTGCGCCATAAATGCATCTTCTGGCACACTCACCACCATTAGCCAATCTAAACCATACTCATCACGCCAAGGTAGAACATTGACAAAATACCGTTTTCTTTCTATTTCTAGCTGAAAATCTGTGTTTTTAGTGATGGCCTCGAACCCTTTAAACCTTTGCACGTTTTTAGCAACGTTATTTATTATTGGGTCAGAACTGTCAATCGCCCGCAATTTCTCAGCTTTTTGATTAATCAAGGTAAAGGGCTTTTCTGTGCCAGAAGTGGCAATTAATGTGCCATCCCGTTCTAAAAGGAACACCCGCCCAAACTGACTAATATTCAAACTGCGTAAAAAATCGCTGAGTTTCAAGAGGTGAATGTCTGTAGCAATCATTCCTAGTAAGCGATTTTGCGAATCATAGATCGGACGACTGCTAGAAGCGGCGATGTAGGGTTCGGTAAAAGAAGTTGGAATCGCAATCTTTGACCAAATGGGTTTACCTGCGGCGATGGGTTGGGTGTACCAAGATTCCTGAGAATTGTCCCAATTCGACCGAGCCTTGAGGTCAGTCCGATTGCCTTGATTATCTGTTGCATAGGTCAAGAAATTGTTAGGAGGCTTGGCAGTCCAATCATCAATGGTGATGGTTTTGCCATCATAACGAGCAACACCTATTCCCTCACCCGTTGTTAGTCCAATGCCGATATAAGTCAGGTCAGAGATGTGCATCTGATCCCAAAAATACTTGCCAAGCGTTTGGCGATCGCGTACATCTAATATTCCCCTGCGGATAGCATCTGCATTGATTTGATTTAAGTTCTTTGGAATGGCAAGATAAGACTTGAGATGTTCATCCACTACATCACTAGTACGATCTATCAACTGTTCTGCCAGGTCATTAACCGCTCTTTGTCCATTTTTAAAGGACAAATAACCCACTAAACTAACCGCTGCAAAAATTTGGATAACGAAGGGAACAACAAGAACAATTTGTAATGGTAGCGCCTTGTTTCTGTTAAAATGGCGAGTCTTCATTGGGAGGAACTGCAAGTTAATGCTAATTGGATTTACTTGTATATATAGTTCCCAAGATGACTAGACACTCACCTTTGTAGGAAAAATTCTAAATTTACCGGATTTTCTTCAGCTTTTGAGAATAATAGCTCATCTACATCACATTTGCGCTTCATTAAACTGTATTGAACTTTAAAGGAAATTTTTATGACAGCCCAAATTTTTCGCGGTATTACCTATACTCAACAAGTCATTCAAGAGAGTAATCAAAGAATTCGCGGTACTGCTGATGCAGATTGGTTTGTTGTAGAAGGTAACAACAATATTGTAAATACGCGAGATGGCAATGATGTTGTTTTATTAGGCAGAAAAGTAGACCTCACATTTAATTTTGATAGTAGCATTTTTAGCGGTGAGGTTTTACAAACTAGTTCATTGCCCTGTAATCCTAATGATTTTGAAGCAATTGTATATACGGGCAAGGGAGATGATTATGTCAGTGTAGGAGCAGGCAATCACGTAATTCGTTTAGGCAGTGGAAACAACTTTTTAGATGATTATGGTGGAAACTATGTGTTCGATGCTGATGATAATATTATTGGCTTAGAGGCAATTCCTAAATTAGTTGCCTCAGCAGGAACGGGGGACGATATTTTCTATTTAAGTGGTTTTGCCAACCGAACTATTGATGCAGGAAAAGGCAACAATTTAATTTTTTTAGGAGCTGGAGATGCCAAGATTAGGACAGGCTCAGGAAATGACGTTATCACTAGCGAAATTTCAGTATTGACTTATATCTTTGATAGTGGTTCGCCATCCTATAACCAAAGCATCATAGCTGGAGATGGTGACAATCAAATTGCTGTTCTTCCCTATGGTGAAACTACAATTAGAACAGGCAAAGGTGAGGATTTTATTCTAGCTGTTGGTATCCCTGGCTTAAGTTCTGCCAAAATTTATGCAGGTGATGGCAACGATACAATTATTACAAATGATACTAACAGCATTATTCAGTCTGGTTCAGGTGATAATTTAATTTTTGCCGGTTCGGGTGATGATACTATCCGAGTGGGAAGTGGCAATAATGTAATCAATTTGCGGGGAGGGACAGTTTGTTTACCCGAACCTTTAAGTCAAGATACAAACTTGTTTGATTCATCTGTAGAGGTAAAAGGCGGGGGAAATGATAAGGTCTATTTAGATGAAGGAACAGATACAGTGATTTTGGGAAGCAGTGGTTTTGCTACCATCTATAACTTTACTTGCAGCGATCGCTTAAATGTCAATGGCTTAAACGCCAGCTTCAGCCGCATCGGAAATGACACCCTAATTAATTCATGCGGTGGTTCTTTGGGAATTCTCAAAGGATATACAGGTTCAGTAGATTTGGCGTAATATCAAGTCCGGTAAATTGACCATAATAAAAACACTCCACCCCCAGCCCCTCCCCTTATCAAGCGGCGGGATCAGGTAAGCGCGGATATTAATGGGTAATTGAGCGGACATAATATAATTAGGACTTACGCAAAAACTCTCTGAAACCCTTATTTCTTTGTGTCCTTTGCGTCCTTTGCGGTAGCCTGCGGCAAGCCGCTCCGCGTCTACGTTTTTTCATGATTTTGCGTAAGTCCTGATAATATCAAAATTCTTGTAAAGACGTTGCAATGCAACGTCTTTACTAATAGCCCACATCCTAACTGTTTAGCTATATTTTTATGCTGTAATTAAAGTAATCCCGTTGACTTTTTAGTTCACCACGGTTGAAACTATTATTTTTAACTTGTTTCTAAAAGAAAAGCTTGTAGTTTACTGAATCTGCTTGTTTGCGGAAACAACCAAAATAAATGGGTAGTTAGTCTGGTTGAGTTCTTCGTTCAACCTACAAATACTAAATTTATGACAGAGCAGAGACACGACGAGCCAAATACTCATGAAGAAAACTCTGTTGCACCTTCACCAAACAATGAGCAAACTAGCAGTGAATCAAAAACGTTGTGGGGACTGCCTTTAAGCTATATTGCCTCTTTGTCTAATGACGAACGTATTCGTCTTGTCACTGCAATTACCATAGCTTGCCTTGTTTTACTCGGCAGTATGGTAGTGACGCTCGTTATTCTTGTACAGTCTTTTGATATTAGAATAGACAAAGATGGTCTTCATCTCGTAAATAAAGGATCTTCAATAACTAATCCATCTGAACCGAAACCAACAGCCACTCCAACTAATCCACCTGAAGCAAAACCAACAGCCACCCCAATTAATCCAATCTTAGTCGAGCCTTCTAAAGAACTTACTGCAAATTTTCTTCGTGGCATTCAAAAAGAAGCTGCTGAAAAAGACGTTTTTCGTCGGAACTGGATTGGCCCAGATGGTGAGGAGATTTCAAGCAAAAATCTTGATTCTTGCCTTCTTGTCCCAGCAGCACTTTTAGGAAAGCTAAAGTGGGGACAGTTGCTAACAGTAGTCATGAAAAAATCCGTATCAGCCAGATCTGATCCATTTAAAGCTTTAAATGATAATGGTTTGGAGCCAAGAAATTTACAGTTGGTTTCTGAGGGGAACCAAACAACCTTAACATCTCCCGATGATGGATACCTGACTTTTATCATTAACGAAGCGGTCTATGCAAATCCATCAAATTACGGGCCAGAATCCTATCCGCAACCGGAAGAGTGTAAACGTAGCTACGATGCTTTATCTGAGGCTTCTAAAAGTTTAAAGTTTCAGAACCAGAATGATTACATAATATATCCAGAATCAATACCACTTATTTGGTATTCCGACAACATAGGAAGTTTTCAGGTTATTGTAAAGCGTGAAAATAAAGAGCCAGTTCGGGTGACAGTGGAATCAACAGCTGGGTTTCAGAATTCAGGCATTTACTTGAAGAAAGGTGAAAAAGTAATATTGGAAGCTGATGGTCGTGTTCATCTTGCATTAAGGCAAGTGCATACTTTTGCCGGATCGGTTAAAGAAATCATTGAACAGGAAGAACGCAAAAAAACGGCAAAGTAAGAATTAGAAGAACTATGCATTAATCTGGTGTATTGTTGCGCTGCGCGACAACACACCTACTACTACAACACTTAGGCAAGATGTGACCGAAAATCTGATTGCTGCGATCGCTTATTAAATCCTCAACTCTACCTGGACGATATTATTAGATAATTGATTATACCTAAAATTATTAAATGAGCCGGGTAAAACAGATAAAACCATCTAGCTTGCGAACCTTGCTTGCCATTGAATTGAAAAACAAGTAATCCTGAAAAAACTGCACAAGTTTGAACTAAAGAAATCCTAGATATAACTACTAAAATCAAGTGAAATATGCACCAGTAGAGCAACCATACTTTAGGCTTCAGTTTGCCTGTTAGAGACATAAATATAATTATTCCAATCCCATATCCTCCATACTCAAAATTCAAGGTTTCAGCGACGACTGCAAACAACACATAAATTGTTAATTTCTGCCATAATTGGGAGCAACGATTTACTAAGCGCAACATCCCAAGTCCAAGCAGAAGGGTAAAAAGAATATTAAGTGTAAAGCTCTTGAAAACAACAGTATAAATTGGTTGAGATATAATAGCCGTAATTAATAGTCTACTTCCATAGCGGTATATATTTTGAGTGTGTTTTTCGCCTTCAGCCAGCAGCCATGCAAAAAGGGGAAAGCTCAATCGCCCAACAATGTGCAAAATTAGTAACTCTGGCATTAGCAAATAGCACACATGATCCATAACCATGAATACTGCTGCTAAGATTTTAATTTTGAAAGCTGAGAGTTTAATCACAACGCTGAGTATTCCCTTGGATTACTTAATATAAAATCCATAAAATATTATATATTTCTTTCTTTAATATAATAATTATTCCAATTCCTATAAAATTCATATTTGATTTATGCAAAGCTAGTTACAATGCAAAAAGCCTGCTTTGCTGATTGCCTATTGCGCTTGTGGTGCGCGAAGCACAGCACGCAAATAAATTTTCCAAATCAAAGCAGATTTCTATAGCAATTTGGTAACATTAACAAAAAGGGCGATGTCTGTCTTTAAAAGTTTAGATGCCTGCGGTAACCGCAAAGCGTCTACGGTGTCAGCCGCCGCTAAAACTTTTGCCTACGACGGGCTGTTTGATGATACCCTCTTCACCAGAGAGAACAAAAACACTATGGCAAAGCGTAAAAAAAGCAATCTCCAGTGGATTAAAGAAACGCTTGAACTAAAGCCTGACCATCGCTGGGAATCTCCATCAGGCTACAAAATATTTGTCGCCAATCGCGGAGCTGTTCGCTTCAATGTCCCTCAGGATTGGGTTTTTGAGCCACAAGAAAAATCCTTCAAGTTCATGGATAAAAAACCGCCCAACGATGATTGCTGTCTAGAAGTATCTTTTAATCAGTTACCTCCCAATGATTGGAGTCAGTTTCCACTCAAATCTACCTTGAGGAAAGTAGTAGAAGACGACAGCCGTAACCCCATTGAAAAGGGAGAAATTATTACCGTCAAGCGCCAAACCGCCAAAATTGTCTGGACAGAGATTAAATTTATTGACACTCAAGAGGAACCACGCGAAGCTTTTTCGCGGATTTGCATTGGTTTGGGGTCGAATGTTCAGTGCTTAATTACATTCGATTTTTGGGCAGATCAAGCAGAACAACTAATACCCGTTTGGGATGAAGCAATCCGTAGTCTTACACTAGGACTATATATCCGTGACCCCATGACTGGTTTAGCTTTTCCGGACTAAATCATAGGCAATAGGCAATAGGCAATAGGCAATAGGCAATAGGCAGTAAATTTTGTTTACAACTTATAGGGTTGTAATATAAGTCCTATTATGAAAACGTTATTCATCTTGGTTGGGCCAAAAGGAGCAGGTAAAACTTATATTGGAACCTTGGTTAATGCTCATACGGCAATCAAATTTCTTTCTGTAGAGCCAATATGGGTGAATCTTCTGCAGAGTGGAGCTAAGGATCGGGATGGATGGGATATTGTTGAGGAAGAAATCGATCGCTTGTTTGAAAGCAATAACAAAGTAATGATAGAATCACTGGGTGCAGGTGAGGGTTTTGCTAAGTTATATCAGTCTTTAAACAATAAGTATCAGATAAAATTCATTAAAGTTGAATGTGCATTAGATAAGTGCTTAGAACGATTTATAAATCGAGATAGTGCCGATCATATTCCAATATCTACTGAGAAAGTAGGAGAATACAATAAAATTGCTGCTCAGGTTATTTATAACTGGGATTTAGTAATTGATAATAATACTCCTGCATCTGATTTAGAAATTATTAAAGCAATTCAGGATCTAGAATAATAAACAAACCATAAAATGGTTTATAGAGAGGTTGCAATGCAAAGTCTCTACATTTTAATGGATAATTAAAATCTCAATACTGCTCGGGTTTTGCATTTTGAACTCGGAATTTGATTTGGGGAAAAGGGTAAAGGGTAAAGGGTAAAGGTTTTTCTTTCCCCTTTCCCCTTCCCCTTTTCCCCAAAACCCGACAAGTATTGATTAAAATCTAACTATTTTATCCAATTTGATTTTTGAAAAAAGACATACAGCTAAATGCAAGAGACAATTAATTTTTATCTATTGCCTCTTGCCTATTGCCTCTTCCCTCTTCCCTATATTCCTGTGAATTTCTTTCTCAGTCTGGGTACTCTGAAGGAAGGATTTATCACAGTTTAATCTGAGAGTATAGAATGAAGAATTTTAATATTAATTTACCAGGTTATCAGATCGCCAATCAGCTATATGCAGGATCGCGCACACTAGTTTATCAAGCTATTCGCTTAGCTGACCAATGTCCGGTGATTATGAAACTGCTGCGAGAGGAATACCCGACATTTACAGAATTAGTGCGGTTTCGCAACCAGTATGTAATTGCCCAAAATCTTGCTGTTAAAAGTGTGGTCAAACCATTGGCGCTAGAACGATATCGTCAAGGATATGCTTTGGTAATGGAGGATGTAGGCGGTGTTTCTCTGGCAAATTATCTCAAACAAGCCACAACAGATACTAACCATCCCAGCACCTTAGAAATTGAGGATTTTCTAAATATCGCTGTGCAATTAGCACAGACGCTTTCTGAACTGCATCACAGTCGAGTGATTCACAAAGACCTAAAGCCGGCTAATATTCTGATTCAACCTCAAACCAAGGAAGTGAAGCTGATTGATTTCAGTATTTCCTCGCTATTGCCTAGAGAAAGCCAAGAAATCCAAAATCCCAATGTTTTAGAAGGGACTCTGGCTTATTTGTCGCCAGAACAAACTGGACGCATGAACCGAGGAATTGACTACCGCAGTGATTTTTATTCTTTAGGAGTGACGTTTTATGAACTGCTGACGGGACAACTTCCTTTTGTGCTAGATGACCCAATTGAATTGGTACATTGCCACATTGCCAAATCTGCCGTACCTGTAGCTGAGGTGAATCCAAAAGTACCCATTGTCCTTTCGGATATTGTGTCTAAGCTGATGGCTAAGAATGCCGAGGATCGCTATCAGAGTGCTTTGGGACTGAAGCACGACTTAGAACGTTGTCAACAGGCGTCGGAGAAAATTGGCAGCATTCCTGCTTTTAAGATTGGACAGCAGGATGTGTGCGATCGCTTCATTATTCCCGAAAAACTTTATGGTCGTGAAGAAGAAGTTGAAACCCTCTTAGCAGCATTCGATCGCGTCAGTAAAGGGACAACAGAACTGATGCTAGTGGCTGGTTTTTCTGGCATTGGCAAAACCGCAGTGGTAAATGAAGTCCACAAACCAATCATTCGCCAACGCGGTTACTTTATCAAAGGCAAGTTCGACCAATTAAATCGCAACATTCCCCTGTCTGCCTTCGTACAAGCCTTGCGCGATTTAATGACACAATTGCTCACAGAAACCGACCAGCAATTGCAACAATGGCAAACCCAAATTCTTGAGGCATTAGGTGAAAATGGACAGATAATTATTGAAGTCATCCCCGAATTAGAAAAAATCATTGGCAAACAACCACCAACCCCACAATTATCTGGCGCTGCTGCTCAAAATAGATTTAATTTTATATTTCATAAATTTCTGCAATTATTTACTACAGAATCACATCCTTTAGTCATATTTTTAGATGATTTGCAATGGGCAGATTCAGCTTCTTTGCAATTAATTAAGCTATTAGTAAGTCAAGCAAATTATGGATATTTATTAATTATTGGAGCTTATAGAGATAATGAAGTTTCGCCTGCTCATCCTTTAATGATAATCCTAGATGAAATTAAGTTAAATGGCATAATTAACACAATTACTCTCAAACCTTTAAGTCAATTAAAATTAAATCAGTTAGTTGCTGATACACTAGGCTGTGCAGAAGAAGCAGCATTTCCACTCTCACAATTGGTGCATCAAAAAACTCAAGGAAATCCATTTTTTAGTACGCAGTTTCTCAAAGCATTACACCAAGATGGGTTGATTGAGTTCACCCCCCCAACCCCCCCTTACCAAGGGGGTTGGCAATGCGACATTGCACAAATAAATCAGCAAGCACTGACAGATGATGTCGTGGAATTCATGGCATTTCAATTACAAAGACTGCCAGAATCTACTCAATTTGTATTGCAGTTAGCGGCTTGTATTGGTAATCAATTTGATTTAGAGACACTGGCGATCGCTTGCGAACAATCTCAAATCGAAGTCGCAGCAAGTTTATGGAAGGCTTTACAGGAAGGTTTGATTTTACCCCAAAGTGAGATTTATAAGTTTTATCAGCAGAATTCAGAATCCAGAATTCAGAATTCAGAATTTATCAATAACTCTGAAATTAGAAGTTGGGATAGCCATTCGGGAGGCTCGGAGACTACACTGGCTTCTGGTGAATCCTGTCATTATAAATTTTTACATGATCGGGTGCAGCAAGCAGCATATTCGCTGATTCCCACCGAAGAAAAACAAGCTGTTCATTTGAAAATCGGACAGTTACTTTTGAATCAGACACCCGAAGCCAACCGAGAAGAACGGATTTTTGAAATTGTCAGTCAACTCAACGTTGCGGCGGAATTAATTACCCAATCAAACGAACTTCAAGCCTTGGCGCAGTTCAACTTGATGGCAAGTCGTAAGGCAAAACTAGCTACTGCCTATACTGCTGCGATGGATTACGCTAAAGTCGGCATTGGGTTACTCAACCAAGAGAGTTGGCAAAATCAATATCAGTTGACTTTGGCGTTGCACCAAATCGCCACAGAAGCCGCCTATTTGAGTGGTGATTTAGAGCAGATGCAAGTTTTTGCTAACCTTGTCCTCGTCCATGCCAAAACACCATTAGATCGAGTCAGCATTTACGAGGTGAAGCTTGAGGCATTTACTTCTCAAGGTGAATTGGCCCAAGCGATCGCCACAGCATTGACTATCTTAGAGCAATTAGGTGTCCACTTGCCTCCAGTTCCCAGCCAAGAAGATGTAACTGCTGCTTTTGATGCTGTTTCAGATGCCATTGGCGGACGATTACCTAGTGAATTACTCGACCTACCACAAGCAACAGATGTAAATATCCTAGCGGCAGCTCGGATTTTAACATCCGTATCACCTCCAGCTTATGTGTTTGAGCCACTGCTGTATTTACTGGTAATTTTAAAAAAGGTTTATCTATCTGTTGTGTATGGCAACGAGTCTACCTCCAGCTTTGCCTATGCCTCCTATGGGATATTGATGTGTGCTGTAATTGGCAACGTTGAATTAGGTTATGAATTCGGTCAGTTAGCCCTCGATGTGCTATCACGTCAGCAAAATTCCCAATTAAAAGGGAAAAGTTCATTACTAGTGTATGTGTATACAAGGCATTGGAAAATGCACTTGAGTGACACATTACACCCGTTACAGGCTGCATATTGTAGTTGTTTAGATGTGGGTGATTTAGCTTTTGCTGGCTACTCTGCGTATAATTACGGTTTATACTCATACTTTGCAGGGCAAAATTTGACTCAGCTAGAGTCAGAAATGAGGGGATATTGCGAAGCCCTCCAGCACCTCAAGCAACATCTAACTTTGACTTATTCGCAGTTAGCTCGACAAATTTTACTGAATTTAATGGGGGATGCCGATGATGTTGTGGTGTTGAACGGTGCGGCTTACAATGAACAGCATCAGCTTCCATTACATGAAGCAGCAGGCGATCGCACCGGATTAGCATTGCTGTGGATTAACAAAATGGTTGTATCTTATTTGTTTTTGGAGTTTGAAGCAGCAGCTAACCAAGCAGAGCAAGCCAGAGAATATTTAGATGCTGTGTTGGCTTTTGTATATGTACCCATCTTTCATTTTTATGATTCTTTAACTCAACTAGCAGTATTTAAACAACGTTCAGCCTCACAACAGCAGCAGATTCAGGAACGCATTGCTGCAAACCAAGAAAAACTCCAATATTGGGCTACCCATGCACCAATGAATTTCCAGCATAAATATGATTTGGTGGCGGCGGAGTATCATCGCGTTTTGGGGGAACGAGCACAGGCAATAGAATATTACGATCGCGCCATCACAAAAGCCAAAGTCAACGGCTATATCCAAGAAGAAGCCCTTGCCAACGAGCTAGCCGCCCGATTTTACTTAGATTGGGGCAAAGAAAAAATTGCCATAGTCTACCTGCAAGATGCTTACTATGGTTACGCCCTGTGGGGAGCAAAAGCCAAAATTGTTGACTTGGAAACTCGCTATCAACAGCTACTCCAACCGATCTTAAATCAACCCAAATTCGACTTCAATTCCCTAGAAACTATTACCAATAAGTCAACTAAACTCCCTAATGATACCAGCAGTCTGACAGATACCCTAGATTTTGCCTCTGTTCTCAAAGCAGCCCAAGCCATCTCCAGCTCCATCGAGCTAGAAGAGTTAATCAGCAGTCTCACCCGAATTATTCTGGAAAATGCTGGTGCTGAAACCTGTGTGTTGTTGCTACCCCAGGAGAATGAATGGCAAATCCGTGCTGTCACTCGATTAGAATTGGGCAGTTCTGACGCTCGTTCGCGTAGCGTGTTGCAGACAAGACTCGCTAACGCTTCGCTGTCGCCAGTGACATATCTGCAAAGCACTTCACTTGCAGACTCAACCGTGGTTCCGGTGCGGCTGATTCAATACGTCAGACGCACGCAAAAAGTGATGGTTGTTAATGATTCCCAAACTATCATCGCTGGTGTTATCGATCAATACATCCTCCAGCACCATCCCCAGAGTATTTTGTGTACGCCAATTCTCAATCAGGGCAGTTTAGTAGGGGTACTATATTTAGAAAATCGCTCTACTAAAAATGTATTTAACCGCGATCGCCTTTTAGTTACAACCTTTCTCTGTGCCCAAACTGCTATTTCTCTAGAAAATGCTCGTCTTTATCAACAAGCCCAGCTGACCTTGACTGATTTGCAAACTACCCAACTGCAACTGATACAAAGTGAAAAAATGTCTGCTTTGGGTAACTTAGTTGCTGGCGTTGCACACGAAATTAACAATCCAGTCGGGTTTATTTCTGGCAATTTAAATGAAGCCAAGGGAACCATACAAGACTTAATTGCACATCTTAATTTATATCGCCATCGCGCCCCGGAAACAGAGATTAGCGATCATGCCGAAGAAATTGATTTAGACTATCTGATTGCAGACTTACCTAAGATGATTGACTCCATGAAATTAGGGTGCGATCGCATTAAAAGTATCAGCACCAGCCTCCGCACCTTTTCCAGAGCCGATCGAGATTATCAGGTAAGTGCAAATATTCACGAAGGCATTGATAGCACAATTTTAATTCTCAAACATCGCCTGAAACCTAACGAATTTCGACCTGCAATTGAAGTTGTCACTAACTACGGAAATATCCCTGCCATTGAATGTTTCCCCGGACAACTCAATCAAGTGTTTATGAATATCCTGGCAAACGCCATCGATGCTTTAGAAGAAGCAAACCAAAAACGCACTTTTGAAGACATCCAAGCTCATCCAAATCAAATTGAAATCCAAACTCAATTGGATGAATCTGGAAAACAAGTGGTAATTAAAATTCGAGACAACGGTGTGGGTATGCCCGATGAAGTAAAAAGACGAGTCTTTGACCATTTGTTTACCACAAAAGCCGTTGGTAAAGGAACAGGATTAGGATTAGCCATCGCCCATCAAATTATTACCGAAAACCACAATGGTTGTATAGAAGTATACTCTAAAGTGGGAGATGGAACAGTTTTTGTGTTAACACTGCCTGTGAAATCGCAATTATAAAGTTTCTATGTCTGTTGCTAATCCTTTACCCGTTCAGACCAAATGGCGATCGCTGAGCACTATCCTAGTAGTTCCTTTTGTGCTGCAAATCTTTGCTGCCGTGGGATTAGTCGGTTATCTCTCATTCCGCAACAGTCAGCAGGCAGTGAATCAGCTAGCTCATCAGTTGATTCAAGAAGCCAGCTTACGAGTCGATCAACACTTAGATAGCTACTTAGCAAGTTCTTATGAAATTGCCCGCAGCAATGCTGAACTAGTAGAGTCAGGGTTACTCAACCGAGAAGATTTAGATCGGGTTGGCTATCAGTTTTGGCAGAAAGTGGAATTGCATCAAAAAATCAGCTATATGCACTTTACCCAAACCAATAGCAATTATTTAGGAGTTGGACGATGGTTGCCGGGTGAAGGAATCACAATCGATGAAGTTTCTCCTCGAACCAAGGGAAAAAACACTGTCTATAAAATGGATAGCCGAGGAAACCGAACTCAGAAAATTGGTGATTATGACTTTAATCCCCTCACCTATGCGCCATTCGTCCGCACTTCACAATTGCGTAAACCCAATTGGTCGCCTGTGAGAGTTTTGCAAGAAATTGATGGATATGTTGCGCTTGTGTTCGGTCATCCAGTTTTCGATCGCAAGCAAAACTTCATGGGCATGATGGCAGCCGACCTTACACTGTCTCATATTGGTGACTTCCTTCAAGATTTGCAAGTCAGCCCTTCGGGAAAAATTTTCATTATTGAGCGAGATGGAATGTTAATTGCTCACTCACTAAAACAGCCAATTCTCAAAGCAGTTGGGAAAGAAAAGCAACGCCTGAATATTTTAGAAGATCCCGATCCGCTGATTCGAGCAACTGCCCAACATTTGCAGCAAAGATTTGGCGGCTTTAAGAAAATTAAGAATGCACAGGAATTTGACTTTGAAATTGGTGGGGATTCTTCTTGGCTTACACAAAGCGAACGTCAATTTGTACAAGTTACTCCGTGGCGCGATCGATTTGGTCTGGATTGGTTGGTAGTCGTGGTGATTCCCGAATCAGACTTTATGAAACAAATCAACGCCAACACCCGCACGACAATTTTATTGTCTTTAGCTGCTTTGTTCGCGGCCACAGTGTTCGGAATTCTGACGGCTCGTTGGGTGACTCAACCCATCCTCCGCCTCAATCAAGCCGCCAAAGACATCGCCACAGGAAATTGGAATCAAACAGTTGGACTCAATCGCACCGATGAACTAGGAGAGTTAGCCATCTCCTTTAACCAGATGGCAGGACAACTCAAAGAATCATTCGAGACACTAGAACAACGGGTTAGCGATCGCACAGCCGCACTAGCTGAATCAAACCAACAACTTGAACAGGCTAAAGAGAAAGCAGAAGTGGCAAATCAAGCCAAAAGTTCTTTCATTGCCAACATGAGTCACGAACTCCGTACTCCCCTCAACGCAATTTTAGGGTTTGCTCAACTAATGACTCGCAGCAAAACTCTGACCACCGAACACCAGGAAAATATCAGCATCATCACTCGCAGTGGCGAACATCTGTTGACGCTAATCAACAACATCCTGGATTTGTCCAAAATTGAAGCAGGCAAAACTACACTTAATCCCAAGCGTTTTGATTTCTATCGGTTATTGAATGATTTAGAAGATATGTTCCGCCTCAAAGCCGAAGATAAAAGATTACAACTGTTATTTGAACATCTACCAGATGTACCGCGCTATGTAGAAACTGATGAAGTGAAACTGCGCCAAGTCTTAATTAACCTAATTAGTAATGCGATTAAATTTACCGACGAAGGTGGTGTGTCGTTAAGGGTCAAAGCAATCGCTTCAGAAGAAGCATCACCTACCCAAACCTTATATTTTGAAGTAGAAGACTCTGGCGCGGGCATTGCTGCTAATGAACTTGATAAGTTATTTGAAGCCTTTGCTCAAACCCAAACCGGTAAAAACGCTCAGGAAGGAACAGGGTTAGGATTACCCATCAGCCGCAAATTTGTGCAGCTGATGGGTGGTGAAATGAACGTCAGTTCTCAAGTAGGGAATGGCACCCTTGTTAAATTCAACATTCAGGTGACGGCTGTTGAGGCAGCTGATGAAGAAACTGTGCGGTTGAAGCAACAGATTATTGCTCTAGAATCCAATCAACCTTGCTACCGCATCTTAGTTGTGGATGATAAAGACATCAATCGCCAGATTTTAGTCAAGTTGCTCAGTCCCTTGGGTTTTGAAATTAAAGAAGCCGAAAATGGTCAAGAAGCGATCGATATTTGGCAACAATGGCAACCCCACTTGATTTGGATGGATATGCGAATGCCAGTACTCAATGGCATCGAAGCCACACAGCACATTAAAACCCAAACCAACGGCAACAGCCCGAAAATTATCGCTTTGACTGCTAGCAGTTTGGAAGAAGAACGCGCCGCAATTTTAGCAGTTGGTTGTGATGACTTTATGCGAAAGCCGTTTCGAGACTACGAAATTTTCGACACAATGGCAAAGCACATTGGTGTCCGCTACGTGTATGAGGAAACTTCAAATCAGCGACAAACCCATTCCTTCACGCCTACATTGCAACCCTCCGATCTCAACAGCATGTCTAGCGAATGGCTGAGTGAATTTCACTCTGCTGCCACCGCCGGGCGGGATCAACAGCTAATGGAACTGATCGAAAAAATTCCTGACCAAAACTCGGCAATAGTAAAAGCCCTCAACCATTTGGTTAATAACTTTGAGTTTGACAAACTAATCGAACTTACTAATCCGTTGACTGTTAACCGTTAACCATCAACAGCTAACTTAAAATCCATTCCCTTTTAGGGGTGGGATGAGCTTAACCAATCTATTTCTTCATATATGAGAACTTTACCCAAAACCGAAATCCTTGTAGTTGACGATTTGCCAGATAATCTCCGCTTAGTGTCTAATCTTTTAGCAGAGCAAGGTTACTTAGTGCGTAAAGCTACGAATGGTACAATGGCATTGCGATCGGCTCAGGCAGAACCTCCAGACATGATTCTCTTAGATATCAATATGCCCGATGTTGATGGCTATGAAGTATGTCGCCAACTCAAAACCTTTAATAACACTCGTGCCATTCCTGTAATTTTTCTCAGTGCCCTTGATGATGCGATCGACAAGGTAAAAGCATTTAAAGTAGGTGGCGTAGACTACATTACCAAACCGTTCCAAGTTGATGAAATGTTGATTCGCATTCAAACTCAACTGACAGTACAACGCTTCACTCAAACTCTAGAACAACAAGTTGAACAACGAACTACTGAACTTTCCCAAGCCTTGCATCATCTCAAAGAAACCCAACTCCAGTTAGTGCAGAACGAGAAGATGTCTGCGTTGGGCAATCTCGTAGCTGGGGTGGCCCATGAGATCAACAACCCTGTTGGCTTTATTGCGGGAAATTTACAGCCTGCGATTGATTATATTAACGACTTGTTTAGGTTGATTGATTTGTATCAAACTAAGATGCCCGATCCTCAACCAGACATTGCAGATGAAATTGCTGCCATTGACTTGGACTATCTGCGAGAAGATTTGCCTAAGTTAATTCATTCAATGAAACTGGGAGTTGAACGCATCCGCCACATCAGCACCAGCCTCCGCACCTTTTCCAGAGCTGATCGAGACTATAAAGTGCCCTTTAATATTCATGAGGGCATCGATAGCACAATTTTGATTCTCAAACACCGCTTGAAAGCCAGTGATGACCGTCCAGAGATTGAAATTGTCAAAGACTACGCTAATTTACCTCAAATCGAATGCTTTCCAGGACAACTCAATCAGGTGTTCATGAACATTCTGGCAAATGCCATCGATGCTTTAGAAGAATCGAATATCGGACGAAGTTTTACAGATATTGAAGTCAAGCCAAACCAGATTACAGTGAAAACTGAACTCTCAATTGATAGCCAATTTGTCAACATCCGCATTCAAGACAACGGTATCGGTATGAGAGATGATGTTAAACAAAAAATTTTTGAGCATTTGTTTACCACAAAAGCCGTGGGTAAGGGAACAGGATTAGGATTAGCGATCGCCCATCAAATTGTAGTAGAAAAACATCACGGAGCGATCGCAGTTAATTCAATTTTAGGCGAGGGTACTGAGTTTGTAATTACCCTTCCAGTGAAGGGGACTGGCGACTAGGAATTAAGAATTAGGATTTGGAAAGAATCCTAATACCCAATCCCCAGTCCCCAATCGCCATTCACCAGTCCCTTTATGCTAAATTTAGAGCGGGATAGTAACAAAGTTACAAAGCTATGGTTCAGGTTCTATATCCCTGACCGGTGCGTCAACCTATGGTATGAGCGTATGTCGTCGAGTACTTTAAGCTATGCCATCGTTTGATTAGCTCAGTTGGTTAGAGCAATCGACTCATAATCGATGTGTCACAGGTTCGAGTCCTGTATCAAACACCAAAGGAAGTTAGCTCAGTTGGTTAGAGCGATCGACTCATAATCGATTTGTTGTAGGTTCGATTCCTATACTTTCACCCAACCCTGTCCGGGTTAAAAGACACTACCCTGTAAAGGTAGCCAACATGGCACGGGAGAAATCCCAAAACGGTTCGAGTCCGTAATTTTCCAAACTCTGCGGTGCAAGTGTTTTGCCGTCGCTCATCACTGCCAAGGTGATGTTTGATAGCTACAGTCAAGGAGCTAGCGCAATTGTATTTCTCCTGAACTTGAGTACGTCCCTTCGTTTTCCTCAGTCGATTTCTCTATAGAGATTCTCGATTGCTAACCGAACGGCGTATTTGAGCGCAGTTATCTTTCTCTCGCAATCGGGAGAAAGTCACGGCAATCTTAATCCAGTTCTGGAGAAACTTTTGCCCGCACCTAAACTGTAAACACTTGTATTAGCAGAGTAAAAAATTTTTGTAATATAATACTACAAGTGGCTGGAATAAATCCTTTCGCTGAGTGGCCGAAGATTGGGAAAAGGGATAAGCGAAGAACTACCTTTTTATTTCTTGACCTAAACAAGTGTGCCATTCTTTTGACACTAAACTGCTGTAACCCGTGAAACTAGGATTTGAATCACAGGTGGTATTTACTTTCAAGCAAGGTTATAAATGTCTTGATTAAATCTTGTTACCTTTTTGTGCTAGTGCACTTTACCTAAGGTATCGCTCAAATTATCTATGCAAATTACTATGTGGGCAACATTTTATATTAAACCTAACGAAATCGGTATTCTATACCACCGCAGCGACTTCAAGAAAATTTTAGAGCCTGGTACACATACTTATTTTGGTCGTCATTGGCAAGTTAAAAACTACGACCTCAACCAGCCACAAGCTCAAATTGAAAACCTAGAACTATTGTTACGAAATCATCAGACTGAACTCCAACAACATTTATTGATTGTCAGAACCGCATACAACCAAGCTGCTTTAGTACGCTGTGGCCAGAATTGGGTAAGCGTTGCACCAAATCAATTGGTGGCTTTTTGGCGTGGTTTTATTGAGGTAGAATCTTATATCTTCAACTTAGAAGAAAGTTTAGAATTGCCTAGTTCTTTTGTGCAGCAACTACGTAAAATCGCCTTGAATGGAGTGAAAAAGTTCCAAATTTCCGAGTCTGAGATTGGTTTACTATACGTGCAAAATGATTTTGTCCGACCTCTAGAACCTGGAGAATATGCTTTTTGGTCAGTAGATCGGGATGTTTCTGTACGGACTCTCAGCCGAATTGTGCCTAACCCAGATTTTCCCTTGGAAGATGTATTAATTGAAAAACATCCCGACTTTGTTGCCGCCTACTGCCAAACAGTACAATTACTGAATTGGCAAGTTGCAATTGTGCGGCATCGAGGTAAGGTGATTTCTATTTTGCCACCCACAAACCGCAAGCTGTTTTGGCAAGGTGTTGAGGTAGAAATCATCGACATCAGCACTGATGCTCAGTTACAGCCTCAGTTAGTGGCTGAGTTGGTTGAAGGTTCAGCAGAAGTGAAATTGCTCAGTCGCAACTGTTTGCATATTTGCCAAGTACCCGCACAACACACCGCACTACTGTATATTAATCAAGAGTTTCAAGGACAGCGATCGCCAGGAGTATACGCTTGGTGGTTATTTGGACGCTCCTTTCAAACCGAAACCATCGACTTGAGACTGCAAAACATGGAAGTATCAGGTCAAGATATCCTTTCTAAGGATAAAGTACCTCTGCGGTTAAATTTGACAGCTGGCTTCCGCATCCTCGATCCGTTGAGAGCAAAAAGCGGCTTGTCAGATATTTCTGGCTTCTTATACAAAGAATTACAATTTGCTTTGCGTGGTGCGATCGGCGAACGCAATTTAGACGCCTTATTAGAAGATAAAGGTGCAATTGACAGAAGTATATCTGAATATATCCGCCAGAAAACCGCAGATTATGGAATCGAAGTAGATTCTGTAGGCGTCAAAGATATTATTTTGCCTGGCGAGATTAAGACTATCTTGAGCAAAGTAGTTGAAGCAGAAAAAGCTGCTCAAGCAAACGTAGTCAGACGCAGAGAAGAAACCGCCGCCACCCGCAGTATGTTAAATACAGCCAAAGTGATGGAGGATAACCCTGTAGCCTTGCGTCTCAAGGAACTCGAAGTTTTAGAACGCATTGCAGAGAAAATTGATCGCATTCAAGTTAACGGCAGTTTGGATAATATTTTGACAGACTTAATTCGGATTAATGGGCAGTGATTTAGCGATTGATGGCGATTGTACACCGTGAAAATGCGACAATTTCTGAGTTGCGATCGCCTTTATCTATTTTCTCAACGCCACCCTCTTTTACACGATAATTTCATCTAACTTTATCAGATAATCAAACTAATGATTCTGCTAAAGCTGCCAAGTTTAATTTATTTAAAATACTAGACTTGATTGGGCGCTTTTCGTCCCAAAAAATTAGAGACGAATAAAAGTCTTTTGCTATTGAAGAAGTCAAAAGTTCAAAATTTTTATATGCAACATTCTCATCATCAAAGCTAAGAAAGTAAACGGTATCATCAAAAACCACAGGTTTTTCTGCTATCTTACCTATCAATCTAAAGTCCAATTTCTTGTAAAGTCCACAAATTGCAATTTTCCAAGGTGCAAAAGTATACAAACCAACACCAAAAATCGAAAAGCGAGGATTATTTTGATAAATCTTACTTTTTCTTTTGTCTAGGTATTGTGAATATCTCTCTAAATAGTTCCAAGTTTTAGGAGCAGAATCTTTGATATACTCAATAGGCTCACCCACAAATCTTTGAGTTACTAAAACATATCTATCAGTAACCTTAGTTTTATTTTGAGCAACATAAGATCCTTTAAGCAAAGGAAAGAGATATGTTTCTTCAATATCGACAGCTTCTCCCAATCCATTGATTAGAGTATTATTAATTTTGCGAAACTCCATCACACTAGCGCAATCATGTTTAATGCCAGAACGCCATTTTATTTTTGATTGCTTTGATTCCTTATCATATAGCTTTTGTAGTTTTTCAAATGTAATTATATCTTTAACAAGTACATTATTCCAATAACCTATTCGATAGTAGTCAGAAGTTTCAAGACTGCTGAATACATCACAGAAATAATTTTGTGAATTGGAATCAACGTTACACAAAAGTAAACAAGCGTCAACAGTAGCATCAAAATATTTTTTGGCATTTATTTTGTAGCTTGCACAATAAGCAAGATGTAATTTTTGAGAATGAATATAAGTTAATATTTTTCTAGCAACAGAACTCTTACATAGAATCGCCAGAGAACCTTTACGCTTTTGTAACCATTGCACAACCTGAATTAACATCCATTCAGATATATCAAAATTACTCTTACCTGTAATTGCATCTAAACCAGAATAGTTTTGAAAATTACTCTTACTTGGTAAATTATTCCCATCAATGCTACCTTGCTGCGAGTTTGTTACCCAAGGTAAATTTCCAATTACTAATATATTATCATTTGATTTACCTATAATTGATGACCAATCAAATTTAAAAAAATTTCCATATATAATCTCAATATTTTTATTATTAATAAATTTAGCCTTTGCTTGCGCTTGATTTAAATAATCAAGATTGATTTCAAGTCCAAAAATTTTATTTGCTGATTGAAATGAATCTAAAGCTGTTTCAATAAAATTACCAACTCCACACGTTGGCTCAACTATAATATCTGGTGTTATGCCAAGTTCAACTAGCTTTTTACATACTTTATTAGCTAATTCTAATGGTGTCCTCACTTCTCCAATTTTTACATTCCTGTTCAACCTTGATTTTCATTTTTCCTCTGCCTAAAGTGACAAAAGAGGGCTACAATCACAGCCTCACAAGTGAGTAAAGGCTGCTCAATTATAGCTAACGTGTTAATTACCCAGGTATGAAGATGCTCTCTGCGATTAATAAAAGCTACTAATGGCCCCGTATCGATGATGACTCGCTTCTTCATTCAGTTCCTAAACCTTCAAGATATTGTTTGTTCGTCGCCAAATCACCGGGGCCATCATCAACACAACCAGCAAATTGTTGAGCTGCTGCCAAAAATGAAATAGGCTCAATTTGTTCAATATTTGTATTTTTTTTTACTAGCTGACTTTGCAGAAACTCAATAAAATCTAAGACCTCTTGTTGCTTCTCTGGCGGGAGCGATCGCATTTTTTCAGCGGCAGTTTGTATGATGCTCAAGGGAACCTCCAGACGCAGAAGTGTTGAATGTTAAGAAAAATCCGATAAAAATAACCCAAAATATGGTAATTTTGGGCGAAGGCTTAAAATATATTAGTTTGATTGTGATTATAAATTCATTTCCCAAAATTGTCAAAGATATCCTGAAAAGCC
>JAVRCH010000051.1:0-61264 GCA_034530795.1 Nostoc sp. DedQUE12a
AACAGCTTTTTATACCACTGACAATATTCGTCTACGAATTTGACTGTTGGCACAGCTGGCCGAGACTCAAACATTATTCCTGTAATGCTTTCATCGTTTTTACACAATTATTCTCTCATAATAGTGACAAAAGAGGGTTAAAGCATATTTGGGGAGAAGGTACGGCGGCTTGTGCTTCTGATTCTAAAAAGTTTGGTGCTTGGGATCAGAATTTAATGACGGAGTGGCACATTCGCTATGGTGGACGCGGTGTGATGATTTATTGGCACGTTGAAAAAAATTCTGTTTGTATCTACTCGCAGCTAAAAACCTGTTCAAGTAGTGAAGTGGCAGCCATGATTGAAGGTTTACTCCGCCATTGTACCGAGATGAAGGTTGAGAAGAATTTTGTCGATAGTCATGGACAGAGTGAGGTGGCTTTTGCTTTTTGTCATCTGCTAGGTTTTCAATTAATGCCACGTCTCAAACGCATTAATGTGCAAAAATTATATTTACCAAGTAATGGAATTGCTAGTGATTATCCTAATTTACAACCTGTTCTCACGCGGTCAATCAACTGGGATTTAATTCGTCAACAATATGACCAAATGATTAAGTATGCCACTGCACTCAGGTTAGGAATGGCTGAAACAGATGCGATTTTAAAACGGTTCACTAGGGGAAATTTATTACACCCTACTTATCAAGCTTTATGTGAGTTAGGCAAAGCTGTCAAGACGATTTTTTTGAGTCAATATTTGCATTCTTTAGAACTGCGTCGAGAAATTAATGATGGCTTGAATGTCGTTGAAAATTGGAATAGTGCTAACAGTTTTATTTTTTATGGTAAGGGTGGAGAAGTTGCTACTAATCGTTTAGAAGATCAGGAGTTGGCTATTTTAGCCTTACATCTATTACAAATTTCTTTGGTGTATATTAATACATTGATGATTCAGCAGGTGTTGTCACAACCTCAATGGATGAAGTTGATGAAAAAACAAGACTTGCGGGCGCTTTCACCTTTGATTTGGCTGCATATCAATCCTTACGGTACTTTCAACTTGGATATGAATGAACGTTTACCCATTGAGACTGTTGCGTAAACACTTTTGTGCAACCATACAACTCTTGTTTCACTTTTACCTTTTTAATCAGGCGAGCGCATCAAACACTGTTTTGGCGATCGCCCCAAGCTGGCGTTGATTGATCATATCCCAACAAATCCCGTTGAAGGAAGGAAAACCTCTATGGTTACGCTTGCTTTTTAAACTAAACTGTTTAGTTTGCACTTGGTGACAGCTTCGCCAGCTCTTCCCCTGGTTATGGTTCACGAATAATCACATGATTGAGGCTTCTCAATGCTTACAGATGTGGGGCTTCGACCTCAAAACTATCCTGACTTGGCAAAAGATTACTAAAGCTGGAACCCCACACCTGGGGACTGGGCATTGGTTAAGGAATTGCACCGAACATTGTGCTTTGGCTGTTCGGGGAAACGTGAAAGCATTTGCTGGTCGAACACTCACAAACCAGTCCACCATTTTACACGCACCCCGCCGTCAGCATTCCCGTAAACCCGAACAGTTTTTTGAACTTGTAGATAAGCTGTGTCCTGAAATGACCAAACTGGAGATGTTCGCACGTTCCTCTAGAGTTGGCTGGGATTGTTGGGGGGATCAGGCGGATAAGTTTGATCGGACTGTTGAGGGGCGTGATGAAAATATTTCGTTGAGTGCGTAAATTTTGGTTAATTTCGGCACTCAAAGTCTTCCGAACCTTGAAAACCAAATATTCAACTCTTCAATGCTAATTTTCTGGGGGATTGTCAGTTGTAGAGTCCTGGTAGATTTGACGCAATTCATCAACTGTAGTTGCTCTTTTTATACCTTCTTTAATTGTCCGTAATTGTTCAATGTCGTAGATTTGGGAAATTTCATCCATCACAAAGAGTGAAGGAGTGCCAAATTTAAGTTCTAAGCCTAGTTCAATTGCTTCTAGCAGTCCTAACCGAATACCACTGCGCTCAAAAGAAGTGACGTACTGCATACGTTGTTCTGCCTCTAATTGTTCTACTTCCCGTTGAAACTCTCGCTCTAAATCTAATGGTAGCGTCAACATCCAGTCAATAAAAGCCAACAGGTTAACAACAGCCTCGCGTTCAAATCCCTGCTCGTATAGCCGACGTACTAAAGCCAGTTTTGATTGCTTTCTTTGTAACCTATCACCACGGGTCTGCATTGCTGCCAAATGCGCCATAACCACCGTAGCAAATGGGTTGCGACTAGCTTCTAGCTCAGACAACATTTGTTGATAGTCTAGCAGTTTGACTATCGGAAACTGAAAATCAACCATACAACCAAACAATTCATAACCAAATTGATTTGGTCGCCACTTAACATTTTCATCCCCCAGTACCGCCAAGGATGCAACAGAGCGATCGTAACGGTCAAAGATTCGATAGTTGTAGACAAACATGCGTTTAGGGAAATCTGTTTCCTCTTGACTTTGGACTTCGATATGAATCAACAACCATTCCTCTTCGCCGCCAACGCGATAGATTTTCACCAATTTATCTATCAGTCGCTTTCCTAATTCCGCATCACGAACTACTTGCTGTAGCTCCTGATCGAGAAACACAAAACCACGACTCCAATCAATCTCTCTGTGTGCTTGGGGAAAAAAGAACAACATGAAATCTTCAAAATACAACTGTAGGATTTGCTTCCACGGAGAATCGTATTCAGTTTGAGGTGTTTTATTAGCCATACTCAAAAGTTTGAACTGACGCTGATTCAAGTATCTACTGTTTATCTAAACTAACCAAGAAGTGAATAACTTATGTTTAAGAGTGCAACACAATTTCACTTCAAAAATTGCCTTATTCTTCGCAGTACATCAAGTTTAAGAATAACAAAATTAGTATCTTCAGAGGTTGGAAAAAATGACTATTGATAGCTTCAGCGATAACAGAAAAAAACGCCACATTTACATGGATAGCAAACTTGACGATTTGCCTTTAACAATGGAGGCTTATCGCGTTTACTGCCATTTACGCCGTCGTGCTGGTTGTGATAACAACGCCTTCCCTTCCTATAAATCTATTGGGGAAGCTTGTTTTCGTGGTTCTTTCCCAAATTCACCAACTGACAGTTTAAGACGAAAAGCGATCGCGGCGGTTAACGAGCTAATTGCTTGGAATTTGATTCACAAAACCAGCAGAAGTTTTGATGGCTTACAAACATCAAATCACTACAGCCTGACAGATATGGAAGATTGGTTTACTGCTGCATCTACTCCATCTACTCTCATCCGAGGCACTAAACAACAAAAGAGTGCTGGTGGGACACCCAGTAGTGTTGGGGGTATGAGTATCATCAGAACAGAAAACCGGGTTAAGCTTAAAAGCCTTATTCGCTAAGGATTTTCCCGATAACTAAGGTCATTGACTCAAACTTATTATCGAGTCATTACTCAACGATAAAATAAGGGTTTCAGCTTCTAAAAATGTTTGTCTTACTCATGTAATATCTCTTAATCCGGTTTTCTGCGCGAATGCTACTCATACCCCCAATTGTGATTTTTGGCTTGAGTTTCACGCAAACTTCGGCTTGATTCTACTTTTACAATGACTTTATCATCAAAGCTTGAATCCTTACCTACATCTCACCCGGCGAGCGCTACCTTTATCCCGTATTTAGTATTTATGCACTATATTTAGAAGTTAATATGAAAAATTTAGTATTTTTTGGCTATTTGAACTTACTTTGGTAGCGAAATAAATAACCCTTCATCATATCAAAAAATATTTATGCAAGAGTTCTCTTTTTTTCAGATTTTGTGAGAAATCGGCGATAATATCTCTGCAATTTCTGCTGCAAGTTTCCTGACATGAGGTTCTTTCAAAACTGTTTGATGTTCACCAGCTACAAAACAAACGCGCACTCGATCTTTGGTTAATTTCCCCCAAGCCACAGTAGGGTCATCTGGAAACTGTTCTGCTAACGATGCAGTTTTGAACAGTGAGATAGCAGCTTTAATGGGTTGTGGCTGATAACGCAGACTTGCGTGCAAATTAGCTTTGTAAACGTTGAGTAAGCCGAAAATTATATTGCGTCCCGAATCAGCAGGAATTAGTTTGTGGTGTTGCAAAATTTGCAGTACATAATTAAATTGAGCCGCTTTATCTAAAGGCGAAAGTTCCTCACAAGTAACACTTATATTTTTATAAAAATGCAGTCCGATTTGCTCAACAATGAAGCAAAGAATAGCAGCATCATCTTCAAGAGAAGCCTTAATTTTTGGAGTAGGTAATGGTGGATGGGTATCGATAATTAACAGATGCTCAACCTGTTCTCCCCTAGCTTCTAATTGAGAAGCCATGTCGAAAGCAATCAGTCCTCCCAAAGAGTGACCACCTAGCAAATATGGGCCAAAAGGCAGGATTTCTCGAATTGCCTTTAAGTAACTAGTAGCCATTGCTTCGATAGTATCTAAAGGCAGTTGTTTCCCATTTAAACCTTTTGCCTGAAGTGCATAAACTGGACGTTCTTGACCCAAAGCTTGAGCAAGTACGGAGTAGGAAAGGGCATAACCACCTGCTTGATGTACGAGAAATAAGGGGGGTAAATAGCCCTTAGTTTGTAAAGGAACTATAACATCTAAATCACTGCTTGAACGCTCTTGCTCCAGTAAAGCCGCCATCTTCTCTATTGTACCTTCCCGGAATAAAGTAATAATAGATAGATTACATCCTAACCGCTGTTCAATTGTTGCTATTAACCGAATAGCTAATAGCGAATGTCCACCTAAGTCAAAGAAGTTTTCAGTAACGCCAATAGGGCTAACTTGTAGTATTTCTTCCCAGATTTGAACTAATTTATGCTCTAAGGCTGTCCGAGGCAGAATTTGTTGACTGGAGTCGATATTTCTTTCAAAATTAAGTGCAGATAGTACCTTTGTGTCAACTTTGTCATTAGGTGTTAAAGGTAGAGAATCTAAGATAACAAAGTGTGCAGGCACCATGTAATCAGGCAGTTTTTCTTTCAGGAAGGTACGTAGCTGATTTACAGAAGTAAGTTGCTCGTTTGAGGGGACAATGTATGCAACTAGGCATTGGCTTCCTACTGAATCTGCACAAGTAATTACCACTGCATTGAGGACATCTGGATGTTGATTTAATACCCCTTCAATTTCTCCTAATTCGATGCGTAAACCCCGAATTTTTACTTGGTTATCAATACGCCCCAAAAATTCAATATTGCCATTAGGGAGATAACGGGCTAAATCACCTGTTTTATAGAGACGTTCTGATTTTGCATTATTAAAAGGATTGGGAATAAATTTTTCGGCGGTTAACTCTGAACGGTTTAAATAACCCCGCGCTAGTCCAGCACCACCAATGTGCAGTTCACCAGGAACACCAATAGGAACGGGTTGCAAATTCTGATCGAGAATATAAATCTGGTTGTTAGAAATTGGGCGACCAATTGGAACAATTTTTTGCTTAATTCCAGGCTGACAAGTTGAGAAGGTTGTATTGATACAAACTTCAGTTGGGCCATAGAGATTGTGAAAGTTGACCTTTAGTTTACTAAACAAACCTTCTTGCAGAGAAACTGGCAAAGTTTCGCCCCCACAGAAAACGTGTTTTAGAGAATTACAAGTTTCAATTCCTCCTTGTTCTAAGATCATTTGTAGTAAGGATGGAACAAATTGAACAAAAGTAATTTTCTGTTCGTTAATAAGTTTAATTAGATAAGCACTATCCTGATGACCTCCTGACCGAGCTATAACCAACTGTGCGCCTACTAACAATGGTGCGTATACTTCCCAGACAGAAGGATCGAAACTGAGGGGAGTTTTCTGGAGCAGTTTGTCTGCTTCCGTCATGGGAAATGTTGCTTGTATCCAGAACATATGATTGCAAATAGCGCGGTGAGAGATCATTACTCCCTTGGGCTTACCTGTGGAACCAGATGTGTAAATGGTATAGGCTAAGTTTTCTGCTACTATTTCATTAACTGGATTTTCTGCACTTTCTTGGGTAATTATTTCCCAGCCAGTATCTAAACAAATAATCTGTATATTGTCTTGAACACCAACTTTTTTTAGTAGTTTTTGTTGAGTTAATAAGACTGGTGTTTGAGCATCTTCTAGTATGAAATTTATCCGCTCTTGGGGATAAGCTGAATCGATTGGGACATAAGCACCACCAGCTTTAAGAATACCCAACAACGCAATTATCATTTCTAGCGATCGCTCAACACAAATACCAACTAGTACGTCTGATTTTACCCCTACTGAATGCAGATAATGCGCCAATTTATTCGCCCGTCTATTCAACTCCTCATAAGTCATATTTTCGTTTTCAAACACCACAGCTATTGCATCTGGTGTCTTCTCTACCTGCAATTCAAATAATTGGTGAAGGCACTTATCTTGGGGATACTCAATTTGAGTCTGATTCCAATTTATTAATAATTGATTTTGCTCAGTTACTGTTAGTAGAGGTAACTCTGTAATTCGCTGTTTGGGATTAACAACAATACTTTCTAGCAATGTTTTAAAGTGACCCACCATCCGGTTAATTGTTGTTACATTAAATAAATCAGTTCTATATTCCCATGTTCCCTGAATTCCTGCTTCTGTCTCTATCATTAATAGAGTTAAATCAAACTTAGCGGTCACCTGTTCCAATTCCAAGGGAATAAGGCTCAAATTAGGTAATTCCAAGTTGCCCATCGGGGCATTTTGTAAAACAAACATTACCTGGAATAAGGGATGATGGCTGAGATTTCTTTCTGGATGTAGTTCTTCAACAATTTTTTCTAAGGGTACATCCTGATGGGCATAAGCTTGCAGCGTTTCTTCTTTGATTCGCAACAGTAATGTATTAAAATCAGGATTGCCAGTTAAATCAGTTCTAATGACTAAAGTATTGACAAAAAAGCCAATTAGTTCTTCAATTTGTTTGTGATTCCGGTTAGCAATGGGCGTACCAATTAATAAATCCTGCTGTCCCGAATAACGCATTAACAGGGTGGTAAATACCCCTAACAATCCCATAAATAGGGTAGCACCTTGAGATTCGCATAACTTCTGCAAGCGATCGCTCACTTCTCTGTTAATCGTAAAAGATACAGTAGCGCCTTGATAACCTGCGATCGCAGGACGAGGAAAATCAGTCGGTAGCTCTAAAGTTTCGATTTTTCCACCAAGTTTTGCTTTCCAATAAGCCAGTTGTGCACGTAGTTGGGTTTGCTCAAAAGTTGTTCGTTGCCAATGGGCAAATTCTCCATATTGTAGAGATAAAGCTGATAAAGGCGATGCATCACCCTGGCAAAATGCTGCATAAGATAAGGATAATTCCTTAATCATTAAACCCAATGACCAACCATCAGAAATAATATGGTGTATTACTAAGACAAAAACATGAACGTCCTCATTTAACTGATAGAGATGGACGCGCAGTAAAGGCAGCGTGCGAAGATTGAAGGGAGAAATAATTGCTTCTCTAATTAATTTTTTAACTGCTTCTTCCTGCTTTTCCGGTTCTAAATGGCTCAGATTTATCGGCGTCAACGGCACTTCATCGGATTCATGAATAACTTGTACAGCAACTCCGTCCTTAGTTTCAAAAGTTGTGCGTAATACTTCATGACGTTGAATTATTTCTTGTAAACTGCGGTGTAATGCCTTTTGATTCAAATCTCCATGCAAACGAAATGCGATCGCAATATTGTAAGCAGGATTATTCGGTTCCAACCAATCTAAAAACCAGAGTCGTGCTTGAGAAAAAGAAAGCGGTAAGTTTTCTCGGTGGGCAATTTGTGGAATAATATCTTGAAGCGTAGTTGTAGAATCGCTCACCACAGTCAAGCGCTCAATTTCCGCAGCTAAACCTGCGATCGTTGAATGTTCAAAAACTTTTCTTAACGGTAAGGCTAAATTAAATTCTTCACGAATTCGAGAAACTAATTTAGTTGCTAAAAGAGAATGTCCTCCTAAATGGAAGAAATCGTCTGTTACGCCGATGGTATCAATGTTTAGCACATCAAGCCAGAGGGTGCATAGCCTTGCTTCGGTGGGAGTTGTGGCTTGAACAAAGGCTTGTTTACTAAGCGCTAAATCTCGCTCTGGTACAGGTAAAGCACGCCAATCCAGTTTACCGCTGGGAGTCATCGGGAAGCTTTCTAGAAGAACAAAAGAAGATGGACGCATATATTCTGGTAATTCTTCCCGTAACTGTTCTTTTAACTGGGAAATTAGCGTTTTTGCAAAACGTCCTTTGAGCGGATCAATCCAGTAAGAATTAGTAGCTTGAGTAGGGACTATACTAGTAATTGGCATTACTGGAGAGCGGTGTTTCCCATCTGTTTTTGGATAGAAGCAAACGTCAAAATAACTCGGACTCAAATCTGGAGAGTAGCTAATAGTTAACTGACAACCTATCTCTTTAGCTAGAGCAGATAAATCTGCTGGATCGATTGTTTGGTCTAAGTTAATTTTATCGATGGATTCGCGTAAATTCTCAATTGTATTTTTTCTATCATTTCCCTCCATCCACTGTAAAACTGCTTCATCTTTAATTAAACGTGCATTGGGAATTCCACGCCAGCCAATTGCACCTGATCCAATAATTTCCTGACGTAAATCGTCTAATTGCAAAACTGCTTCCCAATTTTTCCAAACAGGTTCTATAACATCATTGGGTGACGCACCTAACTTGTGTAAGACGACATCATAACGATATTTAGTCAGTTCGTTGTGGCTATTTTCCTCTTTTAAGTGAACTTCTACCGCTTCTAAATTGGGGAAAAATTTGGTCAGATTGACGAAGAAAGTTGGATCGACTACTAATTCATTTTCTGTTTCTACTAGCCGCCGAACTTGGGTTTTAAAACTTTCCCTATTTGTCTTGTCATCAGCTTGATAAAAAGCAACGCTGGTATGAAAATAATTTAAAAGTGAGAAATTACGATTATCGCCAATAAACAGACTCCCTCCCGGTGCTAATATTTCCAAAGCGCCTGCAATTACCTGCTGTAAATACTCAATAGATGGGAAATATTGAGCTACAGAATTAATAATAATAGTATCGAATTCAAAATCAGTAAATTGGGAAAAATCACTGGCTTCTCGCGTCAATAAATTTACATGATTCCACGAGCGATTTTGAATAATATTTGTCAATCGGCTAATTGCTTCCTGGGAAAAATCAGTTCCCCAATACGATTTTACCTGAGTAGCAATATTCAATAAAATCATCCCCGTACCGCAGCCAATTTCTAGAACCCGTTGGGGTTTGAGTGCTCGGATTCGCGCCAGGGTATTATTTAGCCATTGACGCATATCAGCGGCGGGAATGGGTTGATTATCGTAACTACTATTCCAACCAGTGATGTTAAAGGCTTCGTTGGCTTCAGTTTCATTATGACGATAGGTTTCGTTAAAGGTATATTGCCATTCTTGGGTTTGTTCCTGCTTCAAAGTTTCATAGTCTAAAATTTGATCTTTGGGAACGATGTAAGCGGCTATTCTCACATTTTCTTTGCTTTCTTCCCGGACAATTACTAAAGCATCGCGCACCCCTGGATGACGTTTGATAACTCCTTCAATTTCCCCTAATTCGATGCGAAAGCCACGAATTTTAACTTGATGATCGTTGCGTCCTATATATTCAATTTCGCCGTTATCAAGGAAGCGAGCTAAATCACCAGTTTTGTAAAGACGTTCTGGTTTTGAATTGTTAAATGGATTGGGTATCATCCGTTCTGCGGTTAATTGTGGACGGTTAAAATAACCGCGAGTCACACCCGCACCACCAACATACATTTCACCAACTACCCCAATGGGAACGGGTTGGCATTGACGATCTAAAATATATAAATAAAGATCGGGAATTGGTTTGCCAATTAAACTACCAAGACGTTGTTTTACATCCCTTAAGCGAATCGGACGGTAGGTAACGTGAACGGTGGTTTCCGTAATTCCGTACATATTTACTAGTAACGGAAGCCGATCATCATGGCGTTCAAACCAAGGTTCTAGACTTGGTAAATCAAGCGCTTCTCCACCAAAAATTACATAGCGTAATTCTAGCTCTCCTTCCCGACAAAGTATTTCTTCCGCTTGCATTAATTGTCTAAATGCTGAAGGGGTTTGGTTTAAAACTGTGACTTTAGCATCGCACAGCAAGTTATAAAATTCTTCGGGAGAACGACTTACTAAATAAGGTACAATTACTAAACGACCACCAAAGAAAAGAGCGCCCCAAATTTCCCAAACGGAGAAATCAAAGGCGCAGGAATGAAAGAGTGTCCACACATCTTTGGCGTTAAAGTTGAACCATTTTTCAGTAGCCAACATTAAACGCACAACATGACAATGGGCGACAACGACTCCTTTGGGTTTTCCTGTGGAACCGGAGGTGTAAATAATATAAGCTGCGTTATCTGGCTGAACTAAAACTTTTGGTTCTGTTGTTTGTAATTTTGCTAGTTCAGCTTCGCAATTATCAATAAATATAACAGTAGCTTGGTGAGTTGGAATTTGCTCTTTAAATTGGGTGTGGGTAAGCAAAACTGCAACTTGACTATCTTCAATCATATAAGCGATGCGATCGCTCGGATAATCGGGATCGAAGGGAACATAAACCCCACCGACTTTCAGAATCGCCAAAATAGAAGCGACCAAATCCAAGGAACGAGATAGCCACAGTCCCACTCGTGATTCTGGTTTGACACCAAGATTAATTAAATGATGTGCTAATTGGTTAGCGCGATGATTTAATTGTGCATAAGTAAGAGTTTCATTTTCAAATATTAACGCTGTTTGTTGGGGACGCAACTTTGCTTGTTGACTAAATATTTCATGCAAACAAGATTGCACGGGAAAAGTTTGGCGAGGTGTAGCTGGAATTAATTGAGATAATTCTTCAGTCAGCAGAAAAGGTAAGCGGCTTACGGGTGTATCCGGTTGTGCTATTAAATTTTCTAGAAGTTGGCAAAAATGACGCGCAAATCTTTCTACAGTTTCTCTTTTAAATAAATCTAGGTTGTAGGATAAAACCCCATTTAGCTGTTCTTCGCTTTCGGTGATAAACAACTCTAAATCAAAACGAGCCGCTTCTTGAGTTGCTAATATGGAAACTTCTAAATCACCTGTACTAAATTGCGGCTTAGGTGCATTTAATAAAGTAAACGCAATTTGAAATAAAGGGTTGCGGCTAGTATCCCGTTCAAGATGCAAGCGGTCTACTAAGGTTTCAAATGGTACTTCTGTATGTTCAAAAGCCTCTAGTACCGTTTCTCTGACTCTATTTAGCAGCTTGCGAAAACTAGGTTCGTCTGATAAATCGGTGCGAATCACCAACATATTGACAAAAAAACCAATGAGTTTTTCAGCATCGATTCCCGGACGATTGCCGATGGAAGTACCGACTGGTATATCCTCTTGTCCGGTGTAACGCGCTAAAAGAACCTGGAAAGCACCCATCAGGGTCATAAATAAAGTGATACCTTCTTTTTGGCTGAAGGTACGAATAGCATTTGTGAGAGAAATTGGTAAAGAAAATTTCACCAAATCTCCCCGAAATGATTGGAGGCGGGGTCTAGTAAAATCAATGGGAAATTGCAAAATTGGTAATTCTGCTAGTTGTTTTTCCCAATAAGCAAGACTATCTTGCAAAGCTAAATAATTAAATGTTTCTTGTTGCCATAAGGCATAATCGGCGTATTGAATTTTTAAATCTGGGAGTGCTGTTTCATCTTTTTGAATAGCCAATTGGTAAAGAACAGCAATTTCTTGTAAAAAAACGCCAATTGACCAAGCATCAGCAATGGTATGATGAAGAGTGAGGGTGAGTATGTATTGTTTTGATGCTAGCTGAAAAAGACGCGATCGCACCAATGGCCCTGTTTCTAAATCAAAGCCATATTCAGCTTCATAACGCCCTATTCTCAAGATTTGTTTTTCAGCATCTGTTGTGTTATTGCTCAAATCTTCTAATACAATTTCGGCTAAATAATCTGGGTGAATCTGTTGCCAAGGTTCCCCATCAATTTCTATAAATGTGGTTCGCAGGCTTTCATGTCGCTGTTGCAATTGTTTAAAAGCTTCCTGCAAAGCCTCTACCTGTAAATTCCCATGTAGACTGAATACAGAACAAATATTATAAGCAGAAGATGTAGGTTCTAATTCATAAAGAAACCACAAACGCCTTTGTTGAAAAGAAGCGGGTGCTTGGGTAAGACTGCGACGCGGAATCAAAAACTGGTCTTTTTCTAGTTCGATTCCTTCCTCTTCTAGAAGGAATTCTAAAAGTTCAATATCATTGATTTCTGAATTCATCATACATAATATATATAAATAAAATAAGTCTATTTTAATGATGCCGGAAAAAATGACATAAAATACTTTTTTCCAGCTTCCAGATATAACCTTAATGCTGTACCAACTTGTCCACGCCCCATCAAGTCTGTTCCAGATTGCATCTCGAATAAAGGCATTAATCTTTTTTCATAAAACCACAGAACTTGAGCTACTTTGGCTTTTTGCTCTTGGGTCAACCATTTTCCATCTTTCCATTTGTTAGTAATTTTTTGAGCTTGAGCTTGAAAGTTAACTGTCCTATGTAGTTGATTAATACTATGTAAACGATATTGATGCAGTTTTTCAGCTACAAAATGAACTTCGCTGACTAAAGCAACTTGTAGCAAGAGGTCAAGTATATGTCCACCATTTCTCCCTAAATTTTCATCCCATCCCGATGTCTTTTCATATATACATCGGCGAAAAACACAACGTCCGTCTAGTCCTCCTCCTAAACCAGCGGCAATAGCTGCTAAAGGTGTTTCAGGAGTATCATAAGGTAGGCTTTTTACGCCAAAAAAAGAAGGAACTAATCTTGGAGAGTAAACGGTGTTTATCAACTTACCATCTTCCTCAATGTTATGGAAATCGCAGTAAGCAGCACCCACATGAAGATATTTGTCAAGGTATTTAACCATAACCTCTAACATCTGGGGTTCTAAGCAGTCATCCGCATCGAAAAATAATAAGTATTGCGATTCTAAAGAACAAGCTTTCAAACCATTGTTACGTGCTATGCACATCCCACTATTGGGCTGTCCGATCAACCTCATACGAGGTTCTATAGTTAGATAATTTGCTATTATTTCTTTAGATTTATCAGTACTACCATCATCTACAACCACATACTCCCAATCGGTGAAAGTTTGAGCAATCAGACTTTCTATTGCCTTACCGATAAATTTTTCTGCATTGTAGCAGGGAGTAACAATACTCACTTTCGCCATACAAAATTAGCTCCAGTAGTAAATAGCATCATGCTCCTTAGAAAAGGTGAGAAATCCACCAATGGTTATCCTGGCGCGATCGCCAACTGTCGGAGCGATACAGTGGTAAAATCGACCACCATCGAATAGCATCATATCTCCAAGACCGGGTGCAAAGGTCATGCTTCCATACTGCTCAACAAATGGCTGATGTGATTGTTGATATGTCCAAGAAGTATACCCGCTTTCTGAGGTTGCGTCTTGAAAGGGTAAGGGTTCGCCGTCCCATTCCAGTCCGTAGACGATCAGATCGCCGCCACCTTCGGGGAGAGTAAGGGGGATGTAGAAGCTCAACTGGTCAGTGATATCGACCAGGGTTCTTAAATGGTCACTTTGAGGCTTGTTCAAGAAATCATTGCCAACGTGGATCGTAAATTCGTGTCCCTTGGGCAACTTCCTGATAGTAGCTGGAATGTAAGTCTGCCCTTCAGGTCCAGTGGGAACTTGCACTTTCTTGACGCTGGAAAGAAATTTAAACACTGACTCTACTCGGTTCTCAAAGTCAACCGTCCCTTGGAATAATATGCGACACTTCTGCCGGAAGGTTGCTGCATAATCAAAGTACTGCTGCAAGTTAGGATCGCAAAAGATAATGTTTTCACCGAAACTATAAGGACCTTTAGCCATATCGGCAAACTTAGAGTCTAGGATCGAACTCATGCCGCCTTCATTGTTCTCTAGGCGATTGACGACCTGCTCGACGACATTTTGAGGCAACACCTCGCGGATAATCATACCCTCGAAACTGCGGTTGTACAACATATCTTGGAGAGCGCTGGGATGTTTCTCTATTTCCGATACATGAATGTCAAGAAAGTTAAACAGGGGTTCTTTAGAAACGACTCTTTTAGGCATAGTCTTTACTTAAAATTTCTGGGTTAAAAATCTTGAAACCGATTTACTCGTTGCGCTCAAAGCAGACATACATCCAGCGTTTATAGTCTGTATTACTAGAAGTTCCAGCCCTTTGCACTTGTAGACTCACAATATTTTTGGCAAAATTTTACCTCTCAAGACTTGGGCGTCAGCATAAAACAGCCTGCCTCAATTGCAGAGCAAGATAAATTTTTTACATCATCGTGTTGACATCATCATATATTTCATATAATTATCTTCTTGTCAACCACATTTTGACTAATAATAAGTTGTAGTTATAGCTTTTGTGAGAAAATTATCAAAATGAAAACATTCTAACTAAAATGAGCTAATCCATATTTATGAATGACGGGGCTTACATGGTTAATTTTGATACTTTACTGTTTTGTGTCAAGTTGAGGGTAAGCGTTAAATAATTAACTCAGTTGTATATATTCTGTAGAAACAGTAGATTTTTCACTCCGTGTGTGCTTAGTAAATATTAACTTGGGAGCAAAGCCAATTATGCTGTAGCTTTTGCCCCTAAGAAAGGTTAATTTATTTAAGGAATTATGACAGACACTGTGAATAAAATATTTCCATTATCAATTAATCAAAGAGAAATTTATATTGACCAAATGATGTGGCCGGAAGGCTCCCATCTGAATATCGGTGCAGTTGTCACGGTTCAGGGTGCTTTTGATATTGAAGTTCTTAATTATGCCATTAACAAAGTAATTCGCTGCCATCCAGGTTTACGAACACGAATTTATGAATCTGAAGGTAAGCCTTTGCAGACAATTGCACCGCACCAAGATGCAAAAGTGACTTTGGTTGATTTTTCAAGTCATGAAAATAGTGAAGGAGATGCCGAAGAGTATATAAACAGGCAATTTACCACGCCTTTTAGCTTTGGTGAAAATTCGTCACTTGTGGCTTTTCAACTAATTCGTACCAATAGCCAAAAACATATTATTTTTGCTAAATATCATCATGCCATCACCGATGGTTGGGGAACCTCTATTTTCTTCAGGGAAGTCATCAAGACTTACAATCAAATTATTAATAAAGGTACGGATAATCAAATAGAAAGAGATTGGTCTTTAATTGAATATCTTCAGGAAGAATCAGAGTATTTAGAATCAAATAAATTTCAGCGCGATCGCGAATATTGGCAGCAACGCCTCAAACAGGTTTCATCTAAGATTTTTCCTCAAATTAAGCCCCAAGAATTGATGGGAAACCGTCAATCTATTTATATTTCTCGTGAGCAATATAACCGGGTTAATACTCTTTGCCAAAATATTCAATCGAATGTCTTTCATCTAATTTTAAGTTTAGTTACAATTTATTTAAATAAACGCTATAATAAAAGTAATTTAGTTGTTGGTTTGTCTCTTTTAAATCGCAATAAAAAAAGCTTCAAGGATGCCATTGGTTTATTTGTCAGCACTATTCCGTTCTGGGTGGAGATCGATGGCAATAAAACAGTCCATGAACTTCTAGATCAAATCCGCTCTCTATTGCGGCAAGACTATCGCCATCAACGCTTTCCCTTAGGAGAAATAAAGCGAATCTCTGGCTTACAACCAAGCAGCAAAGACCATTTATTTGAAGTTTATCTTTCCTACGAAAGGCACGATTACAACGAATGTTTTGCTGATACTAAAACAAGCTGTGTTCCTCTCTACAGTCGTCAACAAAAAGTTCCACTGATTATCTATGTGCGAGAATATGAGGAACATAGTGACATCAAAATTGATTTTGACTACAACCTTTCTTATCTAGATTCTGAGATAGTAGAACAGATAGTTACCAACTTCCAAAACCTGTTTAATAAAGCTGGAGAAAATTTAGAACAAACCATTTCTAGCCTTTCTATTGTATTACCGGAAGTAAGCATTTCACGGGATTTGGAAAACCTCTCCGCTAAAAGGGGAGAGGCTTTGAATCTTCCCCCTTTCCTACAAGGTAAGGAAATTAGGGGGTTAGGTTTCGCGTCAACCATAGAAACACTCATTTCCGCTTTTGATAGCACGGCCAACAAATATTCTGAAAATCCAGCAGTTCAATTTAACAAAATCACGCTCACCTACGCCGAACTCAATGCAAAGGCGAATCGCCTAGCTCATTATTTACAAAGCCAAGGAGTGCAGCCAGGAACACGAGTAGGATTATGTTTAGAACGTTCTGAAAACACAATTATTGCCATACTAGGAATCCTGAAAGCTGGTGCAGCCTATGTTCCTCTAGATCCTAATTCTCCCTCTGCACGTCTGCAACTAATTCTGCAAGATAGCGGGATTTTCGCACTCATTTCTGAAGACTCAATTTTATCAGAATTGACTCACAAAAAAGTAGTAGCATTTACCCTCAAATCTATAGAAAAAGAACTTAGCAATCAACCAGATACATCGCCAGCAATCTACTTAAAACCAGAATTGCCAGCTTATATAATTTACACGAGTGGTTCCACTGGTACGCCCAAAGGTTGTGTTGTAACCCATGCTAACGCCATCCGGTTAATGCGTTCCACAGAAGCTTGGTTTGGCTTTAACGAACAAGATATTTGGACGCTGTTTCACTCCTTCGCCTTTGATTTTTCCGTTTGGGAATTGTGGGGAGCTTTACTCTACGGGGGAAAAGTGATTATTATTCCGTTCTGGTTGAGTAGATCCCCAGAATCATTCCGCGAATTTCTCACCACAGAAAAAGTAACTGTCCTGAATCAAACTCCTTCCGCCTTCAACCAACTGATTCGCGCCGACGAAGCCAGTGTGGGAAAACTGGCGTTGCGCTATGTTATCTTTGGCGGTGAAGCTTTGGATTTGCCAAGTCTGCGTCCCTGGCTGGAAAGGTACGGGGATAAAACCCCGCGTTTAATTAATATGTACGGCATTACAGAAACCACCGTTCACGTCACCTATCGCCCCATTTCCCAGTCTGACCTTAGCAAAAACCGTGCTAGTGTAATCGGTACAGAGATTCCCGACTTGCAAATATACCTGCTCAATGAAAAGCTAGAACCCGTTGTTGATGGATTACCAGGAGAAATTTATGTAGCCGGTGCAGGGGTGACTGGCGGTTACTTAAATCGTCCCGCACTTACAGCAGAACGATTTTTACCGAATCCTTTTGCAGAAGGACGGCTTTACCGCAGTGGCGATTTAGCGCGGAGATTGCCTAACGGAGATTTAGAATATTTAGGAAGAATAGATAGACAAGTCAAAATTCGCGGTTTTCGGATTGAGTTGGGAGAAATCCAAACAGCGCTAACGTCCCATTTTCAAGTTCGTGAAGCTTTGATTTTGACTGATGAATGGGAAGAAGAAAATAGGCTGATTGCTTATTATGTTCCAGGGGAATCCCATCCTAATACCAATGAGCTGCGTCAGTACCTCAAAACCAAGCTGCCTGATTATATGATACCAGCAGCTTACGTAAGTTTAGAAGCCTTTCCTTTGACTGTTAATGGTAAAATTGATACACAAGCATTACCTACGACCGATTGGAACCTTTTAAGGGTAGAAGAAGACTATGTAGCTCCCCGCAATGCTGATGAAGAAAGCTTCTGTGCAATTGTATCCGCAGTCCTTGGTCTGGAAAAAGTCGGGATTGACGATAATTTCTTTGAAATTGGCGGTGATTCGATTTTGGCTTTGCAAGTTATTGCCAAAGCTAAAAAAGCAGGTTTTGCAATTTCCGCCAGAGACCTCTATGAATTTGCAACTGTGCGCCAGTTAGCTGTTAAAAAAGCAGTATTAACTACAACTGCATTGGGTGAAACTACGGCTATTTACCTTATATCAGAAAGCGATCGCCAGCGCTTACCAAAAGATGCCGAAGATGCTTATCCCCTCTCTAGTTTACAGGGGGGAATGCTCTATCACAGTGAGATGCATCCTGACTCGGCAATTTTCCACCAAATTTTCACCTTTGATTTACGCCTTACTTATTCAGAAGCAGCTTGGAAAAATGCGATCGCTGATATTTGCCGCGCACATCCAGTATTGCGGACTTCTTTCCACTGGACAGGATACAGCGTGCCGATTCAAATTGTTCACGCTCAAGTTGAATTACCTTTAACGGTTGTCGATTTGCGTAATTTGGGAGCGAATGCACCTGGGCAAGTCGCCAAATGGATTGAGTCTGAAAAAACCCGCTCCTTTAATATCGCGAAACCTCCCTTATTCCGCTTCCAGATTCACCGACTCTCAGATGACCAACTCAGCTTCAGCTTCAGTTTTCACCACGTCATTCTGGATGGTTGGAGTGTCGCAACATTACTCACGCAATTATTACAACGTTATGTTCAGTATTTAGAAACCGGAAATGTTCCAGCCTTGACAGTTCCAGAGATTGCTTACAGAGATTTTATCGCTCAAGAACAACAAGCGATCGCTGACAAGCAACTGCAAGAATTTTGGCAAAAACATCTCAGCAACTTGGAAGTTAGCACCCTCCCGCGTCTGAATGTAGAGCATTCCATGTCTTTACAACGCCATCTGCAACGCTTATCAATCCCTATTGACGAGCAGTTAGCTAATAGCCTGCACAAACTTGCCAAAAATGCTGGAGTCCCTCTGAAAACTGCGCTTTTAGCCGTGCATCTGCGCGTTCTCTCCTTTTTAACTGGACAAAATGAAGTTGTGACTGGTAATGTCATCAATGGACGACCCGAAACCCTTGACAGTGAAAATCTGTTAGGTTTGTTCGTCAATACGATACCGTTGAGGATGGAATTAACATCCGGTAGTTGGTTAGAGTTAATCCAAACCGTTTTCCGTGCTGAACGGGATATCCTCCCTTATCGGAATTTCCCATTAGCTGAGATGCAACGCCTGATTGATCGGCGTCCTTTATTTGAAGTGGGATTCAACTACGTCCATTTTCACGTATATGAAGGACTGCTAAATCTACCTCAAGTTGAAGTTAACAACGTTGATATTTTTGAAGAGACAGACTTTCCCTTTTTAGTAGAGTTTTGTCTGGTTCCAGGAAGTGCAGCCCTGCAATTAAATTTAATCTATGACGTGCAGCAGTTTGGCGATGCACAAGTTGAGCAATATAGCAAGTATTATCAAACTGCCCTGACTGAACTTGCCACTCAACCACAAACACCATACCACAAGCGATCGCTCCTCTCTTCTGAAGAACGCCAAAGTCTACTGCAAGCTTCCAATCTCGACTCAGCCAGTTATCTATCTGACAAAACCCTGGTTTTTGCCTTTGCTCAAGCGGTGTCCCAATATGCAGACAAAACCGCCCTCTGTTTCCAAGAAACTACTCTCAGTTTTGCGGAATTAAATACTTGTTCCAATCGCCTTGCACATTACCTCAAAAGCAAAGGCGTTAAACCAGAAACCCTTGTAGGGCTTTGTTTAGAACGTTCGGAACATTTAGTAATAGCCATCCTAGCAATTCTCAAAGCTGGTGGTGCTTATGTTCCTGTTGATACTAGTTATCCAAGCGATCGCATAGAATTTCTATTACAAGATAGTGGCGTTTCTCTACTGATCACCCAGCGTTCAGTCGTTCCCCAAATTCCCGCAGGTGATACCGAAATTATCATTCTAGAAGATATAGCCACCCAACTAGAAAATCAAAGCCATAAGTCCTTAGCAGTCCAGATATTACCAGAGCATCCAGCCTATATAATTTATACAAGTGGTTCCACAGGCAAACCTAAAGGTTGTGTCGTTACCCATGCCAACGTTATCCGCCTGCTCAAAGCCACTCAATCCTGGTTTGAATTTAACAGCGCAGATGTTTGGACGTTGTTTCACTCCTACGCCTTCGACTTCTCTGTTTGGGAACTGTGGGGAGCTTTGCTATATGGCGGTCAACTAGTCGTAGTCCCCTATTGGACAAGTCGCTCACCAAAAGACTTTTTCCAACTGCTCCAAAACCACAAAGTTACGGTATTAAATCAAACTCCATCAGCCTTTAAGCAATTAATCCAATTAGCCACATCAGAGACACAAAAGCTACCTTTACGGTACGTCATTTTCGGGGGAGAAGCCTTAGAACTACCAAGCCTACAACCGTGGTTTGAGTTATATGGCGACGAAAAACCGAGATTAATTAATATGTACGGTATTACCGAAACCACCGTTCATGTCACCTATAGACCGATTACCCAAGCAGATATAAACACCAATCAAGGTAGCGTTATTGGTCAATCGATTCCCGATTTAAATCTCTATATCTTAGATGAGAACCTGGAACCAATGCCGATAGGGGTTCCTGGGGAAATCTACATTGGCGGTGCGGGAGTGACGCGGGGTTATCTGCATCAGCCTCGTTTAAGTGCAGAGAGATTTATTCCCGACCCCTACGCCAAAACTCCTGGTAGTCGTCTATATCGCAGTGGAGATTTAGCGCGTCGTCTACCGAATGGCGAACTAGAATATCTCGGACGCGCCGACCAGCAAGTTAAAATACGCGGTTTTCGTATTGAACTAGGTGAAATTGCCGCTGTTATCAGCACTCACTCCCAAGTAAAAGAAGCCTTAGTCACTGTAAGGAAAGCTGCAAATGGAGATAATCGGCTAATTGCTTACTTTATTTCTAATACCGATTCAGACTTGAGAACCGTCTTACCAGAGTTTTTAAAGAGCAAATTACCAGACTATATGATTCCAGTGGTCTTTGTGCCACTAGAAGCCATTCCCTTAACAGTTAACGGCAAAGTAGACTATAAAGCCTTACCCGCACCCGATTGGAGTGGGACAAATAAACCTTACATTGCACCCAGAAATGACCAAGAAGCAACTATCTGTTCCCTGATGGCTAGTTTATTACAAATAGAACGGGTAGGAATTACCGATGATTTCTTTGAAATTGGCGGAGATTCCCTGCTAGTTACCCAATTAGCCATCCGTTTGCGCCAAAGCTATCAAACCGAGTTTCCCCTACCTCAATTATTCACCCATCGCACCCCAGAAGCGATCGCTCTTTTACTAGCAGCTTCTCCATCTGTGCAAACAACCGCCGATATTCCCAAAGCATCGCGTCAACGCCGTTCCGTAAACTTAAGCGATGACGGCATATTAGTTAAAGGTAATGGGTAATAGACCAATCACCAAAATAAAGGAGCCTAAAAAATCATGAGTAACAACGAACACAACGACGAAATTATTTATCTTGTAGTAGTCAATCATGAAGAACAATATTCAATTTGGCCGAAATGGAAACAGGAACTGCCATTAGGATGGAAATCAGTAGGCAAAGAAGGCCCTAAAGCTGAATGTTTAGCCTATATCGAAGAAGTATGGACAGATATGCGTCCTTTAAGTTTACGTCAGGCGATGCAGCAATAAGAGAGCAGGGGGAGCAGGGAAGTTAGAAGAGGCAGGGGGAGAGAAAAGAAGCATGTAAAGAAAAATTGAAGGTAATTATTGGGTAAATAAGATAATTTTGTTAATTCGCTGGAATTTATTCTATTTATTCAATAAAATGCTCTAATTCTTCTCTATTTCCCCGGCCCATTCCTCAACATACCCCATGACTAAAATTCCCAAAATAATCCATCAGATTTTTTTTCTGGGAGAAGCAGCCATACCAGAAAAATATCGTCGTTATCATCAAACAGTTTTACAACATCACCCTGATTGGGAACACCAATTTTGGGATGAAGCCAGAGCAAGGAAATTTATGGCAGATAATTATTCCTGGTTTCTGCCAATATTTGATGCTTATCCCCATAAAATTCAACGTTTTGATGCCATACGCTATTTCATCCTTCACCATTATGGAGGCTTCTATATTGATATGGATATTGAATGCCTCAAACCACTTGATGATTTATTAGCAGATTTTGAGCTTGTGCTTTCAAAATTAGTTTGCTTTAGTAATGCCATTATGGGAAGTGTTCCAGGGCATCCCCTCTGGCTAAAAGTCTTCGATGAATTACAAAAACGCAAAGATAATTCAGCCCAAAATACCATGCCTTATTATGTGGGCTACAGCACCGGGCCTATCATGTTAAATGATTCCGTAGTAGCAAGTAAATTCCATGAAAGTCCCACAGTTCGTATATGCCCAGGATATATTTTTGAACCAGGTGCTCCAATGGAACTAAACGGCAAAATCTTCAAGAGCCAGCCTAGCTCAGAGACTTATACCATACACCACATGACTACTTCTTGGCTGCCTGCAAAACACCAGATAACCAGAGTTTTATTCGGTATGCTTTTAGAACCATACTGGTTCTTTCGCTCTTTTCTCAAAGGTACTGTATGATTCTTTCGCGTGAGCTTGTTTATAAAAGAAGCTCACTTCAAAAAAATCAAAACAGTACTACTTATGTAATACCAATTTTCTGTGAATTTAAGTGCATCTTCATGGAGAATTGGTATAACTTTATTTACAAATTTTTTCTAACTTCTCTAGCAGCAATTAAGATATATATTGTAATGGCTGTGAAGATTTCTGTTCATAAACATATCGCAGAATTTCATCTACCGCTCGCTTTACTCCGCCAGCCGCACGACAAGCATCACCCAAACGACCACTATTTACTCGGAAAGAGTTATTATCAAAAATTCGTTGTGCCGTCTGCTGCAAGCCTTCTGAAGTTATATCTTCTAACATCATCATAATTCCTGCACCCTGCTCCTGAATGCGGCGGGAAATGATTTCTTGCTCATAAGTTTGTGGTACTGCAATCATTGGCACCGAATACCAGACAGCTTCCCGTGTTCCACCGCCTGCACCGTGCATAATAAATAGACTGGCACGCTCTAATATTTTTAATTGAGGAACAGTACCCGTAGGTCGAATGATAAAGTTTTCTGGGATATCTCCTAGAAGTGTGACTTCTATTGCTGGACTCAACACCATTACTACCTGAGCATCTGTGTTACCAAAAGCCTCAATGCATTTATGATAAAATCCCAAACCTGGGTCATGAATGTTCCCAAATGAAATCAGAATGAGCTTGGATGAATTCAATTTCTCTATTGGAAAATCATATTCCATTGCCCGTACTGGATTACAAGGGCCAACAAAATGAAAGCGTTCGTCAAATTTATCGCTATAAGGTTGGAGTTCTAGCGGTAAATAACAAATGTTAAGAGGTTCAATATTGGTAAAGGTGTCAATAAATTTAATTGGAGGTACACCATAAGTTGCTCGCAACTCACGTTGATGTTGACGATAGTGCTTCATCCCACCAGCCGCCTCTTTTAACAATCGCGGCAGTTTCTTCCTCAGCCAAGGACATTCATAGAAACTTTCGGGAGTAAAAGCGGCTGTAGCAATGGAATTAACGGCAGGAATATTGAGCAACTGTGCTACTAGCCTTCCCCAGAGACAGAGAGAGTCGTGAATAATATAATCTGGCTTTTCTGCACGCACTGATTCTAAGAGTGCTGGTAGCATCTCACGAGTACACCAAGTTAGAGAGGGCACTAGAGACATTTCATTTTCAGATGGTGGCGCTGTCTCAGGATTGAGTTGAGGATAGCAACGAAAAGCAGCTCCAAAAGACTCGATTTCTTGTTGAAAATGGGGAACCTCGTAATAAATTACCTCTTCACCTCTCTTCATCAACTCCGTCACTAATCCAAAGGTTGGAATAACGTGCCCAGCTGCGGAAACGTTCATAAATATTACACGACTCATAGAAAATACCTGATATTTTGACAAATTTAAAGATTAACAATGACCTGATGATATTTTTTGAGAGTAGGGCGATGACCAACACTAATAAAGGTTGTCTCTGTTTCTACTAAAAGACTATAAAGATGTTCTTCGTTATTAATATCTAAAGCACTAGTCGCTTCATCTAAAATTGCATATTTTGGTTTTGTAACTAAAAGCCGAGCAAAAGCTAATCTTTGTTGTTCTCCCAAAGAAAGAACATCACTCCAATCTTGCTCGACCTCAAAACCACCAAAACGTTCTGCTAAGTCTGACAGATTTACTCTGTGCAGAACTTGATGAAGTTCTTCATCACTCAGATTAACCTTGGCCTTAGGATAGATTAACTGCTCCCGAAGACTCCCTAAAATCATGTAAGGACGCTGCGGTAAAAATAGCATTTCTTCTAATTCTGGACGAACAATTACACCTGTTCCCGAATTCCATAAACCAGCTAAGGCACGCAACAAAGAACTTTTGCCACAACCGCTATCTCCCATAATTAGTAATCCCTGTCCTGTTGGCAGTGCTACAGAAAGATTGCTAAATAAAGTTTTTTGATAATTGGGAGTTTGGACAGTCAGGTTTTCCAACGCTAAACGGCTGTCTATGACTATATCAATAGTTTTAGCATTAGCTATTGCTTTGCTTGGCTGTTTGAGATATTCAGAAAAGATGTATAGGCGATTAATTGAAGCAGCAAATTTAGTGAATTTTTCAAACTGATACATAATCAGATTCACAGAAAAAGCGACCTGCCCAAAGGCACCACCCGCTTCTGTAACTTTTCCTACCTCTGTTTCACCTGACAGAATTTGGTTTCCTAAAATCAATGCTGGTATGATCCAGGGTAGATAACCAAACTGATATTTAAATATATTTAAATACACCTCTGACCATAATATCAATCGCTTAAAATTCTTAAAAACCTCATTAAATATAAGTTTAATTTTGTTGGCTTCTTGAAGGATACCGTTATAAAAAGCAATAGACTCGGCATTCTCTCTTATACGAACTAAACCAAAGCGAAAATCAGCTTCTTTTTTGAGTTGTTCAAAATTTAGTTGCGTTAATTTTTTGCCATAGAACCCAATTGTTATGGCGTAGGCTAAAATGGAGTAAATTACCAGAACAATAACTAGATTTTTTGAAATAGACCAGAGAATGACACTAAAAGCAATTACTACAAAAACAGATTCCAGACAGTTGACCAAAAATTGAATAGATTGCTGGCAGAAATTGGCAACATCTTCAGAAATACGTTGGTCTGGGTTATCAATCTCTTTGTGGGAGTTACTCAGCTCATAAAAAGCGCGATTTTTGAAATATTGATTAAGTAAATGATGGGTCAACCATCGTCGCCAATAAATGCCGATTGTCTCTCGCAGATAACCATAGGCAGAATTTAGAAAACCAAAGACAATTATTCCCCCGAACGCAACCAGTATACCTTGCCAGAATTTAGTACTATTATGAGCGGAAAGGGCAGAAATTAAATCTCCTTGTTTACTATTTAACAATACCTTGACTTGGGTAGTAGCTAACAATAAAACTCCGAGAAGCACAAGTAAACCTATAGCACCTCGTTTTTCATTACCTAACCAATAGAGTTGAGCGATCGCCCAAAACCGTTTAACCGCTTTCAAGCTGAATCGATTCATTTGTAGACTATATAAATTTTTCTAGTTCTGAGGATTTTCATAACTATGCCTTCTAGTTACTGCGGTAGGATTAATCACGCACAGGTTCAAAAGAGAGTGTCCTTGACGATCGCAATTTACCCCCTACTAGCGATCGCTAACTTTATTCCTGTAGATCTACTCCGCAATCTAGAGTTTACGCACTTCCTCTTAGTTACAATAAGTAGTACTTTCATTTCAACTTGACCAAGTATACATATAATACAGAACGACAAATAAATCATAATTTTATACATAAAAATGCGTATTTTTACATTTATTTGGTTAGGACAATTAATTTCTCTGATTGGCGTCTCTATGACTGGGTTTGCTCTGGATATCTCGGTATTCCAGCAAACTGGCTCTGCTACCCAATTTGCTTTCCTTACCCTGACTTGTACAATACCACTCATCGTCATTTCGCCAATAGCAGGCACATTAGTCGATCGTTGGGATCGTCGCTGGATAATGATTATTAGTCATGTCTTTAAAGGACTATCTACACTAATTCTGATACTGCTAATCAGTATTGGTCAACTAGAGATTTGGCACATCTATCTCAGAAATATCATCACTTCCATCATCGGTGCTTTCCATACGCCCGCTTATAAAGCTTCCATTACCTCTTTGGTGCCTCAAGAAGATTTAGCACGGGTGAGCGGTATGATTCAATTGGGAATGGGCATTCAGCAAATCATCTCGCCTTTACTAGCAGGTATTTTGCTGGGTATTGTTAAGCAAAGAGGCATTCTCATCATCGACTTCGCAACTTTACTAGTTGCCCTTGTTCCCCTTCTGTTAGTGCGATTCCCGGAGTTAAGCCAAGCTACTGATGCCAATGAAGACACTCCGCCTGCCTCACTTTTGGAAGAAACACTGTATGGCTGGACTTATCTAACACAGCGTCCTGGACTACTCAGCTTTGTGATTCTGTTTACGGTTTACCAATTCCTGGTTGGCTTTGTCAGTGTACTAACCTTTCCCCTAATTCTTTCTTTAACTACGCCAGCTAACTTAGGACAGATTGCATTTGCTAGCGGTCTTGGTATGTTCATAGGGGCTATAGTGATGAGTACATGGAAGAATAGTTGGCAGAACTTGATCGGCCCTGTTCTAATCACTATGTCATTGAGTGGGGTGTGCATTGCCATTGCTGGTTTACGGCCTTCTATCATCCAAATTGCGATCGCTACTTTACTTTTCTTCCTGACCGCACCTTTCATCAATGGCTCAGTGCAAGTTATCTTGCAGACAAAAGTTGCTGAGTCGGTACAGGGAAGAGTATTTGCATTAACCGGAGCGATGTGGGGGGTCGCTGTACCGCTAGCTGCGATCATTGCAGGCCCACTAGCTGATTATGTTTTCGAGCCACTGATGGCTTTTGATGGACTTTGGTCTCAAGTACTGGTTGGCCAAATAATTGGCTCTGGGCCTGGTCGTGGTATTGGACTATTGTTCGTAATTATCGGGTGTTTTATATTAGTAACAGCATTTATCGGCTCCCAATACCCTGCCATCCGAGACTTAGAAGTTAATGTGCCTGATTTTGAATCTTCAGCAAGCAAGGTGTCCCCCATGTAGAGATTAGAGAGGCAATAAAACTTGCTCCTATTCTTGAGCTTTACTTGTCGCCTGTAATAGTCGTCCTAAGACAAATGTGAATGGTGGAAGTTTAATTCGCATACCACCTTCCACAAGATGGAATACTCCACCTGATGTAGCAATCAGCATATCGACTCCGCAGAACTCCCCGTACCAATTAGGAATTTTGAAAGCCTCCTCCAATACTGGTGTGGCTCCCAGGTTCATCGCAACGAAAAGCGGCTGTTCATACTCTGCACCATGAATGAGTACACACCAGAGACCATTATTCCTAGAGCATAAGAGAGTGCGGTTTCCACTCTGAATTAGTCTGTTTTGAAACCTAATTTCGGCAAGCTGTCGAATTAGTAAAAAACTTGGGTGGTTTTTATTATATGGTTCAAAAATTTTGCGGTTAATCGGCCCAAACTCCCACACACACCCAGGGTTATCAAACATATCTTCCCGCACATAGCAATCATGACCAATGCACTCACCTGTATCCTGATGGCGATGCATCCCTAAAGCGCCAGAAAATTCTTGCTCTGTTCCTTGATAGATAGAAGGTATTTGTGGCCCTAAAATCAAGCAAGCAAGTGCAAAATATAAACGGACTCGCGCTTCATTTTGGCTTCCCAGACAACTTAAGAATTGATGGAAAATTCTACTTGTATCTTGGTTATCGAGGAACATAATATTATTCCGCCAACCAGCATGATATACGTGTGATGGCTCTAGAAAACCACAAAAATAATCTGCCAAACCCCCTAGCCAATTACCATCAGTCAAAGAATGCTTGACAGCATAATAAGTAGGGTAGTCGATCAGATTTGAAAATTTAGCCCCATTGTAGGCAATTACTTCTTCATGGGTACTGCCAGCGTGTTCGGCTATTTGTAGAAACTGCTTTTTCCCAAGATAGGCAGCATACCTTGATATTTCTTCAACGCAAGGCTCCCAGAAATCAAGACCAACATGACGTGCTGAATCATATCGGAAGCCATCAATGTCTGTTTCTGCAATCCAGTATTTTAGGTGTTGAATCAGCAATTCTCGAACATAACTTGTCTCTGTTCGCCAATCTTCCAGAAAGCCAAAGAGTCTTTGATTTACCATATCAGTGTATTCAGGCCCGTGGAAGAGTAATGTGTTACGTGCTTCTATAGGAAAAGGCATGACTGCAAAGTCATCACCTTGCACATACTTGAACTTTCCCCCTGGTGGGCCCCCATACTCTTCCCAGTTAATACTATCTGCAATATGGTTGTTAACTACGTCTAAAATGACTGCAATATCAGCTTCATGAGCAGTTTTCACCAACTCACGCAGACACATAAGTGTACCCAGACGTGGATCAACCATCAACAAGTGGATGGGATGATAGCCATGATAGCCATCAGCAGCGTTGACATAGACAGGGCTGAGGATAATGGCTCTAATTCCCAATGACTTCAAGTATGTTATCTGCTCAATTACGCCCCGAATACTCCCACCATGACTTGTATAGGGGGAAGTCGGATCATATTTGACTGCACTTAGACCAGTATAGTTGCTGTCTGCACTGCGAGCAAATCGATCAATCATGATTGAGTAAAATAGACGTGCATCCCAATCATTAGGACTAGATGTCATTGCAACCTTTGGTTTTAGTCCATATAAAGGCTGATTATCTACATAGCCCAGGAATACAGATGGAATTTCAGCCATTGAGCGGGGTGCTTCATCACAGACTAACAAAAAATGCGATCGCGTGCTTGTATGTTCATTACCAAATGTATCCACATAACCTAAACTGTAGCGATATCCTCCCCCATTACTGATAGGTGGTAGGATGAGTGAGAACATTTGGAAGCCATTTTCTATAATGCTTTCAGTTTGTGCCGTAATTCGATCTGAATCGCAATATCCTTGTCCATCATTCAATTCATACGCTATCTGACCATAATCTGGATTTTTAGATAAGTGAACACCAAATCTGAGGGAGATTTTTTCATCACTCCTAAACACCCAAGTATATGGTGCTGTGCTAGGGTCGAGATGTACTTCACAGTATTCGTCAAAATAGCGCATATAGCATTCCTACGAATTAAAGATGGGGAGTTGGCAAACAATTTATCTCAGGTAATGGACTTCCCGATTCATAAATCAAAATTTTCTTCTAGAAATCATCCTTGCATATTACTATTATTTGTATTAAATATTACATAAAGTTTATTTATATTCAAATTATTAGCGAATATCGGTTTTTCTCTTTCCAGTTTTTCCATATTTGTAAAATACTAAATCCACTGTATCATCAGCATAAAAATTAAGAGATTTGCCTTATCACCATCTCTCAAAACATCTACTTTTGTCTCCTTTGTTTGCCAGTTAACCTTCCAGTTAAGCGAAAAATTCCAAAAAGTCACACAAAGGATTGCTACCAATTTTGCCAAATATTCATTCACTCTAAATCGATAAAACAGCCAATTCACAATTAAAGCATTGAAAATAAGTCCAAAAAAACAAATTAAGTTGAACTTGAAAAAACGTTGCAAACGCTGGACTAATTGTTGCTGAACAGACACATCACCAAAAGTCCATACATCATTCCAGAGAAAATTATTAATGATTGCTATCTCTGTTGAAAGTATTGCACTCGGAGTTAACAACCAACCCAACAGGGTATGCAGAACATAGAATTCTCCCAAGTCTACAAATACACCACTTAAACCTACTATGGCGAAACGAATCAACCGACTCATAAACAGCCAAGTTAAGTATAGTCGATTTGTGCGATTGTTAATCTGAAGATCGTAATTCATTCAGTTTCATACTTATCATATTTTTACTCAATCTCTAGCACTTATATAATCTCAAGTACTACTGTTTAATTTCGCTCGATTTTCTCAAATTCCCATAAACCTCCAGGTGGTAAATTAAGTATTTTAATCACTTTCAAAGAATAGGTTATATCTTGCTCCATTTGATGAAATAAACTACTACTATTTTGCATAAATAAAATATGACTATATTTCGGAGAAATCGGCAGCAGAAAATTATCTGCTACAGGTAGTAGACAAACTTTTGGTAAATAATGACTTAAGGTTAGAATTCCTCCCAAATTAACAGGAGAGTCATTAATTATCAGTAAAGGCTTTTCTGATTGATTGAGAACTTGACCTGTTTCTCTAATATATTGACCATCGGATTGCAGCCACCAATTCTCCGCTTGAAAAAATCTGGCATCAGAAACTAAACCTGCTATGAACAATCCGACTATTAGGAATTGAGAGATTTTTGCCTGCCAATTATGTTGTTGCAAAATATTAAAAGCTAAAATATAGGCTACAATAATTTCTAGACTAAGATATAAAGGCAGTTGGTAACGAACTTGAATGGAGCGAATTCCTCCAGAAATTAGGTCATATATCACTAACAATAGACTGGGAAAACCTCCCAAGATAAAAATCAATAAACTGGTTTTATTTATTGGAAGTTTTCTGAGAAAAAATCCCAAGTAAATAATTAAGCTTAAACTGAATATTAACGCAGGAGTACTATAAAATAAAGAGCCTTCAAGAGTAAAACTATTAAACGCAAATATATCTGAGGTTAAATTAAGATCGAAAAATATTCGAGTTACTCGAATCAAAAAAATAGCGATTAGCTCGAAGGGATTATTTATCCACTTTACTCCCGACCCTGAAGTTAGCTCTAGTGCTGTGCTAGTGTGGGGGATGATCGCAATCAACCAAGGCAAAAGTATTAAGAAGGCAGCAATACTAACAAGCAGATAATTGAGTAAGGTTTTACTGAAGTGAAACTGTTGTTGAATAACTACATAAATACCATGAGCTATAATTACCAGAACTGTGAATAAATGGGTGTATAATCCTAAAACTAAGGTGAGGGTATACAAAGCCCAATTTTCTTTTTTTTCTTGTCTAATAGCTCGCAATAAAGCAGCACTCGATAGCAAAATCTCTACCATCCACAAACTGTATTGACGTGCTTCTTGAGCAAAAAATAACTGCAAAGGAGAAACGGCAATTAATGCCATCGCTACCCATGCCACAAGTGAAGACTCAAACAACTCTAAACACAACCAATAGACGCTGGGAAATATGAACAGACTGATGAGTGCTGATAAACTCCTGATCCCAGTAGGTGAATCTCCAAATACTTGCACCCAGAATCTCACCATTACGTAATATAAGGGGGGATGCTGTGGGTCTGAGGTGATTAAGTAATTCACTGTATCAGCTACACCACGATCTGGATTAATGTGCTGATATTTGTCGAAGGTGCTAATGGGAATTGTGCCTTGATGATTATAAACTTCCTGTTTTAGCTCGGCCACAGTGTGACCAGAAATTGCTACGGATGTCCAAGATTCGTCACAGCAGTATGTTTTATGTCCTAGATGGGCAAAGCGAAAGAAAATACCTAACCCGATGAGGATTATTAGTAAGATTTTTAACCAAGTCGGGGGATTTGCTTCTGCTAATAATTGCGGTTTGTCCATTTATTGCATATGTATCATTACAGAGAAAGTTGTTGTGAACGCCGCTTGGAAGGTCTTTTAGTAGACTGTAAGGCATCATTTATGCTTTGGAGTCGTATTCTTTGCGCTAACAGCGTCCTATGAAATACTCAGAACTCAAATAAGATTGCTCTAATCACCATTTTTATTCGCGACCACGACCATATCAATCAAATGCATTTTTTTTAAAGTTTCATTTTGATTAACTTGGTGTTCAAGGTCTAATATTTCCGCAACACTCTCTATAGGTTTGATCGGTCTATAGAGGCGGGCTTGAATTTGCGGGTATTCGATATATGTGCCAACCTGCATGTTTTTATGAGTATAAAATTCAGAATGGTAAGCTTCCCATTGCTTGATGGTAAAGAGCGGTGTAGCAGGAAGTTGGTAAAATTCTGATTGAGATTTGAACTCATCCCCAAAAATTTCTTGTAATGTGGGATTAAAGGGGTTAGTAAGGAGGGATTGCAAAAGGTCAAAAGGCATGTATCGAATCCCTAACCCTGCGGAATGTCCATTTTTACAAATTTCAAAAAATTCTTCCTGTGTAATTAGAATATGTTGATGGTTAAACTCTTTATTGTCACGAAAGTGATAGACAATGGGAGATTTGCAAGCAAATATCACTAAAGAACCATTTGGCTTTAGAAAGTTATAAAAAGCAGCAAGACTTTCTTGGATAACATCCAAAGAGATATGTTCAAAAATGTGTGAACAAACGATCAAATCGAAATTTCCATATTGCGATATTGCTTTGCTTTGCATCACATCATTGAGGAGATGGACTTTCTCATTTTTTAGTGGTAATGAATAAATTTCTTGAAGCAATCGTTCATATTCATTGGTTTGTATAAAGCCATCATTTTGTAATTTTTTTAATACTTCTTGGTCTTGGTTAATTAGACATTTTGCTACCAATGAAGCGTGCAAAAATCTCCTGAGGTCTGGTTCGACCATAACAATCTTTTTAGCTGACCATAAACGAGGAAGTAATCTTCCTAGCCCACATCCAGCATCAAGAATGACTGCATCAGGCGCGATCAAATCCTGAATGTTATTAGTCCAAACTTCCTTATCTCTAGCTTTCCAAGCTTCATGAGCCACATCTGTAACCCATTGGTATGGGTCAATTGTATCGTAAACAGTAGCAGTAATTTTCTCCATTTCAAAGATACCTCAATGAGGCTAAAAAAAAATTGCTTATCATCTTCTAGTGACAGATATTGCAGTTTTGAAGCAGTTGAATAACTTTTTAATGTTCTTGATCCAACGTATTTATTATCTTATTCTTTACTATTAGCTCATCAGTATTTAACAATTCTTCATCCATTTGTTTTAATGCAAAGTAATTGTATAAAATGACTGAGATAATTAAAACAAGTAGCCCTTCAAGAAGCATTAAAAAACCGATTCCACGCCCTGAACCAGTTTCAATCAACCGCCCAACAGTACTAGCAAGTACCCCATCAGTAGATAGCATAGGTTCTAAAAAACCATCAGTTAGAGGGCTGGCGCTAAGATTACCAAAAGCCCCAGCCAAGCCTGCCAAAGTGTAGAACAATGAAAGAACACGTCCCTGAATATTTGGGGGGATGCTAGTTTGCAAAATTGTACTATTAATACCTAGAATAATCGGCAAGGTAAAAAATGAAATAAAAATGCCTAAGGCTATGGTAGGAATAAAGGGTTTAATACCAGTGATTATTAAACCTATTCCATTTAATGCCGAAAATAGAAACAGAGGAGAGAGCGATTTTTTCCCTCCTCCCCAGATACTCATAAGGATGCTGCCAGCAACCATTCCACCGCCGGCAATTGACATTACACTCCCAAATGTCGTAGCCGAGGAAAAGGATAATATCAAGGGATTAATTAAGACAGAAGTCATGCCATTAACAAAAAAATAAATTGTCATGAATGACAGTAGAATCAGCAAGAAAAAGCGAGAGTAAATGTTTTCCCAGCCATAAACAATATCATTGATGATGGTAGATATTCCCATAGTTGGCACAATACTCGATTCTGGCTGAGGAATATTAATAAATATTAGGGTTAATAATCCAATTAAATAGGTAGACAAATCAATCAATAGCAAGCCCTGAAGTTGTACATTGGCGATGAGTATAGCCGCTAGGATTGGTGCAACCAGTTGTCCTAATGCTGTACTGAACTGAATCAAGCCATTAGCCCTCCCCATCTGATTGCTAGGAACCATCAATGGTAAAGCAGCTCCCTTCGCAGTCATTTGAAAAGAACCGCAGACTGAAGTAAAAAACGCAGAAACATAAGTATGCCAGAGTTGTAGATTGCCAGTCAGTAGCAATATAGCAAGTGTGAGTGTGATTGAAGCCGCAGCTATTTCACTAAAAATAATTGTCCATTTTCGATTCCACCTATCTACTAATGCACCAGCAAAGGGAGTGATTAATACACCTGGCAAAGTTGTAAAAAATATAACTAAGCTTAATTGTGTAACAGCATGAGTGTTCTGATAAACCCAGATACCTAAGCCAAATCCTGTCAAGCGATTTCCGATTTCAGACAGAGATTGCCCCAGCCAGAAGAGAGTAAAATTACGCAATTCACGAATTAGTTCAATTAGTTTAGTTACATACATATTTCATAAATTAGTTGTATATTTTGTGATTGGTAGAATATGAGGTAAATAACAAATGTTCAAAGGTTAAAAAAATCACAGATTATACTATTCTAATATAGAATCATCGACTCAAAGCTCTCTTTAAAATAGCGGGTATCTGTGCTGCCAATCTTCGACCAGGAGGGGTTAAAAATTGACTCATAGGTGGCTTAGACCAGAAATTTACAGAAATGTTTAGCTCGTGATTTGAATTGCCTAGTGAGTATACTTGATGCCACCAAAAAGCAGGAATAAATAAAATTTCCCCTAGTTCGACAATACACTCAAAATATTTGGCTTTTTGGAAATTGGGAAATTTTTCTAAATCTGGTTCTTCAATATTTATTTGGCTCATGTGGGGAATTTTTGAACCAGCAGGGAAAGGATATAATGAAGATGTTTGTTGGGGGTCAAACAACAGGAAACGCTTGCGATCGCTAACTTGAGTAAATAAGTTATCCATTGCATCATAATGCAATGGGGATGTGTTGCCGCCAGATCCAATCCAAATAGTTGGATCGACAAATAACTTTTTATCAAAATATTCTGGGAACTTAATATCTTGCAGTATTTCGGGAAATTCTGTGGGAATTGACTGTTGTTGCAGATAGTAATATTTATCAATTTTATTTTTTGAAACCAGGATGTTGATGAAGTCGCTAAATTGCATTTTCTGTCTCAAATTAGCAAATCCATTTTCCAAATTGCCTGTAAAAATGCTATTTTGAGAAACACTTATATCAACTTGTTTATCACTGAATAAGGTAGTTAGATAATTAGCAGTCCATAAAGAGAGAGCATTCCAATCATTAATAGCTCCAGTGATGATGACGGGTCTTCTACGAGAGAGAAAATTCCTTTGTAATTCCTCTTTTGTCGGTTGTTCAACTCGTTCAATGTGGCTCACTGCGATTAAATCATGTTTGCTCATCAAAAAATTCCTATTTGTAGATTTTTCCTGGAATTAGGCAGACTGGGGAAATAATATGAAAGTTGCTGTTATCTCTGATTTAACATAAATTTATCAGACCAAGCAGCAACTATTTCTGAAAATATCAATTTCAATGGCTTAGTTATAGACCAATTAGGATAATGCTTTTTGATTTTTTGTAAGTCACTATAGTAACATATGTGATCCCCTTCTCGATTTTTTCGTATATAGACAAAAATCATTTTTTTGTTAGTCAATGAAGCTACCATATCGAAAGCTTCTAATATCGAACAGGTATGGGTTGGGCTGCTGTATGAACGATCGCATCTGGTCGGAGACTATCAATTAAGTCTAAAATAGCAGTGCGATCGCGAATATCTATCTCGTGATGGACAAAGCCTTTAAGTTCAGATGCTAAACGTTTTTGATTCCAACGAGTATCTCCTTGAGGGCCAAAGAAAATAGCTCTTTGGTTATTATCAATGCCATGAATTGCCCAACCTTGATGGGCAAAATATAGACAAACTTCAGAGCCAATTAATCCCGATGAACCAGTTACGAGTAATTTCTTCATTTGGGGAAATGGGGAATGGGGAATTGAAAATTTGAAAAATAATCCATTACTATTTTCTACACATTCTGATGTTTAATTTATTTTTCGCTTTGTTTCTAGAAGTTTAGCTTTTTCTTCTGGTGTCATTTTTTTGAGGCGTAAAAACGCTTTCGCTATTTTTTCAGTGCGCCCTACTTGAGGCTCTCGCACAAATAAAAGTTGTGCTATTTTTTCAATTGTTACGGTATCAAAAAGTTCCCGCAATTCTAAATCAATCAAGAATACTTTTCTAATGCGAACATGAACTTGGGCAGCTAATAGAGAATGTCCGCCAAGTTGGAAAAAGTTGTCCATAACTCCCACCCTCTCAACTTGCAGAATTTCTTGCCAAATATAGGTTAATGCTTCTTCGATCGCATTTCTCGGCGCTGTATAATCAACTTGACGATCAGACTGATTTGGTAACGGTAGAGCAAGGCGATCAACTTTATCATTAGGTGTTAGAGGCATAGCATCTAAAAACACCCAAGAGTCAAGCAGCATATAATCCGGTAGTTTTGCCAACATATATGATTGCAAAGTTTCAATAGTGGGTTTTTCAGCTTCAGATTTGACAACTAGATATGCAACAAGCTTCTTACCTGCTACAGTATTGTCAATAGCTTGGACAATAGCTTGTGCGATCGCAGGATGAGTTTCTAAAACTGTTTCAATTTCCCCTAGTTCGATGCGGAAACCACGGATTTTAACTTGATAATCGATGCGTCCCAAAAATTCAATTTCACCATTGGGTAGCCAACGCGCCAAATCACCAGTCCGATATAATCGCTCACCAGGATTTGTGGCTAAGGGATTGGGAACAAATCTTTCCGCTGTCAAATCTGGTCTTTGGCGATAACCCCGTGCTAATCCTACTCCCCCAATCAACAACTCACCTACAATCCCTTCTGGAACGGGATTACCAGCATTATCCCAAATATAAATTGATGTGTTAGCAATTCCCCTACCTATGGAATGTGCATCCTGTTGTAGCTTAATTTCTTTGATGGTAGACCAAATTGTGGTTTCCGTTGGCCCGTAAACATTCCACAGATTCACCTGAGAGTTGAGAAGAGAGGCGGCTAAATCAACTGGCAAAGCTTCTCCACCGCAGAGAATGCGAAAACCATCATTTGGTTGCCAACCAGCAGCCAAGAGCAATCTCCAGGTAGTTGGAGTGGCTTGCATCACCGTGGCTTGGGATGTTTGCATTAGTTGAGCTAACTTAAATCCATCTCTGGTAGTTTCTTTGTCAGCTAGGGCTATTTTTGCACCGCTAATTAATGGTAAGAAAAGTTCTAGTCCAGCAATATCAAAAGACACTGTAGTTACTGCAACCAGGGTATCAGCAGCAGTCAGTCGCAGTTTTTCTTGGAAACTGAGGAGGAAATTTACCAGAGATTCATGCTGAATTTGTACTCCCTTGGGTCGTCCAGTGGAACCGGATGTATAGATAACGTAAGCTAAGTGGTTGTTACCAGCAACCGCAGGTGCTGCGGTTGCTGGTTGGGTCGAAACCGAATCTAGCAACAGAACTTTTGCGGATGATGCTGGAAGCGCTGGCACAAGTCGATCTTCGGTGATGATTACAGCCGCCGCGCTGTCTGCAAGCATCCACTCCAGGCGATCGCGCGGGAAGGTAGGATCTAGTGGTACATAGGCCGCACCTGCTTTCATGATTCCTAACAGTGCAATCGGCAAACCTGCATGACGTTCTAAACAAACCGCCACTAAGGTTTCTGGCGTTACACCAAGTTGTAGTAGTGCGTGAGCAACTTGGTTAGATTTGCGTTCTAAGTCTGCGTAGGTTAGGGAGGGGAAAACAGCGATCGCTTCGGGAGTTTGAGCGGCTTGCTGACTGAATAATTCATGTATTGGAGTATTGGAGTAATGGGTAATGGGTAATGGGTAATTTATCTTACCTAATTCCGCTTTCGATAACAAACTAATTTCACCAATGAATTGCGGTTTTTCGGTAACAAAATTGGTCAATATTTGGGTTAGATGATGTAAGATATCTCCTCGTGTTTTTGCACTCCCAATCTGCTGCCCAAAAGCGATTTTCAGCGTTAAATCATCTCCTGGCAAGGCATATAGACTGATGGGGTAATGATTTTTCTCCAAAGATTCAACAGAATGGATCGCCAGTTCTCCTGGATTTTGACGCAGACTTTCTTCCACTGGGTAATTTTCGTAAACCACAATGGATTCAAAGAACGGTTCTCCTCTCTTAATGTCACTCCATTCTTGAATATCTACTAAACGAGTGAAGGAATATTGATTAATTGCCGAGATGCGATCGCGCAATTCTATTAACCACGGTTTCAATGGTGTAGCTGCATCTAATTTCAGACGCAAGGGCAAGGTGTTAATAAATAGACCCACCATCTCTGCAAAACCTGATAATTCGGTAGTACGTCCCGATACGGTGACACCAAAAACTACATCTTCAGAACCACTATATCGGCTCAACAGAATGCCCCAAGCAGCTTGCACTAAAGTATTTAATGTTACTTGATTATTTTGAGCAAATATTTTGAGTTGGGTGTAAATTTCTTTGGGGATAGTAGTTTGTAAAGTTTGGTAATTTTCAGAATAGTGTTTTTTAATACCAAAAGTAGTTGCTTCCCGGAAACCGTTTAATTGTTTGCGCCAGAAAGATTCTGCCAAACCAGATTCTTGTTTGTGCAACCAAGCAATAAAGTCTCGGTAGATGGGTGGTTGTGGTAAATTTGGACGTTCTGTTTTAGCTTGGTAAAATGCGATCGCATCCCGGAAAACTAGAGGTAATGACCAACCATCCAAAAGTAAATGATGGTGAGTCCAGAGAAATTGCCATTTCTGTTCTTGGGTTCTCACTAACGTCATCCGCATCAGTGGGGCCCTTTCTGTTGAAAAACTTTGGTGACGGTCTGCTGTTAACAGAATTGACCATTTCATTGCTACTTCATTAATATCGCATCCGCGCCAGTCTTCGTAGACAAAGGGCAAATTGACCCGGCGGTGAATGCGTTGCAACGGTCGGGGTAAATCTTGCCAGATAAAGGAAGCGCGTAAACTAGGATGGCGGTTAATACAAGATTCCCAAGCCTTTTTAAAAGTTTCTACGTCTAGAAACCCTTCAATTTCACCACTTACCTGTTGCAGATAAATATCTTTTTCTGATTCATAATTTGCATGAAAAAGTATTCCTTCCTGAACAGGGGATAGAGGATAAATATCTTCTACATCAGTAGTTCGCGCCAAAGCAATAACTAATTGTTCTGAATTAAGGTTAGCGAGGGGAAAATCAGTAGATGTTATACTGTATTCTTGCTGGCGGCTAGTTGCTAACAAAGTCTGTAAATGTTTAGAAAAACTATCTGCTAAACGGCGAATCGTTTCTTCTCGGTGCAAAGCTTTGCTAAAACCAAACCGTATTTGGAGTTTGCCGTTAGCAATTAAACTAGTAATTTCTAGTTGAAAAGCCCGCCTATTTTTTGGGTGTCGGGATAGTCCGACATCTTCGGTGACTGGGGTAAAGGGTGCTGCTTGGGAAAGATTTTCATCAAATTGCCCCAAGTAGTTAAAGAGGATGCCTTGGGTAATTGGCGGTAAGATAGACGCGAATTCTGGTTTTTGAGAAAGGATACCATAAGCAAAGCCATTATTTGGCAAGTTCCGCAACTGTTCTTTAACGCCTTTTAAATTGCTCTTTTGAGTTTTCTCTAGTTTGCAAGGGAAAAGAGATGTAAACCATCCTACAGCATCAGAGACATCAATGGCAGTAAAATCGCTTTCTCGTCCGTGACTTTCTAGGGCAATTAATATTTTTGATTCACCTGTCCATTCTGTTACCACTTCTAAAAGAACTGCTAGCAAAACTTCCTGAATCCTAACTTTGTGAGTGCGTGGTAGTTCATACAGCAGACTATCAGTTTCATATTCGCTGAAATTGCATTCTATTTGAGTAGCAGAAGCTTCTGTATTTTCTGCTATGCCATCAGGAAAATCAAGGGGTAATTCTGAATTAGAAACTTGTTGGGTTTTCCAGAAAGCTACTTCTTCTTGCCAATCAGAATTTTCAGTTAGGGTATGTAGATGTTGAGTCCACTGTGGGAAACCGACACTATGAGCAGATAAGGAAATTTCCTGTTCCTTTTGTAAAGCATCACAAGCGAGCGCTAAATCTTGCAAAATGACGCGCCACGAAATACCATCAACTATAAGGTGATGGATAATTAGCAGTAATTTATCGGATTTATTCTCATCATTATTATGGAAGTAGACGGCGCGAAATAGAGGGCCAGTGGCTAAATTAAGTTGTGCTTGAAATTGACTGGCAATTTTTTGTAATTCTGTTTGAGAAATAGCAGTTTGGTTTACAATATCAAAATTTAAAACATGACTATCATCATCTAACCATTGTATCCATCCAGCTTCGGTTTGGCGGAATCGCAGGCGAAAAGCTGGATGACTTGCGGCAATATGACTTAAAACTGTTTGAAAATGTGACGCATTAAATCCCGGTTTTATATCCAATAAAACCGTCTGATTCCAGTATTCAGGGTGTTCTAAAGATTGCTGGAAAAACCATTGCTGAATAGGAGTTAGCGCTACTTCACTACCTACAGGAATTGATAAAGCATTGGGTAATTTTGCTGTTGTTTTAATATGAGGTGTAAGTGCTGCAACTTGGGGATTTTTAAACAAATCTTGTGGCGTGAAATAAAGTCCAACATCCCGTGCTTTAGCAATAATTTGTAGGGCAAGAATCGAATCTCCTCCCAGTTCAAAGAAGTCATCTTTAATTCCCACACGGGATACTTGTAGTACTTGCTGCCAAAGTTTAGTTAAAATCTCTTCAGTTTTGGTTTGTGGGGCGATATATTCCTCACGGGCTATGATATTCTCTTCATCAGGAGCGGGTAAAGCGTTAAGGTTAATTTTTCCATTAGGCAGTAACGGCCAAGCATCGAGACTGACAAACACCGAAGGAATCATATAATCAGGGAGCAGGGCAGATAATTGCGATCGCAAAACTGTTTGCCAGGATGTCGGTGGTATTTTCAGTTCCAGATAAGCAACTAGTCGATTGGGTTTACCAGGAGTAGCAATAGCTTTGGTGACAGCCCGAACTACCCAAGCTTGTTTTTCTAAAGCTGCCACAATCTCGCCAGTTTCGATGCGAAAACCTCGAATTTTGACTTGTTGATCTGCACGTCCTAGAAACTCAATCCTACCATCAGGTAAATACCGGGCGCGATCGCCTGTGCGATACATCCGACTGCCTGCATTTTCAACAAAAGGATCGGGTAAAAAGCTTGCAGCGGTCATGCTTGGGGAATTCCAGTAACCACGAGCTAATTGGGAGCCAGCCACAAATAATTCACCTGGTGTACCAATAGGCACAGGTTGCAGATGAGAATTTAGGATATATAAACGAGTGTTTCTAACTGGTTTGCCGATGGGAATAACTTCGGTAATTTCCTTTTCTCCACAACAATGAAAAGCAACATCAATAGTTGTTTCCGCCGGGCCATAAAGATTCACCAATTTAGATGCAACATCTCTAAACTCATCCCACACCTGTCTTTTCAGCGCTTCACCACCGCTAAAAACTAAACGCAGACATGAACATTCAGAAAATCCCGGTTCACCAAGGAGTATTTCTAAAAGACTCGGTACCAATTGCAGCAAAGTCACATTTTCTTGCTGAATAGTTTTGACTAGATACGCCGGATTTTGATGACCTCCTGGCTTTGCCATCACGAGTTTAGCTCCCACCATCAAAGGTGTCCAGAATTCCCACACCGAAGCATCAAAGCTAAATGGTGTCTTTTGCAAGACTACATCCTCACAATTCACCCCAAAAGTCTCTAAAAACCAAGCTTGATGCTGGGCTAAAGCCCGATGGGAAATCGCAATACCTTTCGGTCGTCCAGTAGAACCAGATGTAAATATGATATAGGCGATATTGTCAGCCAAAACCTGAATTTGTAAATCTTCAACAGATTGAACTGCAATTTCTTCCCTATAAATATCAACACAGATAACTTGACAAAAATCATCCAAAAAATTTGTTTTACTCTCGTTACTCTGCGGTTCGTTTTTCCCATCCCACATTTCTAAATCAGAACGAGACAGCAGCAAACTAACATGAGCATCCTCCAACATCGACTGAATACGCACAGCTGGATAATGAGGGTCAATTGGCACATAGCAACCACCTGCCTTCAGAACCGCCAACATAGCGCAAACCATGTCTAAAGAACGTTCCAAATAAATACCCACAGGCTGTTCTACACTAATACCAAACTCACCCAAAAATCGCGCCAACTGATTGGCTTTTTGATTCAATTGGGCATAAGTCCAACTTTCTCCCTCACAAATAACAGCGATAGAATCAGGATTTTTTGCTGCTTGTTGGGCGAAATTTTCATGTATTGGGGATTGGAAATTGGGGATTGGTAATTGCAAATTTTGAGTTAAACTATCTATGCCTAATTCACGATGAGCTTGTGGATTTGCAATTAGCGACTTCAAACTTCTTTGGTAATAGTTAACAATATTCTTGATTTGCTCATCATTAAATTGTTGACGATCGTAAGTGATATTAAATGAAAGAAGTCCTGCACCTACTTCCTCACTCCAACTGACAGCAAAAGGAATATTTGTTTCATCTAAAGATTCCGCCTGGATTAATCCTACTTCTCGCCAATTGAGCAGTCCTTGATAAACGTGGAAATGAACAAAATTAAAAGATGTTTCATATAAAGGTTGATTCTCATTTAACCTTTGCAATTCTGCCAAAGGAAACCGACGATTTGGCATTAACTCTTGTTCAGCCCGCCAAGTTTCTGCAATTAAATCAACCCAAGAACCCCTCGGTAAAGACAAGCGTAATGGCAATGTATTTAAGAATAGTCCTAAAACGCGATCGCTATCAGTTTCTGTCGGTCTACCATTGCTCACCAATCCAGTAACTACTTCTGTGTCGCCAGAGCAAAAACCAATAATTTGGAGATGAACTGCTAGTAATAACGTTTTTAGAGGAACGCCCAATTGCTTAGATAAATCTTTTAAGTTGTGGGAAATTGTTTCTGATAAAGTGAGATCAAATTTTCCCATTTTCGTTTCTAGGGGAAGCACACCCGGCCACCTTGGTAGTCTAGTGAAGGGAATTTCCGCCAGTTTATTTTGCCAAAACTCTCGCTGACTACTATCAACCAAAGCTTGTTTTTCTAAGGTAATAAACCTAGAGTATTTCAAAGCTGGTGGAGTTGGTGGCGCAGGTACACCCCGATCGAGTAGATATAGGTATAAGCCTGTTAATTCTGATAAAAAGTTAGCTAAACTCCATCCATCCATGATGGCATGATGCAAAGTAAAAGATGCTTGCATCACATTATCATCGAGTAGGTGAATATGAAAACGCATTAATGGCGCACTCTTGTACTCGAAGCGATTCTCCCGTTCTTTGGCAATAAATGTTTTTACATAATCATCTTGTGCTGAGGGCGATAAATTAGTTAAATCCTCAAAAACAACTTTAGCAGTTACCTCTTTAACAACTGCCTGAATCGGTTGACTAAATTCAGCTAAATAAAATGCCGTCCGTAATATCTGATGTCTGGCAAACATTTGGGTATAAGCTGCTTCCCAAACTTTGAGATCAAAAGGTATACGAATTCGGAAGCTGAAAACATCATGGTAAGTTGTAGAACTTTGTGAATATTCACCATGAAAGAGCATTCCTGCTTGCAGTTGTGCCAAAGGATAGGCATCTTCAGCCCAATTTTGGAACTTTTCTTTATCTGCAAGTGAAATTAAGGCGAAGGGTTCTTCATCAATCTTATCGCTGTTTACTACTTCTGATTCTGCCAACAATGTGGCTAAATCTAACAGCACAGGATGGGCAAAAATTTGCTCTAATTTTAAGTTCAAGCCTTGAGTTTGTGCGAGCGAAACAACGCGAATACTGCGGATAGAATCGCCACCCAAAACAAAATAATTATCAAATCTTCCGATGCGATTTATACCTAAAACTTGTTGCCAGATGTCAGCTAAAATTTCCTCGATGGGTGTAGCGGGAGGAACAAAGGTAACTTCAAGATTTTCCCGTTTAATTTCTGGTGCGGGTAGCGCTTTGCGATCAATTTTACCATTAGCTGTCAGTGGTAATCGCTCCAGATAAACAATCTGCGACGGTATCATATAATCTGGCAAATGCTGCTGCAAATAATTTTGCAGTGTTTCGATGGTTGGTTGCTTTCCAGGAGTACAAACTACATAAGCAATTAAGCGTTGTTGATTACTTTGGGTTTCAGAATGAACTAAAACAATAGTTTCCTGCACCTCAGGGAACTGGGAAATAACGGCTTCAATTTCGCCAATTTCAATGCGGAAGCCGCGAATTTTCACTTGATAATCTATGCGTCCTAGATATTCCAAATCGCCGTTAGGGAGAAAACGTCCTAAATCACCAGTGCGATACAAACGTGATAGTAAATTTACTGAAAAAGCATCTTCAACAAACCGTTCTGCGGTTAATTCTGGTCGATTAAGATAACCACGCGCCACTCCAGCACCCCCAACATAAATTTCACCAATCACTCCAGTTGGTAGGAGATTACCATCACAATCCAGGATATGGAGACGTAAATCGGGGATTGGTTGACCAATTAAGCTACCAGATAAGTCGTCTATATCTTTTTTGCTAATAACTCTATAGGTGACGTGGACTGTTGTCTCTGTAATTCCGTACATATTCACCAAGCGCGTCTGATTTTCTTCATGACGTTCAAACCAGGGACGCAAACTTGGTAAATTCAGGGCTTCGCCGCCAAAAATGATGTATCGTAGGGAAGAGGCAATCTCTCTCACACTTGATTCTGCTGCTAGTAATTGAACAAAAGCAGAGGGAGTTTGATTCAAGACAGTAACTTGCTCATTGTGAAGCAGCTCAAGGAAGCTTTGGGGGTTACGGCTGACACAATAAGGAACGATTACCAGTCGCCCGCCATAAAGCAAAGCTCCCCAAATCTCCCAAACGGAAAAATCGAAGGCAAAGGAATGGAAGAATGTCCAAACATCCTGCTCGTTAAATTCAAACCATTGCTGGGTGCTGCGGAATAGTCGGGTAACATTGTGCTGGGTGACTAATACACCTTTGGGTTTCCCTGTCGAACCAGATGTGTAGATAATGTAAGCCCCTGAGTTAGGGTCAAGAGTATCTCTTGTCAAAGGTTCATTGCTTTGAGTTAAATAGGGCGCATCTTCCCCATCCAGACAAATTTTAGGTGTGGATTCTGGAAGTTGGGGACTGATGGTAGTTGTGGTGAGAATTAATTCCGCTTCACAGTCAGAAATGGTAAACTCGATGCGATCGCGAGGATAAGCCGGATCAAGAGGAACATAAACACCCCCTGCCTTAACTACACTCAACATAGCTATAATCAGTTCTGGAGAGCGCTCCAGACAAATCACCACGCGTTTATCTGCACCAATACCTTGCTTTTGGAGATATTGAGCAAGATGCTGAGAACGGCGGTCTAGTTCTTTATATGTAAAGCTTTCATTCTCAAATGTTAGAGCAATGCGGTCTGGATATTTGTTTACAGTTTCTGCAAACATTTCCCTGATGGTAATTGGTGATTCGTAATTGGTAATTAGCCTGTTCTCAATTACCGATTCCTTATGACCAATTAGCGATAAAGACTGCAAAGGTGCTTGAGCATTATTTGCCATGTTAAACAGTAGATGGCAAAATTGCTCTAGCAATAATTCCATAGCCACCGCATCAAAGCAACTCGCATTGTAACTTAATTTGAGTGAGAGTCCATCCCCCGGAACAACCACTAAAGTCAAGGGATAATGGGTAGTTTCAAAGAAAGAAGACTCAGGAACATTCAACCCAAAATCTGCTGTTTTTAGGGATTTATCAACCGGAAAATTTTCAAAAGCCAGCAAACTTTTAAACAGTGGTTGTCCTCGTGGAACATCACTCCATCCTTGGATATCTGATAGACTCGAATGTTCAAACTGACGCATTAAGGCTGTGCGTGCTTGCAGGTTTTGCAACCAAGAATCAAGGGTTTGTTCTCCAGATATTAAGACGCGAAACGGCAAAGTGTTAATAAAAGGGCCAATCATCCCTTCTACTTCTGGTAGTTCTGGGGGTCGTCCCGCTACTGTAATTCCATAAACTATGTCTGTATTGCGGCTATAACGGTTAAGTAATATCGCCCAAGCCCCCTGAATCACAGTGTTAAGGGTGACGCTACAATTACGGGCTAATTTCTGCAACAAAGCAGTATTTTCAGGCGATAATTGGTGTTTTATTTCTCCACTTTCAAAAGCACTACCTAGCTTTGCTTTGGACAAGATTAATAAGGGAGTAGCACTTTCAAAGCCACTCATATATTCACGCCAAAAGGATTCACCTTCTTGGGGATTCTTCTGTTTTAACCAAGCAATAAAATCACCGTAAGGGCGCACATTTGGCAGGGAAATTTCTACATTTTCTTTAGCTGCTTTGTGCAACATCAAGAATTCACGTAGTAGTATCGGCCAAGACCAACCATCCAAAATTAGATGGTGGTGACTCCACGCTAAATCCCAGCAGTCTTCGCCTAGGCGAATTAAGGTTACTCGCATCAAAGGTGGACGATTAAAAATAAATCCCTGTCGTCTATCTGATTCGAGAAATTCTCTCAGGCGGCTTTTTTGTGCCGAGTTACTTAAACCACGCCAATCTTCTTCTGCTATCTTAAATACGAGATTGCGGAATACAACTTGTACGGGTTCAGTTTGCCCTTTGGTGATAATGGCAGTCCGTAAAATTGGATGGCGGTCAACTAAAGTTTGCCATGCTTGACGGACTGCAATTACAGAAATATTTCCTTCTAAACGGCAATGGAATTGCTCAAAGTAAATGCCAGATTCTGGTTCATATAAGGAATGAAATAATAATCCTTTTTGTAAGGGTGTGAGGGGAAAAATATCTTCGATTTTATCTTTTAGGCTCATATAATAATCCTGTTTAAATGTAGATGCAGTTCAGTTATGGCTTAATTTTTTGTCTGTCAAAGTCAATTTTTAAAACCTAGACACGGAGTGGCTTTCCGCAGGCTACCACAAAGGAAGAAAAGGAAAGAATGCTTAACTCAACTAGATGCAGGGAGACTTGTCGCAGATTACTTCAAAGGAAACAAAGTACACGAATAAAAAATAAAGATTGGATAACGGTTATTCTAAATCTTCTAAAATTGAATCTAGTTCATTTTCCGATAAATCAACTAAGTGAAAGTCGGTAGCACTATAAAATGAGGAATTGGTGGATATTGAATCTGTTAGGTATAAGCGGAGGTTATTCAGATAAGTTACTGCAAGGTTATCGATAGTCTGTCGATGATGAATCTGCTGGCTGTAAGACCAGTCTACTTGCAAACATTCATTTTGGATGCGAGCATTAATTGCTAATAGGTGGGGACGTTCTTGTTCAGCAAATAATCCTGTTCCTGTGTGAACATTGCTGATATTGAATAGGCTATTGCTTTTTGATAGGTTGTCAGTTGGCCCTAAATAATTGAAACTAATGCCAGTTGGTTGTACAGTGTCTAGCATTTCCTGTAAAGCTTGATTTTGGCTGATGTAACACAGCAACCCGAAGCTAATACCATGATGGGGAATTCCTCGTAATTGGGTTTTAATTTCTTTAAGCAACACATCCTGATCTGCATTTTTGATTGGTTGTTTCAGAATAATTGGATAGAGGGATGTAAACCAGCCAACTGTCCTGGAAAGATCCAATTCACTAGCTAGTTCTTCTCGTCCATGTCCTTCTAAATCGATCAGCCAACTATCCGATTTGTAAGTGTCAGTTAGGGTTTTTAGTAATGCAGCTAGCATGATTTCTTGCACGCCAGCATGATAGATAGCGGTTGCTTGTTTGAGAAGAGTATTTGTTTCTTGTGGGGAAAGTTGGCAAGATATTATGGCTGTACTGCCTACTGTGTTGCTTCCAGGGATGACTTGATAATCAACAGGTAATGCGGTGACAGGAGTAGAGAGAATATTTTGCCAAAATGGAATGTCTTTGATGAATTCGTTTGAGTCAGCCAGAATTTGCAAAGATGTAGTCCACTCTCGATAAGAGGATGTTTTGGGAGGTAAGGAAATAGGCTGGTTATCTATAGCTTGTTGGTAAGCTTGGTTTAAGTCTTCCAGCAGAATCCGCCAGGATACGCCGTCTACAATTAAATGATGTCCGAAGAGAAACAGAACGTTTCCATATCCGGTGATATTTGTGGCATATAGCACTCGTAACAACGGCGGATGGTCAAGTTGGAAACTCCCGTGTTCTGCTTCCACGATCGCAGTTAAAGTATTTTGCTGTATTTGGGGCGGATAGTTGCTAAAGTCTTCGAGCCGCAACGGGGGACTTTCAGCCAGCCCAGAGTAAGATTGCTCCCATCGTCCTTGATGTTCAGAGAATTTTAATCGCAAAACATCATGGTGAGCAACCAAAGCATCTAATGCGATCGCTAATGCATCGATTTTCAATGGTTCTTTAATATTCAAAGCGATCGCTTGGTTCCAATGATGCGGATGAGTCCAATTTTTAGCAAAAAACCAATGCTGGATGGGTGACAGAGCAACATTACCAGTTAATGGCTCATCAGGGCGGCGAGACTCACCTAGCGCTAATGGTTTGGCTCTCGCCGCTAGTCGGGACAGGGTTTGAGCTTCAAATATGTCTTTGGGGCTAATCTCGCAGCCAGCAGCACGGGTACGAGAAACGATTTGCAAGCTCACGATTGAGTCTCCCCCCAACTCGAAGAAATTATCATCGGGATTGACGGTTTCTAGCCCCAACACTTCTGCCCAGATTTGGGCTAATATCTCCTCTGTTTGAGTTTTTGGTATGGTTGGGGTTATTGGTATTTCGGGTGCGGGAAGGGCTTGACGATCGATTTTGCCGTTGGGGGTGAGGGGCCATTGTGTGACTAACACCACTGCACTGGGAATCATATAAGCTGGTAAAACCTCTGCTAAATAATCCCGTAATTCGTTGGTGGTAGGTGGGTTTTCCTTGGGTGTGAGAGCATAAGCTACTATCCTCTTGCGTCCTGGCATATCTTGGCGCAGGATCGCCACTGCACTGTCTACCGTGGCGTATCTGGTTAAAGCAGCTTCAATTTCCCCTAATTCAATCCGATAACCGTTAAATTTTACCTGAGCATCTTGCCGACCCATAAACCGGATGTTTCCTTGCAAGTCGTAAACGCCGCGATCGCCTGTTTTGTAAAGTCTAGCTCCCGGTGTTTTAGCTAAGGGATGGGGTATAAATGCCTCTGCTGTTAAGCTGGGGCGATGTAAGTAGCCTCGTGCTAAACTGATTCCTCCAATATAGATTTCCCCAGTTACACCCAAAGCCACTGGTTCTAAAAAGGAGTCCAGGAGGTAAATTTCGACATTAGCGATCGCTTTCCCAATGCTGGGTTCACCGAGTAAATGGGAACAATTTATCAAGCTGGTGCAGACTGTTGCTTCTGTGGGGCCATAGGCGTTAAAACAGGCACGTTTGTCTCCACCCCAGCGCCGGAGTAAATCACCAGAAGCTGCTTCCCCAGCCACAATCAGGGTTTGCAATTGCGGTAAATTTGTAGGTTCAACGGCGGCTAGCAGCGACGGGGGAAGGGTGACATGAGTAATTTGCCAATTGGTTAATGCTTCCCAAAGAGCAGAACTAGGAGAACGATTTGCTTTTTCTTGCAGATATAGAGTTGCGCCGCCACCCAAGGCCATAAAAATCTCAGAAATTGCAGCATCAAAATTCAGAGAAGCAAATTGATAAACGCGACTCTCGGCTGTGACACCAAAACTCGCAGTTTGATTGCATACCAGATTTTGAATACCTGCATGAGACACTAAAACGCCTTTCGGTTTACCTGTAGAACCAGAGGTGTAAATAATGTAGGCGAGATTCTCTGCCCTAACTTTTAAATTAGGACGATTAGGAGCATGAGGTATTGAAATTCCCCCCCGATCTCCAATAATTATCACTTTAATATCACCTGGAAATAACCCTGGTGGCGGGGCTTCTTTTGCGAGAATCAGATGAGTTTGGCTATCTTCTACAATGAATTGCAGACGCGTTTCGGGATAGCTGCGATCCAGGGGGAGAAATGCCGCCCCCGCTTTCAATACGGCCAGCAGGGCAATAATAAAGTCTAGATCGGGGTGAAAATATAAACCTACAATTGATTCATAGCCAATGCCAATTGATATTAAGGTTGCGGCTAATTGATTGGCACGTTTTTCTAATTCACCATAGGTAATTGCATCATCGCCACAAACTAACGCCACAGAATTAGGATGTAAATCTGCCGAATCTTCAAACAACTGATGAGCCGTGCGGAAATCTCCCCAAATAATAGCATTAGTATTTCCTTCATTGCTCATCTGCTCTTGTGCTGATAAAGCCTGGATTTTTCCCAACACAAAATCCGGGTTTTCAGCCAGATTGACCATAATATTTCGCAGTCGTGACAGGAGAACTTCCGCGGCTGTTACAGACAGGAATTTTGTTTGGTAATTCAGCTTTAACAGCAATCCATTATCTGGAATTACACCAACAGTCAAGGGGTAATTAGTTCGTTCATAAAACTGGATATTATCAACTCGAAAATGCTGCCCCTGCTCTTTTAAACTTTGGTCAACTGGATAATTTTCAAAGACTAAAATACTCTCAAATAATGATTCTCCCGCTGCCAACGGAATTTCCTTTTGAATATCCGTCAGTTTGCTATATTCGTATTCTCGCATTTGTACATGATGCTGTTGAATGTTTTCTAGCCAAGCGGCGACGGTTACTGTTGGATTGAGGCGAACTCGCATCGGTAGGGTGTTGATAAATAACCCTACCATATTTTCAATTTCGGCAAGTTCCGGCGGTCGTCCAGAAACGGTAACACCGAATAGTACATCTTCTCCCGCACCATGTTTTTGTAAACAAAGTCCCCAAGCACCTTGAGCTAGAGTATTCAGTGTTAGTCGATGCTTTTGCACCATCTTTTGTAATTTGGCAAATTCTGCTTGACTTAGGCGTAATTCTACTTCTGCATAGGCAGTTAAATTAGTTACTAATTCCTCTTCTGGTAGTTGCCAAGATAGGCGAGTTGATGTGGTGATATCATGCAGAGTCTCCTGCCAAAACTGCTTAGCTTCTTCACGATTTCGAGTTGCTAGCCACTGAATATAATTACGATAAGGTGGAATGGGAGGTAGAGAATGGGGAACTCGTTGACAGGTTGATTCAAAAATAGCTAGAACTTCTTTAAATATTACTGGTAATGACCAACCATCAAGAATGATATGGTGATGGCTCCAAATCCATTGCCAGGTAAAATTATCTAACTGAACGATGCTAAACCGCATCAATGGACATCTATCCAATAAAAATCCCTTTTGACGATCTTCTATCAGATATTGCTGAAGTTTATCCTCTTGCTGTGCAGGTGATAAATCGCGCCAGTCTTGTTGTAAAATAGAGAATTGGATAGATTTACTAACAATTTGCAGAGACGAATCTTGATTGTCCCAAACAAAGGCGCTACGTAAAATTGGATGTCTATCTACGACGGCTTGCCAAGCAAAATTAAAATTGTCAACATCGAGTTTACCGATAATTTTGCCTGTTACTTGTTCAAAGTAAATTCCCTCTTCTGGGTTATATATAGTGTGAAATAGCATCCCTTCCTGCAAAGGAGATAGGGGATAAATATCTTCTAACTTGGAATATTTTTCTTGCAGAATGTCTATATAAGATTGGGGAATCCTAACTAAAGCGAAATCTGAAGGTGTATATCCACCTATACCTATATTTGTACAATGGTTGAGGATATTTAGCAGATTTTGTTGAAACTCACCAGCCCATTTAACAATTGTTTCTTGGTTATGCAAGCTGGAACTATACAACCAATCAACGCGCAATTCCCCTTCAACGACAATACTGTTAATATCAATGATGTGGGGGCGCAAACCTTCAGGATTTCGTGTTACTTCTATCTCTTCATTCAGTAACTGGAATAACTTATTTTTGCCACTTTCGCTTCGCACTTGACCAAGATAATTAAAGCTAATGGGTGCTGGGAAAGCTTCAGCAAAACTATTAGCTGTTTCGTTATTGAGATATCTTAAAAGACCATAACCAAACCCTCGCTGGGGAATGGAACGCAGTTGTTCTTTGACAGTTTTAATCATATCTGCCTCTAGACTACTAGCTGGCAATTCTAAACGCAGAGGATAAAGAGTAGTAAACCAGCCAAGGGTGCGAGTAATATCTAAATCTGAGGATAGTTCTTCTCTACCATGCCCTTCCATGAGAATTTGCAATGTTTGCCTTTGGGTAATATTCCTCAAAGTTTTACCTAAAGCGGCAATTAATAATTCTTGGGGTTGGGTGCGGTAAGCTTTATTGGCTTTAGTAAGAAATATCTGAGTTTGTTCTTTGGTTAATTTCAAGGAAACTGTTTTAACAGATGACTCTTGGTTGTCTGTTAAAGAGTTGGCAAAATCTAGAGGTAATTTCGCCGTTTCTCCTTTAATAGTATCTAGCCAAAACTGTGTTTCTGCTTGGATATCTGTTGAGTTGGCAAAGGTGTGGAGAAATTGACTCCATTGCTGGAAAGATGTTGGAGGTGATGAAATTTGGCTACCACTAATTGCTTCTACTAAATCCTGAAGCAAAATCCGCCAAGAAACGCCATCAACAATCAAGTGATGAATAACTATTAAGAGCCGAGATAGGCGATTTTCTCCTAGATTAAACCAAACAGCACTAGCCAGGGGGCCGTTAGTCAAATCAAGCGATCGCTGTACTCGTTCCCCAACTTCCCGCATGGTAGCATTTTGTTCAGACTCTGTTTCGAGAGCTAAATCAACTATTTCCCAAGAAAAGGCGGCTTCGTTTTCTGCATAAAACTGTCGCCAAACTCCTTTGTCTTCTTGAAATCTTAATCTCAAACTATCATGATGTGAGGAAATAACTTGAATCGCGGCTGCAACTGTTGGCACTTCTAGGGATTGATGGACTTCCAAAAGTATGGCTTGATTCCAATGATGAGGATTGGGAAGATTGAGGTTAAAAAACCATTTTTGGATGGGACTGAGGGGAACTTCACCTGCAACTATAGTAGTAGGTAATGCTGGCGATCGCATCATTTGCACTACAATAGCCAACCGTTGGACTGTTTGTTCCTGAAATATTTCTTTTGGCGTTAATATCCACCCTTGGCGACGCATTTCGGTGACGACTCGCAACGCCAAGATAGAATCACCACCTAAATCGAAGAAATTATCCTCAATCCCTATAGAATACAAACCTAAAACTTGCTCCCAAACGCGACAAATTACCTTTTGAGCATCAGTTTGTGGTCGTATTAAACTGCGTCTAGCAGTAGCTTGATTCCAATTTGGTGCAGGTAAAGCTTTGCGGTTAATCTTCCCTTGGGCAGTCAAAGGCATAGCATCCAACAACATAAAGGCCGCCGGAATCATATAATCGGGTAAACGCTCTTTTAGGGCTGTCTGCAACTGATTTTGATCGATTTGACCATTTGGTACAACATAAGCTACCAAACGCTGATCTTTTTCAGCTTCTGAGTGGACAATAACTACCGCTTCTGTTACTTGTGGAAGTACGGCTAAAGCGGCTTCAACTTCCCCTAATTCAATGCGAAAACCGCGTACTTTCACTTGCAAATCGCAGCGTCCCAGATATTCAATATCGCCATTGGGCAAGCGTCGGGCCAAATCCCCTGTACGATAGAGTCTAGCTCCCGGTTGTTGGCTGTATGGATCGGGAATAAACCTTTCTGCTGTCAATGTTGTGCGGTTGAGATAGCCTCTAGAGACACCCATACCACCCACATAGATTTCTCCTGGGATACCAAACGGTGAGGGTTCTAGGGCATCATCTAGTATATAGAGAGATAAGTCTGGGATGGGTACACCAATGACGCTACCGCGATTTTGTGAAATATCCTCTTCTAGAATGGGACGATAAGTAACGTGAACGGTGGTTTCTGTAATCCCATACATATTGATTAAACGGGGATAGCCATCGCCGTAGCGTTCTATCCAAGGTTTGAGGCTTTGTAATTCTAATGCTTCCCCACCAAAAATAATTGCTCGTAAAGCCAGTGTGTCTGCAAATTCTCTATCAGCTCGAATAAGTTGGCGAAAGGCGGAAGGAGTTTGATTGAGGATAGTAACGCCTTCTTGTTGTAAAAGGGTGCGAAAGGCTTCGGGAGAACGACTTTCTAAATAAGGAACTACAACTAGTTTGCCACCATATACCAAGGCTCCCCAAATTTCCCAAACTGAAAAGTCAAAAGCGAAGGAGTGAAATAGTGTCCATACGTCATTTTCATTAAAGTCAAACCACGCTACTGTATTGTGCATGAGTCTGACAACGTTGTTGTGAGTAACTACACAACCTTTTGGCTGTCCAGTAGAACCACTGGTATAAATAATGTAGGCTGCTTGATTAGGGAGAATTTGGGAAGTAAAGTTTACGTTTGATGAGAATTCTATCTTGTCAATCACCAATAATTCCGTTCCCACCACTGGAATTGCAGATACCAAAGCTTCTGCTGTTAACAACAAAATAATACCACTATCTTCCGCAATAAAACGTAGGCGATCGCTGGGATATTGAGGGTCTAGCGGTACATAAGTACCACCTGCTTTGAGGACTGCAAGTAAGGAAATTACTAACTCTGCACTCCGTTCTAGAAAAATGCCTACCCGTGTTTCGGTAGTTACTCCTTTTTGTTGTAAAACAGCAGCTAGTTGGTTGGAGCGTTGGTCTAATTCTTGATAAGTTAATTTTTTGTCTAATGTAATCAGAGCAATTCTATCGCCATGAGTGCGGGCGCTTTTAATAAAAAGTTCAACTAAATTTGTTGGCTCGAATTTTGTATATTCTGATGTATAACCTAAGGCTAAAAGTTCCTGTCGTTCGCTGGTTGTTAACAGAGGTAAAGCATTAATGCTAAGATCAGGGGCACTAACAGCAGCGATTAATATTTGTTGATAATGAGTTAGTATCCGCTGGGCTGTTTCCAGTGTAAACAAGTCGGTATTATATTCCAGTGCTACTAGCCATCCCTCAGCAGCAGGTTCTAACATCAAACTGAGGTCGAATTTCGCACCACCATTATCTATATAGATGGGTGTAACGATGATCCCTGGTAGCTGAATTTCGCCGATGGGTGCATTTTGCAAGGCGAAAAGGGTTTGAAAAATGGGTGAACGACTAGGGTCACGCTTAATTTTCAGTTTCTCTACCAGGAGTTCTAAGGGGACATCTTGATGAGCGTAAGCTTCAATGCAGGTTTGGGATATTCGGCGCAGAAGTTGGCAAAACGAAGGTTGTCCAGAAAGATCGCCGCGTACAGGTAAAGTATTAACAAAACAACCAATGAGGCAATCAATTTCACTACGTTTGCGATTAGCGATCGCAGTACCGACTATAATATCGGTTTGACCAGAATAACGAAATAGTAAAACTTGATAAACTGCCAATGCCACCATAAAAAAGGTAGCACCTTCTGATTTTGCTAATGCCTCTACAGAGGCAGTGAGAAATGCTGACAGAGGTTCACGCAACACTGCACCATTAAAAGTTTGTGATGCTGGACGTAATTTGTCTAGAGGTAAATCAAGCACCGGCAGAGGTGATTTTAGTGCTTGTTCCCAGTAAGCTAATTGTTGTTGAATTGACTCTGCTTGCAGCCAGTTTTGTTGCCATTCAGCATAATCGCCGTATTGAATTGGTAATGCTGGCAAAGAAACTTGTGAACATTGAACAGCTGCACTATAAAATTCGGTCAGTTCCTTAACAAATATTCCTAAAGACCAGCCATCACTGATAATATGATGTATATTCATCAAGAGAATATACTCTTGTGCTGATATCTCATACAAAATCGCTCTCATCAATGGCCCTTTGACGAGATTGAAGGGGCGACGAGATTCTGTTTCTAAGATTATTTTGAAGTTGTCTGCTTGTTTGTCTAAAAATGATTCTATTATTTTATATTCGAGATAAAATTCCTGTTCTGGATGAATTAATTGAACAGGTTCCCCATTTTCTAAAGCAAACGTTGTTCGGAGAATTTCATGGCGGTTGATAATCTCTCGGAAAGAATCTTCCAGCGCTACTCGCTCAAGATTACCCAGTAAACGCAAGGCGATCGGAATATTATATGCAATGTTACCAGAAGAAGCTATTTCCTGATACCAGAGTTGCCTTTGAGAGAGAGATAGAGGCAATACATAAACTTCCATAAATCAAATTCGTTTGTGAAGAACAGAACTGATATTAATAATTAGCGGAGGTTTCAGTTTGGGATAAAATCTTTAACCAATACTCTTCATCAACAGTTTGGTTAAGTTTCAATGGCTCGGTTAAAGTTGACTCTGGACGATTAAAGTCAATAAGTAAGACAATTCTAGTTTTGTCAGATTTATTCCAAGCTTCATGCTCAAATGTATCGTCAAAAACTAAACACTTACCTTCTTGCCAACTTCTAGTTTCATTGTCTACCCGAATCGCACATTCATCGGGCACAACTAAGCCCAAGTGACAGCGCAAAACGGCCTTAGTTGCGCCAAAATGTGGGCCGATATAAGTTCCTGGAGCTAAAGAAGAAAACCCCGCCGTTGTCATCCCTGGTATCATCTCAACCAACTTAGTTGTCTCAGGGCACAATCGGCAATTTTCCTCAATTCTATTGCTAAAAGCATATAGTCCAAAAACTTCCCATCCTTGGTTATAAATATTTTTTTCTGGCCAATCAATAAAATTTTTCGGCTGGAGCTGCTCTAATTCTTTTCGGATTAGTAGCCAGTTGGCTTCTAAAAATGCGATAAATGCAAACTGATTTGATTCAAAAAACATTTTGCAGTATCTTGTTCCTTGATTTTGTTTGTTTATATTTTTATAGACTTTTTGGAAAAATGCTCAAAAAGCTGGAATGTTTATGTAGAGCCTGAAGTTGAACCCAGATTAGTGCAAAATGTTAAATTATCTTGCGATTTTCTTTGTTAACTGGCTCCGAATACCATTTTTGATTTTTGGACTTTTGCAAGACGTCTAATGATATTTCAGTTGCTTATCATACCATGTTCTGTAAAATACTATGCAGTTAAAAAATGTTAAAGCAATAGTGACCGGGGCTGCCAGTGGAATCGGACGTTGCATCAGTTTAGAGTTGGCTCGTGCTGGTGCTCAAGTGGTTGGCGGGGATTTGGATGTTGATGGGCTGAAAGCTTTGGAGGCAGAGGGTATTGGTTTACCAGGAAATATCTATGGTTTACAGCTTGATGTAGCGAATGAATCAATTGTTAAAGAATTTGTTCTCCTCGCTTTTGAAAAGATTGGACATGTTAATACCTTGGTTAACAATGCGGGTATCCTCCGTGATGGGTTACTAGTTACACGTGACGAAGAGGGTTGGTTACGTAAGCTGCCGACGGCACAATGGAAGCGGGTAATTGATGTGAATTTGACCGGTGCTTTTTTCATGTCGCGGGAATTTGCAGCTGTAGCGATTGAGAAGAATATTTCCCCAGCTTTAATAGTAAATATCTCTTCTGTAACCAGGTCAGGCAATCCTGGTCAGTCAAATTATAGTGCTTCCAAGGCGGGACTAGATGCAGACACACGTACATGGGCTTTAGAATTAGCATCCTTTGGATTTAGGGTGGCTGGCATAGCACCTGGATTGACGAATACCCCAATCCTCAGTCGGGTATCTCCAGAAGCCTTGGCAAAGATGACTGCCAAAATACCTATGGGGCGCATAGCTGAACCTTACGAAATCTGGCAGGCCATGCGTTTTATTATTGAATGTGATTACTTTACTGGTAGCGTCATAGAAGTGGATGGCGGTGCCCGATTTTAACCTCCTCTCCCTGTATTTGATTACCATTATTTCCTACGCTTTCAGATTGAACCATAGCAAGGGCTTCTTCTCTTGCCTCACGTACACCACGTTCCAGTAAATAAGGGGTGAATAACAATACCTTAGCCAAAATCAGAGGGTGAAGAGAAAGGGCTGATGGAGTAGACTTGTCCGAAATATTAACTTAGGAAAAGAAAAATGGGAAAACGTTAAATTGAGCGTCTACCATTGGGAGCATCCAGTTTTGGCAGATTTACCATTTATGGGAAAATGTAAAGGGAAATGACCCTGTGCGATCGCTGACAATGAATCAAGAAAAACAAGAACGGATCAAAGCCTGCTTACAAGAATTGTCAACACTGCTGTATGAAGAAGCAGACAAAAGTAAGTTGACAGACCTTGAAGGCATAGAAAAAACAGTTCGCACTCAAGTATTAGAACTAGTCAGCCCAGAAATAGCCCTTTTTTTATCGAACAAAAAACAGGAACAAAAGTAGGTAAAACCAGGAAAATAAAAAGCCTAGTAGGGGAATTGACTCTTAAAGCCAAACAGCTACAAAGATTGGGTTTGAAGGCAAGAAGTAGGTTAAGTCCATTACTTCAAAAGTGTTGTTTGAGGCTATCAGCTAATGTTTCATATCAAAAAGCAGAAATTGAGATTGAGGCATTAACAGGAGTGAAAGTTGGTCACTCAACGCAACAAAAACTAGTGCTGTCACAAGATTTTCAACTACCGCTAGCATTACAAGCAGTAAGAGAAGTTAGTGTAGATGGAGGGAAAGTCCGACTCAGGGAGCAACCGAAAGCAGGCTGTCACTGGCGAGACTATAAAACCGTTCGTCTACAAGGAATTTATTATGGTCAGGACTTACGCATTGACAGGAATCTAAATATGTGAATTCAAGTTCATCCTTTGTTCAAGATGTTCCAGAATAAAGTCACGAGCCACCTGAAGAGACAAATTTCGCTGGACTTCATACCAATTTTCAATTAACTCTTGAGTTCGCATTAGTTCTAGTTGTGTGAAAGCGCGGATAGCACTAAAAAAGTGAGTTTTAATTGCCTCAGATGTCCTCACCATGAATAGCTCAATTCCACACTCTTGTTTGATGGCTCGATGGTAACATTCAATTCCCCAATGAATCGAATGTAACTCCTTAAATTCAACGAGAGAAATTAAAAATAGTGCATCTTTGTCAGGCACATACATGATGTAATATTTGGAAATCTCGTTTTTGAAAAGTCTCCGAAATACTTTCACTTGTCCAAACTTTTTCAGATGCACTATTAACCCATTCTCTGGAATTTCTAGATTTTGAACTTGGGTAAAATTTTTACCATCAACTGAACACAAGCGATTTTTAGCTATCCCAGTTAAAAACTTTAATCCCTTGTCTTTAAAGAACTTCAGGTTCCTTTTACTGGAATACCAAGCATCAGTGGTTACATTCTCAGGCTCCAAACCCCAATGCAAAACCTCAGTAATCATATCTCGTAAATAATCATTTTTCGTCTGACCATCTTGTTTATCATAAATACGATAATTTACAGGTACAGATTTACCTGATAAATCGGTGTAATACAAGGTAATTAGTTGAATCCCTTTAACTGTACGATGATGCCTTCCTGAATAAATGTAAGTAATTAATTCTGTTAGTTTCGGGTCACTATGAGGCTTATCAATTACGGTATCATCTGCACTTAATGTACCACCTACTAAATTGATATGCAGCTTAACTTCATCAAATAAATCCTTTGGCTCGTAACGCTCACGTAGCAAAAATCTGTTGACACTATCATGTGACAAATCTTCCATAATATCTGCTAAACGTGTGCAGCCTGGATACTTTGATTCTGCCAATAAAAACAGAGTGTAAGTGTTGAGGTCACACTTTGCAGTTGATGGCTTGGTAGTTACTCTGATTGTCCATGCCCTCAATAGAGACAGTGTAAATTATCAGAACTTACGCATTGACAAATGAGACAAAAAATGCAGGGAAGAAAAGAATAAGCGATCGCTAGGGCGTTGTTGCGTGAATAGGGAAAATGGTAAATTTTACCTATCGCTTATATTCTCTTGCCGCCTTGCCCAACGATGAAGACCAAAGCCCAGTATAAAGTTCGCAATTGGAATGCTTATGATGCAGGACTAAAGCAACGAGGCAGTATAACTTTCTGGGTAAATGAAGAAGTAATCGAGCAGTGGCGCAACCAGCAGAAAACAGGGAAAAAAGGAGCATCGAATTATTACTCAGATACGGCGATCGCTACATCGCTACAATGGGGACAATTCAATCGGTATTTCATTTACCTGGGCGGCAAGCAGAGGGGTTTTTGGAGTCGTTATTCATGCTCATGGGAATTGAGCTACAAGTACCAGATCACTCCACACTTTCGAGGCCTTTAAGCAAGTTGTCGGTGAAATTACCAGTTGTACCAAAAGATCAGGCTGTTCATGTGGTGGTGGATTCGACAGGGGTAAAAGTGTATGGTGAAGGTGAATGGAAAGTTCGCACACATGGGGTTGGTAAACGACGGACTTGGCGCAAGTTACATTTAGGAGTTGATGAGGGCAGTGGCGAAATTCTGGGTGCGGTGGTAACTACTAATGATATGGCTGATTGTGAGGTACTGCCTGACATATTGGAGCAGATTGAGCAACCAATAGAGCAAGTGTCTGGAGATGGCGGCTATGACACAAAAGGTTGTTACGACACCATTTCACAACGCGGGGCGAGAGCCGCAATTCCACCGCGCAGCAACGCCAAAATGCAACAACCACACTCTCATTCCCAGCCTCATCCCAGAGATGAAAATCTGCGAAGAGTGAACCAAGTTGGACGTAAACAATGGAAACAAGAGTCTGGTTATCATCGCCGTTCTTTATCCGAAACTGCTATCTTTCGGCTCAAAACCATTTTTGGCGGTAAGTTAAGACGACGCTTTTTTGACAATCAGGCTGTGGAGTTATTTCTACAATGTGCCGCGTTGAATCGCATGATCCAGTTGGGTAAGCCGGACAGTTACAAAGTGGAAAACTAACTTCTGCTCCCATGCCGGATTGGTGTGTCTTTTTTTCCTTTCATGCAACAAAGCCGATCGCTAGCAGTAGGGGGCTGAAAAGATAGATAATTCTCGAACAGATGTTATCAGACTTGATTCGATAAGAACCTGTTAATTAATAAATCCTTGTACAATTTGCCTTTCTTAATTGCGAAAAGCAGCGAATTGCGTTAGCGTAGCGGGGCGTAGCCCATTGCGAATTGCGATTAGTCTGGTAGCAACTTAGAATTCCAGATGTAAAGTCCTTTTTCCTCTGGTACTCTGGAGAATCGTCCTGTGCGATAACCGCGCGATAATTCATTCAATACCGCTGGTCTGACTTGTTTGGTTTGCTCAGGCTGAAGTTCTCCGTATAGTTGGTAAATAACTTCAGCCACATCAAAAACTTTTCTTGGATTTTGTTGCAGCAACGAACTAATCGCATCAATCAAAAATTTGCCGTCAAACTCTGCTTTCATA
>JAVRCH010000052.1:0-24694 GCA_034530795.1 Nostoc sp. DedQUE12a
GGAGGTGAGTGAAGAGAGTGTGGTGTGTCTCCCCACACTCCCGACACTCCCCTCTCTTCCCACACTCCCCACACTTCCCACACTCCCCACACTCCCCACACTCCCCACACTCCCCTAAGACACCCTGTCAAAGATTTTTTAATTCTGTGGAGAATACCGAGAAGCGATTACTTAGTGTAAATTACATTAAAGTCTTAAATGGAGATTGTCGATGCAACTTCTCGAATGTCCTCGTGTTGCAGTCATCGCCGGAGAAAATGCGGTTCACGTTTCTCAACTACCCCCTACATGGCAAGAGATTGCGAGAGGAACCACGAGTGTGGGGCTTTCCGATCCCCAAAGTTATGTTGAGATGGCACAGTTATTTCTATACAAATTAGAGCATGGTGACGTTGATTTGTTTAGCGATCGCCCCCAACTAGCTCACTTAATACCGTCCTTCTCCCAAATCTTTGCACAACTAGCGTGGGAAACCCTAGAATTTTTTGGACAAGACTTTAAAAAAGACAGCTATCCGAATTTTGCAGAAATTCTCCAGGATGTGGAATCAAAGGGAATCGAGTATGCCGAGCAAGTAAAAGTAGCTCGTATTGGTATAGATTTATTCAATGAATTTGGTTATGAACTGCCTGCCAGTTTCTATCATGTGCATTTAGCTCCAATTTACCGGGATTACGTTTTTGAAGAACGCGCCTTACGATTTGACCCTCGTGATATAGAACATAAGCGTTCTTGGGATGCCATACTTCATGCAGGCAAGGTATTTGCCATTCAAATGAAAGTGCAAAGTATTGCCTCAAAATATGGTTTTACTTATCAACATGGCTGCGGTTGCAATTCTCACCTCTCTTCCATCGATCCTGCCCGTGGCGCATTTGAGTATGAGTTGAGTCCCCAAAAGCGTCAGCGATGGATTCGCAGTTTCATCTGGACTGCTTGGTATGAGTATGCTTTCTTTGCGATCGTACCTAATACGAGTTACTTAGTGTAAAAGGGACTGGGGGAGGTGGCAACGCCTTGGGGAAAGGTAAAAGGGAAAAGTGAAAAGGGAAAAGGGAAAAGCAGGGATCTTTCTTTTCCCCTTTGCCCCTTGCCCTTTGCCCTTTGCCCCATGCCCAATGCCCCAATCCCTCTTAGACATTCTCATCCAAAATTGTCCCTTCTATATTGGCTCCCTCTAAATTTGCTCCGCTTAAATTTGCTTGGTTTAAGTCTGCTTCGCTAAGATTTGCCTGGGACAAGTCGGCTACCGTTAAATCTGCACCACTCAAATCGGCTCCATTTAAGTTTGCAGCAATTAAGCTTGCTTGCTGTAATTCTGCCTCAGTTAAGTTAGTTTCAATCAGCTTGGCAACTGTCAAATCAGCCTGGCTCAAATTAGCTCCATCTAATGTTGCTCCATCTAAAATGGCTCCATCTAAGATTGCTCCAGTTAAATTGCTACCGCTGAGGTTTGCATCACTCAAATCTGCTCCGTTCAAGTCTGCCCCAACAAAACTAGTTTGTGCTAAATTTGCGTGACTCAAATTAGCTCCGTCTAAGATGGCTTTATCTAAAATTGCGCCTTTGAGGTTAGCTTCCCTAAGGTTTGCCTCACTCAAGTTGACACCAGTAAAATCTCTTATACCTGCGGCATAATTTTTGAGGAGTTGTTCTGCTTCCATATCTGTTTTGCCTCTGTTGCTGTGCTAAGGAACGTTGAATTGAAGCTACCCACACAGGCAGAAATCCCCAGCACGCGCTACAGAGGATCTATTTGATCTAGTGAAAGTGAATGAGCTTTATCTAGATTAGCCATTCTGTACTGTCAATGCTACTACCTAGAGTTATGAAATAGTTTCATGCTTGGGAGGGATGTTTTGGAATTATTTAAGCATTTAGGCAAAGCGATCGCTATACTCTATTGTGGTATTCGTCTGGCACAGGTTATGGCAAAACCAATTCGTATTCTTTTGCAGACTACGATTCCTAAAACTGAAGATGATTGGAGCATTTTTCGTTTCTCGATGTTGCAAGATTACTTAGCATCAATTAAAGATGAAGCGGGAAATTCTTTATTTGAGGTTACGGGACGCGATTACGAGCCTAATACAGTTGGGGATGACCCAGTATTAAGTACACTTGACAAATCAGATTTTGATGAACTTTGGCTATTTGCCTTAGATGTCGGTAACGGTTTAACTGAAAATGACATTGCCGGAATTAATGCTTTTCGGCAACGCGGTGGTGGTATTCTGACAACACGGGATCATCAAGATATGGGTTGTTCGATGTGCGGTTTAATTGACATTGGCGATGTCCATTATTTCAACACAAAAAATCCCGATCCTGATGAATCTCGCTGGAGTCGAGATGACTCATTTACAACTTATATTTCTTGGCCTAATTATCATTCTGGAGCTAACGGCGATTATCAAAAAATTACCATTGTTGAACCCATTCACGAACTTTTGAAAAATCCCAATTCACCTTCGGGATATATCGAATTTTTTCCCGCTCATCCCCACGAAGGCGGCATTGGTGCGCCTTTAGGCAATGAAAATGCGCGAGTAATAGCCTTAGGGAAAAGTTTAGTTACTGGTCGTAAGTTCAATCTGCTTGTAGTTATTGAGCATCATCAAGATGCACAAGGAAATGTATTAGGACGAGCAGTAGCTAATTCCAGCTTCCACCATTTAGTAGATTATAACTGGGATATTGAAAAAGGCTGTCCTACTTTTGTAGATGAAGCACCGGGAGATGGTATGAAAAAAGAACCACGCGCTTTGGAAGATATCAAAACCTATGTGCGTAATGTCGCTTTCTGGCTAGCAAATTAAACAATAATATTCCCGATAAGATTTTAGATTTTAGATTTTGGATTGAACATTCAAAATCTAAAATGTAGGGTGTGTTGTCGCGCAGGGCAACGCACCTTCAATTCTTGACGGTGGGTTAAACACACGCTACAAACTCAACCTGTGACTACGACTAAGCAATAGCAAATTCGGTATATTTTCTTTCTTCAGGAGGATGAAAGGCTAGAACAATATCATGATTAGAAATATCTAATTTCATTAACTCAGTAGCTATTCCTTCTTCTGTCCAATCTTCTTCTACCCAAATTTTATTGTTTTTAATTCGGATATGGACTTGTATATTATTCGTTCTTTTTTTGCCGTTCCAACCTAAAAAACACCAAATGTAGTGGTGATTATTATCATCAAATACTAGACAACTTTCATCATTTAAATTTGTTGATCCAGATGCCCAATTATGATATTCCGTTAAAACTTGTTTGATTGCTAATTTGTATTCTTCTAGCTTATCCATTGTAATATTACCTCATTCTCTATATTTACGACAATTATCAATATTTGATTTAGTTGAATAATTTCTCTAATTGAATCTCTTTTAAAAAAATTTTCGTATGTACTTTCTTTAATAGCTAAATAAAGTGTATATTCAGGTTCAGTGAGATTAATCAAGTTACGATATAAAATATATTGGCCTAGAGCTATTTCAAAATCTCTCATTGGAGACGGACTAATGAAACTTTTAATTTCTACAACTATTCTACGTCCGTTTTGTTGTGCTGCAATCGGTTTCTCTGCTGATAAATCAGCGAATAATTCAGCATCTTTATATTTAATTTTATAAGGATCAGCAGTAATCTTCCAACCGTCTTTAATTAGAGCATTTTTCACTGCATCGTGGTAGATATCTTTTGCAGGCATTCTCTTATTGGTAATATTCAGACAGTAAGTTGCAATTATACTAATACAATCATACTAAATTTACGTGAGTTTGATGACTCATATCTTAAGCTCATAGGACTTACGCAAAATATAACGAAAGTAGCGGTACTACCCTGGGGGAAGCCGCTCCGCGTCTATCATGAATTACCGCTACGCAAGAATAAGGCTTTTGGTCACATCTTGCGTAAGTCCTAGCTCAATCAGAAAACCTCTTAGAGGTTTTACCACGCAAAATCGTTCCTCTCCGATTTGGAGCTACGGTGTACACACAAGTCTTTTAGAGTTGTTGTGTAAGACACAGAAGGTTAATTTTTGTTTTTCGATGCAACAAAGGTGCAGGGCGATGCAACAAAGGTGCAGGTCAAGAGACTTGTGTGTACACGGTAGGGCATCGGGGAGGGGTTGGGGGTGGGGTGAAACACTTATGGGATAAGCGTTTGAGCTTAACTTGACACCAATGGTATCTTGCCCGCACTGGACGGGCGAGACGCCCATTTCACAAGAGTTTTCTAATGCGTTAAGGTTCAAAAACTTACAGCATAGTAATTATGTTTAAGCAGGATGAGGTAGAGATCCACGTTGTGCAGTCGCAGAATGGGCATAAATAGCTAATTGCGCTCGATTCCGCAGATTCAAGCGATTGAGCAGATGGGTGACATGAGTTTTCACTGTTCCTTCTGAAATAAAAAGCTGTTGTCCAATATCTCGATTTGTTAAACCTTGACCAATCAATTGCAATACCTCTTGTTCGCGGGGTGTTAATTGTGCTAGTACGGTTGATTCTACAGCTTGGGCGGTTGAAGCGGTTGAAAATCCTGTAATCAGTTTTTCCATTAAGCCAGGAGCTAGTTGGGTATAACCTAATTGCACAAATCGAATCGCTTGTGCCAACTCTTCCGATGGCATATCTTTTAATAAGTATCCTTTTGCACCTGCCCGCATCGCATCTGCAATATACCCATCGTCGTCAAATGTACTCAACACCAATACCTTGACCTGGGGATATTGTTCCGTAATCGTGCGGGTTGCCTCTCGTCCATCCATTACAGGCATTCGCACATCCATCAACACTACATCAGGCTGCAACGCTGCCACTTGTTCGATCGCCACTTCACCGTTATTCGCAATGCCAACAACTTCTAAATCTGGCTCCAGCGATAACATCGCTTTTAATCCTTGACAAATTAAATTCTGATCATCCACTAACAGCAGACGAATCATTACAGTCCCTCTTGTAACGGTAACTCCACTAGAATACAACAACCGGCTTGTGGTTCTGACTCGACTCGAAAACTGCCTTGCAGCGCGGCAATTCTCTCTTGCATTCCATGTAGCCCATATCCAGCAGATTTGCTCTGTGGCTGAAAACCACACCCATTATCCCGAATGCTCAGATGAACGCGATCGCTCGTTTGCATTAGCTCGAATTGTACAGCAGTGGCTTGGGCGTGTTTGCAAATATTCGTTAATGCCTCTTGTGCAACTCGGTAAATTGTTTTTGCCATCTGAGCCGGCAGAATGGTTTGCAAACCGATGTGGACTGCAACCTGAATTCCTGTACTTTGCTCAAACTCTTTCACCAAAGATGCGATCGCTTGTTCTAATGGCTCTTCTGTTCCCACATCTGCCCTCAAGGTATGCACCGACTGTCTTACCTCTTGCATCGCCACCTTACCCAGTCGTTGCGCTTGTTCTAAAAACGGTTTGGCTTCGGTTGGGTCGTGCTGCCACAGTTTCACCGCAGTTTGCAACTGGACATTGAGTGTCGTTAAGGCGTGTCCCAGGGAATCATGGATCTCTCTGGCAATGCGATTGCGTTCTTGAACTGCTGCTAAATCCTCAATTTGTAGGGCATACTCTCGCAACTGTTCGTGGGCTACTGATAATTGTTCCTGGGTTCTTCGCTCTGCAATTAAGGTACTAACTAACTGCGACACAAAAAACAACCCCAACCCAAACATCAACAGTTCTGCTGTTTGATGCATCCAAACTTGCTGTTGTTGAACGTTCGGTAGCATCAAGGGAGTCACAGTCTGAAGATACTGGAACTGATGAACCATATACAACACAAGGGAGAGAGCCGCTACAATCCATCGACCAGGAGCTTCAAATAAAAAACAACTGCGAATCAACACAATTAAATAGAGTGTCGGCAGGATATGTAGATATCCCAAAGTTGTGCCGTAGAAGATCAGACCCATTTCGATCGCTGTATAGAAATAGCGAAACGGGGTTTTACCACGAGGCAACATCCATCCCATTACGCCCAGTGTCACCAGGATCAGAATGTGCTGTAGCGGCAGACTTTGACGTTGCCAAGCTTCGATCGCTGCCATCACACCACAGCAGCTTAACATCGTCCATTCGGTATACAGCAGAAAGCGAAACGGTTGAGGCTGTGTTTTGAATATAGAGGCGATCGCAGTCATGGCAACGGCTTCCAGTAGTTGTATTTATATATTCTCAACAAATACTGCAAGTTGTCTTGAATTTCCAGAAAAACGCGCAAATTTACAACTTTCGTTGATGTTCCTGCCTTTGAGTATGACTAAAGTTAGATTACCTCGCCCCTGAGAGAATGTCCTTTCGTTGATGAGCGATCGCGACGTTCTTCAGATGGATTGCCTAAAGCAATTTCCTAATATTGTGACATAGCGAATCGAAACAAATTCTTCTGATTTCGCTTTAATTTTACTTCAATCTAGGAAAAACGATATGGCAACCCTTAACGGAACAAATAGCAACGATTTTATCTTAGGTACTGTGGATAGCGACACTATTAATGGATTTGCAGGCGACGATCTGATTAATGGACTGGGTGGCAACGATGTTCTAATTGGCGGTTTTGGAAACAATATTTTGAATGGTGCAGGGGGAATCAATACGGCTAGCTATGCTGAATTTGGCAATAATGTTAATGCTTCATTAGAAACGCAAAAAGCTACGTTTTTTGGCGGCAATGATACCTTATTTAGTATTCAAAATCTGGTTGGCGGTAACAACGGTGATATTTTAACGGGCGACGGTGGTGCAAATATTATAGATGGTGGTTTTGGCAGTGACCTGATCTTTGGACGTGCAGGAGACGATCGCTTGTTAGGGAGCGCAGGAAGGGATACGCTCAGGGGAGAAATTGGTAACGATGTCCTCTTGGGAGGTGATGGGGTAGATCTACTAGAAGGGGGCGATGGCGGTGATTCGCTCAGGGGTGACAAAGACAATGACACCATGATTGGCGGCAATGGAGATGACCAGTTTACATGGGTGGATGGCGATGGTAGCGATCTCATTCAAGGTGACTCGGGTAATGATACTGTGGTATTCAACGGTTCATTCACTCAGGGCGATCAGATTACTCTTAGCCAAGTTGGGACAGACATTCTCTTACAACGCACTAATCTCACTGCTGTCACCTTGAAAACCCAAGGTATAGAAAATTTCAATGCCATTAATGGTCTGGGTGGAGATGACAGATTAATAGTTAGCAATCTGAATGCAGGCAGTGGTGTCTCCTTTATCCAATTCACCGGTGGTGATGGAAACGATAGCCTGTTAGTGAATTCTACATCCGTAGTCTTCAATACTGGTGGCGGTAGGGGAAATGACACTCTTTCAGGTGGTAATGGAAATGACTCTCTTTTTGGCGATGAAGGGAACGATTTCCTTGCAGGGGGAGTTGGAAATGACACGCTCGAAGGTGCTAGAATATCTAATCTCGGTCGAGGCGAAGTGGATGTACTCATAGGTGGTGCAGGTCGAGATACGTTTGTCCTGAACAACTTCTATGATGATGGCAACAATTTGACAGATGGCGATATACGCAACTTGGGCGATGGCATTGATGGCACTGGAGATTTTGCTCGTATCATAGGTTTTAGTGACGATCTCATTCGCTTGAGTGGCCCGCGCAGTAACTATGAATTGAAAACAATTAGCAATTCTCTGGCGCAAGGAAGTAGCACTCCAGATGTCGGAATCTTCAAGAAAACAGGATCTTTACACCCGCTTGAATTGATTGGGATTGTTCAGGATGCACCCACTACTCTCAACCTGGACAACATAACACAATTTAGCTTCATCTAGTTCTCAAATTCATCTAGCTCTCAGACAACTACATCACATTGAGTCTGAATCAGGAATGGTGTTGTGTGACGCAAAAAACACACAGCACCATTTTCACGTAACCTAATACCGTTTCACTTTAAATTTGATAGATTTAGGCAAGCAGGGGAGCAGAGGGGAAAGAATTTGTATCAGGATTTTAGTGAAATGGTATAAAGTTATTGACTAATACCATCGGAATTTGGTTTGGGGAAAAGGGTAAAGGGTAAAGGGTAAAGGTTTTTTCTTTCCCCTTTCCCCTTCCCCTTTTCCCTTTAACCGACAAGTATTGGTTCGTTAGTCACTCCAGAACATGCCGAGTGCCAAAAACTTGTGGATTGATAATTTAAAAATCCAATTTTAGGCAAAAACTTCTATTTGGTTTATCAATAAAGCCTTATCTATAATTTAAAAACGTTTTTTTTTCAAACAAATTTATTTTTACTTATTAATAAACATAATTTTCTAACTAAATATCATTATGTATTAGCTAAGCTTAAGCTTTATTGAGAATACAATATGTTTAAATTATTAAAAGACAAATTTTTGTTACCAATCTTCATCAAATTGCTAAGACGATCGCACAATCCAGTAGCTCTGATTTCAATACTTGTCGGGTTTTGGGGAAAAGGGCAAGGGGAAACAAAAAACCTTTACCCTTTACCCTTTACCCTTTTCCCCAAACCAAATTCCGAGTTCAAAATGCAAAACCCGACCAGTATTGGCTTTCCAAGAGACTTCATGAGTCTCTACCCAGTCTCTATTATTTAGATCTAACCAAATCTGCAATTGTCTCAACAAGGTTGGCTGGATCGACTGGTTTGGGAATATGGCGTTGAAAACCTGCTAGCATTGCCTGTTGATAATCAATTTCCCCGGCATACGCAGTCAGAGCGATCGCTGGAATTTGTCCGCCTTGGTTTGGTGGTAAAGCTCTAATTTGTCGCAGCAGCATATAGCCGTCTACCTCTGGCATTGCGATATCGCTGAGCAATACATCTGGCTGGGAGTGCCTTAAAGCAATCAGCGCCTCTGTTGCTGAGGCAACAGCGATCGCATTTGCTCCATACTCTTCAATGAGAAAAACCACAAACTCCCGTGTATCGGCATCATCTTCTACAACTAAAACTGTGATGCCAGTCAAATCCAAAGCTGGCTCAGACACCCCAGTATCTCGATGGATTTGGGGCGAGGTTACCATGAGGGGCAGTTTCACCGTAAAAGTTGCCCCCTGCCCTTCCCCTAGACTATGTGCCTGAACAGTTCCGCCATGCAACTCCACCAAGTGACGAACGATCGCCAATCCTAACCCCAGCCCCCCAAATTTTCGAGTTGTAGCGCTATCCTCTTGGCAAAAGTGTTCAAACACATAAGGCAGGAAGTCCGGGTGAATTCCTTTACCGGTATCGCTGACGATCATTTGGGCATGGGGGAGCCACTGCGGTCTTGGGGTCTCCCCAAGTGGAGCAAGTGGCGTCATGTGGCATTGGGCATTGGTTATTCTTTCTCTCCGTGCTCCCTCATCTCGCACATCCCCTACCTTTTCGAGTCGAATCTCAACCCGACCACCTGGTGGTGTGAACTTGATGGCATTCGAGAGCAAATTCCAAACTATTTGCTGCAATCGGCTTGGGTCACCCAATGCTAGCTCTAAGTCTGGTTGAAGTATTGTGTGAATTTCAATTGACTTAGCTTCTGCTGCCAACCGCACCGTTTCCATTGCCGCTAGAATTGTCGCTGCTAAATCCACCGGAGAAAAATTCAGGCTGAGTTTGCCTCGCAGAATCTTGGAGATATCTAGTAAGTCTTCAATTAGTTGAGCTTGTAAGGTGGCATTGCGGGTGATAATACCCAAGGCTTGGTTGGTTTTGGCTTGATTTAGCGTTCGAGTTTGTAACAGCTTTGACCAGCCAAGAATAGGACTTAGAGGCGATCGCAACTCGTGGGAGACAATAGCCAGAAACTCATCTTTGACGCGGTTGGCTCGTTCTGCCTCTTCCCGTGCTGCCTGTTCCCGTGCCAAAAGCTGTTCTCGTTCTTGTTCTGCACGTTTGCGATCGCTAATGTCAATGACTGAACCGATGTATCCTTTAAATTCACCATCCACCCCGAACCAGGGACTTGCAGCATCAATCGCCCAACGATACTCACCATCCTTGTGCTGCAAGCGATACTCCAAGCGGAACGGCTTTTGGCGATGGTTTGCTTCCAGAAAGATGTTTTTCGCGGATTCCCGGTCTTCGGGATGTACGGCATTGAACCAGCCGAACCCCAGACCTGTTTGTTCGGTCTGACCTGTAAACTCATACCAGCTTTGGCTGAGGTAGGTGCAATAGCCTGTGGTATCAGTGACCCAAACCATCACTGGGGCGTTGTCTGCCATGTTGCGGAAGCGCTCCTCGCTTTCCACCAGTGCTTTTTCTGCTTGTTTGCGATCGCTAATGTTGGTGAACAGGATGGCAAACTTACGGTTGTGTGGGTCACCGACACGAAAGGCGTTAACATCGAACCAGCGGTTCATTGCCACCGATTGATCCTCAAACCGCACTGGTTCACCTGTCAGCACGACTTTGCCGTAAATCTCAAACCAAGACTCTTCTAGATTGGGAACGAGTTCCCGCGCCGTTTTTCCTACTACTTCCTTGAGTCCCGTCAGCTTTTCAAATACTTGATTGACTTCGAGAAACAGATAGTCAGTTGGTTTACCGTTGTCGTCAAATAGCATTTCGCACAGGCAAAAGGCTTCATCAATGGAATCGAACAAAATACGATAGCGATGTTCGCTTTCTTGTAGCGCCAGGATAGAGCGATCGCGTTCAAATACAATGCTAGCGATTTGAGTGCCAAAGTCAGCTAATTGGTATTCCCAATCACTGGGCATTCGCGCTTCGTCGAAGCAAAGCATCAAAGAACTAACTGGCACGTTGTTCGCGTCCAGCACAGGCTGAGAATAGCACGCCAACACACCATGAGCCATACATAAGTTCCGCCATTCCTGCGACCATCTTTCGTCATTGGCGATATCTGCACAGATAATAGGTTGCCCACCAAAGACCGCTTGACCGCATATACCGATGCACAGGTCATTAATGGGGGCATCCTGAAGTTCCTGGCTAAAGGATGGCTCAAAGTCTGGGGTGATGAAATACTCGCACCTTTGTCTTTGGGCATCGGTGACAAGGATGCAAGCACGGGTGCGGGGGTTGAGATGGGACACCGAGGCGCACACGGCTTTTAGGCATTCATTTAACGGATGCCCTGATGCAATTAACTCCAGCAGTTTCTTCTGCTCCACCAGCATCAGTTCTGTGTGTTTGCGTTCGGTAATATCTTCAGCAATTCCGCCCAGATACAGCAACTTACCTTGGGCATCATGTATGGGAAAACTGCGATCGCGAATCCAGACAATCGAACCATCCAGACGAATTACCCGATACTCTTGGCTCAATCCGCCTTGAATGCGCTGCTGCCATCCGGCTTGAATGCGTTGGCGATCGTCGGGATGAATAAATTCAACGAAACGGCTTAAGTCTGTATAAATTTCCGTAGTCGAGCGCCCCCAAACTTGCTCGTAGGAAGGGCTGACATAGATTAGCCGATGTTCGCGGGCATCGCTAATCCAAATCACATCCTTGCTGTTCTCGGCAAAAGTTCGGAATCGGGTTTCACTTTCTTCCAGGGCGGTTTTGGCTCGTTGGCGATCGGTAATATCAAGGACGGTTCCCACAAACTCAACAGCTTGCCGCAACTCTCCTTCACCTGCGAATATTGCCTGTCCATTAGCGGATATCCACCGCTGGGTACCGTCATTCCAGACGATGCGGTAGTCAATTTCGTAAGTCCCCGACGATTTTGGATTGAGAGCAGCACTGATGGCATTTGTCACCCGCGGGCGATCGCTTGGGTGAATACGCTGCATCATCCGCGACAGCGGTAACACCACAGCATCCTCTGACTCACCCCAAATTTCCCGCATCCGTTCGTCTAACTCGACGATATTCGTGCCAGGATCGTAGTACCACGTCCCAAGTTGAGCGATACGAATTGCTAACCGCGATCGCTCCTCGCTGCGGCGAATCGCTGCATATTCCGGGTCACTCATGGGAGTGGAACGGTTCATGATCTTTTTACTCTACTCTCATAAATTGACCTAGCATCTTAATATATCAAAAAAATATATCAAAAGGATGATTTTTCAGTGACAAAGTTGTGTGTCTAAAGCTGTTTTCAACCTTTTATATGGTATCGAATTGAAGACTTATCATTAAGGCTGACGCAAAGACACGGGGACACGGAGACACGGGGACGCGGGGACACGGAGACGCGGAGACACGGAGAGTTTTTTTGATAATTAACTTAGACAGACATCATATCAATGCCCAATGCCCAATGCCCAATGCCCAATGCCCAATGCCCAATGCCCCATCAAAAATGCCCCATCAAAAAATATCGACAAAAGTCTAATTACTTTACAAGGGTGATGCAGATAACCTAGATGCATCTGGATTTAGTTACCAGCACAATACCTTCATGCTTATCTTCGTTCTTCAAACTTTAGCAGAAATTCTAGCTGGAGGAACTTCACTTACCAGTACAGAGCAGATTGACTTCAGCCATCCCAGTAATCGCAGGGAAGAAGGAGCCGGTCCGACTCTCAATTTATATATTTATGATATTCGTGAGAGTAAGCAGTTCCAACAGGCCGGCAGGCAAGTTGAACGTAATATTACACGTCATCTGCAAGCCGGCATCGTCAATTGGGCACCTGTTTGGTTTGATGTTTCGCTGCTATTAACAGCTTGGGATAGGACGACTTTAGGCGAGCATCACTTCCTCAGTGAAGCATTGACGGTACTTATGCGCCATCGAGCTTTAGAGGAGGAGTTTTTAGTTCCGGAATTGCGGGGTTACGGTAGTTTGCCAATGATGGTTGGACTACAACCGTCACTTGAACCGGGCAGTTTATGGAGCGCTCTTAATGTACCTTTGCGCTCAGCTTTATATTTAACAGTTACGGTGCCTCTGGATACGCAATCAACTACAGTACCTTTAGTTTGGGAACGAATTTTCGATCTGCGAAATCAAATGCACGGCAGTGGTAATGGTAGCACCCAAATTATGACTCGGCGAGTAGTAATTGCAGGTGTTGTCAAGAGTGCAAGCACAAATCTGCCATTAATGGGGACAAAAGTTACTCTGCTGCGAAGTAAAAAATTCATCGAAAGCAATAAAGAAGGGCTGTTCTTTTTTGAAAACCTTGAGATGGGTAACTATGTTTTAAATATAGATTGTCCTGGCTATTTACCCCAGAATGTTAATGCATTGGTAGATGACCAAAGCCATACTTTCAAAGAAATATTTCTAACTCCTGAATAATTAAGCTTTTACTGACTTGGAGGCATTTTCATGGCTCGACTTGATTACTTTGCTCCTGGTGTTTATATCGAAGAATTTGACCGAGGGAGCCGACCAATTGAAGGTGTTAGCACAGCAGTTGCCGGATTTGTAGGTTTTACAGAAGCTGTTCGAGATGATGCTGAGCTATTTAAGCCGATGTTGGTGACCAATTGGACGCAATATCTCAACTATTTTGCTCGTCCTAATTCTGATGGTTTCACCGATTTCAACGCCTACTTACCCTTTGCAGTTTATGGGTATTTCATGAACGGTGGCGGTCGCTGTTGGGTAACCAGTATCGGTACTGAATTACCAGGCGCACCCAAACCGGCAACTCCCGAACCTGCGACTCTGCGAATCAACTCTCGTGGAAATCGTCCAGCCTTGCGCTTTACTTTGCGCCCCGAACAAGCAGCAGGTGGATTAGTAAATATTTTAATTAGCGATGGTTTTCCTCGTGCTTTACCGGAAGGAACTGAAGGAGAAGCGCCTCCAAATACTGGGGAATACTTCACCATTCAAATTCGTCGGGGAGATGAAATCTTAGAGCAATACGAAAACTTGACGATGAACCGTGACGCTGCTGCTCAGGCAGCAACTTACGCGCTGGCGGCTTTGAGAAATTCTATGTATGTCACCGTAGAAGACTTGACTCAAAGCGGACAACCTTTAACTCGCCGTCCGGTTAATGGTCAGTACGAACTAGCACCGCCCATTGTTGCTGCGCCACCGGATAGATTCTCACGAGATTTAGAAGGAGTACGAGACGATCGCACCGGGGTACGCGGTATTTTTGAAATTGATGAAATCACGATGCTGGCTTGCCCTGACTTGATGCGGGCTTATCAAGAGCAAATCCTAAATTTGGATCAAGTCCACGGCATCATGGAACTGATGATTAGCATGTGCGAAGGTTCCGCCAGTGGCGATATTCCCAATCCACCTAACCGCATGGTTGTACTTGATACACCACCTGATGCTGTAAAACCGCAACAAGCGGTGGATTGGTTGAATAGATTTAATCGTCGCTCGATGTTTGGCGCTCTTTATTATCCCTGGATCAAAGTTCCAAATCCACGCGATCGCGGCAATCCCATTTTAGTACCTCCTTGCGGTCACGTGATGGGTGTTTGGGCACGCACCGATGAAACCAGAGGAGTTTACAAAGCACCTGCAAACGAAGTACCCAGAGGTGTAATTGGTCTGGGTTACGACACCAACTTCCGCGAACAGGAACTATTGAACCCCCTTGGTATCAACTGCATTCGCAGCTTCCCAAATCGGGGTATCCGCATCTGGGGTGCGCGTACTTTAGTTGAACCAGACAAAACAGAGTGGCGTTATATCAGCGTCCGGCGGTTGATTAGTTACCTAGAAAAATCAATTGAACTAGGTACTCAATGGGTAGTTTTTGAACCCAACGACCAAGATTTATGGGCGCGTGTCCGACGTACTGTCAGCAACTTTTTAGAGAGAATTTGGCGTGAAGGTGCTTTATTTGGGGATTCACCAGAACAAGCATTCTATGTGAAATGCGATGCCGAATTGAATCCACCAGAAACCATAATTTTAGGCCGTTTGTATGTCGAAATAGGTGTTTGTCCCGTTAGACCAGCGGAGTTTGTCATCTTCCGCATCAGTCAATGGAACGCACTTGACGAGCAGCAATAAGTCATAGGGCATGGGGCATTGGGCATTGGGCATTGATAAATGACAAATAACCAATGACCAATGACCAATGACAAATAACCAATGACTAATGACTAATGACTAATGACTATTCACTTATTTAGGAGATGAAATATGCCTGGGGAATATGTAGTCGCGTCTGTGTTCTATTTTGAAGCAGACGGCATCACTGAAAAATTCGTTCAATCAGTCACCGGATTGGGTGCAAAAAATAATGCCACCAAAGGCGTTAGAGGCTCAAGTAAAAATGGTAAGACATTACGCCAAAATCTCCCCGGACAGGCAGAGTTTAATAATGTCACAATTACCATGAATTACAATGGTGACGAAAGTTTACACAAATGGTTTTTAGCCTGTAGCGAAGATGGAAAGCCTCGTCAGTGGGATGAAAATCGGAAAGCAATTTCAGTTGTTGGTTATACCCAAGATAAGAAAACTGAAGTCATTCGTTATAACCTTAAATCTTGCTTCCCAGAATCATATACAGGGCCAGAATTTGATGTAACCAAAAATGACCCAGCAACAGAGAAAATTGAAGTATCTATCGAGGGTTATGAAATAATCGCCCAACAAAAAGAAGTCAGAGCATAAAAGTGACTGGGGGCTGGGGATTGGGGATTGGGGGCTGGGGTTGGGAATAGTATTTTTCATCTCATTCCCTAGTCTCCATTTCCTAGTGCCCAGTCACTAGTCCCCAGCGATGCACTGAGCTTGCCGAAGTGTCGCCATTTCCTCCTACCGTAAAAAACAATGGCTGCAATACCAGAAATTCTGACAAACTATCGTTTCTTTTTAAGATTAGACATAGGTCAAAATGATAGCGATGGCTATTTTTTGGAATGCCAAGGCTTTAAAAGAACCCAGGAAGTAATTGAAATTTGTGAAGTCACTTCTCAAAAATGGGGGGCTGCTTCAAAAGGCAAAGCGGTCAGAACCAAACTTCCTGGTAATGCTAAAAGTGGTAATATTACTTTGCGTAAAGGTTTGAACGCTTCCAAAGATTTATGGAAGTGGTTTGAAGATGTTGAAGCCGGTAAATGGGCCCAAAAACGTGAGTTTATTTCTTTATCTATTTACGACCAGGCATCTAACAAAGAAGCTAGATTTGAATTAGCTGGCGCTTGGCCTACCAGTTACAAAATTGCTGATGTCAACGCTAACAGTCATGAAATAGAAATTGAAGAATTGGAGATTGCTTTTGAGGAATTTCAACGCACACAATAATTAGGAGAAATATGTTTCCCACAGAGTTTGAATTTACACTGCCTAAAGGGTATCTAGACTCTGAAGGCAACCTCCACCGCAAGGGTGTAATGCGATTATCAACAGCCATAGATGAGATTGCACCTTTGCGCGATCCAAGAGTGAAAGCTAATCCAGTTTATGCCACAATTATTATCCTGTCCCGCGTCATTACCCACTTGGGTGCTTTAACTGATATTAGTCCTGCAATAGTAGAAAACTTTTTCGCCCAGGATTTAAATTATCTTCAAGATTTTTATCGTCGAATTAATGGCTTGGAAGGCGAAACTTCTTCAGCAGAAGATGTAGTCAATTCTCCTGAGCCAATGCTTCAAAATTGAAATTAGGGCGCGGGGCATGGGGCATAGGGCATTGGGCAAACAGGGCAGGGGAAAAGGTTAAAGGAATAAATTTAATCTTTCCCCTTTTCCCCTTACCCCTTTCCCTTTCCCCATGCCCTATGCCCTATACCAATCCCCAATCCCCAATCCCCAATCCCCAGTTATGCCCCGTAAAAAGGATAATCTCTGCACTGAATTTACTTTCACTCTTCCTAGAGGGTTGAGTGATGGTGAAAACCGAGTACATCGTCAAGGAGTGATGCGTTTAGCCACAGCTAAAGATGAAATTTTGGTGCAAAAAGAACGCAAAGTTCAAGAAAATCCAGCTTACGGCGTCTTGGTAATGCTTGCACGTGTTATCACTCGCTTGGGTAGTCTCAACTCTGTTAGCTCGGAATTACTTGAAGGATTGGTCTTACATGACATTGCCTATCTGCGAGAATTTTACAATCGAATTAACCAGCAAGGTAATGCACATATTCCCACACAATGTCCACACTGCAATACTCAATTTTCAGTGGAGCTAGAACTAGCGGGGGAGTCATAAGCTACCCCTCTGATAGTTTATATGAGGAGGTAGCTTTTATTGCTTATCATTTTCATTGGTCACAAGATGATATTTTAAATTTAGAACATACTATCCGTCAGCGTTGGGTAGCGGAAATCAATAAAATTAACCAAAAATTAATATGAAAGTAAAAGTTAGCTATTCACCAACTCTAAGTGAAATCAATGAAGTTGACCTGACCATAGACACTACAACGAGGGGAGAATGGATAGTAGGCCGTTCTCCTACTTCTGATTTAGTCTTGGAAAGTCCTGATGTCAGTCGCCAACATGCTAAGTTCTTTGTCAAAGGTGGTACTTATTACTTCAGTGACCTTGGCAGTAGAAATGGCTCAATAGTTAATGGCAAACAAGCTGAAAAGGAGCGATCGTATCTTTTGAATGATGGAGACGTGATCCGAATTGCAGATTACGTTTTGATTATGGAAGCAGTCGCTCCTTTGTCTGAGCAATTACCAGAAACTGTCTTTAGAATTATAGATCCTTCTTTGTTTTCTCGATCGCGATCGCCTGAAAATGCCAGCACTCCCAATGTTGTTAGTCCAGCCCCAGAGGTAGTCAGCGAAGTTTCAACGCCAATTACTAACGAAGTAGAAACACCAGAAATTAATGCTGTTTCCCTAGAAATTAGCGAAATTTCAGAAGTTGCTTCTACTCAAACTGATGATGACATCCAAGTTATTGAAATCACTAGCCCGGAAAATATAGTTCAGCCACCAGAAGCTGTCAGCAAAGTTCCACACGATGTCCGTAATGATATTGTAGATTTACGTACATTAATTGTCGAAGAAGTTACCCTAGATGTTGAGGAAATAGAAGTTCCAGAAGCCAGCCAAGCTCACTCTGATGAGGCAATAGCCACACCTCAAGATGTTATCGAGACTCCTGAGCAGGAAATTACACCTGCGGAAACTACACACGATGAAGTTACAGATTTTGAGGCAGCGCTGGCAGCAGAAGCTACTTTTGTACAAAGGCGTGAAATAGAAAACGCCATTCCCCAAGCTACTGAGGAACGCGATGCAGAGTTGGAAGCAGCACTAGAAGCAGAAGTCACCTTCGTACAGCCCCGTGATATTACTGAGAGTACTATTTACCAAGCTGCTCAAGATCGCGATGCAGAATTTGAAGCAGCACTAGAGGCAGAAGTCACCTTCGTGCAGCCGCGTGACATATTCAACCGAGTATCCCAAGAGAATGCTGTTCCCGAAACTACCCAAGAAGAAGTAGTAAACTTGGATACGCCAATTACTACAGAAAACACCGCAGATGTTGACCAAGTTGCCAGTGATTTTATCCCAGAAACTAGCGAAGTTCGTGAATATGTAAACATTCAACATCAGGACACATCCAGCCAAGCTATAGAGGAAACTGCTGAAGAATTAGTATATGTAGATACGGAAATTGTCTCGATTGACTTTGCGGATGCCGATCGAGTAGAAGCTGATGAAACAGTCAGTGAAGTTCCTGAAGGTTTGAGGGCACCTGATGATAATGTTCCAGAAGTTCCTGAAGACTTGAGGGCATCTGATGATAATGTTCCAGAAGTTTTCAGTAATCAATACGTTGATTTGACTGATACAACTACAGAAAAAGTCAATGTAAATGAAGTTTCTAGTTCAGACGAAATTCAATCTTTGGAGCCAGTAGAAAACGAAGCTCCTGAAATCATTAGCCAAACTGTTGAAGAAGTTTCTGAAGTAGAAGCAAGTGAATCTGAAGAAATTTCAGAAGAGATTGTAAGTGAATCTGAGGAAATTTCATCTGAAGTAGAAGTAACTGAATCTGAAGAAATTTCAGAAGAGATTGTAAGTGAGTCGGCAAAAGCGATCGCTCAAAGAAATATAGTACTAATTGCTCACGAAAGCAAGAAATCAGAACTTGCAGAATTGGTTACTCAGCATCAAGAATTTTTCTCACAGAACTATACAATTACTTGGCCATCTATTAGCGAAGTTTTACATCAACAAGCCGGTATAACTATTAGTCAACAAACCCCCGCGCCAACTTCTGGAGGATTTCAAACAATTGCTTCATTGGTTGGGTCGGGAGAAATTGTAGCAGTGATTTTCTTGAGAGATTTGCTACAACCTCAGCCTGGTCAAGCAAATGAGGAAGCGCTACTGAGATTATGCACTATTAATCAAGTTTTACTGGCAACTAATGTAGCAACCGCAGAAGCGATTGTGCATTATCTCAAACACGTAGTAGATTAGCACTAAGTGGTGAGTGGAGGAGATGAGGGGGAGGGGCAGGGGGCAGGGGAAAAGGTTAAAGGTTAAAGGGAAAAGGAATAAATTTAATCTTTCCCCTTTTCCCCTTACCCCTTTCCCTTTCCCCATGCCTCATGCCGAATGCCCAAAGCCCTGATGTAAAAAAAATGTTTGCCAACTTCAAAAGTTTATTGAGACAGCCGGTTATTTTTTCAAGTGCGATCGCTACACTTTTACTAGTAGGTATTCAAAAACTTGGGGTTTTTGAACCTCTAGAAATGAGAGTCTACGACCAAATGATGCAATTACGCGCTGACCCAGGCCCAGACTCTCGTTTGTTGATTGTTGCTTTAACTGAACAAGATCTCCAAAAATGGACTTGGCCGCTGTCTGGCGAACTTTTAGATCGACTGTTGGGCAAACTTGAGGAATACGAACCGCGAGCCATTGGTCTAGATATTTTTCGCGATTTACCAGTACAGCCTGGTCACGATAAACTACTACAACGCTTACAACAGAGCGATCTCATCATTCCCATCTGCAAACATTCTGGTTTTAAAAATCCCGGAGTTGCTTCTCCTCAAGGTGTTGAACCAGAGCGAGTGGGATTTAGTGATGTTGTAGAAGATACTGATTCTACAATTCGCCGCAACTTATTATTAGTAAGTTCAGATGAATCTGACCCTTGTCAAACTATATATTCCTTTAGTTTACAGCTAGCACTCAAATATTTAGAAGTTGGTGGTATTCAACCAGAATTTACCCCAAATAAAGAATTAAAATTACGAAATATTGTATTTAAACCCCTGCAAAATAATGTTGGCGGGTATGAAAAAGCCGATACCAGCGGTTACCAAATCCTGCTTAATTACCGTTCTGGTCATCAAATTGCCCAGCAGGTAACAATTACAGAAGTCCTTGAAAATAAAGTTAAACCAGATTTAGTCAAAGACCGTATTGTTTTAATTGGTTCAACAGCAAATAGTTTAAATGACATTTTTAATACCCCATTTGCTAGTGGGAAGTCAGATAATTCTGGGAAGATGGCAGGAATTGAAATTCATGCCCACAGTGTTAGTCAAATTCTTAGTGTTGTTCTTAACCAACAACCTCTGTTTTGGTTTATTCCTGAGTGGGGTAAAGTTCTTTGGATATGGGGATGGACTGTAGTTGGTGGTTTATTAGTATGGCGAATTCAACATCCTTTAGCTTTAGCATTAGCAGGAGCAACAGCCCTAACAGTTTTATTTGCAGGTAATTTTTTCATTTTTACTCAAGCTGGATGGTTACCAGTAATACCTCCAATGTTGGGGTTAGTATTTACTGGCGGGAGTGTCCTTGCCTATACTGCTTATAAAACCAAAGAAGAACAAAAAGAAATTACACAAAGAGTTCAAGAACACCAACAATTAATTATCGAATTACAAGCACTTTTACGGCAACGCGGTGATGCTTCCAATGAAGCGCCAACAGTAATTGCTGATTCTATTGGACAAGAAATTGCATTAGGCACGCTACTAAACAACCGCTACCGAATTACTGAAAACTTGGGTTCCGGAGGATTTAGTAATACTTATTTAGCTGAGGATATCAAGCGCCCTGGTAATCCCCAGTGTGTAGTTAAACAATTACGACCTCCCCGCCAAGATACAGAATATTTAAATGTTGTCAGGCGCTTATTTGACGCTGAAGCCGAAATTTTAGAAATTTTGGGTAAGCATCCACAGATTCCCCAATTGTTAGCTTTTTTTGAAGAAAATCGTCAGTTTTCTTTAGTGCAAGAATTTGTCCGGGGGCACGCTATGGATAAAGAGCTAACTTCTGGTGTGCGACTCAAACAAACTGAAGTTGTGGAGATACTAAAAGAAGTTTTACACGTGCTTGTTTTTGTTCACAGCTATGGTGTAATTCATCGAGATATCAAACCTAGTAACTTAATTAGACGAGAATCAGATAGGCACATTGTTTTAATTGATTTTGGTGCTGTTAAACAAATTCAGCCCCAACAACAAGAATATCAAACTATTTCAATTGGGACTCCAAGTTATGCTCCTTCTGAACAAATGAGTGGGTTGCCAAAACTAAACAGCGATATCTATGCATTGGGAATTATGGGTATACAAGCTTTAACTGGAGTAGACCCAAGAGTATTTCGCAGAGATACAAATACTGGTGAAGTAATTATCCAAACTGAACCTGACGGTAATACAGAGGTTTGGCACAGTTGGCGCGACTTAGCTGACGTTACAAATGAGTTAGTTATTATCTTAAATAAGATGGTACATTATGACTTTAGTCAAAGATATCAGTCAGCAGCAGAAGTGCTAAAAATTCTCGAAAGTCTTTAAATACAAAATAATTTAGAATTCCAGAGTCAGATTTAAGAAGAATAATATAAAATTACAGCACATTTTATTTCAATAAGGTAGGCCATTGTAGAGACGACGATTTATCGCGTCTTTATCTACTTGGCAAACTAGTTGTGGACACCTTGTAGTGCTAAAGCTTAGAATTGGTGAGTCTGCTTTAACCTGGACAGATAATTGATTGGAAACACACTGTATAAAGCAGTTTGTATACTATATACAATAATGCTCTTTTTATGAGGAGAAATAATTGATTGGAAACCCTAAATAATGCCACTAATTACAAACAATTAAAGAAGCGAATTCTTTTTTCTCTAGCTATTATTCTCACTATTGGACTTTTATACAGCCACTATCGCTATTCTATTTGGTGGTTGAACCAAGAGGTAGGAGGAATTTTTTATGAGATATTTTGGTGTTTGTTCGCTTTTCTATTTATCACCACTCGGTCTTCAGTTTGGCAAATCCCTTTATGGGTATTGGTAATTACTTGCTTATTAGAATTTCTGCAATTGTGGGATCAACCATTTTTAAATTGGGTACGTTCATTTTGGTGGGGAAAAATGCTATTTGGTAGCGTCTTCACTTGGGCAGATTTTCCCTATTATTTTATTGGCAGTGGGTTCGGATGGTTGTGGTTGCGGCTTTGCGTCCGGGGAGTAAAGCTTAAATAATTTAGTCGTTTTGTCATTTTTCGTAATAACTTGGGTATGGACTGAGATATCTGATTCTGTTTGCAAACTGCGATCGCTATTCTCAGCCCTAGTTACTATGTTTGACTGCAACTTAGTATCAGGCTAGATTTTGGGTTATTTTCATAACTTTACATTTATTGTACGGTAAATCGATCAAGTTACCGTATAATACTTAGAGTTGCGATCGCTTCCTTTGATTACCGTAGATAGCAACCAAAGGAAGCGGACTTTGCGAAAACTCCTCTATGGATTGAACTTTGGAGAATTTACATGAGCTACAAGCACATTGAAGTAAAACCAGTAGCTGGTTTCATTGGTGCCGAAATCAGTGGTGTAGATCTTTCGCGTCCTCTGCACGATGAAGCAGTCCAAGAAATTCGTCAAACACTATTAAAGTGGAAAGTCGTATTCTTTCGCGGTCAGAACATTGACCATGCTGCACAAATCGCCTTCACAGCTCGTTTCGGTGAAGTAACTTATGCACATCCCCACGAAGATGAGCCTATCGAAGGTTACTCACAAATCCTGCCTATTGACCGCAGCCGCTACGAAAAGCGCAACGGTCTACGCCGTTCCAGCTACGAGAGCCGTTGGCATACCGATGTGACAGCTGCTATCAACCCCCCTGCGGGGTCGATTTTGCGTGCGGTTAACGTTCCTAGCATCGGTGGCGACACACAGTGGACTAATCTGGTTGCAGCTTACGAGGGTCTATCAGCACCCGTGCGGGCGCTTGCAGATACATTGAAAGCCGAACATCGTTTTAATGCGCGTTTGAATTTGCCTAGCAACAGCAAGATTGCCCAACGCATTGCAGCCAATCCTTTGGTTTCCATCCATCCAGTCGTTCGGGTTCATCCAGAGACAGGTGAACGTGCGTTGTTCGTGAACCCTGGCTTCACCTCGCACATTCTTGATGTGTCACGACAAGAAAGCGACCTGCTGCTTGAATTATTCTTCAATCAGATTACCAAACCCGCCTACACCACCCGTTTCCGCTGGAATAATGGTGATATTGCCTTCTGGGACAACCGCGCCACCGCGCATTTAGCCCCTCAAGATCTAGATCATATAGAAGTCGAGCGCGTACTCTACCGCACCACCATCACAGGCGACGTTCCAGTTGGGGTTGACGGTTTCCGCTCCCAAGTAGTAGAAGGTGAAGCTTTCAACAGCGAATTACCAACCGTTTTGAAGAACAAAGCCGAAAAACTACAAGCCCAACCAGTACTTTCATAAAGTACAACGTCAATGGGGTTGCAATTTAAATAATTTACATAGTAGGGTAGTACAGCTAGCTGTGCTACCCTACAAAATTCAAGCCCACCATCGGCGGCATGGGGTTAATCTCAAATCTCAAATTATTTGATACTAGCCAAAAATTTACTTTTGGACTTAATTCGTATCTCCAAGATTATTAATCCATTTAGAGGTATTTATTACCTTACTAATAAAACTATCCTGAGCAACTAAAGTTGCTCTATGAAGTTCTTCATCAGTAGCAGTTTAGCAATATTCATTACTTGAAGAATATTATCTAAACTTCCCGATGGATAGGTTATTGGTAGTTTACCTGTAAAGTATTCGTTCTGAACATCGATTACTAATAAGGCTCGTTTCATGTTGATTCTTGTCCCTGATAACTTGTAATTATTTGTCAATAAATGTAGACGGTGGGATGTTTTTTGATTTGGAAGTCACTAAAAAGCGCCCTCCTAAAAGGAGAGCGCTTTTCATTTTATTTAATTTTTAGTTGACTTGGTTAGCAATTAACCGTTGATGGAAGGAGCGCTTATTGCAACAGGAGCAACATCACTAGCCGCCAAGTCTAAGGGGAAGTTGTGAGCGTTACGCTCGTGCATTACTTCCATACCCAAGTTAGCGCGGTTGATGATGTCAGCCCAGGTATTGATAACGCGACCTTGAGAGTCGATGATGGATTGGTTGAAGTTAAAACCGTTCAAGTTGAAAGCCATTGTGCTGACACCCAAAGCGGTGAACCAGATTCCAATCACAGGCCATGCAGCTAAGAAGAAGTGCAAGGAACGGCTGTTGTTGAAGGAAGCGTATTGGAAGATCAAGCGACCGAAGTAACCGTGTGCAGCTACGATGTTGTAGGTTTCTTCTTCTTGACCGAACTTGTAACCGTAGTTCTGAGATTCGCTTTCGGTTGTCTCACGAACTAAGGAAGAGGTTACCAAGGAACCGTGCATTGCGGAGAATAAGCTTCCGCCGAATACACCAGCCACACCTAACATGTGGAAGGGGTGCATCAGAATGTTGTGCTCTGCTTGGAACACAATCATGAAGTTGAAGGTTCCGGAGATTCCCAAGGGCATACCGTCA
>JAVRCH010000053.1:0-4713 GCA_034530795.1 Nostoc sp. DedQUE12a
GCGGGGAGGGGTTGGGGGTGGGGTGTTTCAGGATTTATAAGTAATTAAGCGAACTTGATATAAGGCCCCCACCAAATTTCAAGAAAGGTGGCTCTCGTTCAGGTGGGGTCAGAATCCCCATCTGTTGCGCCAGCTTCTCCCAGGGTAGGAAACCTTCTGCCCTCTGCCTTCTGCCTTCTGCCTTCTTCAACTACATAATTAGGGTCTTCAGTACCCAGTAGTTTGTCCCAGAGCGTAAAATACAAACCGTAGTGTACCTTATACTTACGGTGATGTATTGAATGATGCTTAGAACCAATGAGCCACTTGCCAATCCAGTTGATCTTAGATGAAGGGGGAAATACCTCAAATCCGAGATGGGTAAATACTGCCCAAACTGTCATAGTTATAAGTGCGGACACTAAGGTGATAAAATGTAGTGGAACTATGTAAATTACACCTACAAAAAAAAGTGCTTGTACGATCGCCTCTGGGAAATCAAATGCAGAAGAACTCCAAGGCGTTGGTTCTCCTGAACGGTGATGTCCGTAATGCATCCATTTAAAAATTAGAGGGTGGTGAAATATTCGATGGATAAAATAAAAGTATGTATCCTGAAGAATTAACACCATAACAAAACTAGCTAGCAAATACCATAGCCCGTACTCATCCAAATTAGTGTATAATAGCGTTTTTCCTGAAATATACTCTGAAATAATAAACGCTCCAGAAATACCAAAAACGGCTGCGGAGAGTACCGATAATTCAATATCCTTTATAATAGAAGAATTCAGCAACGGTTTCAAACGCAAACTCTTGTTGGCAAGAGACTTTCCCAAAACTGAATAAAAGAGCAAGTATGCTCCCCCAGCTATCACAAAATATCGGGCAAGAGTGATAACAAAGAAGAAAAACCAATAATAGAAAAATGAGTGGTTTGTCAATTAGACCTATCCGTAAAATTAATTAATTTACTTAAATGAAAGTGCTGATTATATCAGCAATAGCTAAGTTTCTCCTAATTTGTTAATCGACAAAATTCACTGCTTATTTTACAATACTAAATACTCTAGTTATTGTATATTTAAATTTCTTAATAGATTTTTAGTCTCCTTTTTTACATAAATACTGAGATATTTGCTGTTTCTAAAAAAACGTTATCCAGCAACTTCAATTTAGTGAATTTATTATTTTGTAAATTCAAATTATAATCTCTTTCAATTGTCGGTTTATACACCAGAAGTTAGAATTCAGAATCCAAAATTTAGAATAGCCTCTCGGTTAGTGTACCTACCCAATCTAGATGGTGTAGTTCGCACTTATTGAAATCTGCTGCATCATGCACGTAAAAAGAAGTCACAATAGTATCAGAATAGTAAAAATAATTTGATATATTAGCGATCCAAGCTTAGTACTTATTCCCTATGAATCGTTCCGCCTGCCTCATCTTCAATCCAGTAGCCGGTCAGGGTGACCCAGAATTAGAACTGGCAGAAATTCGAGCAATATTAGAGCCAGAAATTGATTTAGATATTTATTTAACAACTGAGGAAGTTGGTGCTGATGCCTTGGCGTATGCAGCAGTAGAGCGAGGGGTAGATGCCATAATTGCTTCTGGAGGAGATGGCACCCTCTCGGCGGCGGCGGCGGCAGTAGTCGGTACTGACATTGCATTTGGTATAATTTCTAGAGGTACAGCAAATGCATTTGCCACAGCTTTAGGAATTCCAGACACCATCGCAGGTGCATGTCAGACAATTTTGCAGGGAGGAACCCGCAATGTAGACGTGGCTTATTGTAACGATCTGCCAATGGTACTGCTAGTAGGTGTTGGGTTTGAGGCTGAAACCGTAGAACTAGCAGACAGGGAAGCTAAAAATCGTTTTGGGATGATGGCCTACGTTTTAGCAGGAATTCAGCAACTGAGAAACTTAAAGAACTTTGATGTTGAAATTGAAACTGAAGACAGAATAATTAAAACTAGCGCTTGTGCAGTAACAGTAGCCAATGCCGCGCCTCCTACATCAGTATTAGCACAAGGGCCAGCAGGTCTAATTTATGACGACGGACTACTAGACTTAACAATTGTAGCTCCAACTAGTAAAGCCGGAGCGATCGCTGCAACATTCCATCTCTTCCAAACAGCTTCTACAGGCAACGCAGCAGAACGCAATGATATTGGTTATCTGCGAGCCAAACAATTTAAAATTACTACAGAGCCACCACAAAAAGTTGTTTTGGACGGCGAAATCATCGGCACAACACCAATAGAAGTAAAGTGCGTACCAGCAGGCTTAAAAATTTTTGTGCCACTAATAGAAGAAGTAGAGCCTACAGAAAAACTCAACGGACTCCCTAATTTGGTTATTGAGATGAAAAATCCACCAGAAGAGTGAGGAAATGCCCCATGCCCAATGCCCTCCAATTGAATATTCAGGAGTTAGGTTGCCTTGAAACTAGTATCCGATCCACCTATTGCTAAAAAAGTTCGCAAAATGAATCAGCGGGTACGATGGCAAGATCCGTTGATTGTCGAACGCAATATCGACCAAACTCGATTAGTGCTGGATGATGGTCATGCAGAGGATTTGGAGTTTTCTTTTTTAGTTGTGGGTGATAGTGGTTCTGGAAACCATCAGGGACAGAATCCCCAGCGACAGGTGGCCGAACTCATGCTGCCTCATCACGATGAATGTCGTTTTATGCTACACACCGGAGATGTGATCTATTTAGTAGGGTCGAGTGAGTACTACCAGCAGAACTTCATTCACCCTTACCGAGAGTTTATCGTCGGTGGAGAGCATCCTAGAAATATTGCTTATGACCAGATGGTTTTTAAGCTGCCAATTTTACCCGTACTGGGAAATCATGATTATTATGACTTGCCGATTGTCTTAGGCTTAGCATCCCTGACAACATTACCGATTCGGAAATTTTTGCGATCGCGGTTAGATTTAGATGTAGGTTTGCATGGTTCCCGAACCGGTGACGCTTACGCACGGGCTTTTTTAGACTATCTCAAAGCTTTTGAGCTTCCAGGAGCATTAGACGCTCATTTAAATCGCTACTACACCGCCAAAACAGACACAGGTAATTGTCTTTGCTATCAACCAGGGCACTTTACCCGCCTTCCCAATCGCTACTACACTTTTCGCTATGGCGGTATTGATTTCTTCGCCTTGGATTCTAATACATTTAACGACCCACCACCGCTGCCGAAGACAAGGCAGGGTGAAGTAGACCGTAAAGTCTTGGAAAAACGTCGTCAGGATTTAGAGCAAGAAAAAATGCAAATCATGGAAACCTCAACCAAGCTCAATTCCGAAAACCCTAGTGATGCCGATGATTTAGAGGACTTCCAAGCCAAGCTGTCGCAAATTGAAGAAATTATTGTTGATATTGATAAGCAACTAGCCACAGGCCGACCAACACAGACTGACACAGAACAACTCGATTGGCTCAAGCACAGACTAATTGAATCTTGGAATACTGACGAAGTTCGGGGACGAGTGATTTATTTCCACCATCCTCCTTACGTGACTGAAGCGACAAAGTGGCAACAAGCACAAACTTTGACAATTCGCAAGCACCTACGTGATGTTCTGGATGGAGTAGCTCAAAAAATAGGTTCTTTAAATCAGGGGCGTCCTTTGGTGGATTTGGTATTGAATGGACACGCCCACTGTCTAGAATATCTGCAAACAATGGATACAGGACACGCAGATTCTCATATCCACTGGATTGTTTGTGGCGGTAGCGGCTTTAGTCTGCGACGCCAGCGGATTGAAGGAGCGAATTTGATGGAGGAGAATGAATTAGTAGCGCGATCGCATTTGTTCGTAGGTCGCAACGGTTACGGTTCTCAAAAGCGACGCCCTTATTCCAGTTTACGCATTGATGTCAAAGGCGAAGGTCAGCCCAAATTTATTGTTCGTCCCTTGATTGCCGAATGGTATCAACGACAATGGTATAGTCATGAACTTGAACAATTCGTAATTCGTAATTCGTAATTCGTAATTCGTAATTGAATAGACCTCTTGCAAAAGTCTTTCTTTGGGTTCTCTTTTCTGCGCGACGGACACTTTCCTCAAGTCGGGAAACCCACCCACGGAAGTGTCCTCCTCTGCGCGACGCCACTTGCTACCCTTTGCTACGCAACGCTAGCGCGAACGGGAACGCCAAGGGCGAACAAGTCAAGGAACCCGCCCGACGCAATGGCTCCTCTGCGTGAAACACAAAAATATTTATACAACAAGTCTAATGAATTGGGGTCTAGATTCCTAATAAATTCAGGGCTAGCAAATTCGAGATTTTGGTGCCGTGTTCTACCAATAATTACGAATTACGAATTACGAATTACGAATTGTTCACCGATCTACCGATCCCATGACAACATCAATACTTCCCAGGATGACGAAAATATCGGCTACTTTTTGACCCCGGATTAATTGGGGTAAAACTTGTAAATTATTGAAATCGGCTGGACGAATTTTCCAACGCCAGGGGAAAATGCGATCGTCTCCAATAATATAGATTCCTAATTCTCCTCTCCCTGACTCTACACGAACATAGTTTTCGCCCTCAGGAATCTTAACCCTCTTTTGTCACTTTAGGCAGAGGAAAAATGAAAATCAAGGTTGAACAGGAATGTAAAAATTGGAGAAGTGAGTTTATAAACAATCGATTGGAGTTTAGTAAAACCACTCAACAATTGAGGAATAGGAAAAACTGCTA
>JAVRCH010000054.1:0-11072 GCA_034530795.1 Nostoc sp. DedQUE12a
GGATTCAGACCCCTCAATAGGGAGAGCCACCAAATTTTTAATTTGGTGCGGTGTTTCACCTTGTCCTGACGGTACTAGCAGGAGTTAGGGGTCAGTTTTCCTCCTGCCTCCTGCCCCCTAACTCCTGCCTTCATTGATAAAAATCAGGAGATTGAATGTGTCCAATGATAAATTGTCTGTAAGTTTAAAATTGATAGTCGTTACATTAGTGACTTGTGCTACTACTTTAGGTATAACTCTAGTTTTAGGTACAACAAAACTTAATTCTTTATTAGGAATTCAACCATTAAAAACTGAGAAAGAGAAAGCAAGTCAAGATCAGGAAACCATAGGATCTGCACAAGCTGTTTTCTCAACAGCAAATCAAATAAATCAAGTACCAAAGAAATTTCAGGGAACTGTGGTTTATCAAGGGAAACTCAAACCAACTGATAAAGTCATTGCCCTAACTTTTGATGATGGCCCCAGCCCGAAAAATACAGCGCAGATATTAGAAATTTTGCAAAAAAATAATATCAAAGGTACATTCTTTATGATTGGGCAAATGGTGAAATATTTTCCCCAGGTTGCCAAGCAAGTTGCAGCTGATGGCGAGGTAATTGGTAATCATACATGGCATCATTCCTATCGTCACATGGATATAGTTACTGCTGCTAGTGAAATAAATACCACAGCAGACATCATTTATCAGACTACGGGAGTGAAAACTACTCTCTTTCGTCCCCCTGGGGGTTTCTTAAATAATGGATTAGCCGACTATGCTAAAAGTCAGAAATATACTGTCATAATGTGGTCAGAATTATCGGGAGACGCTGAACGTCCTTCGCCTCAAGTGCCAAATATGGTCAGAAATGTACTAAAAAATGCCAAACCAGGAGCAATTGTATTAATGCATGATGGTGGCGGAAATCGTTCTCGGACTGTCCAAGCTTTACCGGAAATTATCAATGGTTTAAAGGCACAAGGTTATAAATTTGTGACAATACCAGAACTACTGGAAATACAAGCCCAAGAAAAAAATTTGGTAACACCAGTATCACCTGTAGTCACAAATCATGAATATCCAAACAATCAGCTTCATCATTAGTGATAGCATACGAGCAGCTACACCTCTAATTTTTGCAGCATTAGGTGAATTAATAACTGAAAAATCGGGGGTGTTAAATCTGGGTGTTGAGGGAATGATGCTGGTTGGGGCTGTGGCTGGTTTTATTGCGGCTTCAGTTACAGGTAATATTTACTTTGGATTATCCATCGCACTAATATCGGGAATAGCGATCGCTCTGATTCATGCTTTATTGACAATTACTATAGCTGCTAACCAAGTGGCAACGGGTTTAGCCCTGAGTATTTTTGGTTCTGGACTCAGCGCTTTTATTGGTGCAGGTTATGTGGGCAAAACAATTACCGGACTGCAACCTATTGACATCCCAATTTTAAAATCAATTCCGTTTTTGGGTAAAGTTTTATTTAATCAAGATATTTTGGTGTATGCCTCAGTTGCCTTAGTGATTGGGGTATGGTGGTTTTTGCGAAGTACACGGCCGGGTTTAGTGTTGCGGAGTATTGGCGAGTCACCTGATGTTGCTGATGCTTTGGGTTTACCTGTTAGCAGAGTTCGTTATTTTGCGGTAATGTTTGGTGGGGCGATGGCTGGGTTGGCGGGTGGTTATCTTTCCCTTGCATATACGCCACTATGGGCGGAAAATATGACTGGGGGAAGAGGATGGATTGCGATCGCATTAGTTGTTTTTGCTACATGGAAACCTGAAAGAATCCTTATTGGTGCATACTTATTTGGCGGCGTTGGTGCCATACAATTAATTCTTCAAGGATTAGGAGTTAATATTTCTCCTTATATTTTGTCTTGTTTTCCTTACTTAGCTACTATCTTAGTTTTAGTGTTGATTTCACGTGATAATACACGCATTAAACTTGAGACACCTGCATCATTAGGACAACCTTTTAGATCTAGTCATTAGTCATTTGGAGTTAAGTAGGTCGGTGTGAATATTTATCGTTGCGATGAGGCAGGAGGGAAGAGGGTTTGAGTCTATTTAATTTTTGTTAACATAGTTTGGTTTTTCGACATTGTTCTACTTACTTTAATTAGGTAACTCCAAGAAATAAATTATCTAATAGGGAAAGAAAAAACCTTTACCCTTTTCCCCAAACCAAATTCCGAGTTCAAAATGCAAAACCCTAGCAGTATTGACATCCATTGTTATTTAATAATCAAATGCGATCGCACTTATACCAATTTAATATGAAGACGCATAGAAATAACCCCACCGCCTGCGGCATCTCCCCAAAGCATCGGGGAGGTTGGGAGGGGTAAAAATAATGTGCAGCTTCACAAAGAATTGGTATTACAAAATATTTGTGAGGAAACTCTTGGTTTACGCCAAATTATTCAAGAATTTTACCCTGTAATTTGCCAAGTAGAGTTTAACGATCCCTCTGTATTATTAGATATAAACACACCAAAAAATTATCAAAATCAATTACAGAATTTGCAATGACAGCAAAATATAGCATAATTTTGAGATGTCGTCCTATCAACCTTAGGCTTAACTAAGTACCATTTCAATCTATTAAAAGAGCGAATTTTTTTAGTAACTTATGATGAGAAAACCTCTACCTGGGGAGTGATTTGGCTTATGAGCCAGATGAAGTAAATATTAAAGTACAAAAGCAAACGGACATTGTGTTCTATGAAACTAAATTATTTTACAAAAGGGCTTTCAACTGTAGGACGTTGGATAGCTACAACATTGTTTTGCGTATCAGCGATCGCTTTTATTTGGCATGGTGGATTTATTGTAAACACCTCAGCAATGGCTAATCCTGCAACAAACTTAATTGCATCTGCTGATGCCGATGATGCTAAAAGCAAAGCTCGTGAAGATGCTAGAAACACCAAGGGTTTCGTTCAAGAGACACGAGACAAGCTAAAGGAAGCAGCAAACAGCAATGCCAATAAAGTAGACGATTCAACAGATAATGGTAGCTTTATTGGGCGCAAAGCACAAAGAGATGCAGCTCGAATTGAGAAAAGAGCAGACGAAGATGCAGCTCGCACACAGAAAGCAATAGACAATACCAAAAATGTTGTTGAACGCACTGTCGATAACATCAAGGATACTTTTAGTAAATAGGCAATAGGGAATAGGGAATAGGGAATAGACATCTCCAGAAATAAATTCTGCGTTACCCGAAATCCTTGTAGAGACGTAGCATTGCTACGTCTCTACATTCTTCTTGCATGTTACCTCATCCGCCAACGTGAATACCAGGACGCATTTCGGGATTTTTTTCAGCGCGACGCACTACTTCACGGGTAAGGACGGCAATATCACCTTCACCAAATAGAATAAAACGCAGTAGATATTGTATGGGGTTTCCCTCGACCCAACCGAAGTAAGCATGGGGGATCTTACCTGTTCGATCGCGAATATACAATAATAAAGCGGCGATCGCATTGGGTACTGCTGCACTCTGGGCACGTAGGATGCGGTAATCACCAACTTGTACCCCTTCTACTTTAATCACTTCAGCAAATTCCGAAGCATCTGACACCAAAATTTCTAGAAATAGAATTGGATCGTTGTCTGGAATATGATTGTCTTCACGCACCTCTTTCTCTTTTGAAGAATACTCTTCGATATCGCCTGTATTCAAGCGATTAGCAATTATTCGTATTGCTCCCTGGCTTTCTTCGGCAATGAATTGACGGGCAATATCATCAATTTCGATTCGCTCAACTCGCAATTCAGTTGAACGCCAAACGCGAGAAATTAAGGAAGTGAAAATGATTGCACCGATAAAACATCCAGCAATGCGAATCCCTTCTGGTCTTTCGATGATATTAACAACAGTGGTATACACAAATAACACTGTAATAATCCCAAAGATTAAGGTTGCGTGCTTCTGTCTGTGACGGCGAGCTGATAAGGTGACGGCAAAAGCGGCTGAGGTAATCAACACTAACACCCCAGTTGCGTAAGCCCCGCCTTGAGCTTCGACATTTGCTCGAAAGATAATTGTGACAATAAAAGCGATCGCTGTATACACTAACACTAAAGGTCGGCTGGCTAGTGCCCAATTGGGTGCCATGCCATAGCGCGGCAAATAACGAGGCACAATATTTAGCAGCCCTGCCATTGCCGATGCACCAGCAAACCACAAAATGGAAATCGTGCTTAAATCATAAATTGTGCCAAAGCTATTGCCTAAATAAAGATGCGCCAAATAAGCCAGGGCGCGTCCGTTGGCTTTGCCTCCCTCTGCAAATTCTGGAGCGGGAATCAGGAGACTAGTTATAAAACTAGTAGTCAGTAAAAAGAAGCTCATAATCACAGCAGCAGTAGTCAGCAGCTTGCGTGTATTCTCAATCCTGCCTCTGGGATACTGATGAGTGTCGTTGCTGCTACCTTTAACAAGCGGCATAACTGTGACGCCAGTTTCAAAGCCTGATAATCCCAGGGCTAACTTAGGGAATACCAAAAGACCTAAACCTATGAGCAGTATAGGATTAGAATTGCGGGCAAATAAGGCAGTTTGCCACTGTGCGATCGCTTCTGGGTGAGTTAGAATCTGATACACGCCAACGCTAACCACAATAAAGTTAAGCAGCAGATAAACTCCCACCAAAAACACTGCAATGCCGATGGCTTCTTTAAAACCTCTCAAGAAAACTGCACCTAGTAATGCAATTAATATTAGAGTAATAGCGATAGTCTGATCGTGAAGCCAATCTCCAGCTAGGGGATTTTCGATAATATGGGCTGTAGCATCAGCCGCCGATAGGGTAATTGTGATTATAAAATCCGTTGCGACAAAGCCTAGTAAGCACAGTACAAGTAATTTGCCTTGCCACCAAGAGAGCAAACGCTCTAACATAGCGATCGACCCTTCCCCATGAGAGCTTTCGGCAGCAATGCGGCGATAGATGGGCAATGCGCCAAACAGCGTCAGCAAAACCAAAATTAGCGTCGCCACAGGAGAAAGAGCGCCAGCTGCCAGTGCTGCAATTCCAGGTTGATAGCCAAGGGTTGAGAAATAATCTACACCAGTCAAGCACATCACCTGCCACCAAGGATGCTGACGATGTGATTCTTCCTTGGGGAAAGGCCCTTGCCGCTTTCGTCTATCTTCTTCCAGCAACCAGCGCATGAACCGTTTGCTGAGTCGTTTTGTTGAAACAATTGATTTAGCCATCAAATACGCTTGTGTTGCAGAAGTCAAACTAACTGATAAAATCTTTGCTTTTCTCTGTACGCGCTCTGTCTTGCAAGAGTGCTGAGTTATAACTTAAGAATTGGGAGTTAGAAGTTATTATTCTCCTCCTTATCTTGCAACTGCCTAAAGAATTATTTGTCAACTATTTTACCTACGTTGACAGCGCTAACTCTATCATAAAATGTACCAGAAATTGACGTTCTAGCCAAACACCCAAATCAAGGTTATTGTCAATAATAAAAATGCGATCGCCTATATCTTAAGTTAGATAAGCAGGATATTTGAGATAATTAAGAATATAACTCTTACTAAAAAATATCGTGATAATCCCTATCGTCTACACAAGTAAAGTCCGTCTCCGCAGACTAACACAAAATCAAGGTCTTAAACCCACGCAGGTGGTCACTGAGCTTGTCGAAGTGTGGGTTTTGTCTGTGTAGCCGCACCTGTGCCAGGGCTAGTAATAATTTAGACTTTTCAAACAACCTCTAAGGAAACTTAAGACTTCTTGCAGAAGTTGGGGAAAGGGGAAAGGTAAAGGGGAAAAGGTTTGGTATTTTCCTTTCCCCTTTAACCTTTTCCCTTTTCCCACCTCTTGCAAAAAATACTTTTGCAAGAGGTTTTTAGCTTTCACTATTGAATAATTATTTTGGCGATCGCCTCTACACGGAGCGCCATACTTAGTTACTTCATCAAAAACATAAATTACAGTCAAATTAAATAAAGAAAATACTTAATTGCTTTTTCATTTTCTGAAAATGCTTTCTCAAATTCCAGTTTGCTTTCTGATTTTAGTATTTTCCTTAAGTAAAAGTAACTTTTGCTTTCTCAAATTCCAGTTTGCTTTCTGCTTTTAGTGTTTTTCTTAAGTGAAAATAACTTTTGCTTTCTGCTTTTAGTGTTTTCCTTAAGTAAAAATAACTTTTGCTTTCTTATTTGGGTAAATTGTGTACTAATTTAAGTAATTAACGCACTCAAAACAACCATCCCCTTTGAACTCGTGAGTGCTAAATTATCCGAAATAACCGAGAGTTTCATTTACCTTGCTATGATGAACATTTGACCAGACTTTTTAATTTCTGCGCTGGTTGCGTTGTTTACAAAAGTTTGTGGCTTAGCGATAAATGAAAATTGGCATTCAAAAAACAGTAGAAATCCTGGAGCAAATTCACCAATTAGAATCGACAGTGGGTCTCAAAAATGAAGCCTGCCGTTCTAAATTTTTAATTCACCCTGAATTCACATCAAAAGTTTTTTTGTTTTTGCATGGTTTTACAGCAGGCCCTTACCAGTTTGAGCCGCTTGGTAAAGCCTTCTTTAACAAAGGATATAACGTTTTAATTCCTTTACAACCCGGTCATGGGCGTTCAGGTAACTGGAGCCGTCAAAATCCTCCACCACTACCAACAGATATTCAGATATATCAACAATTTCTCCTCGAATGGTTGCAGATTGCAAAAACATTAGGAGAACAAGTTGTAATTGGTGGATTATCATCAGGTGGGACTTTAGCTGCTTGGTTAGGTTTAGAGCATCCTCTAGAAATTGGCCGTACTTTATTGTTCGCGCCTTTTTTCGGTAGCCGTTACTCGCTATTCGACCAACTTATCAAAATCCTGCCAATTTACTTTGAATGGTTCAACAAAGACGCACCTGGCAATTTTGGTTATAAAGGTTTTCGTCTCAAGGCGTTACGGATATTTCTTCAATTGGGAGAGGAAGTTTTAGAAAAGGCTCAAAGCTCTGTTTGTGCCCCTGTTTTAATGGTATGTAGTGAAGCGGATACTGCTGTTAGTCGCTCCAAACATCAAGAATTTTTCCGAAGGGTAGTTAAGCAGCAACCGAAATCCTGGTATTACTGCTTCGATGATTCGCTTCACATTGAACACCGAATGATGACAAAAATGGAAGACAATGATTATGAAGAACTGGTAATTACCCTTGCCAAAGCATTTGTTGAGAGTGATTTGACTTGGCTAGAGTTTGAGCAAATGGCAAAGCGGATAGCCCAAGGACAAGCCTATGAACAAATTCTACGAGAATTAAACCTTGAGAGTCAAGTTTCTCAACAGCTATCTGCAATGATGACTCAAGGTTTTGGCTGTGAGGATCTTAAGTGCATCAATCCATATTCTTAAATGAGGCAGGGAACAGGCAAACAGGGCATGGGGAAAGGGAAAGGGGTAAGGGGAAAAAGGGAAAGATTAAATTTAGACGTTGCATAATTGCGGGATGATTTATATCACGCAGAGGCGCAAAGACGCGGAGAGAATAAGGAGTTTAGGATTGCAATACATCAAAATTCATCCCATGATTCAGCAATGGCTAAATTTATTCCTTTTCCCTTTAACCTTTAACCTTTTCCCCCGCCCCCTAATTCTCACCTCAGGAATTGTTAACGCCTGCGATCGCAACCATAAGCAAGGTGCTACAATCAACAACCATGCTAGGGGTGCCTACATCATCAGGCTGAGATTACACCCTTAACACCTGAGTCTGGGTAATACCAGCGGAGGGAAGCTGTTTACTGAGGAATTTCATATGAGAACAGAATGGGTTGCTAAGCGGCGTGGGCAGAGTAATGTATCTCAAATGCATTATGCACGCCAAGGTGTTATCACCGAAGAAATGCACTACGTCGCCCAACGGGAAAATCTGCCTGCTGACCTCATTCGTGAGGAAGTAGCGCGGGGAAGAATGATTATCCCAGCTAACATTAATCACACTAACCTAGAGCCGATGTGCATCGGCATCGCTTCTAAATGTAAGGTAAATGCTAATATCGGCGCTTCACCTAATTCTTCCAATCTTCAAGAAGAAGTAGATAAGCTGAATCTATCGGTGAAGTACGGTGCTGATACTGTGATGGACTTGTCTACAGGTGGCGGAAATTTGGATGAAATTCGCACCGCCATTATCAAAGCTTCCCCGGTTCCCATTGGTACGGTGCCAGTTTATCAAGCTTTAGAAAGTGTCCACGGCACAATTGAAAAGCTGACTGCTGATGACTTTCTCCACGTCATCGAAAAACATGCTCAGCAAGGAGTAGACTACCAAACCATCCACGCCGGGATTTTGATTGAACATTTGCCGTTGGTGAGAGACCGCATCACTGGTATTGTTTCTCGCGGTGGCGGTATCTTGGCACGGTGGATGCTACATCACCACAAACAAAACCCACTTTACACCCATTTCCGGGACATCATTGAGATTTTCAAAAAATACGATGTCTCCTTCAGTTTAGGAGATTCTCTGCGTCCTGGCTGCACCCATGATGCCTCGGATGCAGCACAATTAGCTGAATTGAAAACCTTGGGACAGCTAACCCGCAAAGCTTGGGAAGATGATGTACAGGTGATGGTAGAAGGCCCTGGACACGTGCCAATGGATCAAATTGAGTTCAACGTCCGCAAGCAAATGGAAGAGTGTTCTGAAGCACCTTTCTATGTTTTGGGGCCATTGGTAACAGATATTGCTCCTGGCTATGACCATATTACCTCAGCGATCGGTGCAGCGATGGCGGGATGGTACGGTACAGCGATGTTGTGTTATGTAACACCAAAAGAACATTTGGGATTACCAAATGCTGAAGATGTGCGGAATGGCTTGATTGCTTACAAGATAGCAGCTCACGCAGCTGATATTGCTAGACATCGCCCTGGTGCCAGAGACAGAGACGATGAACTTTCCAAAGCCCGTTACAACTTCGATTGGAATCGTCAGTTTGAATTAGCACTCGACCCAGAAAGAGCTAAGGAATATCATGATGAAACTCTGCCAGCAGACATCTATAAAACTGCTGAGTTTTGTTCCATGTGCGGCCCGAAATTCTGCCCAATGCAAACTAAAGTTGATGCTGATGCGTTGACAGAATTAGAGAAGTTTTTGGCGAAAGAGACTGTGACTCAAAGTTAATTCATCCTGGGCAGGGGGCAAGCAGGAAGTGTGGGAGGTGTGGGAGGGGTGGGAGGTGTGGGAGGTGTGGGAGGTGTGGGAGGTGTGGGAGGTGTGGGAGGTGTGGGAGGAAAGGGAAGCATAAATCCTCTTTTTCCCCATCTCCCCACACTCCCCACACTCCCCACACTCCCCTCTCTCCCCACACTCCCCACACTCCCCACACTCCCCCATCTCTCCTCTGCTCCCTGCTTTTGTGCTTCTCCCCCAGGGCGAACGCATCTTATTTACTAATAAAAACTAAGAAAGATTTCAAAATGATATAGATAATTTTAAAAAAACAAAGCTATCGCTACTCCTCAAACGGTTAAATCTGCATGACTAAAAATCCCTTGAATAATACGGCGTATCGGCTGTTCAGCGAAATCAACCTCAACTATATTTCCTAATTTAAAAGCTGGAGTAGAAACTGTGGATTTTTCTAGTATATTTGTTCGATAAATTTCTTGCTCAGGTAAATAGAGAGTTTCACTCTGACGAACAATTGCATAAATCCATTGGTATCTTTCCCACTGAACACCACAGCTGTAGCCCGATTAGTCTGAAATTAGCAACAAAACTTTAGTCACAAATAAATTTGTGAATACTATCTAATAATATTGGCCTCAGAGGGGTCTAAATAATGTAAATAACCCCATCTTCTATCTTCAAGCTAATTTCTAAATCAATCTGTTCTAACTTTAGCCATAAATATATCCATGACTAAAGTCATGGTTCAAGCATACACAATATATAAATTTATTGCTAAATTAATAATAGTTAACAATAATTAAAATCAGAAAATTAAGATTAAGCTTCTAGCTCAAATCCATCGCTCTTACATTATTTGTGTTTTCTATGTGTAGATTAATTGGCTATCTTGGCAAGAGTATTCGTTTAGAGGAATTGTTGTATAAACAAGAACGTTCTCTTGATAAACAAAGTTATCACCCTTTAGAATTAAAGTCTGGAATGGTGTGTGGAGATGGTGCAGGTATAGGCTGGTACGATGAACGAGGGAAATCATTCATTTACCGTAACACTATTCCACTGTGGAACGATACCAATTTGCAACAGTTAAGCCAATATGTACAATCTAGTTGCACTGTTGGCTATGCAAGGCTAGCTGGAATAGGAGAAGCACTTGATATTAGTAACTGTCAACCCTTCCGTAGTGGAAAGCTTTTGTTTGTCCATAATGGTGAAATATTGAACTTTCAACAGACACTTTATAGACCAATACGCGATAGTCTTTCTGATTCAACATACCATTTGATTAAGGGTATGACAGACTCGGAACATATCTTTGCTTTACTAGTAGAAATGTGGCAGTCGTCTCCAGATAGTAATCTTTTGTCAGTTCTACATAGCACACTACAAAAATTAACTGATTTAGCTCAAAAATACGATACCACTTTTAGTGCCAATATAATTGTTAGTGATGGCCAAGCAATTGCAGCAATTCGCTATGCTTATGGTACACAAGCGCCTACTCTCTATTGGTCTTATGACGATGAAAATAATCCAAAGGGAGTTATTGTTGCATCTGAACCTTTATCTGAGCAAAATTGGATAGCATTTCAAGAACAAAGTATTTTAGTGTTTGAAGCAGGTTTATTGATGCCAAATATTGTACCTTGGGATAAATATTCTTAGCTCTATCTGCATTACCACAACCAGAAGTAAGTTTTAACTACCTGGGACAATTCGATTGGGGAACGCAAGCAAATTCTTTCTGCAAACTAGCTCCTGAATTAGTGGGTGCAGAACACAGTCTGCTTGATGCGATCGCCTCCTAGATATTACAGCAGTTTGCAACTAAATGAGGTACAGAACCAAGGATTCACAAATCAAATTATTCTTCTCCCTCCTGCCTTCTGCCTTCTGCCTCCTGCCTC
>JAVRCH010000055.1:0-7775 GCA_034530795.1 Nostoc sp. DedQUE12a
TTTACAGCAGTTTGCAACTAAATGAGGTACAGAACCAAGGATTCACAAATCAAATTATTCTTCTGGCTCCAGCATAGCTGCCTTCTGCCTCCTGCCTCAAAACCAGTGACTTTGTACTTCATGCAAAAGAAAACTGCTGTATGAATTTGCTATCCATCTCAGATACACTACTAATCTTTGATTTTTGAAAAGCTATGTAGGGAAGTCAGTCCAATTCGCATGGGCGGGTTTCCCCGCTTGAGCGTAGACGCCAAAAAGGCAGTTCTTATAGACTACTGGCATTACGTTAGCGACAACATAACACACCATTCTTAGATGATTTGGTACGTTAATGTTTAGCTGAACGCACCCTACAAATAGTTAATTTTGTTCAAAAATCAAACCGGATTCATATATCAACATACAGCTGATTAACAGCATAGTAAATTCATTTAATAAAAGATCCTACTTTTCTTACTTTTCCTACTAAATGTTACCGATATTCCAAGTTTTTAAAGCAATGCCGTAGGAGGTGGTTTAAAAAATACCCAGTATAGTCTAAACACAGATCTTGCTCCTGAGAGGCTGTGAAATCCCCATTTTTTTGTAATTAAATAACAATAGTATATGCACTAACTTTGATTCCGGTTTAAGAAGAATTTATCAAGGTATGATGAATAGTTCTAACGAAATTCAAAATTTCTGACATGGACAAGGTAGCGATCGCCAATTTCCCAACAGCTAAAAACGGGATTTAGCCAGACTTTAACAGGGTTATAGTTGAAGTTGACACTAATTTACAGCTAGGCTCCCGACATCGAATTAATTGTAATATCAGATACACGCAGTTGTCGGAATGCAATTAACAGTGTCATAAAGAAAAGGTGAAAAGTTAACCTGTAGGGTATAACTTACCCAATTGCCTGCACCTGTAGCTTCAATGGATCATTACACTCATGACTGAACTCACCCTACGCCTACAAGAGGGAGATACCGAGACAACCATCGCAGTTGACCAAGATGTATTTACAATTGGTCGTTTGCCAGAATGTAACTTGTACTTACCTTTTGCTGGAGTATCCCGCAACCATGCGCGGATTTTAAAAACGGCTGAAGGTACGTGGACTATTGAAGATCTGGGCAGCAAAAACGGCACGCAAGTAAATAAATATCTTGTAAACTGTCCCCAACAGTTACATCACGGTGATGTCGTTTGGCTGGGTAATGTTAGCCTAGTAGTGCTGCTCACAAATCCGGTTTCAGAATCGACATTCACGCCAGAGTATGCGTCAACTTCGGAAACTAATGAGCAAAGAACAATTCTTCACAACGTCGAACAACTACAACAGCAATGGATTGCGGCTCAGGGTAAAGATGGTAATATCAGCAACAAAGATAAAACCATTGCCCGTCTTAAAGACTTAGTTGATATCGCCAAAAATCTCTGTGCGGCGGCTTCCATAGAAGAGATTTTTTCCCAGGTGCAACAAGTTGTATTTCGTTACCTTGATAGTATCGATCGCTTAGCATTATTAATTGATGTTAATGGTTGCGGACACTTAGAATTAGTGAATGCTGCCACTAGAAATGTTTCCCAACAAAAACATCTACCTGCGGATGGTAGTTGGATTAGTCGTAGCATCTGCCAAAAGGTATTTGACGAGAAAGTGGTCATTCAAACTGGTGATACTCATCAGGACGAACGATTTGCTAGCGAACAGAGTATTTTAGTCAAAGGCATTCGCAGTGCAATGGCAGTGCCTTTATGGGATGAAAATAAAGTTGTGGGCGTTCTTTATGCCGACGCCAATCTTTCTTCTTACCATTGGGCAAACGAAGGCGAAGAAGAACTGAGCTTTTTTTCAGCTTTAGCAAATCTTGTGGCTTCTAGCGTCCAGCGTTGGCTACTGGCAGAGAAACTCAAAACTGAAGAAGTGATTCGCCACCGACTAGAACGGTATCACTCTCCAGCAGTGGTACAGCAATTGATAGCTGTAGGCGCGTCCCCAGATGGACGTTTAGCACCATCAGAGAGCGAAATTAGTATTTTATTTGCGGATTTAGTCGGTTTTACAGCAATTTCTGAGAGATTAACACCAACTGCGATCGCTCAATTATTAAATAATTTATTTGAAGAAATGCTCAAAGAAATATTTACTTACGGCGGTACTTTAGATAAATATATTGGCGATTGTATCATGGCATTTTTTGGCGCTCCAGAACCGCAACTAGATCACGCCAATCGCGCTGTGGCTGCTGCTAAAGGAATGCTAAATCGTCTCGAACATCTTAATGCCAATAATTTTTGGCAAGAACCCCTACAATTACGCATTGCCATTAATAGTGGTAAAGCCGTCGTCGGAGATGTTGGTAGTTCCCAGAGGGTAGATTATACAGCATTAGGCGCAACAATTAATCTTGCAGCCCGCATGGAAGGAGTTTGTCCTCCGAGTGAATGCGTGATTAGTGAAGCCACTTATGCAATGCTTTCACAACCTTCAGATTTCCAAGAAATGGGAGATTATCGTTTCAAAGGTATCGATAGATTAGTGAAAGTTTATCAAACAAAATTGCAGCCAGTATCAACAATTATTAGTCATTAGATATAACAATCCTATTTTAATAGTGAAATTACTTGCAGAGGCAATTGTTTAATAGGAGTAAGTTTATTGATTGAGATTATTAGAGTTCCTGCTACGCCGGAGCAAATTGAGCATATGCTACAAGAGTTAAAATTTTATATCAAGGTAGCGGTGGATATTGAGCGTCGGATTCTCGCTGGGGGAGGTGAAATGCACTTTTACTGCGAACAAGCGTTGCTGGAAAATGGTAGTCGGCAAGAGGATATATGGGCAGCTAGTTTTAGACCTGACACACAACAGATAATTTATGAGTCTATGGTTAATCTCCGTCCCCGACAGAATCGTTCAATGGAAATTATCGACGTTAAGATTAGAGAACAGGTTGCCCAAATTATTATGGAGTTTTTAGGATGAATAATAATTTAACTTATGAGCAACAAACATTTTTGCAGGATAATATCCCTGTTAGATTAGAAAAATTGGCAACTAATTTAACACAAATTGAATCGTATTTCAGTGAATATATTGATGAGGATGCACTCAAAAGCCTGATTAGAGAGACTATGTATTTTATTGAGTGGATAGGCCCAGATATAGATATCGATAATGCTTTTGAGTTAGCAAATTTAGGAAGGTTTCTCACACGCTGGCTGTTTAAGTGGGAACAAGCCTGGAATAACACAGAAGTTAAAAATCAGATTATTCAAGAACTTCGTATTTGGTCAGATAGTGTTTTGGAAATGTCAAAATTAGCTAGCATACAAAAATCCTAACTTATAATGACTCAATCCCAACCTCCATTACCACAACCCAAACTAGAGTCTGCTGGTATTACCTCCGATCAGTATTTTGAATTTACTCCAGAAAAACTAGAACTGAGCAACGGATATCTAGGTTATGGTGGACAAGACCAACTTGGATTTCATTTGTCTGTTCTCACCAATATGGGATTGTTGACAGCAGTTCGACATACAAATTTGTCACTGTGGCTAGAAGCCCTTAAAAGTGTGGTGACGGAAAAACTACCAAATGTCAACGCCGAACCAGAAGTAGCAGAAGCAATGCTCAATCAATTTAATAGGGCAATAGCAGATTTGGAGGCAGTCATTGAGTATCTTGAACATTAACACGCTACTACAATCCGTAAGCCAGAAAAATCTATGCAATCAATCCAAAATCCGATTCATTTTCTAGTGGTTTAACTAATACTGTTTTTGGTATACCATAGGGCAAATTAAGGCGACTATATTCTAAAGTGATTTTTGTGGCTATAAATCCAATTACCTCTTCATGGTCGCCTGTTGGTTGGGGTATTTCGACTACTACTCCATCATATAGTTCGTAACGTTTTCCTGTGTTATCTGGATATTTAGCAACGAATTCATCGAATGTAACTAGTTTGCGTAAGGCTTGAGTCATAGCTTAACTCCTCGAATTCTGAATTAAATTCTGACTTTTTCTTGATTGATATATTTTATTCCAAAAATAGTTGCGAAATTGTAACACTAAGCAGCTAATTGTTAACTAAAAGACTACTCAACGCTCCAATAAATAGCGTTTAATTTCTGTTTTGCAACTAACCACTGACAAAAGACTAAAGTTTAAGTATAAATACACGAGTAAATTGTATATATTACTTCAAGTTTAATTGCGAAACTGTAATATGTAGCAACCATTTCTTAACTAAAAGACTAGAATTTGGGTGGTGGCTTCCAGAATAGATCTGTGTAACACTAGGAAGCCAACAGTCAAGGTATTTTTTAACGGGAGGTCAGGTAATGGCGATCGCCACGATTAATCCCGCCACTGGGGAAACTATTCAAACCTTTGAGCCACTCAAAGATGCTGAAATTGACGCTAAACTCGATTTGGCGGATCGGGCTTTTGAGAGCTATCGCCAGACTAGTTTTCAAAAGCGATCGCACTGGTTAGAAAAAGCTGCCGATATTTTAGAGCAAGACAAAGCGGAATTTGCTAAATTGATGACTCTGGAAATGGGTAAGCCTTTGAAAGCTGCCATCGCTGAAGTCGAAAAATGCGCCGCCGTCTGTCGCTACTATGCCGAACACGCCCCTGGTTTTTTGGCTGATGTTGCTGTAAAAACCGATGCCAGCCATAGTTTTGTTCGCTATCAACCTTTAGGCGCGATTCTGGCAGTCATGCCTTGGAATTTCCCCTTCTGGCAAGTTTTCCGCTTTTTGGCACCAGCACTCATGGCGGGAAATGTTGGCTTACTCAAACATGCTTCCAATGTGCCGCAGTGCGCCTTGGCAATTGAAGAAATTATCCGCCGGGCGGGTTTTCCTGAAGGTGTATTTCAAACTTTATTGATTGGGGCTGCCAAAGTTGCCGATTTAATAGCAGACGAGAGGGTAAAAGCTGCCACCTTAACAGGAAGCGAACCGGCGGGCATATCCCTCGCCGTCGCCGCCGGCAAACAAATTAAAAAAACAGTTTTGGAATTGGGAGGAAGCGACCCGTTTATTGTGTTAGCAAGTGCTGATTTAGAAGCAGCAGTTGTCACAGCTACTACAGCGCGGATGTTGAATAACGGGCAATCATGTATTGCAGCAAAACGTTTTATTGTCGCAGAAGCGATCGCTGACAAATTTGAAAAATTGTTGTTAGATAAATTCGAGGCGCTGAAAGTGGGCGATCCCATGCAACCAGACACCGATATCGGGCCACTGGCAACTCCTGGGATTCTCCAGGATTTAGACCAGCAAGTACAAACTGCTACAAAAACTGGTGGTAAAGTCCTCATCGGTGGACATCCATTATCAGATCGTCCAGGGAACTTTTATCCGCCAACCATTATCATAGATATCCCCCCCCACACACCAATTGCAAAAGAAGAATTCTTTGGCCCGGTTGCTTTATTATTCCGGGTTCCAGATATCAATGCTGCCATAAAACTCGCTAATGACACCCCCTTTGGCTTAGGTGCAAGCGCTTGGACAACCGACGATGGAGAACGCGATCGCTTGGTTGAAGAAATCCAAGCCGGTGCCGTATTTATCAACGGTATGGTCAAATCCGATCCCCGATTGCCCTTTGGTGGTATTAAGCGTTCTGGATATGGCAGAGAATTGAGTGTCCAGGGTATACATGAGTTTGTCAATGTTAAAACTGTGTGGGTGAAGTAATCAAAAAGTTAGGAGTGAAAAGTTAGGAGTTAAGAGTGAAAAGTTAGGAGTGAGGAGCTATTAATTTAAACTCCCAACTCCCAACTCCTAACTCCCAACTCCTAACTCCTAACTCTTAACTTAATATTGTCGCTAGTCAGGAAATAAAATGAATACAGCAGAACTCTTGGTGCAGTGCTTAGAAAATGAAGGAGTACAATACGTTTTTGGACTTCCAGGTGAAGAAAACCTGCACGTTTTAGAAGCACTAAAACATTCTTCAATTAAATTTATTACAACTCGTCACGAACAAGGTGCAGCGTTCATGGCGGATGTTTACGGACGGCTAACCGGAAAAGCCGGAGTGTGTCTTTCTACTCTTGGCCCTGGGGCAACAAACTTGATGACTGGGGTAGCAGATGCGAACCTCGACGGTGCGCCTTTAGTGGCGATTACTGGTCAAGTGGGAACAGATAGAATGCACATTGAATCCCATCAATATTTAGATTTGGTGGCGATGTTTGCCCCTGTTACTAAATGGAATAAGCAAATTGTTCGACCGAGTATTACGCCAGAAGTAGTGCGAAAAGCATTTAAGCGATCGCAATCTGAAAAACCTGGTGCAGTTCACATCGATTTACCAGAAAATATTGCTGCCATGCCCGTGGAAGGCAAACCTTTGCGTAAGGATAATAGCGAAAAAACCTATGCATCTTTTGCTAGCATTCGGGCCGCAGCAGCAGCAATTTGCCAAGCAGTTAACCCATTAATCTTAGTAGGAAATGGGGCAATTCGCGCTAGAGCTAGTGATGCCGTAACACAATTTGCCACCTTACTGAATATACCTGTTGCTAATACCTTCATGGGTAAAGGCGTGATTCCCTACACACATCAATTAGCGTTGTGGTCAGTGGGATTACAGCAAAGAGACTTCATTACGTGCGGATTTGATAATACAGATTTAGTAATAGCGATCGGCTACGATTTGATAGAATTTTCTCCTAAAAAATGGAATCGTGACGGCAAAATTCCAGTTGTGCATATAGGATTAAATCCAGCAGAAATTGATAGCAGTTATATTCCTGATGCCGAAGTCGTGGGAGATATTTCTGATTCCCTCTATGAAATCTTAAAATTAGCAGACCGACAAGGTAAACCCGATCCCTTTGGCATCAGTTTACGGGCAGATATTCGTGCTGATTACGAACAGTACGCCCATGATGATGGATTTCCTATTAAACCGCAAAAGTTAATTTATGACTTACGGCAAGTGATGGGGCCAGATGATATCGTCATCTCTGATGTTGGCGCACATAAAATGTGGATGGCGCGTCATTATCACTGCCATAGCCCCAATACTTGTATTATTTCCAATGGCTTTGCGGCTATGGGCATTGCAATTCCTGGTGCCTTAGCAGCAAAACTCGTTCATCCCAACCGCAAAATTGTTGCTGTCACCGGCGATGGCGGCTTCATGATGAACTGCCAAGAATTAGAAACTGCCTTGCGTGTCGGTACGCCATTTGTCACCATCATTTTTAATGACGGTGGCTATGGATTAATTGAGTGGAAACAAGAAAATCAATTTGGCAAAGGAAATTCATCTTTTGTGCATTTTAGCAATCCTGATTTTGTCAAATTAGCCGAAAGCATGGGTTTAAAAGGTTACCGAGTTGAATCAGCTTTAGATTTAATTCCCATACTCAAAGAAGCCCTCGCTCAAGATGTACCCGCAGTCATAGATTGTCCTGTAGACTATCGGGAGAATCACCGCTTTACCCTAAAAGCCGGTGAATTGAGTTGTGCGCTGTAAAAAGTTAGGAGTACAGACACGATTAATCGCGTCTGTGTAAAAGTAAGAAGTTAGGAGTTATTTATTCCTAACTTCTTATTAATTTCTACTAACGCACCACTTTACTTCATTTATATAGCGATTCCCAGTTAAGTGAACGTGAGTTCGACGGCGATCGCGGAAGCAAAAAGCTTGTTATGAAAGGAATAAGAGCAATTGACTTGGCATAGAAGACAAAGAATTATTGAGAATAGGCAAAAAGAGTACAAAAAAAAGCTGAGACTAAAAATATCTAAC
>JAVRCH010000056.1:0-18687 GCA_034530795.1 Nostoc sp. DedQUE12a
ACTCATGTCTAAGTCCTTTAATGTGACGATAGTCTGGGATTTGTTGTAATTGCTCTATCAAATTCATACTTGTACAACCATAAATGCTTAAATACCTTTATTAGTATTTTCATTTTTCTACGGTTGTATGAAACCACCCTGCTCCCCACTTGCGGGGAGGGGCGGTTTTGGCTTTAAACAAAACCGGGGTGGGGTAACGCGGATCTTGATGGGAAGTGAGATAGCTGAATATTACATCTTTACAAGGGTTTGACGTTAAGTTGACACCAATGGCTTTCCGGCCCACCCCACAATATTGGATAATTTATTTCTTGGAGTTCCCTTAAAATTTTCCCATTTGATTTTTAATTCAACTAAGCGAATTAAAGTTTTGCACGTATTGAGGTATTAAAATTTAGTCATTTCCCAGTTGATTGTTCACGAATTTAAACGCTGGCGATGGCTCGTTTGGATCAATGAATACTCCCCGTAACAGGGAACCGTTTATGACGGTAGTAATTCCTGGTAAAGGTGGGTATACTGGTGGTGCAATAATCTCTCTGTAAATAAATCGATTCTCTTCAACACTGCCTAGAGCAAGTTTGTATTTGTCAGCGTAAGTGTTTTCAACTGCTGATTTTAATTTTGTTTTGGCATCTTCAGGGAGCTGTTTTGAAACCAAAAGTACAACTGTAGTCTTGTCAGAGCCTAATAATTCGCTTTCAACATTTTCGTCATTAACAGTCGTCCAATTAGCCGCAATCGCTGGTGATGTAAAAAACATCAACGTACTTACAAACACAACCAAAAACACAGAGATTAAGCTTCGTCCGATTTTAGCAATACTATTCATGATTTTTTCTATGTGAATCAAAAATCTCGTGAATAGCCTAACATTACTGAAAAAACAGATACAAGGACAGTTAAGACACTTAAGACAGTTAACGATAATTTAAGAAAATTTTTAGGTTTAGAGAAATTGCCGTTTCAAAACTTTGGATATCTCCATCCAAAGCCATCTCCTGATGATATGACACAGTATTTATTTGCAATATGCTGTAATTGCGAATTGCTTTGACTATCTGGCGTTATTGCCATAGTCGGTTAACACAAAATCTTGGCTAATAAACCCAGCAGCACTACGCGTTGCTTCCAAAATTGTGAGTAATCCACTTCCTGGGTGAACTGCGCCACCAATCCAGTACAACCCAGCAATATTTTCAGAACGAATTGGAGGACGAAATGGGCCAAGTTGGCTCCAATTGTGGCTGAGATTGAAGACAGCACCTAAATGAACTCGATAATCATCGTGCCAGGTTTGTGCAGTGTAACATCTCTGGGTAACAATATGTTTTTCAATATTGTCATATCCAAGCTTAGATAGTCGTTTAATAATAAAGTCTTGATAACTTTGTTGTTTAACATCCCAGTCCACGCCATAAGAAGTATTTGGAATTGGTACTAACACAAACAATGTGCTGTGTCCGGCTGGTGCATTGCTGGGGTCTATAATTGTAGGATTGCAGACATAAAACGGCGGATCGGTTTCATCTAATGCAGAATCGTCTATCCAAGGGCGATCGCGTCGGCGTATGTGTTCTGATAAATATATTTGATGATGTGGTAAATTTTCGTAGCGGCGATTTATACCTAAATAAAGCATGAATGTAGAGCATGAAAATTGCATTTGCTCAAGCTTGCGATCGCTGTAGCGGCCTCGTGCTGAAGTTGGTAGCAAATTACGCACAGCATAGCCAAAGTCAGCATTAATAACTACTGCGTCAAAATTCAGGCGATCGCCAAGTGCAAATTCAATACCACGAACCTGTCCCTGCTCAATCCAAACTTGATGCACTGGACGATTGAGGTGAATTTGCACCCCCAAATCTTGAGCAGCCTTAGCCAACCCCTGTGCTAATGCCCGAAATCCTCCCACTGGATGCCATACTCCTTGGGCAAATTCCAAAAATGGAATTAGACTAAATACACTCGCTGCCACAGTAGGATGCATTCCCAAATATTTGGAAGGGTAGCTCAAAGCATAGACTAAGCGCTCATCCTGAAAAAATCGCCAAAAGTGTTGATATAAACTCTCCCAAGGACGAAATGAGAGTAGAGAAAGAATTTCATTCCAACGCAAGTAACCCAATAGGCTCCGTACAGGAGTTCCTAGATAAGGCTTATAACCCAATTGATATTTACGGATATGTTCTGCGTACCAGCGATCGAATGCTAATGGTAAATCTGAACGCAATTTTGCTAGTTGTGTTTTAAAAGCTTTTAAATCCGAGGTTAAATCCAGTTGCGTGCCATCCCAAAATCGAAGGCGAGTATAGGGTTCCAATCGTTTGAGTTGAACATAGTCAGCAAAATTTAAGCCAGCCTCCTGAAAAAGCTCCTCATAGAGATGTGGTAGTTGGAGAATGGTCGGCCCTGTATCAAAGGCGTATGAATCAACTTCTAACCCGCGCATCCGTCCACCTACACGTTCATCTGCCTCAAAAATTTGCACTTTATACCCTAGTCCAGCAAGTCGGATGGCTGTGGCTAGACCACCAGGGCCGGCTCCTACAATAGCAATTTGTTTAGACATAAATAAACTCCTCATCCAATTGCAGACTAAATAGACTTCTTGCAGAAGTCGGGGAAAGGGGAAAGGGAAAGGGGGAAAGGTTTGGTATTTTCCTTTCCCCTTTAACATGAGTCCCTTTTCCCACCTCTTCCAAAAAACACTTTTGCAAGAGGTCTAATGCTTTCACCAAAGAATGGCTCAAGGTAAGGGATCGAAACTTGTTTAGTTTCTGCTACTAGTTGCACTCGATCGCTTAATTCTACCCACACTCCAAACACCCAAGATTTTCGTTCTCAATTGAATTTACTACAAAAAGGGAAGGAGAAGCAGGCGTTCGTCGGCTGCTTCTCCTTCCCTTTGTAACAATGTTTGGTGATTTTATTCCTTGGAAGTCCCTAACCTAGCTAGCAACTTGGGTTATATTGTTAACGGTTTTTGCTTCTACATAAGCTTCTCGACCTGTAATCAATCTAGAGCGACGATTACGAGTGATATAATTCCACGCCCATTGGAATACTACTAGTAATTTAGTATCAAACTCGATTAAGAAATAGATGTGAACTATTAGCCAGAATACCCAAGCTAGGAAACCTGTGAGTTTGAGGAAGCCTAAATCTACAACAGCTAAATTTTGCCCAATCATCGCCAAACTACCCACATGGTTGTAATGAAATGATGGCAAAGTTTGACCTTGAAGACGTTTTTGAATGAGTCCCGCTACATACTCTCCTTGTTGTTTGGCTACGGGTGCAACACCAGGTAAGGGTTTACCATCTTGATGGGAGAAGTTGCCTAAATCTCCTACTACGAAAATGTTTTCATAACCCTTGATAGTTAAGTCTGGTTCTACAATCACGCGTCCGGAGGGATCGCACTCTACACCTGTACGTTCTGCTAGGATTTTCCCCATTACCGAACCCTGAACACCTGCTGCCCATAATATAGTTTTTGAGGCAATTTCTGTCACTTCATCGCCTTGCTTGAAAGTAACTATATTATTTTCAATATTTGTCACTCTGGTGTTAGTTTGGATAACGACACCCAACTTTTGCAAAGATACTGCTGCTACTTGGGATAAATCTGGTGAAATGTGTGGGAGAACCCGATCGCCCCCTTGTAATAATAAAATTTTCGCTTCTGAGGTGTCAATGTTGCGGAAATCTTCTTTGAGAGTTTTGTATGCCAACTCAGCGATCGCACCTGCTAATTCTACTCCTGTAGGGCCGCCACCCACAATCACAAAAGTCAACAAAGCACGGCGTTTTTCTGGATCGGTTTCTTTTTCTGCTGCTTCAAATGCTGAAAATATCCGGCGGCGCATTTCTATCGCATCTTCAACAGTTTTCAAGCCAGGAGCTAAATCTTTCCAGTTATCTTTACCAAAATAAGAATGGTTAGCACCTGTGGCAACAATTAATGTATCGTAAGGTACTACTTTATCGCCCATTATCACTTGTTGTGCTTTGGGATCGATATCATTTACTTCTCCCAGCAAAACTTGGGTATTCTTACTTTTGCTGAATACAGCTCGCAATGGTGAGGAAATATCAGCAGGTGATAGCGTACCTGTCGCAACTTGATATAAAAGCGGTTGAAATAGGTGAAAGTTACGTTTATCGATGAGAGTAACATTTACATTCGCTTTAGCAAGATGTTTTGCTGTGTACAGCCCACCAAAGCCTCCACCAATGATTACAACTTGATGTCGTTTATTATTGTCAAGTGCAACTGCCATACGAAATATTTCCTTGTGTTAAGAGAATTGTAACTTTTCTTAACAAAGTTGTAACAGCATAATGATAGAGGTTGCCGTTTAGTTAGAACAATTTAAAAAATTGTGAAAGTATCAAAGTTAGCAATTAATCGTTATTAAAAGTGAAGAGTTTATTACAAAGTTATCGAAGAAAGGTAGAGGCGGATACCAATTCAAAATTCTTGCATTAACAAAATCATAATTAGTAAGGCTTTGGTGGGTTTGCATCTGTCTCATTATTTTAGTGAATTGGTATCAGAGACGGTGCGATCGCCACAATGATTAAGTATTAAAAATAACCTTACGAATACATATAAACCTTGAAAGCCTATCCTCAAGTAAAAACAGTTATTTATTGGTCTGTGCAATTGGAATTTGAATAATAAATTCTGCTCCCTGGTTAGGAGATGAAATACACTGTAAAGAACCGCCGTGCCGCTCGGTAATAATTTGATAGCTAATCGATAAACCTAACCCAGTACCTTTACCCACAGGTTTGGTAGTAAAAAAAGGATCGAATAACCTTTGTCTAACTTGTTCGGGAATCCCAGAGCCATTATCAATGATCCTGATAACTATTTGTTTAGCATCTAGTTGTTGAGTACAAATCCGAATTTGTGGCTTGTTATGTGTAATTTTGCCTTGGATTAATGAATCTTCTAAAGCATCAAGGGCATTGGACAAAATGTTCATAAATACTTGATTTAGCTGTCCTGCATAGCACTCAACTAAAGGTAAATTGCCATAATCTCTAATAACTTCAATTTGGGGATAATTAGCTTTGGTTTTTAGACGATGCTCTAAAATCATCAAAGTACTCTCAATACCTTCATGAATATCTGTTGCCTTTAACTCAGCTTCATCTAACCGCGAAAAGGTACGAAGAGAAGCCACAATTTGGCGGATGCGTTCTGCACCGACTTCCATTGAAGAAAGTAGTTTTGGCAAGTCCTCTATTAAAAAATCGAGATCCATCGCTTGAATTTGCGTTTGAATTTCCAGTACAGGATTTGGGTAGCTGATTTGGTAAATGTGAAGTAGATTTAGTAATTCGTGAATATAGTTGTCTGCGTGAGTCAGATTTCCATAGATAAAATTAACTGGATTATTAATTTCGTGGGCAACTCCAGCAACTAATTGACCCAAAGAGGACATTTTTTCGCTTTGGATGAGTTGCGATTGGGTGGTTTGTAGTTCTTTGAGAGTTTGCTCTAGTTCTATTGCTTGCTGTTTGAGTTGGGCTTCTGCTTGTTTGCGCTCGGTAATATCGGTGTGAATGCCAACTAAACCAATAATATTACCACTAAGGTCTTTGATAGCATCTGCCCTTAAATCAATTTGGATTGTATGGCCGGTAGAGTTTTGCATAGTAACTTCACCGTTCCACGACTGACCGTTACTAATAGTAGTGAAGACGCTTTGTGCTTGTGCTGGGTTTTTGTAAAGTATTACTGGGCTGCCAGCAGCATTAAGTTCATCAACTGTGTAACCGAACAAATCGATAAAGGCAGGATTTTGATAAATTGACCGTCCTGTAACATCAGCTATACCAATAGCATCGCTGGCACTTTCCACAGCCTTACTAATGCGTAGTAAGGCTTGTTCTGTGTTTTTGCGCTCGACAATTTCACTTGCAAGGGTTTTATTGATAGCTTCTAACTCGGCTGGGCTGGGTAGTGTTAGAGCTTGAGGTATCAGATAAATTAATGCAAATGCTGTATATATGGAAATAATCGCAGTCAAAGCCTTTAAAGCGCCTGCAACCCAGTAATCAGGATGCCAAAGCGTCCAAATTTCCATCAAGTGCCCAGTACCGCAGGCAAGGATAAAAGCACCAAACAACAGAAAGACTCCGTTGAAAGGAACATCTTTGCGTTTGGAAATAAAGTAAATCAGTAATACAGGAATAGAATAATAGGCAAGAGCGATCGTTGCATCAGAAATAATGTGGAGCCAAACTAGCCCTGTTTTCCAGAGATAACAATGCCCGTGAGGAATAAAATCGTTTGAATAGAAGGGATAGTTGAAAAATGCCAACATCATGCTAAAGCTTGCTGCAATTGTAGTGTAATATGCAACTTTAGTATTCCCAAACTATCGCTAAAAGGTGAATCAAACTCAGCTGCTCAAGTTTGGCCCCCTCGAAACACTCTGCCTTCTGCTTAAAAAGCGGCGTTGCTGATTGAAAATATGAATTTACCTCACGCAGAGGCGCAGAGGCGCAGAGGCGCAAAGAGTAAGAGTTGAGAAGAGTTGATTTTTGAATTTCGTATTCAAATTTAGCAACGCCTAAAAACAAGGTACACCAACAGCTAAGTCCAATATAAAATCTTCGCATTTGGAAAACGCTGTTGAATCTCACCCTGAAAAAAGCGTTTCATCATATTCATTGTGTCAACATCATAAACATACTTAGTTCCACCAAACTTATTGCGCTTAATACTACGTTTTTCCTCATCCATATCTAGCTTAGAATGTGGATACCAAGTTTGTAAAACTTCTTTTGAGCCTGGCGTAAAGCGGTGCGAAATTAGCTCAAAGGTCAGGTTACAGTTGAAATCTAACGCTTCGCTAATTGAGTCAAACAAGCCCCTGTAGTGTACTTGCCAATCATCTACAGGCATAATCGGCGCAATTACTAATCCTACTGGATACCCACTATCAGCTAACTTACGTAACGCCCCAAGCCGCGATGCTACAGATGCTGTACCGCCTTCAAACCTCCCTGAAACAGGTGCAGCATTAACACTTATCCGGCAGTGGGTATGCCCATTGTGAGGTAAATCCAGTAAGCTATCTACCTCATCAAACTTTGATACCCAGCGTAAATGTGCATCGCTGCGAGTACCAAAGTAACGGATACATTCAGCAAGGCTACCTGTCAGATGTTCAATCCCAAGTGGGTCGGTATAGCAACTAACTTCATAAGTTGTGACTTTTTCGGGTCGTTCATAACTAGTTAAGTTGTTTAGGATTTGCGGTAAATTAGCGAAAGTGCGAATAACTGGCGGGCCTGATAAGCTACCTGCCAAGTAACAATATTGGCAATGTGCTGGACAACCCTCGGCAATATGAAACTGCCAATCAGCCGATGGTGGAATAGGGCTGAGTTTGAAGTGGCTCGGTGGTGCACTGACAACGGCAAGGGTACGTTTGGCAATATCGTAAGTTTTGCGCTCATCTTCACCACGCAACCCAGTCAGGCGGTTACGTGGTAACTCGATGATTGGTAAGTTCAGGGACTGCACACGCTCCAAAATTTGTTGCCCCCAAGGCTCATCTAAAGCAGCAGGAGTAAACATAACCTGTTGAGGCATCCACAACCTAGTTGAAGGTTTTACTAAGTCTGTTGCTAGCACATTGTTTTTGATTGTATTGAGCAAAATCTTTCTCCGTTATTTCTCGAATTGATATCTGCAATTAATTTTCTTTGGCTTGTCGAATTAGTTGTGACAACAAATAAAGATTTATTCTGCCTCTAGAACGAGTCATATTACTACTTGGGCATTGGATTAAAATTTATTCTTGCGCTCTTTATTTTGTGGCTGATTCGTCAAAAAGCTAATTTTTGCAAAGTATAAACTCTGGAGTATTGCTATAACTCTATTCTAAAATTAGAATTGAAAAATTTTTATCTATTAATAGAGCGGATTGTACTAAATTGAAAGGTAGTAGTTTCCTGATACTTTCATGGACTCAAGGAAAAATCGGCATTGCTGATTGAAACTAATTCATACTTTCAATCAGCAATGCCATATTTTTAACCTTGTTGATATTTTTACTTTGTTGTCGAGCCTCGATAAATTCGCTCCATTTGTTCTGGAGAAAGCACCGTCATTGGAAACCCACTATCTGTAGAAATCGAGGGTTTATGAAAAGATTGAAACGCCTGTTGTTGATTTTTAGTGAAAGGTGTTTCGCCATTGTTAGTCAAAGGTAGGCTCGATAACCTGTCATCTATCTCAGATGGGGAAAGCTGATTTAGAGGCAACACATAAGCGTGCTTTTGTGGGTCGTATGCCAAAACTTCTCCTGTCTCGATATGATAAATCCAAGCATAAATACTAATTTGCCCTTGATGGAGTTTAGAACGAATCACCGGATAAGTGCGTAAATTTTCGATTTGGGTGAGTACATTCTCGGCGATAATTATTTCTAGGAGATCTTCGCCTTCGTACTCGCTATAATTGTCTTTTACCAATCGCCGGGTTGCTTCTGCATACTTGAGCCAGTCATGTACAAGCGGCATTTCTATCCGCAAGCTGTCTAACTTCATTAAGCCTTTCATAGCACCACAATGGGAATGACCGCAGATAATAATTTGTTGAATATCTAATGCTTGAATAGCATATTCAATCGTTGCCCCTTCACCGCCATTAGTTGCACCATATGGTGGAATAATGTTGCCTGCATTGCGAATAACAAACAACTCTCCTAATCCGGCTTGTGTAATCAGGTTTGGATCGATACGCGAATCGGAACATGTAATAAATAGTACTCTGGGCTTTTGACCATGAGAAAGTTGTTCAAATAGTTGTTCATTCGCCGGAAAATAACTACTTTTGAATTCGCGCAAACCTTTAATCAATTTTTTCATAGATGCACCTAAAACAACAAGTAATGCTTTATTATTTTACGAAAAATTTGGTTTCAAATTTTAAAAAGTAGGAACGCACAGAGCAACAATTTGTTTATATGGCAGGGAACAGGTTTGAAACTCCATTGGTGTCGGAGTTTTAATTTGGGTTATCTCAAAATTGTTAGAGATATTGGCATCTGAATCTATTTTATTTAGTATTAATTTTTGATTGGTTTAACCTCAAATACTGATGTGGTGCTCGATGCGATCGCTTTCAAATTCTCCGTACTTACAACTTCTTAGAGTACCTGGCGATCGCTAACAGCCCAAAACCCAGCTTTTCATAGGTACAACGTGCTGGGGATAACCAGGATCGCCTCCTGTCTCCACCATAACACCTCACCTTGCTCGGTCGGATATAAAAGTGCGGTTGTTTATACCTTCACTATATTTGATGCAGGGAAACCACAATCAATGCTAACAATTAAAGATTTGTGTCTTTTTCAATATTTAAGGTTTGGTAGCTGTATTTTAGCCGTTCCCAAAGTGCCTCAATTTGCTTGTATGACTCGTCAGCAGAGAGTTTTCCCGCAGTCTGAAGATTGCAGATATAGTCTATTCGTTGCGAAAATTCTTGCAGATTTGCATTGAATACCAGATTGTTCGGTGTGAATTTACCTGAATATTGGTATTTTTGATAAAGAAAACTCTGCTTGTCTAGTTGATAATGGTTATTCATATAGCACTCGTAATGACAAAACAAGTAATTTTATTGAGTCGTGAAGAAAATTGCGATCCTATTGAAGAATTTTTAACCTCTATCTAAGAGTAGATATTTTCAGGTTTGAATAAACATTTCTACACAAACCTCAGTATTTATCTTCAGTATATGCAAAGTATTTAATATCAGCAATCTGACTTATTTGTTAAATTAATAAAACTAATTTATCTCAAAATTTACACCACTTTGCAAATAAATGAAGTACATATCTTATACTAATTTCATTTGCAAGGTAGTACATCAAAGAAGGGTAGATTAATTTTTTCAAGTCGATACAATGCGATCGCCGTTTAGCGAATGCACTCACATTCGTAACAATTTCTGGCGTTGGCACTAATGCACAACTGTGCATCTCTAGGGCATATTGTTGATTACACCTTTTCTTTTGCTGGCGTTGCAATACCCCGCTTAACTAGACCCGCTTCCAGTTCCTGAATGAATCTTAAGTCTTCCTCAAATAGAGGCTGGCTTTCGGTTCCAGAAAAGTCTTTACTTACAGAGGGATTTTTTTCAAGGAAAGCAAATGCTTGCCGAAATTGATGCGGATTTGCCAAAATTTGCGAGTCAAAGTGACAGGGAATAATCTGCTGAAAATCCCAACTTGCAACTGTATCAGCCCAGTTGAGGACTTGTCTTGGTGCTTGGGGAAGAATGAGGATTTGCAGAATCGGTGCAACAAATGGTCGCCCCTGACCTCGTAGAGCATCGAATGTTTGCTTCCAGGTTTGTTGCCAGCGAAAAGGAAATAAACCAAAGTATGATTGTAGCGATCGCTGCGGTGCTTTGAAAGCATCACGAAACATCTGTCCCATTGAAGTAACTTCCAGTGCACTTGGACGGAAGTAAAGCGCAAATAATGAAATGCGTTGCCATCCTTTGCGGCGGTTGTCTTCATTGTCCTCCATCGCTTCTAAGGCATTGTCCCTTGCATGAAACAGTAAGGGATAAGGATCTAATTGGAGGATTTCCGGCGGGTCTTCTGGTACAGAAATTATAGAATCAGTTACAAGCAGAGTGCGCGATCGCTTGTGAAATACTGCGACTTCCGCAAAAGATCCTCGTCCCAAGTTGATGTCCAATATTGCATAGTCAAACTCATCAGCAAAGGGAGCAAGGATTGAGTTTTCTGGGAGTTCTTGAGTTCGTTTTTGGGGAAAGCCTAGCCAACTCAGCGGCAGGTTGAATGGGAAACTCCACTGGTGCGGAGCAACAAAGACTTGTGCTTGAGGAAAGCGTCTAGAAAAGGGGCCAACAAAGACTTTATGCTCCAGACCAGAACTAGTTGGCAGTAAGATGTACTTAACTTCACCGTGCTTTGCTACCAACTCATTAACCAAGCCAACACACTCAGCTGTTGGAGCAACGGGCGCGTAGACCAGGAGGCCTCCAGCAGCTAGCTTGACCACAGTCATCCGCACCGGCACGATGGTGTAAAGAATACCGTGAAGCTGATCGAATGTCCAGATAGTGTCCTTAACTATTTCCTTGCGAAGTGTCCGCCGCCTGCCGTAGGGGTAGAGTGGAACAGCAAACCAAAATGGCCATGACCAATCTTTTGGCTCGGTGGAAGGATACATCCTTTGCTCTTGTAGTTCTATCCTCGACTTAGATCCTTGTGAGTTCATCGCTGTCAAAATGTCTCGTGTTTTAGTGACATACTGCCTTGAAAATAGAGAACAGGGAACAGGGAACAGGGAACAGGAAAGAAATATTTTCATTGTTCCTTGTGAGCGTAGCTCATGGAGTCTCTTGCAATAGAAATTGCGAGCAGGGAATCAAGCGAGCTTTTTCATCATAAATACGCTGTTTGGGTCATCTTTGTAGTCAGCGAATGGGCCTCGGTACTCGAATCCATATCGGGTGTACAAGGCTCGTGCTGGGGCGAACTCAGGAAAAGACCCTGTTTCCAAATTCAGGCAATGGTAAGCACGCTGTTCAGCTTCTTTTATGATATGTTCAAGAATCTTTGAGGCGACACCCCTACGGCGGTGAGTCTTGGCGGTACGCATTGATTTAACTTCACCAGTTTTTGAATCTAGTTCTTTCAATGCCCCACATCCAAGTAATTCATCACCCTCCCAAGCCGTCCAGAAAGTAATCTCAGGCGACCGCAATGCTTCTAAATCAAGAGCATGAACGCTTTCGGGCGGGGTAATCTCATACATATTTTCGAGATGTTCGCAAAGAAGGTCAGCGATCTTTTTACCTGTGAGGTCATCTTCACGAATTTGCAATGGACTCATCTCCTAAATTTGCTGCAAATTCTACTCTATAGAAGTTCATAGAGTTTCGCATTTGAAGCGAAAGTTTTTATTGCGATCGCTTTGTGTCCTCCAGTTTTGTTTAAAGGATTACCAAGAAATCAATTATTACTCAATACAGTTCAGATAAGACCAAAACACTTGTAGAGACGGCGATTTATCGCGTCTGGTAAACCCACAGTTTTGTACAATTAGCCTTTAACCCAAGCGTATTGAATTATTACTATTTGTGTGGTGAACATCTTGTCTGACTCTTTTTACGGGCGGGCGAGACGCCCACCCCACAAGAAAAGTTGAATGTTTTTTATTTACAAATCTCTAAGTCCCATCAGGTTCTGAATTTAAAATATGGATTCTAGAGATAGCCTTGAGATTGATACCACAACACCGTATCTTTCAATGTATCCGTGAAAGGGCGAAAGGTTACTCCCAACTCTCGGTCAGCTTTGGCTGAACTTAAATTCGCTTTTTCCAACAAAGCTTGGACGCCAGCCAGTGGCATAGGGTTGGCTCCACCTATCAAACCTGTCCAGGTTTCCAATAACCATGCGATTGAGAGTGCAAGCCAATCAGGAATTTCCATTCTGGGAGCTTTTACCCCTGAAATTGCTTCTAGCTCTAAAGCAATATCTTTCATGCTTTTCAGTGGCCCTGCTACAATGTAACGCTCACCCCGTTTCCCTCGTTCGGCAGCGGTAACCATACTTGCCGCCACATCCCGAACATCAGTCAATGAAGCACCACCATCCACTGTTCCTGGCAACTTACTTGCCAATAAATCCAACACCAGTTGCCCCGCAGAAGTCGGTGCGGCATCCCCAGGGCCCATCATCCAACCGGGCAAAATCATCACCACATCCATTCGGCTAGTTTCCAGAAAGCGATAAATTTCCTGTTCTGCCAAAACCTTAGTTTTGAAATAGAGGTTCTTTTGGGCGAATTCGCTGTAAGGAGCTGTTTCAGTAGCAGCTCGATCTGGGTAAGTCTGGATTACCCCACTGGATGAAGTGAAAACTGTTCGTGCCACTCCTTGTGCTTCTGCTGCTTGCAAAAGTTCTATTGTCGCATCCACGTTGATGCGCTTCATCTTCTCCCAATGACTACCTGGCTGGTAGTACTCCCGAAAAAAGGCTGCGGTGTGAAACACCACATCTACTCCTTTTAATGCTTGAGCAAAGGCAGGCACATTCTCGATATCACCCTGAATAAATTCAATTGGGGTGTTTCCCAGGAAGCGTTTAGCCTTATCAATAGAGCGAACCAGCCCCTTGACTTGCCATCCCTGCGATACTAGCAATTGGCAAAGATTACTACCCAAAAGACCTGTCGCTCCAGTCACAAACGCTGTTTTGCCACTCATGATAGTTATCTCCTGGCGATCGCATTTCTTGTAGATTTAGTCCGAACTTTGCTAATGTGAGCTATTACTCACATCCATATTTGAAATTATATGAGTAAAAGCTCACATCGTCAATCTCCAGGCAATAAAAAAGTGAATTCACCCATTTCAGAGGATGGTAATCTGGCATCAGAGAAAAGCCGCCGCAGTCCTTCAGGGGAGCGCGGTCAGCGACGGCGCAATTTAATTCTGGACACTGCCGCCGATTTGCTGGCCCAGGGAGGCCCAGAAGCTATCAACACCAATGCCTTAGCTGAACGAGCGGGGATTTCAGTAGGCTCGGTTTACCAGTATTTTTCTAACAAGGAAGCAATTTTAACAGCCTTGGGGGAGCGATATATACAGCAATTGGGCAGTAATACGGTGGCTGCTCTCCAACAGGATGTGTCCGGTCTCGATTTTGCTAGTATCATAGATCGCGTGATTGACCCCATGATTGCCTTTGAACGCAAACATCCTGCCTTTAGACATCTCAATGCTGGGCAGTCAGAGGAAGGAACCTTGGCACAAGCGACTCAACGGATCGATCGCGAGATACTGGCAACCATTTACGATTTACTTCTACGGGTTTCACCGGATGTCAAACCCATAGAGGGCTGGCAGATTGCGCGGATGATGAAAGCTCTCTACAAAGGTATGAGTTATCTTATACAGCAGGAAAAAGAAATTGTGAAGGATGGTGGAGATATTGATGGTATGATTACTGATATGAAACGGATGATGGCGGATTATTTAGAAAACCATTTAGGTTGATTGTATCTTCGTAAATAGTGCGATTAAATTTGTGGTTTTTCGTTAAAAATAATCCAGTGGAGATTAAGGGTCATCACAATTTCCACTAATTCATTAAAAGCAACTGGCTTAACTATGTAAGCATTTACACCTATGTCATAGACATTATTGATGTCGGCATACTCCTTAGAAGAACTGAGAACTACGACTGGTAGGCGCTTGAGTTTTGGTTGTTGGCGTAACCACATCAAAACCTCAATTCCAGATCTGCGGGGTAGTTTGAGATCGAGCAAGATTAGTACAGGCAAGGGATAACGGGTGCGATCGCCATAAGGTTCCTGTCCAGACAGATACATCACTGCGGCATCGCCATCATTTACAACCTGAACTGGATTTAAAATGCTAGCCTTGCGGAGCGCTCGTTGCAGCAGAAGCACATCTTTGTGATTATCCTCTACAAGCAGAATAGTTTCTTGCTCTTTACTCATGAAATTTTTGTTTTTAAAGGCAGCAGGCAGTCACATTAACAATTTAAAATTCAAAATTCAAAAAAAAAGTCATCACCAAGCATGAAAATACTACTGGGGACAATACTGCTAGGGTTTTGCATTTTGAACTCGGAATTTGGTTTGGGGTAAAGGGTAAAGGGTAAAGGGTAAAGGTTTTTTCTTTCCCCTTCCCCTTTTCCCCAAAACCCGACAAGTATTGCCACTGGGGACACTTCGTTGAGCTTCAGTGCATCACTGGAGACTGGGGACTCGGAGTGGTGAATGATGAGTTAGGAGTTAGGAGTTATGATTTCCCCTCTGCTGCCCAACCGTAACTATTTAAATATTTTAGGAATTTACATTAATTATAGGTTATGGGTAAATCTAACCAAAATCGGCTTCCCTGTCCAGGTTGTGATTCTACACCAACTTGCCCGCCCATGCGTTCGACTCCTTTGCGGACAATTGCTAAGCCGATGCCGCTACCAGGATAAACTTCATAGCTATGTAGACGCTCAAAAACATTAAAAATCCGTTGTTGATATCTTTCCTCAACCCCAATGCCATTGTCTTGCACCCATAAGCGAACGAATTCATTACGTTTCTGTGTCCATATCCGTAACTGAGGTTGGACTCCTGATGCAACAAATTTAATTGCATTGGTTAGCAAATTGCTAACTACTTGAATCAAAATAGTAGGGTTTCCCATAACTTCAGCTAAGGGTTCTTCAATTTGCACTCTCGCCCGTCGCTGTGTTAATTCTAATTCTAGCTGTCTGAGTATTTGTTTCATCAATAAAGATAAGTTAATAGGTCGTAATGGCACTTCAGCACTGCTAAGGCGACTGTATTCAAGTAGATCTTGAACAAGCTTGTCCGCTTGTTGTGTACTTGCAATAATGCGTTGCAAATAGTTTTGTTGGTTCTTTAGATCGGATTGGTTTTGTTGGTTCTCTAGGAGGATTGAACCAAACGCTTGGATAGCGCGTAATGGTTCTCGCAGATCGTGGGAAATCGAATAAGTAAATGCTTCTAAATCTTGATTAGCCACTCCTAATAGCTGATTTGCCTGCGCTAAATCTCGATTTGCTACTTCTAGTTCAGCAGTGCGCTCTCTGACTCGCTCCTCCAACGTCAGGTTTAGTTGCTGAATTTCGATTTCAGTCTGTTTGCGAAATGTAATATCTTCTATTAAGCCATCTAATACTTGTTGTCCCTCAACTGTATTTAAAGCTATGCTTAACGCTACCCAGATCCGCCTTCCATCTGCTCGTTGCAATTGAATCTCTTGCTCTTGCTGTTGAGGTGGCGGCAGTTTTTGGAGTATTGAGTAGTATTCAGGGATATTCAATAGATTTGTTGCTGAGGCTTGTGATAATGAATCCAGTCCTAATAATTCTAGAAATGCTGGGTTACACTCAATAAAATTTCCATCTGGGTAAGTACGAAATATACCTACCTTTAGTTGGTTGAGCAAACCTTGGAGACGAATTTCAAGTAAGGTAGCTTTTTGTTTGATTTCCTTTCGTTCTAGTGCAACTCGCACAGCAGTAGGTATGCGAATGTAGCGGTTGGGTAATTTGAGAACATAATCATCTAGTCCAGATTTCATTGCCTCTACGGCAATTTCTTCATTACCTGTGTTAGTAAACATAATTACTGGACAGTTGGGATACTGGTGCTTAATGGTGTGTAAAACTTCTAGTCCAGTACTCCAGCCTAGTTGATAGTCAGTAATTACTAAATCGAATTCACCTGCTGCGACTGCATGAGCAAAACCAGCAGCTTCACGAATTTCTTGAGGTTGAAATTGCGGAAATTCTCGCCTCAATTCTCGCATGACTAAAGCGCGATCGCCTGGATTGTCATCAATTATCAGAATGCGGAGTACTTGCGTCATCACTATCGTTGCTATGAGGAACAGCTTTTGGTAAAGCAATCCAAAAGCGACTACCAGCACCTAATTGCGATTCTACCCCGGCTCGGCCGTTCATTCGCTCTACTCCTTTACGGACGATGGCTAAACCAATACCAGTACCTGGATAGGTTTCAACGCCATGCAGTCGTTCAAAGACGCGAAAAATGCGCTCTTGATGTTCTGGCGCAATGCCGATGCCGTTGTCCAATACAAATAATTGTATCCAGTTTTGCTGTTCCTCTGCATAGATTTGGATTGTTGGCTGTATTCCAGGCTGCACAAATTTCATGGCATTGCTGAGTAAATTGATTACTACCTGGACAAGTGTAGAGCGGTGAGCGATGACTAACGGCAATGGTTTTGCTACTGTAACTTGGGCTTGCTGTTCCTGTAGTTCTGTACTTGTTTGTTTTAAAGCTTCTTCAACAACACTAGTTAAATCAACTTTTTGCATTTCAATTTGGGCACGGCTGAGACGGCTATATGCCAGAAGATCGGCAATGAGGGTATCCATTTGTAATGCACCCTCTGTAATATATTGAATGTATTCTTGCCCAACTGAGTCTAGTTTGTCTGTGTAGTCTTCTTGCAATGCTTGAGCAAAGCCTTGCATAGTACGTAATGGTGCGCGTAAGTCGTGGGATATTGTGTAAGTGAAGGCTTCTAGCTCTTGATTTGTTTCCTGCAATTGTGCGGTACGTTCAGCAACACGCTCTTCTAATTCATTGGCGTAACTTTGAATTTGTTCGCGTAGCAGAGATTGTTGGATAGCGATCGCTAACTGAGCCGTGACTTCAGAAGCAATGCTGTGGGCTTCTTCATTAAAAGCATCAACAACAGTGGTAGATAAATTCATTTCGCCAAATAGTCTTTCTTCGACAAACATCGGAATACAAAGGCTACAACGCATTCCTTGAGAACGTAAGTGTACTAAAATCGGCGGACAAGATTGTGCTGTTGCCAAATCGGCTATATAGCGAATATTTTGTAACTCGGTTGCCTTAGCAGCAAAATCAGTCAATGGTATTTGAGTCCCAATAAGAGATTGTAATTCTCCATTATTAATGCTGCCAGCGATAATTTTGCTTGTAGATTTTTCAAAATCAAACACAGCTACAAATCCTTGCTGGTAAGGTAAAATCTCACGCATTTTAACTAGAGCATTATTAATTAGAGATTCAATAGATTCAGCTCTTAAAATTGCTCTGTCAATATTATGTAAAGCAGCAAGTCGTTGAGCAGCACGTTGAGCCTGTTGTGCTTGCTGTTCTGCGATTGTCAGCGCAGTTTGATAATTTTGAGAGACTTGCAAAACTTGTCGCCAAATAAAGTAAGCTAAAAAAATACCAATTACTATTGCTAAAGCAACGCTGGTGAAAATAACTTGGATTGTTGTTACTTGCACTGCTTGAGTACGCTGAGTGCGTAGTTGCTCCTCAGTGCCTATAAAGCTAGTAATTTCGTCTCGGATTCTGTCCATAATACGTTTGCGAAGCTGAAATCCTGCTAAGGGTTCAGTTTCCCCACGTTCTTTACGGGCGATCGCTTGGGAAATTTGACGATTCCAATTTGTCTGTTGGACTCGAACTAGTCTTAAACGTTGAGTCTGTGTAGGATTATCTGAAACTAAATTAGCTAGTCTATCAAAAGCAACATTAATTTGAGAACTAGATTGCTCATAGGGCTGAAGAAATTCACGATTTCCTGTAAGTTGATAACCGCGTACTCCGGTTTCCAAATCCACTAATAGCTTTTGAGTAAGATAAGCTTGAGCAATTACTTGGTCAGTATGTTCGACCCAATTCATTACCGAAAGCAGGCGAGTGATTTGCCAAATTGAAATTCCTGACAATGACAACAGCAATATAATTGGTAGACCAATGGTGCTGAAAATTTTACGTCTAAATACAGTTTGAGCAATGTTTAACATGTTAACGTTTCAGATAGTGTAATACCTTTTTTTTGTGAAGCTGCATATATTTACCCCCGGCTACGCCGTCCCCCCTTGCCAAGGGGGGACTACAGGGGGGTTTTGATTATGTGCAGCTTCATACAGAATTGGTATAAGGTACTTTAATAGATAAAAAATTTAATTTTTGAGTTTAGTTAAATAGAAAAATATAGTTTAATTTTAATATTTAATCCTTCAATAATTGCGGTAATTCATTAGACTTGTTGCAAAAGTGTTTTTTGCAAGAGGTGGGAAAAGGGACTCATGTTAAAGG
>JAVRCH010000057.1:0-25775 GCA_034530795.1 Nostoc sp. DedQUE12a
ACAGCAGTTTGCAACTAAATGAGGTACACAATTAGAGAAGTAAAGATAAAAATTCTTCTTCTCCCTCCTGCCTCCTGCCCCCTACCTCCTGCCTCAAAACCAGTCAATTTGTACCTCATGCAAATGAAATCTGCTGTAATAGGCTTCTTGCAGAAGTGGGTAAAGCGGTTCAGATAAAACCTCTTCTCCTTTTGCAAAACTATTTTTGCAAGAGCCTTAATTATTCAGGATTAACAACTAGGCATTTACCTCTAAGCATATCTTTGAGGATAACTAAATATTCAGTAAATGAAATATACACTGTTTTTTCTGGTAGAACATTTGTTTGAGGAAAGGGTCGAGTATAAATATTAGACATAGAGTGATGTAATGAATGTTCTAGACAATGGTTATGGGTAATAAACAGAAAAAATCTTTCTAAGATACCAGAAGGTTTCAAGTTTCTGGTTTGTAAATTACGTTCTTTTAAGTCTCCTTGCACAATCAGATTCCCATGCTCTATCAATTCACAATGATGAACCAGAAAAGATCCCATCCAACAGGTAATAAAATAAGAAATTAATATTTCACCTGTAGTTACTCCTAATAGTAAATGTGAAGTGTATCCAATTCCCCCCCAAATAATAATCCGCATCAAGATAGAAATTATTAATTTCTTAAAAGAGTACTGCTGTTTGAGTTTTGGATGCCGCGATATTTGGAAACTTGCCACAATTAAAACAAATATGTTTCCGAAACATATTTCCAAAAAGTTATAAATAATTCGCAATGATTTATTTTTAATCTCTCCTAAAGGATGAAATTCTATATCGTTGTAAGTATTGACTTGAGAATGATGATAAGGATGTACTATATCAAAAGTTTGTGGGTCGAGAAAGATGAGCCAAGATAATATTAAGTAAAAAAGCTTATTGTCGATATGTGGTAAATATTCATGCCAACATTCATGCATAAATTGTGCTAGTAAACAAAGAAGATAAACTCCGGGAAAAAGCATAAACAAGAGTGAAAAAATATTTAAGTAAGCATAGATATAAGGCAAAAAAAACAGATATATCAGCCAAAATGCTACAGTAGATATGAGTTTTATGGACTGTTTTTCTACTATTGAAATAGTATTAATAGCTGTCATACAGAATTCCTCTCAATAGTTATTGAAACCAGAATTAACACATCCTAAAATAGAAGAATTTTCGGTTGTTACCGTTGATTAGATATTAACCATAAAGCTAAAAAATAAGCTATACAAATTCAACAATTACTGAAGATTATTAGACATAATACTTAATTCTTAAGTTAGAAAATATAAGCTTTAATTAGCACAATACCTTTCTAGACATAATCGTCAGGGAATGCGTGATAAATAATGTTGCATTAAATACTTGTATATCCCTCTAAATCCTACTTTCTAATAGGGGCTTTGAAAATGTAATGTTATTCCCCTGTTGTTTTAGCAGAGATAATTTAATTGGCAAAGTAAAAATTTTGTCAATATGTATAATTCAGTATCAGGCGTAGACACGTTAGCGCAGCATTAGCGAGTCTTCGAGCGTCAGTGGCTTGTCGAAGACATCGCACTGCTAACTAATACTAAAGTAAATTTGGAAGTCCCTTAAAGAGGAGTGATGCCGATCCCACGCACAAAAATATCTACACAAGTTTCAATATAGTCCTCACAGCTATAGTTGCCTTGATTGAATTTTGCGGTACGACATAGCATTGCAGCTAACAGCATTCCTGTAAACATATCGACTGCTGGAAATGGATCGATATCTGCTCTGACGATGCCTCGTCTTTGACTACATTGCAAGTAAGCTACTAGTTTTTCCCTTAATGGCTTGGCAGCTTCTTGAATCACTTGCCTGGCTGCCTCAGGATGACGCTTGGCTTCTCCAATGAAGGTGCGAATTAAGTCTTCATGTCCCTCTAGCATAGTATTGTAAAGTTGGGCATAGCGTTTTAAGTCAATTTTCAAATCCTGTGTCCACGCTTGTGGGCGTGCAAGAGCTTCTATCTGGAGTGCCAAAACATTTTCGATTACTGCTCCCAAAAGCTGTTCTTTGCTAGCAAAGTGGCGAAATAAAGTCACCTCATTCACACGAGCAAGACGAGCTATTTCACGGGTGGTTGCTCCTTGAACCCCTAAACTAGCAAATACCTGCGAGGCTGCTTCAATTAAACGTCTACGGGTAAGGGCTGACGAACGGATGGCTTTATTCATTTATGCTGGCAAGTACTTACTGATATCACTAGGTTATGTTGAAAAGGATAATTAATAATGCAATTTCTAAAATTTATAACAGTTTTTAATTCTCTGAAGTATCGTAATTCCTAAGGCTAAACTCACGAGTAACTGTCATAAGTAGGTGTATTGATCAATAAATTATCTTTTTCCTGACAATTAAGGATCGGGCTTGCAAAAAAAATCTTTTTTACTCCCGACTTTTGAGTCAGTATTCCTTTTTCTCCTTTTATTCTAACATTTGCAGTAATTTTTTTGTAAGTAAAACACTCAAATCAACAATCCCAATGACTAATGAATAATTTGCTATACAAATAAAAAGAAAGCAATGAGAATGGCACTCAAAATAATAGCGAATCCAATAGCGTATTCGACTCTGCGGCTTAAAAAGCCTACAGCAGCAATCAGGGCGATCGCTAGCCCAATAATGCCGATGTACTGTTCTTTTTGTAAGTTGCGTGCAATTAGTGGATCTTTGTTTATACTAGGTGGCGGAGTTTCTTGAATTGCTATTTGTGATGGTAATTCTTGTGTTAACAACTTCATAAATTCCCTCCTGAAAAACTTTGATTTTTGAGATACACCACAGGAACGTCGTGATTGTCTTGTGCTTAGAAAACCAGCTTTTTAAAGGGGCGACAACTACATTTACGGCACGAATAAACATTGCTAACAACTACCAATCACGAACAAAATGGAAATCGTTACTATCTGCTGAACACCGATAATTTTCAAATATGCCTCAATAAATAGTTTCTGAAACTGGTCAGCAAAAACACTATCTTTGGAATGATTTACGTCAAATAAACGAGAATAGGGAACAGAAAATCTACGATAGATGCGTACTGAGTCTTATTCAAAAAATTAAATAGGAGTCCTATAGCAATTCAAGGCTTTGGGCAATGTTAATTGCCCAAAGCCTTGAAGCACCTGAGTTTTTACTCAACACTGGCTCAATGCCACACTACCAGTAACAACACTCATAAAGCACACGAAATTCGCTACAGAATACAAAGTTTTTCATAGATAGTTTGTATTCCATCGCCCCCAACTTAAGTTAATCTTTAAAAATAAGTATTTACACTGACGGCAACTGTAAATAATACAGAGATATTATATGGAATAATATAAGACTTACTACATTAAAACTTCGTATATTAACTAGCGAGGCTGAAACATTATTGAGGAAAAAACAAAGCTCAAATCTTTACATATCGAGGAAAATATATTAAATGCTCAAAAACGCTTGAAACCTAGATATATCAGACAAGTAGGCTAAATGATGCCGATTTTTCTGTGTAAATACGAAGATTTTTTATTACTACTTTTGTCTAAGTTCTACTAGATAACTAATTATGCAAAATAAATTATCTACTTAGTCCGAGGAACTCTTAACAGCGATTTTAACGTTTTGAAAAATGGCTAAGTATTTATACGTAGGATTTAAAATGTGAAGAGAGAATCGATAATTAACTCTACGCGAGGACAGCAAATAACTCGTAAACCCTGCATCGCAGCACTGAATATTCTAAGATTCGGCTTTGTTTTAGCACCAATATTGTGCCAGTATCATCAGGCCATCGCCCAAACTTCCAATCCTCAAACATTACCACCTGGCCGGATCGAAAATGTCCCAGTCACTCCCTTACCTTCGGATGTGCTACCGCAGCCATCAGAGCAAAATCAATTAGTTCCTTCCCCACAACTATTGGATCGGCCAATTCTAGGAGATAACGATCCTAATGGCAAATTCCGGGTCGATCGCATTGAAGTTGTTGGCAGTACAGTTTTCAAACCAGAAGATTTTGCCCCTATTACGACTCCGTTTGTAGGACGAGAAATATCGTTTGCAGAGTTGTTGCAAGTCAAAGATGCCATCAGCAAGCTCTACACTGATAAAGGCTATGTAACTACCGGAGCTTTAATCACACCGCAGACAGTAGAAGCTGGAGTCGTTAAAATTCAGGTAGTCGAAGGTAGTTTGCAAGAAATTAAAATCGTTGGCAATCGCCGATTGCGTAGTCAATACATTCGCGATCGCATTCGACTCGGCGCTGGCCAACCTCTGAATGTCCCGCGTTTAATAGAAAAACTGCAACTGCTTCGCCTCGATCCCCGCATTCAAAACCTATCAGCTGAGTTGCAGATGGGTGTACGTCCCGGAACCAATATATTGGAAGTCGAGATTCAAGAAGCCGATACTTTCTCCCTGACAACAAGTTTAGATAATGGGCGATCGCCCAGTGTTGGTAGTTTTCGCCGGGGTGTGGATCTCCAAGAAGCCAATCTACTCGGCTTTGGTGATACTCTGAGTGTGGGATACGCCAATACGGATGGCAGTAATACAATCAATCTCAATTACGCACTACCGATTAATGCTCGCAATGGTACTATCTGGCTTGGTTTTAACCAAGGGTGGAACCAGGTAATTGAAGAACCATTCAGCGTCCTTGATATTCAATCAAATACTAGGTCTTACGAATTCGGTTATCGTCAACCATTAATCCAAAAGCCAACTCAGGAATTAGCAGTTGGATTATCGTTCTCACGCCAAGAAAGCCAAACAGAGTTAGGTCTTGATAATATTGGCGGGTTTCCTTTATCACCCGGTGCGGATGCCAATGGAAGAACCAAAATTTCCGCCCTGCATTTTACCCAAGAGTATACCCAACGCAGCAATCTACAAGTTTTTGCAGCGCGATCGCAATTTAGCGTTGGGGTAGATTGGTTTGATGCCAATACCAATGAAAATGCACCAGACAGCCGCTTTTTTGCTTGGCGGGGGCAGACACAATGGGTGCGGCAATTGGCACGAGACACACTATTTTTAGTCAGAGGCGATTTACAATTAGCAACAGATTCCCTCGTGCCTTTAGAGCAATTTGGCCTTGGCGGACAGCTAAGTGTGCGGGGCTATCGCCAAGACACATTGCTTACAGATAATGGCGTATTATTTTCAGCAGAATTACGGCTGCCTATTGTGCGTGCGCCCAAAATCGGCGGAATACTACAACTGACACCCTTTATTGATGTCGGCACAGGTTGGAATACCAAGGGCGAAAATCCATCACCAAGTACATTGGTGGGTAGTGGTTTAGGTTTACTATGGAAACAAGACAATAACTTATCAGTTCGTCTTGATTGGGGGATTCCGCTAACATCAGTGGAAGGTGAAAAGCGATCGCTCCAAGAAAATGGTTTGTACTTCTCGGTGCAGTATTCGCCCTTTTGATATCTAATTCAAAGCCATTAATTTAGGCAATTTCAGGAAGTGAGGAGCGATATCTGCGGTAATATCAAGTTCGGATAATCACTTATTATTAAAATTTCTCCGCGTCCTCGCGTCCCCCCGTCTCCGCGTCAGAGCGTCAGTCCTAATGATAAGTCTTCACCCTCCCACATCAACAGACTTTCTTTGCCTATTGCCTATTGCCTGTTCCCTGCTATAAAACTGCGGATGGTGTTCAAGCCCAATGCCATTTAGGGAACCCTATTTATATATATTGATGGAAACCGAGTGATGAAAGCACCCTCTGTTTGCTGGGGTTTAGTTTATGGAAGTTTGACAGCTGGGATGTTCCTGTGGTGCGCCTTTGCCAACGCTCAAGTGACCGCAGATAATACCCTCAAGACCACTGTCTCCCAAAGTGGTAATAACTTTATCATCACTAACGGTAGTGCCGCAAACAGTAACTTATTTCACAGTTTCCAGCAGTTTACTGTTCCCACTGGTACTTCAGCCATCTTTGATTTAATCAATACGCCTAATATATCCTCTATATTTGCTCGTGTTACAGGAGGTAGCATTTCTCAGATTGATGGCATGATTCAAACCATCAACAGCAATAATCCGGCTAGCTTGTTTTTGATCAATCCCAGTGGCATTATCTTTGGGCCTAATGCCAGTCTGAATATTAGTGGATCGTTTCTTGGTACAACTGCAAATAGCATTGAGTTTGCTGATGGTTTAAAGTTTAGTGCTGCTAACACCACAGTAGCTCCTCTATTAACAATCGCCGTGCCGGTTGGCTTGCAGTTTGGGCAGAACTCAGGGGCGTTGGCGCAGCCTGCTGTAGGCATCGCAGTACAAAACTCGATTAATGGCACCTCCAAAACTCCACTAGGCTTACAGGTAAGTTCAGGTAAGACCCTGGCTTTGCTAGGAAATGGAATTGACTTAGCGGGTGGAGTTCTCAGAACAGTAAATGGCTCCATCGAACTTGGTAGTGTCCAATCAAGAGAAGTTCGCCTGACACAAGCATCTCAGGGATGGACATTTGACTATTCTAATAGTGGTGGGCTGAGCGATATCCAGTTGACTAAGCAGGCACAAGTATCTAGTTCTGGGACAGGAACTAGTACCATACAAATGCAGGGTAGAAACATTAGCGTTTTGGAAGGTTCAACTGTTAGCCTTCAAAATCGAGGTGCCCTCTCATCGGATCGAATCACAATTAACGCCGCTGGGTTGTTCACTCTTGCAGGAACAAACCCAACAGGAACCAGAAACAGCCAACTAACAAGCAACGCAATCGGGGTAGGGCAAGCTGGAGACATTACTATTTTCACCAGGCAACTATTGGTGCGGGATGGAGGGCAAATCTCGACTCGAAACTTGGGCTTGGGGCAAGGTGGAAATATCCTGGTTAAGGCTTCTGAGTCGATCTCTACCACTGGATTTAACCCTGCCAATCCTTCAATTCTGACATCGATTCTAACAACCTCGGCCGGTTCTGGAAAAGGAGGAAACGTTACTCTTTCTACCCAAAAACTGACAGCTGCCAATGGCAGTAGTATTGGGTCAACTGCTCTGCGAACTGGTGATAGTGGTAATGTCCAAATTGATGCCTCATCGATAGATGTTTCTGGAATTAATCACGTTACATTGCTTCCTACTACTGTCGCATCATCAACAGTAGGAAGTGGAAATGCTGGAAATCTCACCATCACAACTGCACAATTAACAGTGCGAGATGGCAGCTTAGTTACCTCTTCAACTGGTGCAATGGGAAATGCTGGCAATGTCAAGATTTTGGCTTCAGATTTCATCGAGGTGAGCGGCACAGCACGCGATAGTATGCTCAGTAGCAGCATTGGCTCTAATGCACTACGCCTCGATCCTGTTACCCGTGCAACTTATCAGCTACCGGAATTTCCTAGTGGTAATGCAGGAGGGGTAATCATAATGACTCCTCAATTGCGCGTTAAAGATCGAGCTGACATAGGAGTGAAAAATGAGGGTACGGGAAATGCAGGTAATTTTGAGGTTTATGCTGACTCGATTCTCCTGAGTAATCGCGGAACGATTTCGGCAGCTACACAATCTGGAAACGGAGGAAACTTAGTTCTCAATGCCCAAGAACTGTTGCTAATGCGCGATGGTAGCAAAATTTCTGTGGAAGCGAAGGAAGCAGGCGACGGCGGTAATATCACCCTCAAGGCTCCTGTAGTTGTAGGTTTAGAAAACAGCGACATTATTGCTAATGCAGTCAAAGGTCGTGGGGGCAATATTCAAATCACTACTCAAGGCATTTTTGGATTGCAGTTTCGCCATCGCCTCACTCCAGAAAACGACATCACCGCGAGTTCGCAATTTGGCGTCAGTGGCACTGTTCGAGTTAATACTGTCGGTGTCGATCCAAATTCGGGTTTAGTGGAACTGCCAGCAAATCTCACCGATCCATCCCAGCAAGTTGCTACAGGCTGTTCTGCTAATAGTGGTAGTAGTTTTATCGCCACGGGACGGGGTGGTGTGCCCCAAAATCCTATTCAAGAAGTGAGGAGCGATCGCACTTGGTCTGACATCCGCGATATATCTGCATACCGCAAAACAGGCGAAGTGATAGCCCAAATACCCACAAAACAGGCAGTTCTTGTCCCGGCTACAGGTTGGCGACGTAATACACAAGGAAAAATTGAGTTAATTGCAGATAAATCTCCTACTCAGGCGCAACAACCATTAACCTGTGCTGCTGTGACTAAAAGTTAATGATGTTATAAATCATACCCTGAATGGGAACTCTAATTTGAAATCAGTAAAGGAAGTCTTTGGTGATGAGAGTCGTACTCTTTCTATTTATATTAATAAGTGAGTTATTCACTCCAGGAATGATGCTAAGGGCGATACTCCCTTGGAGTGGCTCCGCCAACGCTCAAGTGACATCCGATGGTACAACCAATACCATTGTCAACCAAAGCGGTAATAATTTTAATATTCTTAACGGGATTGAAAAAGGTAATAATTTATTTCATAGTTTCAGTAATTTCTCTGTGCCTACGGGTGGTTCAGCCACTTTTGATTTAACCAACACGCCAAATATTACAACTATATTTAGTCGAGTGACTGGTGGAAATGTTTCCCATATTGATGGTTTAATTCAAGCCAACGGTAGTGCTAATCTATTTTTGCTTAATCCCAAGGGCATCATCTTTGGCCAAAATGCCAGCTTAAATATTGGGGGTTCATTTATTGCTACAACCGCCGAAAGTATCAAATTTGCTGATGGCACTGAGTTTAAGGCGATTAGTTCCCAAGCTCCCCCATTGTTGAGTATTGATGTTCCCATTGGTTTACAATTAGGTAGCAATCCTGGGGCGATCGCTATTCAAGGCACAGGACATACCTTAACACTTAACAATAGTCGGACTCCTATCAATCGCACTCCTAGTCCCACACAACTGCGGGTACAGCCTGGAAAAACCCTGGCGTTGCTTGGTGGTACTCTAAATTTGCATGGGGCAACTCTGACTGCCGAACAAGGACGGATTGAATTGGGTAGTTTGGGTGACGCAGGGTTAGTTAGCCTCGTCCCAACCACTCAGGGTTATACACTGGGGTATAGCAACGGGCAAAGCTTTGGTGACATTCAACTTGAAAAGAAATCTCTACTAGATGTCAGTGGGGTCAATGCAGGTTCCGTGCAGGTACAGGGTAAACACATTCAACTTACCGATAGCTCCCTAGTATTAGCACAAAATCTCGGTAATCTTCCTGGCGGGAATGTACATCTGCAAGCATCAGCAGGAATCGATGTGACTGGTACACTAACCGGCATTCGCAGTGAAACCTTAGGCACTGGCACTAGTGGAAACATCAGCGTCATTACTCCCCGATTCAGCCTTCAGCAGGGAGCAGCATTAAATAACATTACTTTTGGAACAGCTACCAGTGGCAATCTTCAGGTTGATGCCTCAGTGCTGGAAATATCCGGCTTCTCGCCCATCAGTTCAAGTGGTAGCGTGATTAACACTAGTACCTTCGGTTCTGGAAACGCAGGTAATGTCTTCGTGAATGGCGATAATTTACTAGTGTCCGATGGTGCAGGGCTGTCTTCACTATCCCGTGGTAGCGGTGAGAGTGGTCAAGTTGTCATCCGCAACATGGATACTACCGTCAGGGGAAGCAACTCGGCACCTATGGGTACTAGGATTAGCTCAACTGCCTTCAGTACAGGAAACGCCAAAACCATCACACTAGATACAAGCAGGCTGCATCTGCTAGATGGGGGAGCAATTACCACAAGTTCGTTTGCTGCCGGTAATGGTGGAGATATCAGGATAAATGCCACAGAATCCATCGAAATTATTGGTAGTAAAAACGTAATAACTAATAGCGGCATCCCCAATAGTGGCATCACCTCGTCCGTCCTGAGCCTAAGCCCGACATTACAGAGACGGTTTAATGTATCATATAGCATACCTGTAGGGAATGCAGGTACTGTGAACATCACGACACCAAACCTGACGCTTCAGGATGGCGGCGCTGTGAGCGTTACCAATGATGGTAGTGGCAATGGTGGTAGTATCAACCTCACCGCAGATAGTATTCAATTAAAGAATCAAGCTTTAATCCAAGCAAAAACTGCATCTGGTGATGGCGGTAACATCAGCTTAGGAGTTGGCAAGTTATTACAGCTGCGCGACAATAGCCAAATCACTGCCACCGCAGGCGGTAATGGTAATGGTGGTAATGTTAACATCAATTCACCCATTATTGTGGGATTAGAAAACAGCGACATTATTGCCAACGCACTTCAGGGACGTGGTGGTAATATTCAAATCACCACACAAGGAATTATTGGCTTACAATATCGTCCACAACTGACTGCTGAAAACGATATTACTGCTAGTTCGCAGTTTGGGGTAAGCGGTACGGTGCAAATTAATAATATCGGTATTGACCCTAATTCTGGCTTGATAGAATTGCCAGAGAATCTCACAGACTCATCACAACAAATTGCTATAGGTTGTTCTGCTAATACTGGTAGTAGTTTTGTTGCCACGGGGCGGGGTGGTGTGCCACAAAATCCCACTCAACAACTGAGGAGCGATCGCACTTGGTCTGATATCCGCGATCTCTCTGCATACCGGAAAATCGGCAATGTGACTGCTCAAATCCCTGCCTCACCAGAGGTTATTTTCCAAGCTACTTCTTGGTATCGTAACCCCCAAGGCAAAATCGAGTTAGTTGCAGATAAATCTCTGACTCAGGTGCAACAACCATTAACCTGTGCTGCCATTACAAAAAATTAATCATCCACTCGATAACACCCGCAACGGGAATACTAACTTGAAACCAAATATTAGGTAATTTTTAGTCATGAGAGTTTTAACCTTTTTACTTCTCTTTACTAGTGGGTTATTAACTCCAGGGATAATGCAAACGGCGATACTCCCTTGGAGTAGCTCCGCTAACGCTCAGGTGACATCTGATGGTACTACCAACACTACTGTCAACCCAAGCGGTAATAATTTTAATATTCTTAACGGTATAGAAAAGGGTAATAATTTATTTCACAGTTTCAGTAATTTCTCTGTGCCTACAGGTAGTTCGGCGACTTTTGATTTAACCAACACACCAAATATTACAACTATATTTAGTCGGGTGACAGGTAGAAATGTTTCTAATATTGATGGTTTAATTCAGACTATTAAAAACACCAATCCCGTGAGCCTATTTCTGGTCAACCCCAGTGGAATTATGTTTGGAGCCAATGCCAGCTTAAATATTGGGGGGTCATTTATTGGTACAACTGCCGACAGCGTATTATTTGCAGACGGGTTTAAGTTTAATGCTAGCAATGCCACACCACTACCCTTATTAACTATGAGTGTACCTGTTGGCTTGCAATTTGGCAGCAATCCAGGAGCGATTGCGGTTCAAGGGTCAGGACACAATGCCCAATTAGGCGACTCACTCCAGGTTTCTGGACTGAATCTTGGTACAAGAGGATTACAGTTGCAACCTGGAAAAACATTAGCACTGCTAGGTGGGAATGTTGCCGTGGAAGGAGGATTGCTCTCCGTACCAGGAGGGCAAATAGAACTGGGTAGCATCACTAACGGCAGCGTCGCCCTCAATTCCATCCCTGAAGGATTTGCGCTAAGTTATCCTAATGCTTCGAGTTTTGGCGAGATTCAGATAACTCAACGAGCTTTAGCATCTACACGCGATCTCAGTGGGCAAAGGGGAGGAGCGATTCAAATTCAGGGGAAACAGGTCAGCATCCGAGATGGTTCGCTGATATTAATGCAAAATCGCAGCAATCAAACTGCTGGTGATATTGCAATCAAGGCCACCCAGTCCTTCCAGATTATCGGCAAGTCTCCTGATTTTAAAAGTTCCAGCAGTTTAATTAATGAAACTATATCCCCAGGTGCAGCAGGGAATATTATCGTTACCACCCCACAGTTGAATATTGACGGGGGTGGGTATATCTTAAACCGTACCTTTAGCACAGCACCGGGTGGCAATATTGCAATAAATACTGATGAAATGCGGGTGAATGGTTTTGCATTTGGCGATCCTTCTCCTTTTCGAGCAGTCAGCCAGATATTAGCTGCTTCCTATGGGGCTGGAAAAGGTGGAAATGTTAACATCTCTACTCAAAACCTATCTATTTTAGCTGGCGGCAATATAGCAGCAAGACCCTACGCTTCAGGCAATGGTGGCGATCTCATCGTGAAGGCAGATACGATTCAGGTGATAAATCAGGGAGCACCAAAGGGTTTGTATTTTAGTCTGTTGTCTACTGCCACATTCGGGTTTGGTAATGCAGGGGATTTGAAAATCGATACCCGCAAGTTGTCGGTTCAAGCTGGCGGGAGAGTGTCAGCTTCTAGCATAGTTTTAGGAAATGCGGGTTCACTGACTATCAATGCGTCTGAATCGATTGATGTGAATGGTGTCAAAGATGCAGAAAATCCCAGCTATATTGGTACAGCTGTTCGTCCTGTTTTTAGATTTTCCAGCGGTACTTCAGGAAACACCACGATTAACACCCCACTTCTTAACATCACTAATGGTGCAACAGTTTTTGTCCAAAACCTTGGCTTAGGTAAAGCTGGTACCCTGAACATTCAGGCGAACACCCTACGGCTTGACAATAGGGCCAGCATTTCAGCGTCCACAAAAGCAGGCGGTGGCGGTAACACTAATTTACAACTGCGGGATCTACTACTGATGCGTCATGGCAGTTTCATTAATGCAGAAGCAGAGGGCAGTGGCAATGGTGGCAATATTATGCTTAATGCTCCGACCATCGTGGGTTTAGAAAACAGTGACATTATTGCCAATGCAGTTGAAGGAAAGGGTGGCAATATCCAGATTGCTACTCAGGGAATTATCGGCTTAGGGTACCGTAATCTCCTCAATCCTAGAGAAGTTTCTAGCAATGACATTACCGCTAGTTCACAATTCAATGTCAGTGGCACAGTCCAAATTAATAACATCGGTGTTGACCCCAGTTCTGGTTTAGTAGAACTACCCCAAAACTTAGTCGATTCATCACAGCAAATTGCTACAGGCTGTTCTGCAAATACTGGCAGTAGTTTTGTGGCAACGGGACGGGGTGGTGTGCCCCAAAATCCCATTCAGGAGGTGAGGAGCGATCGCCCTTGGTCTGACATCCGCGATATGTCTGCATACCGCAAAACTAGCACAGTTACAGCACAAATCCCTAAATCTCCAGAAGTGATTGTCCAAGCCACTTCTTGGCATCGCAATGCTCAAGGAAAAATCGAATTAATTGCAGATAAATCTCTTGCTCAAGTACAGCCAGCATTAAGCTGTACTACGGTTCCTCAAAGTTAATTATGTTATCAATAATACTATGATTCTTTGTAGGAATGACAGCAAATAGTATTAAGTTTGCTGATGGGGTCGAATTTAGTGCGACTAATCTGAGTGCTGTGCCATTGTTGACGATGAGTGTGCCTATTGGTTTGCAACTTGGTACTGCGGCGGCAACGTCGATGTCTCCACAGGAACATTGCACTTATTAGATGGAGGAAAAATTTTTGACAATTCAAACCAATTACTTTGCTCCTCAGGACTTACGCAACTGGCACAGGGCGATCGCCATTTATAATATTTATAACCTCCGGCTGTTCCCATGTTTATCGCCTAGTCCTTTGGCGTGCGGCGCAGTGTAATCGCGCCATTGCTTGTGACTGCGTAAGTCCTGTTGAAATTCAAACCAAATAAAAACTCCTAACACTATGTGTTAGGAGTTGCTCTATTTACCTAGCAATTTGGTACCGCAACTAAGTCAGATTAATTAAGCGAAATTTGCCAATCTATTAACTAGATCTTAGATTCAGTAACAACGCCTAATCTTTCTTGAATCCGGGTTTTAGCAGCTTTGAATTCAGTAGCGAGTTGCTCGCTTTGTTCAGTACTCAAGTTGTTGCGAATTCCAGCAAACATTGTGCTTTCTTCTTGACGAACGTGGTCGCCAACAATTTCCATCAGTTCTCTGACTCTATCTTTGAATTCAGGTGCAGAGGGGCTGATAGATTTAATTTGGTCTAACCGACGCTTCATATCAGCTTGTTCGTCATACAGTTCTTGGGTGTTGTCTTGACCGTAGAAAGAACGTACTCTTGGGTAGACAACTTCTTCTTCAGCTTCAGCGTGAGCTGTAAGATCCTTGTAAATTTGACCGAAGTATTCTTGGATCTTTTGTGGATCGTTGCTTTGTAATAGTTCGGTAAACAGAGTATTTACCTTGTTGTGATCTAGGCGAATGACATCTTGGATATTCAAATCCTTTTTGTCACTATTTTGGGTGACAGCACTACCTACCACACCACTTACCGCAGCCAAAGCATCTTGAACACGTGCCCAGATTCCTTGATCTGCATCTTGTCCAGTTAGTTCGCGGACACCGAGAATTTCTAGAATACCTTTGAGCTGCTCTTGGTGAGCGCGGTTTTCAAAGTTAATGGTATTCAAAGGCCCGATGGCCACCATTACATCAGCACCAACTTTTTGAGCGGCTTTATGAACTATCAAACCACTCATTACAATTTGATGTTTCAGTAATTCGTGTTGAGATACTTTTTCATATAGGCTTAGCTCAGAACCCTTAAACAATTCGCGAACTTTTTCAATAAATTGTGTCAAGTTCTTTTTAGGTTCAGCCTGAATGCCATACTGAGTAATTACAGTTTCCAAAACACCAAGATTTTTTTCATCATCTTTGATGAAATTGCGGATGCGATCGGCAATTTCGGCATCAAGTCCTTCTCTTAAAAGGAGTTGTTCATTTTCGATGACCAATTGTTGCAGTGCTTTGATACTTGCCAATTTCACAGCAATAGCATTGCGTTTCGTATCATCTAAACTAGCTACCATCCTGAGTTCTCCTCTAACAAAGTGTTTGGAATTATTGCTAATATCACGTTGACATAAAGGTTAGGGTGATTCCATCTTTCTTTTGAGCGATTGCCTTCATAACTGTGGGTAGAAAAATATCAAGTTTTTTGCTGCAAAATAAAAATATGAGTGAGGGCGATCGCTTTGATTTGTAATTCCAATCAGGGCAAGCTATTCACCATTCATTCAAGTTGAACAGATTACCCATTCTGGAGCTAAAAAAGTATATCTCTAGGATGATTAAACTGCTCCACATTTCAATTGCATAATTAGAGCAGGTAAAATGTTCCACCCCACAAGGCTTTTATCAAATCAGAACTTACGCAAAAATGGCCAAAAAGCTGAATTTATCTTAGACGCTTTAGGGCTTGCCGTAGGCTAACGCCAAGAATTCGTAGAGTTTGCGTTAGCCCTGCAAATTTACATCTGCAAAGTAGATATGGAACAGCTTATCAATTTGCAATAGTTTTCGTGTATATGAATTACATCTACACATAGGCGTAGGGGCACAGCATTGCTTGTACCCCTAACGTGTAGTCTATTTCCCTGACAATACCATCTTAAAAGCTCAACACCAAGAGACTTTTAACCTTATTGCTTGTTGCCTATCATAGATGCAATATTGACGACAATACCTGAGGATAAGTTGGTTTATCTGAGTACTTAATTACTGCTGCATAGAAGGTGTGCGAAAAATTCTGCTGAATATAGGAATTCTCACCTTGGGTTGAGGTGCAGTTATATTAGCCTGAGAAACAGAAGTGTTATTAACTGTCTCAGATAGGACAGTCGATTTGTTATCAGTAGAATTAACTAAATCACGCAATTGGATAGCAGAAGGTGAATTTGAAGATACGGCGCTAATGTTGTCAGTATTTTGACTATCGGATTTTGCAGCCGTTTGAGCATGACATGGAGTAATAGTGCAAGTCGAAATTATTGCTAATACCAGCATTAGCAAATTCCAAATATATTTGTGCATGGTGATTTATCAAATTGGTTAATAAATATTCCAAGTTTTCAGAGCTTATATTTGTTCTCTGTCTCAAAGAAAATCGCGATTTTACCCAGATAACTTATTACGCTCTCAAATAAAGCCTGTTACCTATTCCTAGCTGTAACTAGAAATTTGTGCAACTTACAATATCAATAATTTAGTTATATTTGCTTTAATTTTAAACAGAAATATTACTGATTTTTAAAAAAATAATCTTCATCACAACGCTATGATTTTATAGTTTAAATAAATTTAAATACAAAATTAACACATTTAAATTTTAATAATTTGTACTTTTGATGAAGTAGCTTCCGTAAATAAATACCTGTATATGTTTAGGGGACAGATATAAACCTGAGTTTGTTAGGTAAATACTGAGAAAATGATTTGCCTATGAGCTAAAGAGTTAAGATCCTAAAACTGCCTCCATAGGGAGAACCAAAAATTAAGGGATATTTTTTTGATTTATGTCGATTTATGTTGATTTTTAAGCTTTATCATCCTGTTGAGAAACTTCCGTAGCATACGTTCAATCTTAGAAATTAAACTAGATTTCTCTGGTTTGTTGACTGTCAACAGCATGAGTAACTGTGCAATTTAAAAGCTTAATAGCTTAACATCCACACTTCTATCCTCTATCCTCTTAAAATTTATGAAATTTAGAACTTTCAAAAATTTCTTCGTACTCATACTAGTTAGCCTCACTCTTTTGCAGACAGCTCGTGCTCAAACTCCTGTAACTGAAACCTCCAAGTTATCTCAAGAAGTTTCTGTACTTCGCAAACAGGGTGCAAATGGGTTACAAAGATTCCTTAAATTCCATACCAAAGAGTTAAATAACTATTCTTCAGGCGCAGCTTTACCTTCTGCTGTACTGCGGGCGGCTTTAGACGAACTGTGCCAACAACGGGACTGTTACGCCTCTCGTCTGTATTGGTATACAGACATCGAACAAGCCAAAGCTGCTGCCAAAACCAGTGGTAAACCGATTTTGTCTCTGCGCTTGCTAGGCAGACTAGATCGCGATTTGAGTTGTGCTAATAGTAGGTTCTTCAGGGTGGCGCTGTATCCCAATAGTGAAATTTCTCAGTTGCTTCAAGACCGCTTTATTTTGCACTGGGAATCAGTGCGTCCTGTACCGCAAGTTACAATTGATTTCGGTGATGGGCGCAAGTTGGAACGGACAATTACAGGTAATAGCATTCACTATATATTAGATGCGTCGGGTCGGCCAATTGATGCAATTCCAGGGTTATATGGCCCTCAGGCATTTCTACGGCAGTTACAACAGGCTGAAGTAGTAGCAAAAAACTATAGCAAACTTAAACCAAGCGATCGCGAGGCTTTTTTAAGAAAATACCACAGCGATCGCTACAATTCTATTCAAGCCCAATGGCTTGCTGATTTATCCCGCTTGGGTATCCAGTCTCCCCCGAAATTGGTGCAATCTCCCAATAATTCCACTCAACCGCCAACAGCTGAAACCGCAAGTTCTCTGGCAGTTTCTAAAATGATAGTTGAAAGACCAATGCTCACTGCTCTCCAGCCTAATGCTCAACAAAATCAAAAGGCTTTAGCTGAAATTACCGACCAAGAAGCTTGGAACAAAATTGCTCAACTTTACGCCAGCGATGCCAAGCTAGATGGAAACAGCATTGCTTTAATTAAAGCTAAAAAGTCTCAGCTTGCCAACGCTGCAAAAGATAATTTGCCGATAATAGTGAAAAATTTTGAAGCCGCAATGGCTTTAGATACAGTCAGAAATGAATATATATTGCACAGCCAAATTCATCAATGGTTTCTGGAAGGTAACCAAACAAAGAATGTAGAAACCCTCAATCAGCAAGTCTACGCCCAACTATTTTTAACTCCTAGTTCTGACCCTTGGTTGGGGCTTTTCCCTAGCGATAGCTACAGTGCAATTGATAATGATGGCATCCGTTAAGTGAATTTTGGATTTTGGATTTTAGATTTTGGATTGGGAATCGCTTTTTGGGTGTTCCTGAATCAGCATATCAAATGCCAAAATTATGTTTCTTTGTACCTTTACCATCCTTTATTATTTAGGGTGATACTGCATAAAGATAAGTAGGGGCGTACAGCTAGCTGTACGCCCCTACAGACAATTCATCATTTTGCCAAGATTTTTGTGAGTAAATTGGGAATTGAATTGTCAATCTAAAATTGCAAATCTAAAATTGTTAACTTTTCAAGTGGGTACTAATTCTCCAGGACGCAACTTCGACCATTTACCCATTTCCCGCTTAAAGCTCAGACAACCAACAACGTCCCATTCCATTTCAATCACATCGTCTTTAGTCCGGATGTTGACGTTGATAGATGGTTCATTCGGGTCAAAATCTGGTGTTTCGGTCAAGTGGGGTTGTTGGTGCTGCCCTTCTACGGCATGATAGGTGAGACAGCGGTCTACATAGTGGCAGTTCACGCAAATACACATAATAGAACCAACTCCAGGGGCCTTTATTGTTAATCTAGCTTAAGCTGGAGTGTTATTCATTAGTTGCTGGGTTGATTTTTATTACAATGCATTCTTCTGTTGCTTCTACTCTAGCTCCCGAAAATTGGCCTTTTAGCTTGGCGTTATTGCCACAACCCGCTTATATGGTGGGTGGCGCTGTGCGAGATGCCATCCTTGGCAGAACTCGCGAATATCTAGATCTAGATTTTGTTATACCATCTAACGCGGTAAAGGTAGCAAGAGCGATCGCCCATCATTATAATGCTGGGTTTGTCTTACTCGATGCACAACGACAAATCGCCCGTGTGGTTTTCCCCCACGCCACGGCTGACTTTGCCCAACAAGAAGGAGACAGTTTAGAGGTTGACTTGCACAGACGGGACTTTACAATAAATGCGATCGCCTATAATCCCCACACGCAAGAAATTATCGATCCTTTACAAGGCTATGCAGATTTACAACAGGGCATTTTGCGAATGGTATCACCCGCTAACCTCGAAGACGATCCTTTGCGATTAATGCGAGCTTATCGCCAAGCTGCCCAACTGGATTTTACTATTGAGTCAACTACCCAAACTACAATTCGTTCTTTGGCATCACACATCAGCAAAGTTGCAGCAGAACGATTTCGGGTAGAAATCGGTTATTTATTGGCAAATTCTCAAGGTACTCCCTGGATAACAACTGCTTGGGAAGATGGTTTAGTTACCCCTTTCTTCAAAAACGCCACCCGTGAAAGCTTAAACAAACTAGCAGGTGTTGATAATGCAGCAGTTTTACTCGCTCAAAATTGGCAACAACTGGGAGTACAACTACAAGCGTATGTTCGGGACACCATCAAAACTACTTGGTTAGCCATTGCTAAACTTGCTTGTCTTGTCAACCCAAATCCAGAATTAGCAGAAATAGAATTACAGGAACTTACCTACAGTCGTGCTGAAATTCGCGGTGTAACCACTGCTTTAAAATTATCATCGCAGCTGAAAGTGGCAAATATGTCTTTGCGAGAACAATATTTTTTGTTCCAAGATGCAGATATTGTGTTTCCTGCCACGGTAGCGCTAGCCGTAGCATTTGATAATTTGGTAGAGGCGATGTCTGGCAACAAGCAGGTAAACACAGCAGTGGCTACAACAGAGGAAGCCTACTATGCAACGCGTTGCCTTGTCTTTGCACCTTTAATCAACCGCTACCTAAACCCTGATGATCTGGTCGCTCATCCCACTCCATTAGTCAGTGGGAAGGAGTTGATTATAGCACTAGATATTCCAGCTTCGCCAATGGTTGGCAAATTATTAACAGAAATTGCCATAGCACAAGCTGAGGGGAAAGTTTCCACATCAGCAGAAGCGATGGCATTGGCACGTCAGTTAATTGAAGCAGGAATGATGGACTAGGGAGATGGGGGATGGGGAGAATAATAACTCCTCAGTCATCAGTCAACACTCAGCACTGTTTTATGGATAACCTAACTTTCTTTTCTGATTACTTAGTTGCGAGTCTGCGTCTAACTGTACCCCTGGCATTTGCCGCACTTGGTGGGTTGTATTCGGAGCGTTCAGGAGTGTTAAATATTGCCCTGGAAGGTATGTTACTGACTGGAGCTTTTAGTAGTGCTGTTGCCACTTTTTACACAGGTAATGTTTGGGTTGGTGTCTTTGCAGCTTTGATTGCTGGGGGTCTAGTAGGTCTACTTCATGCTTTTTTGTGTGTGGCTTTGCGTGTTGACCAGTTAGTATCAGGGTTAGCAATTAATCTTGTAGTATCTGGGATGACATCGTTTCTGGCGCGGTTGGTGTTTAGCGGTGGTAGTACCCAACGATTATCGGGAATTGAACCTATAGTTATTCCTGGTCTTGCTAATATTCCGCTGTTGGGGTCGGTGCTATTTCAACAAGATATTTTTGTATATTTACTTATTTTTTTAGTAATTATAACTACATACATTTTGTTTTATACAAGCTTTGGTTTGACCTTGCGGGCGGTGGGAGAACATCCTCAGGCAGCGAAAACAGCTGGAATAAGCGTAGAATCAGTGAGGTATTGGGCGGTGGCGATCGCCGGCTGTCTCGCCAGTTTGGGAGGTGCCAATCTTGCTTTAGTGCAAGTAAGATTTTTTACAGAAAATATGAGTGCTGGTAAAGGATTTATTGCGATCGCCGCTTTAATTTTTGGTAGGTGGCATCCTGTAGGCACAGCTTTGGCTTGTTTGTTATTTGGCGCTACAGAAGCCTTGCAGTTGCGAATTCAGGCGTTAGGCGCAAATATACCTTATCAGTTTCTAGTGATGTTACCTTATGCGATCGCAATTTTGGCATTGGTAAGTAAGGCTGGTAAATCCGTAACCCCAAAAGCATTAGGTCTTCCCTACTTTCCTGAAAACCGCGATCGGTAGCGGTTTAGAAATCCTAAACACTTATACAATATGTGCTTTTTACAACACATTTTCTATCAATGTGTAATCTCAAGTCAACAGCGATCGTCTATTCCACTTTTGCGGGAACACTAAATAAAACTTTTTAGTCGTTAAGTAAGCACAGATTGAATATTGAAAGCTTAACTAAGAACTTAGAGGTAAAAAAAATCAGAATTAATTAGTGGAAAAACTATCAATAATTGTAGGTTGCTAGATATTTTATTTAGTGAGTAAATATGCTGCGCATTTATCTAAAAAACCTATATAATTTCCACGCTGATTCTGATTGATGATACTGAACTTGGTTGAGATATTTTTATGAGCTAACTATACTTAATTTCAGTATATAAATGTAACTTAAGTAGAGCAGATAAATGTATTTTTCAGTAACTTTGAGGTATCTATGTCTCTGCCGCTGAGGTACATAGCACTTTCTAATGAAGAGTTTGAGAGTTTAAAATACCTAAAAATTATAGTTTGCAAATTTATACTTAATATCATAGTCAATAAGTTAATTTTTTGACAGTATAGAGTTTATTTTAGATACTTTATCCATATAATAATTGTCTAAAAAGTTAAAAGTTATACATAAAAACTTTTTTTAAAAATAAATAGGGTTTTTACAAAATTTTCCGGATAAATTTCCGGAATTATTCATATCAAATTTGGAGCTAACACTGTACAAAATACTCAAGTTAGGTGAGTAATGAATAGCCAAATTTTTCAGAAAAGAAGTGTTAACTTTGTTAAAGCTTTTCTAGCTGCGGCGACATTGATTACGGCTTCTATGGGCCCCGCCTTTGCTAACGAAAAAGTTGAAATTTTAGGCGCAGAATATGGTGGTAATGGTTGCCCCGATGGTTCTGCTAGCGTCAGCGTCAGCCCTGATGGTCAAGAGCTAAGTATTCTATTTGATCAGTTTATCGCTGTAGGGAATAAGTCAGCAGAAAGGCGCAAAAGCTGTAATATGAGCATTCCAATTCAAGTACCGCAAGGCTTTCAAATTTCCCTATATGATGCTGATTATCGGGGGTATGTTGCTCCCTCCACAATTGGCAGACTCAGAGCCGAATACTTTTTTGCTGGTCAGCGCGGCCCTGTTTTTTCTAGGGTATTTAACGGTGAAACTGACTACAACGTTCGAGACGAGCTAGTAACTGTGGCTGATGTCTGGTCACGCTGTGGCGACAGTGTAAATATGCGGGTAAATGCTGCTATGACCGCCAGTGGTCAAGGGATGGCTACTGTTGATTCGTTTGACCTTGCCCATCGTGGTTTGGTTTATCACATCAAATATCGCCAGTGTCGTTAAGTTTTTTCAAAGCTGGGAGTAACCAAACTCTCAGCTTTAGAAAGGCTAAAGCGTAGTAGCGCGGCGAGCTTAATTTATTGGGTTGTAATAATATATAGTTAAATTTGATTCAGCCCTCGCGATTAGAAATCGTCGCTACACAGACGAAACCCGCCTGCGCGGGTTATTTCATGAAGTCCACGTAGGTGGACTTGGTTTGTGTAGTAGCGAATTCTATTCGCCCAATAATTTCTAATACTTTTCCAGCTTTGGCAGTATTGAATTCTGGTGTAATTTAAAAAAATAAAGCGGATTAATATAACTGTGAATCTGGTGTTAACTTAATCAGTTCAATTTGTGAGGTTTTCCTTGAAGATAGACTTTAGGTAATAGATTTTAAAACAACAATAATTCCAGTACGGCCTGTTGCTAAATTTGTATTCGTCATCAGGTCAAGGACAGGTTTGCCAACAATTTGCTCTATTATTTTTTTCAATTGTGGCTTAATTAATTTATCTAAATATAATCGCACTTGTTCAGCTAAATTGTCATAGCCCCCCTGAAGTAGAGTTTCTTCAACAGGGGTAACGGAGTTTTCTAGAGAAATTACAATTTCATTATCAAAAAAATGGCAAATAATTTGGCTAGGTGGCTGTCCCAGTCTTTGATTATATAAATTTTTAACCTGGTGTGATATTTCTGTTTCTAATTGTCCAAGAGTGGGTTGTATCATTAGCTGTTAGAGTATAATCTTTATTCTTCAAGTCTTCAAGTAGGAGTTTTGAAAATTATACTATATTCAGGTAATATTTAGGAGTTACGCAAAATATCTCTCAAACTCTTATTTCTCCGTGACCTCTGTCTTGAAAAGTTATGATCGCCGGAAGCCGGCGCTCATACTTTTCGCTGCGCCTCTGTGGTTCGATTTTTGTGAAAAACTTATCGATGCTATAGATGAAGTTCGTGTATCAATGTTATGTATTTAGTACGACTTTTCAGGCAAAGAATCCCACATAACAGAAGTATAAAACTTATTAATCAAGGATTTGCCCTGTGTGCATTTAATTACTGCTCCTTTGTCTTTGGTTGTATGAGTAATTAGTTTATTTTGTGCCAAACAAGCGATCGCCTGCATCTCCTAACCCAGGGATAATATAACCATGTTCATCTAAATGGTCATCAATAGCAGCTGTATATAGCGGCACATCAGGATGCGCTCCACAGAAACGCTCAATACCTTCCGGTGCTGCAAGTAAGCAGATAAACTTAATTGATAGGGGATTAGTTGATTTCAGGCGTTCCACAGCTGCCACAGCTGAATTCCCAGTAGCCAGCATTGGATCAACCACAAGCATATCGCGCTTGTCAACATCGTGAGGAACTTTGAAATAATACTCAATAGGAATTAGAGTCTTGGGGTCACGATATAAACCAATATGCCCCACCCTTGCTGATGGTATTAATTCTAACATTCCATCCAAAATTCCTTGTCCTGCACGCATTACAGAGACTAGCACCAATTTTTTATCAGGAGCCAACATTGGTGCATTCATTGGGGCTAATGGTGTTTCAATCTGTTCAGATTTCAGTGGTAAATCTCGCGTGACTTCATAAGCCAATAACAGGCTAATTTCTTTGAGGAGGGTGCGAAATTTTGTGGTGCTGGTTTCAGCTTTTCGCATCAGCGTTAGTTTGTGCTGAATCAATGGATGTTCAATTAATGTTACTTGGTTGTACATGTTAAAGTTTACCTATCGCCAAAGTAAGATGAAGCCCTACAATTACTTACGCAAGTTACTTGTTAGAAGATTTGATATAACAATCTTATTTGAGTTTTGAAAAATATTAGTGGTGGCTGTTGACTGTCAACTGTTAACATTCAACAGCTTGGGCGGTAAGATTTTACAAATGATTTATACCAATTCTGTATGAAGCTGCACATAATCAAAACCCCCCTGTAGTCCCCCCTTGGCAAGGCAGGGCTGTTTCATTCCATTTCAAACAAGATTTGTCAAGATGTAAGAAGAGAAAATTGTAAGTAAGGGTGACAATGAGATGAACATTTAAGCACTTAAATATCAGTAAAATAGTTCATTTTCTAGGCACGCTGGTAACAAAATAACTAATTTTTAATCGCTAGAACCCTTGATTTTTAAAGCTCTTTGGGGAATGAATCAGCCCTGCCTTGGCAAGGGGGGACGGCGTAGCCGGGGGTAAATATATGCAGCTTTACAAAAAAAAGGTATTAGGACTGCTATTGTTAAAATACTGTACCATCACTATCTATTTGGATAGGCGATGTACCACCTGTTCTGAGTTGAGCGGCAATTTTACGCCCAGCTGTCCAAGTACCGCCTTGGAGAATTTTTACTAGTGGCATTTGTTCGGCAGTCATATTCAACTTTTCGCGCACTGTAGCGGCGATATAATCTAAGAGAATCACCGTCAAAGCCCGCCATTCAACTATAACTTCTGATGCTACTGAATGGGGCGATCGCCAAATCTCTAAGTCTTTAACACCAATAAGTCTCAAATCAATACACAATCCGCCATTGCGATATTCTGGTAATCCTGTCAGGGCATCTAAACCTGTAATTATTAAACCGAGTTCCTGTAGTGGTTCTAATAAAGAATATGTCAGCCATTGAGACAATTTGTGAAAAGGCACTAAGCCATCATCGCTAATAGATGGATGTCGCCAAACATCTCCCAAATTTACCCCAGCAACTTCTAATCTTCCAGGCCAAATTTCACTAAATCCTTCTAAAACTGCACTGAAAACTGTTGCAGCTGCTAACTGTCCATTTTCAGATTTACCCAAAAGATAATTTACCAAATTTCCTGGACGAGGGTTTTCGTTGCCAAACAAATTAGGTGAAGAAACTACAGCTTGTCCTAATTTTTGCAATAATTTCAAACGCCCAGAAATTCCCACGAGAGGATTTTCTGTGTTTACCTGAAACCCATTTGCCAGTTCTGCTTCTGTAAATTCTTGCAATTTTTGAGCATCTACTTGGGGCAAATTATGGCTGGAAAAAGCACCTTCACAAAACATTTGAAAACTGGCTACAGCTAAACCTTCCGATCGCCCCAATTTTAACCCAGTTTCCTGTTCATCATAACGCCAGTTGTTCCCCGCACCCGCATCCAACAATACACTGACAATTGCCAAATCAAACTTAGCAGCAGCTTTTTCCAGAGGCGTTAGTCCCGCCAACTGAGTATCCAACACAGCTAAACGCGGTACACCCCCAGCCTCAAAATGTCGCCAACGGCTATGAAACGGAATTTGCAAATCCGGATACTCAGAACGCATGACTTCAATTACATAATCTGCAACTTTTGTCAACTGCGTCAAATCGCAATTAAAATAACGCGATTTTCCCTGATTTACGAATGCAAACAGTTGCCCACACCGTTCCCGAATCGCTACTAGCGAACGAAGATATGCAATTAGTTTATTAGTCATTGGTCATTGGTCATTGGTCATTGGTCATTGGTCATTGGGCAAGCAGCAGGTGTGGGAGGAAGGGGAAGAGGGGGAAGAGGGGGAAGCATAAATTTTCTTTCCCCCCACACAACCCAAACATACCAACAAACACCTCAAAAAACCCTCGCCCTAAAACCACAGCAAACAAAAAAACAAAAAAAACATCACCAAAAAAGTAAAATAAAACAAATAAAAAATAATA
>JAVRCH010000058.1:0-44238 GCA_034530795.1 Nostoc sp. DedQUE12a
TTCGTCTCCCAAGAGTTGCGGGCGGCGGAAGACCCAGAGTTTGAAACTTTCTATACCAAAAACATTTTGCTTAATGAGGGTATCCGCGCTTGGATGGCTCCTCAAGACCAGATCCACGAACAATTTGTATTCCCTGAGGAAGTTCTACCTCGCGGTAACGCTCTCTAATTACAAAAACCAACCATACCATAACAATAATCACAGTTGTGGTTGGTGGTATATTGGCACCACTCAGATTGAATAGTCTTCTTGCTTAATGTCGAGTAGGCGTCAATATTCCCCAGTCTCCCGCCTTTTGGTGGGAGATTTTTTATATTTATGGTTAATACTCTAAATTTATGTGTTATCTTAGGTGAAGGTTATAAACCCAGAGCGAAATGCTCTGTCCCTTTGAGACTAAGACCGCTTAGGCAACAAGGAGGTGATGCCCATGATAGAAAGTAGTAAAAGCATGGGTCATCAGGTTGCAGTTAGCCGGCTGTGTGCCGGGGCTGTTCTTTAAAAGTTAGCCTTAGTCATCTTGACAGACTAAGTTAGCTCAAGTAGCTAGGCTAAGCTAGAAGTTCCTTCCGGCAGTCTGGTTGCAACCTGAAGACCCGCTAGACCGCTCTGACTAAGATCTCCCGATCTCAATCAGAGCGGATAGTTTTTTTGGGTAATTTTTGTTTTATCAGTGGTTGCTTTTGAAAACTCAGATGGAAATACCTGGGGTAGGCAAAGCCAAGGCGTTAAAATTTTTCAAAAGTTAAATTAATAAAGTATCAACCTCTCATATTTCTGTGTGCAGAATCGAAAAAGTTTGGTTTCATGGTATCCAAGATGTAACCAATATATAGCTAGGAATTTTTCAATATGGCACAACTACTAACTGAAGCGGAAATTAAAGAACGGGCAAAGGTTCTTTCAGGTTGGGCCGTTGAAGGAACAAAGTTGCAGACGACTCGTAAATTTCAGGATTTTATCCAAGCAATTGAATTTGTCAACAAGCTTGTTGAACCTGCTGAGTCAGCAGGACATCATCCAGACATAGAGATTTCTTATAACAAAGTCAAGATTACACTTACAACACATGATGCAGGTGGATTGACCCAGAATGACTTCGATCTTGCTGGAGTGATTTCCCAAATTCAGTAACTGATTTTTTTGACATGAAGTTCAGCTTATGCCTTAGGCATTTGTCATTTGTTCCTTGTAAATAACAAATGACCAATGCCCCATAACCTATGTCTGTTTCAAATCCTTGATTTTCATCTACTTATGTATGGGTGCAATTGATATTTGGTCTTGTGTTTGTTCCAAAAATATTAGACAAACTTATTTTGCATAATTTGAGTGATTGCGTTGCTGATGGTGTGTGGTTTCTGATTGTCAAGGCTTGATGCAACATCCGATCTTTGCCTAGAAGCTGGTCAGTGTCTAAAGCTTTCAAAAATTTAGCTAAGTCTATGATTAGCCATAGCCTCAAACCCTACTCGCTACTTGGATACATAAATGCCTGATGTGTGACAGTTATTAAGGCGTCGCTTCAATGTTGCGATCTCAATTTAATGTTTTATAATATTTTGATATAAGGATATGTTTTTGCATAAGTTAATCACATCAATTTTTAACTCTAAGTTAATCGTTTATTAGCTTTGCGAAAACTAAAATCGTAAGTAGAGGCATTCATGCCTCATCCACAGGTTTCAAAATGAGATGCCGCATTTTTAAGAATTAGGTGCAAGAAACCGAATTATCTATACAAGGTGTGAGGAGTAAAGAAAAGATGTCTAATCTCTTGTGGAAATCCTTATTGGTTAGCCCAGCAGTTTTGGGAGCAACATTACTAGTCTCAACAACAGCAATTGCGGCTCCAAATACAACCACTGAAGTATCATCAGGCGAACAACCAGCTGTCACTGAAGTTGTCCAACAGCCAGACATATTGGCTCAAACAACCTTAGACCAGATTAACCGCTACAGTAACGAAGGCAACAAAAATAACTCTCAGTCCCAAGTAACATCAGTTTCGCAATTTTCTGATGTACAGCCTACCGATTGGGCATTCCAAGCATTGCAGTCCTTGGTTGAGCGCTATGGTTGTATAGCAGGTTATCCAAATGCCACTTATCGCGGTAACCGTGCTTTGACGCGTTATGAATTTGCCGCTGGTTTGAATGCTTGTTTGGATAGAGTCAACGAATTAATTGCCACAGCAACAGCTGATCTAGTAACCAAACAAGACTTAGCAACCTTACAGCGGTTACAAGAAGAATTTTCCGCAGAACTGGCAACCTTACGCGGTCGTGTAGATGCCTTAGAAGCACGCACCGCTGAATTAGAAGCCAATCAGTTCTCGACTACCACCAAATTAGTTGGTGAAGCTGTTTTTGCAGTTAGTGATATTTTTGGCGGAAACACTGGTGATGCCAACAACACGGTCTTCCAAAACAGAGTACGTTTAGACTTGCAAACCAGTTTCACTGGTAGAGACGTGCTGCACACACGTCTTGCTGCTGGTAATAGCACAGCCTTTTCACAAATTGATGAAGCTGGTTTTCCTATTAACACTGCTGAAGGCACACAAACATATCAAGTTGGTATTGGCGATGGTAACAACAGCGTCAGAATAGACCGACTGACTTATGAAGCTCCCATCGGCCCAGCCCAAGTTTACCTCGCAGCTAGTGGCGGACGACACAGCCATTATGCCGCGGTCAACAACCCTTACTTTTTCGATCAAACCGACGGGGGTAACGGTGCTTTGTCAACCTTTGCTTCTGAAAGTCCCATCTATCGAATTGGTGGTGGTGCTGGTATAGCGCTGAATATACCTTTGGGTAGAGGTGGCGGTATTCTGGGAAATAGTTCAATCACTGCGGGTTACTTGGCATCAGAAGCTAACGATCCTGCTCTCAGTGCAGGTCTTACCAACGGCGACTATGCAGCTTTAGGACAGTTGAACTTTAGCCTTGGCGATCGCGTAGCTTTAGCTGCGACCTACGTCCACGGTTATAATGCCGCAGGTGGTTTCTTGTTCAACTCCGGTAACAGTACAGATGGAGATATTGTTGCAGTAGGTACTGGACAAGCTAACACTCTAAGTGTTGCAAATGGATCTTCCACTAATTCCTACGGTGTGTCTGCTGCGTTTAGGCCCAGCGACAAACTATCAATTAGTGGGTTCGTTTCTTACCATGATGTCACAGGCTTCGGTGTAGGTGATGATTTTGAAGCTTGGAGCTACGGTGTTGGGGTAGCTTTACCTGATTTCGGTAAAAAAGGTAATGTATTAGGTATTTTTGCTGGTGCAGAACCCTATGCACGTAACCGAGTAGGCTTTACTGGTAATGATGTACCTTACCACTTTGAAGGTTTCTACAAGTACCAAGTATCAGATAATGTCTCAATCACTCCTGGCGTGATTTGGTTGACCTCTCCTGGTCAAAACAGCGCTAACGACGATGCAATTATCGGTACGCTGAGAACGACCTTCACCTTCTAGAGCATTGACAATCTGCGAATAATTTAACTTAACTTAATTGCTCCCCGCCACGAGGCGGGGCTTTTTGTTGTTGGTAGGAGCAACAAATAAACCCCAGTTGATAACCGTAGTATAATAGAGGAGTTAGGAGTCGTGAGTTCAGAATTACAGCAAAATTCTCTAAGCCAGAATTTGGAAGTAAAACAGGCTTTACCCCAGGCTACCAGACTGAGGTCGTGTACTTCATCACTTAAAACCGGCTGTCAAAACTTCTAACTTTGGTAATTTTATATTTTGGGTGGCACTAAAGTTGTGCTTCCTGCATAAGTTGGATTTTGGATTGATGGAAAAATCTAAAATCTAAAATTTAAAATCCAAATTGCACGACTCCTAACTCCCAACTTATAAAAGATTATTAATTGTGGAACTATCGTGTAAATGTGAATACGCAATTCTAGCTTTATTAGAGATAGCTGCCCATTACCAAAGCGGCGAACCACTACAAATTCGAGAAATTGCAACACAACAAAACATACCCGATCGCTATTTGGAACAACTACTAGCAACCTTGAGGCGTGGAGGTATAGTCAAGAGTCAACGGGGATCAAAAGGTGGTTATCTATTAACCAGAGAACCTCAAAAAATTATCCTTTTTGAAATTTTAGAATGTTTAGAAGGGCAGGACGTGAAGGCGTGTCAAGAAGACCTTAATTCCAAAAAGGTAGAAAGTTCACTTATTGAAGAAATTTGGCAAGAAGCAAGTCACGCGGCAAATTCAGTCTTACAAAAATATACACTTCAGGATCTTTGTGAAAAAATAAATTCCCGACGGCAACTAGACATCATCTACTACATTTAGTCAATAGTCATTAGTCATTAGTTTTTCTCCCCGTTTCCCTGTCTGTTGATGCTCAATGCCCTGTTTGCGCCATACTCAATGCTTTATACCCAATGACAAATAAATAAGGAATAAATTATGCGAATTGCTCGTAACATTACAGAATTAGTTGGCCGTACACCTCTAGTGCAGTTAAACCGTATTCCCGAAAGCGAAGGATGTGTTGCTGAAATTGTGGTGAAACTAGAAAGTATGAACCCATCGGCATCAGTCAAAGATCGAATTGGGGTAAGTATGATCAACGCTGCCGAGGAAGAGGGGCTGATTACTCCTGGTAAGACAGTTTTGGTAGAACCCACTTCAGGAAATACTGGAATTGCTTTGGCAATGGCAGCAGCAGCTAAGGGTTATCGCTTAATTTTAACCATGCCAGAGACCATGAGCGGAGAGCGGCGGGCAATGTTGCGGGCTTTCGGAGCAGAACTGGAACTAACACCAGGAATGGAAGGCATGAGTGGGGCAATTAGCCGAGCGCAGCAGATAGTTAATAGTATGCCAAATACTTATATGTTGCAGCAGTTCCGCAATCCAGCCAATGCAAAAGTGCATCGGGAAACTACAGCCAAGGAAATCTGGGAAGATACTGATGGACAAGTAGATATAATTGTGGCAGGAGTGGGTACAGGTGGTACGATCACTGGTGTGGGAGAAGTGATTAAAGCACATAAGCCTAGTGCTAAGGCGATCGCTGTGGAACCGGCCAATAGCCCAGTTTTATCTGGGGGACGACCAGGGCCGCACAAAATTCAGGGAATTGGCGCTGGATTTATCCCGCAGGTGCTAAAGATAAAATTGATTGATGAAATAATTACTGTCACCGATGAAGAAGCGATCGCTTACAGTCGGCGTTTGGCAAAAGAAGAAGGGCTACTATCTGGAATTTCCAGTGGGGCAGCTTTATGTGCAGCAATTCGCGTTGCTCAACGCGAAGAAAATCAAGGACGTTTAATTGTAATGATTCAGCCGAGTTTTGGAGAAAGGTATTTAAGTACACCGCTGTTCCAAGACTTGGAGACCAAGTTAGCCGCTAGCGTCAGCTAACGATACATTGAATTAATGGTCAATTCTAAACACGTTTCTAACCATTACGAAACTCTCAAAGTTAGTCCAAATGCTAGCCAAGCGGAGATAAAGCAGGCTTATCGCCGCTTGGTAAAGTTATTTCATCCTGATAGTAATCAGGAAACAGCCGATCGCGAGGAGATTATCCGCATCAATGCAGCTTATGAGGTCTTAGGCGATAACCAAAATCGCCGCCACTATGACCAACAACTGCAAGATAAATCTCGAAAATTAGATGGCGATCGCCAACAGCGTACAGCATCAGCCCAAAAACGTTACCAAACAACGCGCAAAACCGGACGGGATGCTGATGAGGAAGTCGAAGAATGGCTGCGTAAGGTTTATCAACCAGTAAATCGCTTACTTTGTACCATTCTTTATTCCCTTGAAGAACAAATGGAGCAATTAGCTGCTGATCCTTTTGATGATGAGTTGTTAGATGAATTTCAGGAATACTTACAAACTTGTCGTAACGACTTGAAGCAAGCACAAACTACTTTTCGTTCCCTCCCCAATCCCCCTAGTTTGGCAAGAACAGCGGCTCACCTCTACTACAGCCTCGATCAATTAGCAGATGGAATTGAAGAGTTAGGTTATTTTCCTTTGAACTACGATGAGCGCTATTTGCACACAGGTCACGAACTATTCCGCATAGCTACGAGATTACACTGTGAAGCGCAAGCATCTGTAGGTTAATGGGCATGGGGCATGGGAAGACGCGGGTGAGCAGACAAAAACTAATGACTGATGAGACAGGAATTAGTTTATGCTGGAAAAAGTGAAAGGTTAAGAAATTTGAAGTTTTATTGCCAGTATACTTATGAAATGCATTATTAATCGCCGCGCTCAGTTTTCGGCAAGTCATCGTTATTGGTTACCAGAGCTGAGTGAAGCCGAGAATATTGAGAAATTTGGTGTTAGAGCGAAATTTCCCGGACAAGGGCATAACTATGTTCTATCGATATCCCTTGGCGGAGAAATAGACGAATATGGCATGGTGTTGAATTTGTCGGATGTGAAACATGTCATCAAGCGAGAAGTTACAAACCAATTGGACTTTTCTTATCTCAATGATGTGTGGGCAGATTTCCAAGAAACTCTACCTACCACTGAGAATATTGCACGGGTAATCTGGCAACGGCTAGCACCTCACCTTCCTATAGTTGGCGTCCAGTTGCTTGAAAATTCTCAACTTTGGGCAGATTACACGGGAGAGGGAATGGAAGCCTATGTCACCATTAGTACTCACTTTAGCGCTGCCCATAGGCTAGCTCCTAATATCAGCCCTGAAAAGTACGGTAAATGCACCCGTACCCACGGACACAATTACCATCTGGAAGTCACTGTGAAAGGGAAAATCGACCCACGCACTGGGGCGATCGTAGATGTAGATGCCCTGAAGCGAGTGGTGGAAGATTATGCAGTGGAACCACTGGATCACTCTTGTTTAAATAAAGACATTCCTTACTTTGCCGAGATTGTTCCCACTACTGAAAATATTTCACTTTACATCAATCATTTACTGACTTCACCCATCCAGGAATTGGGAGTCGAACTGCACAAAGTTAGGCTGTTTGAAAGTCATGAACTTTGGGCTGATTATGCCAAAAACGGAACGGAAACTTATTTCACGGTCAGTACTTACTTTAGCGCTGCTCATCGGCTGGCTGACCCAAACCTCAGTCAAGAAAAGAACTCTGAGATTTACGGTAAGTGTGCGCGTCCTCACGGCCACGGACACAACTATTATTTAGAAATTACTGTTAAAGGAGAGATTGACCCAACCACTGGGATGATTGTCGATTTAGGTGCTTTGAATCAGATTATCAAAAATGATGTGGTAGAACGATTCGATCACACCTTTATAAACGAAGACGTTCCTTACTTTGCCGAAGTTGTACCTACTAGTGAGAATATCGCACTTTACATTAGTAATTTACTGCGATCGCCCATTGAAGAATTAGGAGCCGAGCTTTACAAAGTTAAACTCTTTGAAAGTCCTAATAACTCCTGCGAAATTTACTGTACTGAGTCTGATGCAAATTCAATCAGTGCAGTTGTGAGTCAGCCAGTGTTAGCAGAGGTTTAGTATGGGGAGGGGAGATGGGGAGATGGGGAGATGGGCAGAATAATAACTCCTAACTCCTAACTCTCCACTCCCAATGCCCAATTAGAAAAGTTTACTTACTAAGCAGTTAAAACCAGGCAGCAAAGGACTTGTCAATTCATCTTGATGAAATAAAGTAGTTACTAGTTTTAATACAGCTTGCTCGCGGCGATAAATTTCAACTTTTTTCTGCATACAATCGCAAATCCAATATTCTTGAACTCCTTGCACTGAATACAGTTTTAGCTTTGTTTCCTTGTCGCGTTTCTCGTTTTTTTCGCCAGGCGAGAGAACTTCTACTACTAACTCTGGTGCGCCCGTGAGGTGTCCAGCTTCATCAAGTAAGAGTTTTAAGCGTTCGTGAGTTGCCCACACCACATCGGGGATCACATTGTCTGCATCTGAGAAAATAATTCCGGGGGCGATCGCAGCTTTACCTAAACCAGTTTCATCTGACCAAATATTAAGAACTGTAACGATATTGCCGCAGCTCGTTTGATGAACCCAGTTAGGTGCTTTGGTCACAAATAATTCTCCATCAATAATTTCATAGCGATTTCTGCGATCGCTTGCGAAAAACTCTAGGTCAGCAGTTGTCCAACGTACTGGAATTATTTGCATAAAAACCCCCTAGCATTTTCTAAATCATATTTTAATAAAAATACCGACGGCGGGCGGTACGTCGCAAATAGCGATAAATGCCCCAGGCTAAAAACCCGAAAAAGAGATTTAGCAAAAAGCGAGTAAGTAGAAACCACAGTATCTCAGATTCAACAAGTTTTAATGGATGCAACGGGCTAGTAACTCTGACTAAGAGAAACAGTCCAAAAATAGCATTTCCACCTAGTAAAAGAGCAAACAGTACTAAACTTCTTTGCCAGTAACGCTGTTGGGGTGTATAGCCTGATATTAGGATAATGGGGGGTTTGCGTTGGACTTTTCGCAGTAATTGTTCCAATCGCCAAAACATCCACAAGAGGAAGGGGAAGAAACCATAACTCAAAAAACGTAAGGGCAGTGAGTAAGCCCAAGCACTAGATAGGACATTAACTATGGCATGACAAATTACAGAATTTACCCAAGCCGTAAAAATAAACTTTCTATTTTGATTTAAACCAGTGTTGGAGGAAATATAGACTCCTAACGCATATCCCCAAGGTGCAGAGAACATAGCGTGGACTGGCGTACCGATAGTACGTTCAAAAATTGATGCTGTACCGTGGAAAAAGTAAATCCAGTTTTCTTCGGCAGTGAATCCAAGGGCAACAGCTATAGTCAAGATGAAAACGCTAGAGAGAAGTAATCTATATCGGCGTTGCAGATAGATTGGAATCACAACGGCGGCCAACTTGCAGCCTTCTTCAATTGGGCCTATTTCTAGGAGCTGCCGCAAGGCTATACCAAAAAGCGTAGACGTGCAGCGGCTTGTCGGTAGACATCGCTTCATCTGATGCCAGTTTACAACCGAGTTGGCTACAGTTTCAAAAATCCATTCCAAACTCAGGGCTAAAATACCGGATATTGCCCCGAAGATAAAGAACATCAGCAATCTGAGCAGAGGCGGGGCAAATGGTATTCGACAAGAATAGTAAGCTAGCAGCAACAAGGGTGGTATTGCTGCCCACAAAACTAGAGATAAATCAAGCACTCACCTGAGCAATAATTGTACGGTGACGATGGGTATTGTTAGCGATCGCAGGACTTTGAAAACCCGCCTCAATGATAGCTTGCTCAATGTCTAATGCAAAATATTCATCTAAATATGGCTCAGTACTTTTGAGCAAAGTCAAAATATAAGCTGGCATCTTTTTGTACACTTCAGAATTCGGATTCATGTCCATGATTGCCAAGTAACCACCCGGACGCAGTACCCGCCTAGCTTCAGCAAAAATTTGTCGAGTTGCTGACTGGGGTAATTCATGAAACATCAGGAAAACCGAAACTAAATCAAAAGAGGCATCAGGTAGTCCTGTAGATTCCGCTTGAGCATGAAGCCAATTAATTTTAGCTTGGCGTTGCCCAGCGTTGTAATGGGCAACAGCTAGAAAGTAGGGAGATAAATCCAAGCCTGTGATTTGGGCTTGGGGATAAATTTCTTGTAGAGCAAAAGTACTCAAACCCACACCGCAGGCTAAATCGAGAATGTTTTGGGGTTGATTCGGGAGTTGCGCTTTGAGAATATCGTGGTAGCTTTGGCGCAGTTTATCATCTCCTTGCGCTCCAGCATCCCGCCAAATGCTGGCATGGACAGTGCGAGCCGCAACTTTTAGCTCCCAAGCAGCTTTCCAACTGAGGTTTCCACCTTCATAGGCGTGGAATGGGCGCAAATAATATTCTGGATAGGAAAGCTGAGGATTTTCTACTTGAGCTAGATCGGATTTCCAATCACGGGCCTTTAGTATTTCGACTTCTTGCGTCCAAGGTACACCAATTCTCTCGGCACGTTTAATCATCATTTGTCTAGCTTGATGCTTGGCTAGGTTGGCTAAAGGCTGGATTGCCAGTATGGTATTCACCAAGCGGGAAGCGAAGCTAAGATTAGTGTTTACAGCAGCAGTCATAAATCAGTTTGCATTTAACAGCCTCTTTTACTTATGACATAATTGCTCGACACGAGTCTAGAAATGAAATGAATTGAATTATCTAACCAGCGTGGTTAGTTTACCAATATCTATCTCAACAGAGAGGGCAAAAAGCCAAGTGCCATATAAAAAAAGACTACAACTAACTTATCGAGTCTCAACTATGGCAAGAGCAAGAAGAAGAGCAAGTGGCTTTTTCAGAGATTTTCAAGAATTTGCCCTCAAAGGTAGTGTACTTGACTTAGCGATCGCCGTAATCATTGGCACTGCCTTTACTAAGGTGATTACCTCCTTGGTTGAGAATGTCATTATGCCATTGATTAATCCCTTAATTAGTGTCACCGGTAAAGATTGGAGAACCATCACAGTAAGTCCAGGAATTGCCATTGGTCAGTTTCTTGGTGCAATTCTGGACTTTTTAATCATTGCTTTCATCTTATTTATAGGGATTCGTGCCTTACAAAAATTGAAGAGGCAGGAGGATGTCGCCATTGAATCTCCACTCTCAGATCCTAAGCTTGCATCTGAGGAAAGACTGACTGGTGCATTGGATAGGCTCAATCAGACATTGGAAGCTCGGAATAATCAAGTTTTGTAGCTGAGAGTGTGGAAATTGGGAGATGGGGGCACAGGGGCAGAGGAAGGAGGGGAGACAAATGCCCTATGCCCCATGCCCCTAACCTATTTCGCAGGCTTGAGAGCTAACAGCATCTCTAATTCACTGGTGGATTTGTCGGGGCTGGTGGCGGTGATACCAAAGCCACGAATGGAACTGAGGATGGTATTGGCTTCGCCTGAGATGAGACTATTGACTACGGGCAAAGTTTTAGTTTTTTCCATATCTAAATAGAAATAGCCGCTGTTGGGTTTTTGCAAAGAACCTGTAACGGCTTTGAAAGCTTCGCTCTTGTCGAGAGATTCACTCTTGCGATCGGCGATTGCGTCAGCAATGGGGCCACCAACAGCCACAAACACAGTGTCTTGATCTAGCCAACCATGTGCTAATAAAGCTCCTTGTTGGGGGATTTGCCATTCAGTTACGTCTTTACCACCGATATTTTTCTTGGCGATGTTGATTTGTTGGGTTTTAGCGAGGGTATCCAATTTTGTGAATGTGGCTTCGGCTGTTTTGCGATCGCTCGTGTCAAATACTAAAGCACCTCCAAAACCAACACTCGCTAACACCCCTTGATTTGAGGGAATCGCACCTAAGGCGAATTCCCCGTTCATCCAGCCAAAAATATCCTTATCCAAATCAATATTGACAAATTTCAATTGTCCGCGCACTTGTTCTAGGGCTTGCTTCAATTCTGGAGAATCTTTTGATTGTTCGACTACTGTTTCCCAGCCACGACTGATGCCATTTCCGTTCACCAAAGCAAAGGTTTCTGTGGGAAATTGCCCGACTATATTCCCAGGAGTTGATTGATACTGATATTTGATCAGTTGCGGATCTAAATTAGCGATCGCTTTGACTCGCACTCCTGCATCATCAACACCAACACCCGCCACCACAGATTTCACCTGCTTTAGTTGTGCCAAGGTTTGTGGGGGTAACTGCGTTCCTTGGGGACTTGCGGCTGCTAATTGCTGTACCATGCCTGCATAGTCTGGTACATAAACTTGGGCAAGGCTGTTTTTGACATCCACTCCTTTGAGAATAGTGCTTACACCTTCTTTACTGGCAAAGGAGGACTGTCCTTTAAATGTGTCAATTGCTTTTTCTACAGCTTGCTTTTCCGGCGCTAATACCAAGTGATTATTATCTAAAACAACGCTATAGGTTGGTTTGCCATTTTCTGTAGTTTCAATAATTTTTTGACCTTGGTAGTCGGATTCTTTGAATTTAACGCCTTTTTGGGACTTTAATTTGTTAGCAAAATTCAAGGCACTGATTTTGTCCTTGATTCCCACTACTACCAAGATATTTGGTTCTGGCTGTACATTTGGTGGTGGAGTGGGTGCACCAGGGGGCAAATTTAGCTGTACTGGTTTGGTAGGATTTGGTGGTAGCAGAGCAATCATCACGCCACCAGCCCAAGGCTTGATGTCTTTTTCATAAGAAATGTTATTGTCACTGAACATTTCCTTATTTAAATCTTCCAGACTTTTGGCTACTAACTTTTGTGCTTCTGGGGTGCCAAACTGCCGTAACTTTTCCCAGGCTTGAGGGTCAGTAGTAATATACGTAGCCATCATCGCTGTTGAAGGTACTACTTTTGCACTGCCTAGAGCATCTGAGCTACCCCCTGATGGCCCACCTTTTAAATACGTGTAAGCTGCGATACCTCCTACTATAACTACGGCGGCACCAACAGCAGGAATAAGAAACTTTGATTTACTTTCAGGCATTATTGTTATCTATCCTCTTTTGCTGAGATTGTTACCGAGATTTATACAAGTGTCATTGTAGAGTTTTCGGATCTATTGATAATTTCACTCATCCATTGCTACTGGAGTTTAGACTAACGCATGACAAAAGTACTCAGCAGCACCGTTGTTGACAAGCTGCACACCTGAAAATATAAAAACTAAAAGCTGAAGCTGACTTTGTTGGTTGTTTATTGGCTTTAAAAGTAACCTTTTTAAAATTTATCTACCAAATTATACGTAATAGCGGTTTGTCAGTAGTCCACCAGGGGACTTTCTACGGGTTGTGTGCAACAAAAGATATTAAAATAATTTAAGATATATAAAATATATACAAAAAATTATATTATTTGATACATAGTTGTTACTTACAGAATTACAAGCTGATGAAGTTAGTTTAACTTTAGGACAATATTTGTCAATATTGCAAGGTAGTGTTTACTAACTTTGTAATGTTAGGTTTTGAGTTGTTTTGCCAGGAGATTATAGGCATCGATTTATATATTAATCGCGATAACACTATGGCAATTAATCAAGCAATTTAATTTCTAAAATTAGCAGTAATTAGCCAACTTTTTTTGAGAATTTAAATAATCAGAGTGAGGGCTTTGCTTTGATTGCAAGATAGTTGTTTAACCATGCTAATTAACATATTGATATTTTGGGATATTGGGTTAGTCGAGGATATTTAATGACAATGATTTGAGGTTGGAGAGAGATTGGTTATTGGCATGGTTTAATTCTAGCTACGGCAATTTCAGCTATAAATTTAATAGTGCAGTTTTATCTGGTGAATTTTAAAAAGATTACCAAAAGTGAAGCTTCGTCTTATATGTAGTGGCTATTTTAAAGGATTTTTCAATAAAAAACACCCAATTTTTCTAGTGTAGATATCTAGTCTGCTTTGAATTCAAGGGTGGGCGAGATGCCTACTCTAGTGGGCAGAATGGCCTATATGTAGATGCAGAAAGTCGTCTAGACAAAAAGAATTCCACCGCTATAAGCCGTGAAAGTGTCAATTGTAGAGCAAGTCATTGCATCGGGGTCAAAATTAACACAGGTTAACTTGAATTTCAGATTGAGGATATTTGACGGCAAATAGCGATCGCTCAAGCTAGATTAGATTTAAGTGGCAAAAAGCTTTGTTGTCAGGAATCTTGCAATTGAGCCTCTCATATTTTTTGAGCCGCAATTCCAGTAGCCTTATATCAAGCGATCCTGTCATTTAGTCTTAACTCAGGTCGGTATTTACTGATAAAATTAGTAATCCTACAAATTAGCGGTCTAAAATTAGTCTCAAAAATACTTCAACTAGATGAGGAGCGAATCCGCAAATGATATCCTGTTCATCTCAAACAAAATAGCTCAATTAACACCGACAAGCTATCCTAAGTTATAAGAATAATTAGGAGTATTTGTACTTAATGAAAATCTACCAAGGTGCAAGAGACTCTTGACTTGATGGCAAAAAAGTGCAAAACATCAAGAAAAGTGAATGCGGAGAGATATGGACAAAAGTCCAAGATCGGTAGGCTACCTTTGGAAATTCGGATGAGATTAATTTCAATCCCGCAATTTTGAAAGTGAGTCGTCACTCCGATATTGCCCTATTGATTTGGGAAAAACATTTACTACACCGCTATTTTGCTTAACAACATCCAGCCAAGCCAGACTTTTCAGGATTACAAGGTCAGTAAGCATCAATGTCGCAGTCTTATTTTGATACAGATAATAATGGACACAAACCTTTTGAGTTACCAGGAGCAAAACCCCACTACAGCCCTGACCGTCCTGGGCAAGTAGAGCATATTTTTCTCGATCTGAGCTTAGATATTCCTGGGCAAAGCTGTCAGGGCAGTTGTAGCATTCGCCTGTTGCCAATTCGTAATGGCATTGACCGTTTGACTTTGGATGCTGTCAACCTAAATATCGAGTCTGTGCAGGTAGACGAGGTAGCGCAAAATTTTGATTACGATGGCGAACAGCTTTCGATTCAACTTTCTCAAGGCACTGAGATTGGTAAACACTTGCTGATTGCGATCGCCTATTCGGTGACAAAACCGCAACGCGGTATTTACTTTATTCAACCAGACAAACATTACCCAAACAAGCCCACCCAAGTTTGGACTCAGGGAGAAGACGAAGACTCTCGTTTTTGGTTTCCGTGCTTTGACTATCCAGGACAACTCTCGACCTCGGAAATTCGCGTTCGTGTCCCCAACCCTCTAGTGGCAATTTCCAACGGCGAACTGATTAACACCACAGAAGATGGCGATTACAAAATTTACCACTGGTCACAGCAACAAGTTCATCCCAATTACTTGATGACTTTGGCAGTAGGTGATTTTGCGGAAATTCGCGATGAGTGGAAGGAAAAACCAGTCACCTACTACGTAGAAAAGGGACGGGAGGAAGATGCTAAACGCAGCATGGGCAAAACTCCCCGGATGATTGAATTTTTGAGCCAAAAGTATGGTTATGCATACCCTTTTCCTAAATACGCCCAAGTTTGCGTCGATGACTTTATCTTTGGCGGAATGGAAAACACTTCCACAACCCTGTTAACAGATAAATGTTTGCTCGATGAACGCGCAGCTTTAGATAATCGCAATACTGAGGGTTTAGTCGTCCACGAACTCGCGCATCAGTGGTTTGGCGATTTGGTGGTGATTAAGCATTGGTCTCATGCTTGGATTAAGGAAGGCATGGCTTCCTACTCTGAGGTGATGTGGACAGAACATGAATATAGTCTCCAAGAAGCAGCTTACTATCGTTTATTGGAAGCTCGTCGCTACCTGAGTGAAGATCGCAGCCGCTATCGCCGGCCGATGGTCACAAATGTTTACCGAGAACCGATTGAACTTTTCGATCGCCACATCTACGAAAAAGGATCTTGTGTCTATCACATGATTCGCGCCCAATTGGGAGATGATTTGTTTTGGCAAGCAATTCAAACATTTCTCCAAGATAATGCTCACAAAACCGTAGAAACAATAGACTTACTCAGAGCAATTGAAAAAGCAACGGGACGCAATCTTTTGTTCCTCTTCGACCAGTACGTTTATCGTGGTGGTCATCCCGAATTTAACATAGCTTACTCTTGGGATGGAGATGCTAATTTAGCAAAAATTACAGTCACTCAAACCCAAGCAGGTGAAGCTAAAAATGGCACTAAAGATTTGTTTGATTTAAAAATTCCTATTGGTTTTGGCTATACCCAACAAGAAAAAGTTAGGAGTGAGGAGTTAGGAGTTAAAAATAATTCCAAACTCCAAACTCCTAACTCACAACTCAAAACTTTCACAGTGCGTGTGAATGAACGCGAACAAAGTTTCTATTTCCCACTAGAAAATAAGCCGCAATATATCAGTTTTGATGTTGGGAATAATTATCTAAAAACAGTATCTTTGGAGTATGCACTACCAGAATTAAAAGCACAGCTAGAATTCGATCCCGACCCCATTTCCCGCATCTATGCAGCAGAAGCTTTAGCAAAAAAAGGCGGGTTAGAAGCAACCAAAGCACTGTCTAAGGCATTAAAAAATGACCCATTCTGGGGTGTGCGGGTGCAAGTGGCGAAACAACTAACGCAAATTAATTTAGACCAAGCATTTGATGGCTTAGTTGTGGGGTTGAAAGATCGAGACGCTTACGTGCGACGTGCTGTAGTGGAAGGACTTGCTCAAATCAAAACCAACGAAAGCTATAAGGCTGTCAAAGATCTGCTACAAAAAGGCGATCCCAGCTATTATGTCGAAGCCGCAGCCTGTCGTGCGGTGGGGGCGATCGCTTCTGCGAACTTGGAAGAAAAGCCCAAGGAAGACAAGGTATTAAAGCTGCTGAAATCCGTTTTAGAAGAAAAGGCGGGCTGGAATGAAGTCGTCAGAAGTGGTGCAATTGTTGGTTTAGCTGAATTCAAAACCTCCCAAGCAGCTTTAAATCTGCTGATGGAATACACGAAACTTGGCATACCACAACCTTTGCGTTTAGCTGCAATTCGCGCTTTAGGACAGATTTCTGTTGGTCAAAGTCCGGTTAATTTGGAACGGATTTTAGAAAGATTAACAGAACTAGCCAAAGAAACCTTCTTCTTAACGCAAGTGTCAGTAGCCATAGCATTAGGGCAAATGGAAACATCCAAAGCAATTGGAATTTTGCGATCGCTAGCTGACCAAACATCTGATGGCCGTGTGCGCCGCTACGCTGAAGAAGAAATTTCCAAGGTGCAAAATAATATCGGTTCCGAAAAAACACTGCGCCAATTGCGTGAAGAATTCGACCAACTCAAACAACAAAATCAGGAATTAAGAAGCCGCTTAGAAAACTTGGAGGCAAAATCTAAGTAACATCGCATGATAACAAAAAAGGCATAATTCGCAGTAGCTATTTGGTAATTAGTAATGTTTTTACAAAAATCATTAATTACCGAATAGCGAATACTATTTTAGATTTTAGGTTTTGGATTGATTGCGTTTGTACCTATTCTTACCAAGAAGGGGAAAAGGGGAAAGGGTAAGGGGTAAGGGAAGAAGAAAAAACTTTTCACCACAAGGTATAAAGCCCCTGTTTTGAAATTGCTGGTTCCTTTCCCCTTTGCCCTTTGCCCTTTCCCCTTTCCCCTTCCCCCTTTGCCCTTAACCGACAAGTATTGATTTCTTTCCTAGTCATCAGTCAACAGCCAAAATTTATATTTGCAAGTTATTATCTATACAATTTTATTTTCCAGCTACACTATCTATCTTTAGGAATACAACAAATTGAAGAGGTAATAAAGTTCTGATGTAGATACAACAAAGATTACCTCTGTCTTTGTTGAACGTGAGTTTGACGAATCAAAGCTGAAAGTTTTATTTAGAAATAAATTGTAAATTCAAAATGCACATGTAGTGTCAATTGAGATATTCTATTGAGAATTTTCTCAATAAATTAGCTTTTTTGGCTGTAAAACGTGCGATACCTGACTACAAATCCTTTTCGACAACCCTAACGGGAAATAGAGTCGATTGGGTTGAGCTAAACCTTTTGGAAATTTGATGTTTGACAAGGTTCAAGCATCTGTGGGGATAAGCTAAGCAAGGTTATTGTACAAAGGTTCGACAGCTATTTTGCTGCTCTAATTCACATTGTTGAATATGGAAATATATCTGGGTGTTTCCATGCAAGTTGTGTTGGGTTGACTTCATGCGTAAACCAATTCTAACAATTTTTTATCAATTCAATCCTTGGAACAGTAGTATTGGAGGAATTCAGACGTTAATCACAACTTTTATTAAATACGCACCTCAAGAATTTGAAGTGCGGCTTGTAGGAACAGGGGATGAAAAATTTCAGCCTAGTCAAAAGTGGCAAACAGCAGAAATCGTAGGTAGAGAAATTAGTTTTTTACCTTTATTTTCCTTGAAAAATGATAATGTTAGAAGCCTGATTCCCACCACACTCAAGTATACGTCAGCCCTTTTAGGACGTTCATTGTCTTCAGATTTTATGCACTTTCATCGTCTAGAACCAAGCTTGGCAGCTTGGAATTGGCACGGAGAAAAAACTTTGTTTATCCATAATGATATCCACACGCAAATGCAAGCTGTGGGTGAGAAAAAGGCGATTCTGTGGCGAAGATTTCCCGCAGCATATTTCGCTTTGGAAAATTTACTAATTCGCCAATTTAGTCAAATTCTTTCATGTAATACTGATGCAATTCAATTTTATCAACAGCGTTATCCCGATTTGCAAAATCGCTTTGCATACATCAAAAATTCCTTTGATGGCGAAATCTTTTATCCTTTAAGTCATTCACAACGGCAAGCTTATCGGCGGGAATTAGCTATAAGGTTGGGTTTAGATGAAGAAACACGTTTTATTCTATTCGCAGGTCGTTTGCATCCCCAAAAAGATCCGCTACTGTTAGTCCGTGCATTCGCTGTTTTAAATCAACCGCAGACTCATTTACTAATAGCAGGTGATGGAGAATTAGCAATAGAAATACATGGCGAAATTGCTCGGTTGGGATTATCTGACCGGGTGACAATGTTGGGGGCAATTGGTATGGAAGAACTGGCAAAGTTACATCGTATATGCAATGTTTTTGTTCTATGCAGCGCTTACGAAGGTTTACCCTTGGTAGTTTTAGAAGCGCTGGCTAGTGGAACACCAGTAGTTACCACTATATGTGGTGAAACCCCAAAATTGTTAGCTGCTGACAATGGTGTTGTTTGTAAACAGCGTACACCAGAGTGTGTTGCAGATGCCTTACGGCAAGTAATACTACATCCGGAAAAGTATCCAACTGCATCCTGTGTGGCGACTGCACAACCTTATAGCGCTCACACTGTTATGGAAGATGTCTATAGCAAAATGCTAAGTCGTTGGAAGTTAGCAGACCATTCAGTTGGTTGATGATAATATTTTGGATTTTGGATTGGGGATCGCCTTGGTGTATTTGGATTTTAGCAATCCATGTGTTGCAGCATATTGCAATCATTTTTCAAATTGTTATGACTTGAACAAACATTTTTCAGAAAATAACTATTGCCATGAAAATAGCCGTCATTGGTGTGAAAGGTTTACCTCCCAAACAAGGAGGAATTGAGCATTATTGTGCAGAAGTGTATCCTCGCATAATCGAACAAGGACATTCTGTTGATTTGTTCGCTCGATCTTCTAATATCAATTATCCTTGGTTTGACCATTATGACTTTTGGGGTGTTCGAGTCATTTCCTTACCCAGTTGGGGTTTGCGTGGGGTTGATGCTTTTATTACCTCGGCACTAGGAGCGATCGCTGCATGTGGTCAGCAATATGATATTGTTCATTTTCAAGCTCTAGGCCCATCTCTATTTAGTTGTTTACCCAGAATTGCTAACTCTACAAAGGTTGTAGTTACCTGTCACGGCTTAGACTGGCAACGCGCCAAGTGGGGTAATTTGTCCAGCAAGCTAATTCTTTTAGGCGAAAAAGCAGCTGTACGTTTTGCCCAAGGTCTAATTGTGGTGTCAAAAGACCTCAAATCCTACTTTCTGGAAACCTATAATCGAGAGACAGTCTACATCCCCAGCGCTCCCGCTAGCTACGGTACTTCAGACCCCAAATTTCCCTACGCCACCTCTTTGGGTTTGACACCAGGCCGCTACATTCTCTTTTTAGGCAGACTCGTACCAGAAAAGCGTCCTGACTTGCTCATCGACGCTTTTTGTGCATTGAAACCAAATGGATGGAAACTGGTTCTGGCTGGAGGTGTCAGCGATACCAGATCCTTCAGTGCCAAGCTATTAGAAAAGGTTGTTAATCATCGAGATATTGTTTTTGCAGGCGAACTCCAAAGAACTCGTCTTTGGGAAATTGTACGTGGGGCCGGGCTATTCGTCCTTCCTTCTGATGTCGAGGGACTGCCTTTAGCAATGTTAGAAGCGATGCGGGAAGGTATACCAGTCCTGGCAAGTAACATTCCACCCCACCAGCAATTGATTAATGATAATCGCGGCATACTTTTTAGAGCTGGAAACCTGGACTCTTGTGTACATTCCCTGAACTGGGCGATTAATCATCTGACGGAAATGGCGGTAATGGCTAAAAATGCACAAAGACACGTGCAGCTTAACTATGGTTGGGATTGCATTACTTCTGAAACCTTAAAACTATACACAACAATACTGAATTCACCTGATCCAGTAGGGGTATCGGAGCCTAGTAATCTGTCAAGGCGGGTGATAACTGATGCTCTGACGCGGGGGCGGGGAGACGCGGGGACGCGGGGATGAGGAGATGGGGGGATGAGGGAGATGAGGGAGTGTGGGGAGTGTGGGGGGAAAGGTTTCTTCCCCATTCTCCCACACCTCCCACACTTCCTGTTTGCCCAATGCCCAATTAGACAAAGGTATATGTAATGGAGAAAAGTATTTCATCTTTAGTAGTGGTTTTGAAGCGGCGAAGTTGGCCGGCTTTGGCGACGTTTGTTGCTGTAATTGGGGGAGCAGTAGCTTACTTAGTTTTTGCTCCAAGTTTGTATCGAGCATCAGCACAATTGATATTGGATGATAGACGGGTGAGTGTTTCTGAATTGGGGCGTGACCTTACACAAGTACCTGCTGGTGTACCTGGCGGCCCTAGCCCGTTGGCTGAGCAGGCGGAATTGGTTAAATCAGTACCTATTTTGGAGCGATCAATAGCTAAGGTTTTTCCTGTTCCTCAAAGCAAGCTGACAACTAAAAAATTCAGTAAAGGTTTGCGAGTCAAAATTGTTCCAGCGACGAATATCTTGGTTATTAGCTATCAAGCCCAAGACCCAATTCTGGCAGCTAACCTCGTGAATGCTGTTTCTCAAACAATGGTTGAGGAAAGTGCCGAACAAATCCGCAAAGAAGCTGCAAATGTCAGGAAATTTTTGGAAAAGGAGGTTCCTTTGGCTCGTCAGAGGCTGCAACAAGCGGAGGTTGTGGAAAACAAATATAAACAAGCTACTGGTCTGATCTCTTTTGCTGACCAAAGTAAAAGTTTAGTTGATAGTTTAGCTACTCTAGAAGACCAGGAGGGGGCTTTATTTGTCCAACTCCAAGAAACGCGATCGCGTGATGCATCCCTACGAGAAATTACTACTACTAAAAGCCTCAGCAATGCTTATGCATCCATACGGGGTGGTCAAGATGAACAACTCCAGAAGTTACGCACCAAGTTGGCAGATTTGCAAACCCAGATAGCTACTGTGCGTCTGCGTTTCACAGAGAACCATCCAAGTTTGATATTGCTCCTACAACAACAGCAAGCTCTCAATGCTTTGTACAATCGGGAATTAGCTAACCTTGCGCCCGGAGATCGAGCTATTTCTCCCAATCATGTCGCATCCGATCCTCTAAGTCAGGATCTGACTTCTCAACTGATTGGCAATGAGATTGAAAGCTTGGCATTGGAAAATAAGCTCAAAGTTGTTCAGTCTTTAAAAGCTAATCTCCAGGCTCGTTTAGCACAACTACCAATTCAACAACAACCTCTGACTGTACTTACTCGCCAACAAGAAGAAGCAGCGGCATCTTTAAAGTTGTTGCAAAGCAAACTTGAAGAAGCGCGGATTGCTGAAGCCCAATTAGTTGGCAATATCCGAATTATTGAAGAGGCTAAACCACCAACTTCTCCCAGTTTCCCCAAACCTGCTTTGGTATTGGCACTAGCTATTGTGGTGGGAAGTGTCTGTGCTGTTGGTGTGGTATTGCTTTTAGAAACCACGGATAACACCATACACGATACTTCCGAAGCCGAAGAAATACTGACAAAAATTCCCATGTTGGGAACATTACCATCTCTGCCTACCAGAGCGCTCAGCCTGGAAGCAGCAGAAGGATTTTTGGACGATATTGCTTTGGTTGAACCTTATCGGATGTTGCTCAAGACGTTGGAATTTCGCAGTTCTAAAAAGTTGCGGAGCATTGTGATTAGTAGTACTAAATCTGAGGAAGGGAAATCAATAGTTGTATCCCACTTAGCAGCTGTTTGTGCGATGTTATCTCGGCGAACCTTAATTATAGATGCCGACTTACATCGTCCGATGCAGCACAAGCTGTTTAACTTACCTGCCAAACCGGGACTTAGCGATGCGATCGCCAAACAGCGATCGCTGTTAGATGCCGTGCAAATTGAAGATATTGAAAACCTTTCGCTGCTGACTTCTGGCGAATCACACCCAAGACCCTCACAGTTACTAGAGTCTGAGGCGATGAAGTCGTTGATCGCAGATGCTACAGAAAATTATGATTTTGTAATCATAGATACTCCACCTCTAAATGTCAGCTCTGATGCAGCTACCTTGGGTCGTTATACCAATGGCGTTGTGCTAATTACACGTCCCAGTTTTACTCTCAAAGATTTTCTAAAAAAAGCGGTATCAGAACTAACACAAAATCGAATACCAATTCTCGGAGTAGTAGTCAATGGGATGGCAGTTCAAACTGAAAAGTCTTACCGCTATTTATCACGTCCTGTGAAACATTCAACTCCTGCAAGGGATACTGTCAATTCTGGAAACGGTTCGAGGAACAGGCAATAGGTAATAGGCAATAGGTAATAGGCAATAGGCAATAGGCAACAGGCAATAGGCAATAGGCAAAGAAAGTCTCTTTGTATTTGAATTTCACGAGCGGTTTATATTCCAATACGGTTCACTTAAGGGCAAAACTCTTGTTTTACGAACCGCAGAGGCGCAGAGAACACAGAGAGAAGAAAGAGTAGAAATATTTAACTGAACTGTATCGGTTTATATCCTAAGTACTTAGCAAGCATTATGAATCGACTGTAGGGGCATACAGGCTTACACCTTTATCTATATATGGATATGGGATATAGAAATCCTATTTGATTTTTGAAGGGAGTTCCGTACAGTTGATTCTTCCATAACCCTATTGCCTCTTGCCTACTTACACAGGCCAGTTCATAAATCAAATGATAATCCTATATCTGTATCAGCTATTTCGTGAAATTTATGAAGATGTTGACGAGTCAACGCTCCTTGATACCGAAGATTGGGTTGGCAGGTGTGGGAATTGGGTTACTCACAGCTTTTACGCCTGTTTATCTGGGGTTGGTGGTGGGCGCGATCGCAGTAGTTTTCTTGTTTTTTGCCAGCTTCGAGCAAACCGTACTCGCACTATTAATCTTGCGTAGTGCCCTCGATCCTTTTTCTGCTCGACAAATCCCCTCTCTATTCGCCATTGGTGTGGATGTCCTAACTTTACTTTATGTTGCAGTCACATTACTAACTGGCCGAATAGTACGTACTGATAAGTTTTGGTGGTTTTTTACAGGTTGGGTAGTTCTCCAGGGCTTAGGAGTCATACTCATACCTTTGGGAGAACAGGAGTTAAATGCTGGCGCTTTCCTAGACAGCATCCGTGAGTGGGTGCGTCTTTTCTCTTGGCTAATGGTCTACTTGCTAGTAATGCAACTGCAAGACCGACTCCATCCACAAAAGATTATTTCTGCATTATTTTTTGCTCTCATCTTACCTTTGACGGCAGCAACAATGCAGATGCTTGTTCCTATTTCGATGCTACCAGGCGTACTCCAAGCTACCAAAGACCCAATCTCTGGAGAGATTTCCCGAATTAATGGCACCCTTGGTCTGGCTAATACCTTTGCAACTTTTTTGTTGCTGTTTATTGGTTTGACTTACTGGAAACTTAATCAGTCCCAGCGCCGTTGGCCTTGGGTAATACTGCTTGTTGTACTCGGCTTTTTCTATGTGAGTACTAAAACTTTGTTTAGCTTGATAATGCTGGCTATTTTGATTCTGGTTTTGATTGCGCCAAGATTGAGTCTGATTAATTTGATTGGCGGAGCATTTTTATTTGCAGTAGTTATAGGCTTATTTGGCAGCACTGAATTTGGACAACAACGCCTCGCCTCTTTAACTCAAACACCGTTGTTAAATCCAGATTTAGATATATCGCGGGCAATTTTATTGTCACACGGTGATGGTAATAGTTTTAACTGGCGGCTTGCTCAGTGGTCTTTACTCATACAGGCTTGGGGACAGTCGCCTATTTTGGGTTATGGTCTAGCAACTAGCCGCTATTTAACTATTTACAATAACTACGCCCATAATGATTATGTCCGGGCGTTAGTAGAAGGCGGAATCTTTGGGCTTTTAGCTTTTTTATTCTTTCTTAGTATCGAAGCTACACATTTAATTGAGTTAGTTCGGCGCACTTCTTCTACTAAAGCTCAGCAAGATTTATGCCGGGTATTGTTAGCTATTCTTGCAGCTGTGGCTGTCGGTATGATTACTGAGAATATTTGGAGTCACACAACCTTCTTTTTCTATTGGTGGACTCTGTTTGCAGTTGCTACTTGGAATTGGGATCGGGGAGTGGGGGAGATGAGGGAAATGGGGAGATGGGGAGAAAATTGAATGGCACTAAGTTAATCGCAAAGCCCTGATATAACTTGCTTTTTGAGTGTGGGGAGTGTGGGGAGTGTGGGGAGAAAGAGAATTAATGCTTCCCCATCCTCCCACCCCTCCCACCCCTCCCACACCTCCCACACCTCCCACACCTCCCACCCCTCCCACACCTCCCACACCTCCCACACCTCCCACCCCTCCCACACCTCCCACACCCTGCCCTGACGAGGTTTCAGCTTTTCTTAGTGCCATTCGCCCCAATCCCCAATCGCCAGTCGCCAATCCCTTGTTATAAATGAACCTTCTATGATTCAGCGCTTGATTGATACTGATAATCACGCTCAGATGACAGCACGACATCAACGATCCTATCGAGTGGTTTTAGTGCATCCGAGTGCGGGAGTTAACTGGAGTGGTGGCTCGGAGATTTTTGCTATAGAACTTGCCGATCGCCTCAGCACTTACTTTGATGTGGAATTATTAGCAGGCGATCGCTGTAGTCAGTTTTACTATCCAGCTGGTGGTATTGATCGCACGAAGGCGCGTGAGATTCTGAATAATTTAGCGATCGCTTCCCTACTGAAACGTTTTTTCACCCATTCCGATATTGCGATCGAACACTTGACAAGCTTTTTACCTTGTGCATTCCGGCTACTGACACACCCTGCCGATCTAATTTTTCCCTGCAATGATTACGGAGGCTTAGCAATGGCAGCTTTTGTCCGTAGCCTGATTGGTACGCCGTTTATTTATACCGAACATACTGGGTTGTTAGCCCAAGGGCGATTGCTTGCACGTAATTTGCGATTTCGTCCCGATCATCTTGTAGTTTTTTCGGAAGCTATGGCTAATTTTGTGCGAACTTTACGCCCTTCTCAACCTACTACCATTATTCCTAACGGTGTGGATACTAACCGCTTTACGCCACAAGGAGAACATATAGACTTGGGTTTAAACAAACCTCTAGTTTTGTGTGTAGCTTCTCTCAATCGTCACAGTCACAAGCGAGTTGAACTGGCAATCAAAGCTGTAGCATCGTTACCAAAAGTTAGTCTTCTCATTTGTGGAGATGGCATAGATCGAGCATACTTTCAATCTTTAGGCGATCGGTTGTTGGGAAGCGATCGCTTTGCTATCAAAATCTTTCCCAGTAATCAAATGCCCAAAGTTTATCGAAGTGTCGATGCATTCACTTTACCTTCGATTAATGAACCATGTGCGCTTTCTTATTTGGAAGCAATGGCTAGCGGTTTACCAATAGTTACCACAGACGATGAAATGCGTCGCTATATGGTTGGAGATGCTGGAATTTTATGCGATGTCACAGATATAGAAAATTACGCTGCTGCTATTGCCAAAGTTTTGAGTGGAGATTGGCACCAAAAAGCAGTTATCAATGCTTCACGTTTTAGCTGGGATACTATTGCATTATCCTACCGCAATGTGATTTTACAAACAATTATTCAATCAGAGAAAATATATTCTAAAAAAATTTAAAAATAAGAATTCATATTAACGTGAAACCCGCTTTGTGACAACGTTTTACCCTCACCCCCAGCCCCTCTCCCCTTCGTGAGAGGGGAGCCAGAGATTTAATTCCCCTTCTCCTGTGGGAGAAGGGGTTAGGGGATGAGGGCGTGAGGGATGTAACGCCTGTCCGATATAGCTTTGAGCTTAACTTGACACCAATGGCGAGACGCCCACCCCACAAAAGTTAATTGGATATTTCTTTATTTATGAGTATTTTAACTAACCAATCCAAACGGATATTTTACAAAAGACCTCTTGCAAAAGTGTTTTTTGCACTCTTGTGGGAAAAGGGACTCATGTTAAAGGGGAAAGGAAAATACCAAACCTTTCCCCCTTTCCCCGACTTCTGCAAGAAGTCTAAATAAAGAAGCAATAAATACTTTCCCCAATCCCTAATTATTATGTCAATTTCTCGACGAATTGCTTTTGCAGTGAGTGTTTCTTGGCTAAGTCGGGTGTCGATAATTTGTTCAGGCTTAGTTTTGACTCCGACTCTTTTTCGATTTATGGGAAAAGAGGAATTAGGACTATGGTATTTATTAGGTAATAGTCAATCTTTTTTATGGTTGCTGTCTTTAGGAATTACCCCAACTTTGACGCGGCATATAGCTTTGGCGAAGGGAAAAAGCGGCTTCGATCCAGAAGTAGAATTAACAGATGAGACTCAGCAACATATTGGAGATTTAGTAGTTACAGGTCGGTTAATTTTACAATGGTTAGCAGTAGGTGTTTTCTTTATAGCGTGGATTTTGGGTTACGGTTTAATCAGTCAAATTGAGTTACATGAAGTTTCTCAAGAGCAAGTACTTTGGGCTTGGACTTTGATGTGTGCCGGTTACGCGATCGCAGTTTGGTTATCTTACTTTGACTGCTTACTTGCAGGTATGGGATATGTAGGTTGGGATGGTCTAATTGCGGTTTTAACCTATTTTTTAATTATATTTAGCAACATGATTGCAGTCATGTTGGGGGGTGGATTATTAGCATTGGCGACAATTTCTGTAGTTGCTGGTTTAATGCAGCGGTTGATATTTCTCACAATTATTCGCTGGCGTTTTCCAAATTTATTGCTTTTTCAGGGCAATTGGAATATTCAATATGCTAAAGCGCTATTTAAGCCTTCTTTATATTGGTGGTTAACTGATTTAGGAGCGTTTCTAATTTTACGCACTGATACTTATTTTATTGCTCTATTTAAGGGGTCTCAATATATTCCCAGTTATCAAGCTACCTATAATTTGATATCCAATATTTCTCAAGCTGCTACTGCTTTTGCAGGTTCTTCGGCAGTTTTTATTAGTCAAGCATGGCAAGCTGGAAATTTAGCAGATATTCACCGAATGACTTTACGGAATGCACGTATAGGATTGTCTATTGTGGCTGCGGGAGTTGCATTTTTGATTGTGGCAGGTGGAGATTTTATCAAATTGTGGTTGGGTAAGGGTAACTTTGTTGGACTTGATGTCTTGTTAATTTTTTGTATTATCGTAACTCTAGAAACTCAACATGTAATTTTAATCACAAGTTCGCGAGCCACAGAGGATGAAAAGTACGCTCCTTGGTCTTTAACTTCAGGTGTTCTGAACTTAATATTTACATGGGTTTTGATTAAACCGTTGGGGTTACTTGGGGTAGCAATGGCAACAATGTTTGCACAGATACTAACAAACAATTGGTATGGAGTCTACAGACCAATGGTGCGTTTGTATTTCAACTTTGGTGTTTATTTACGTCAGGTAGTTGGTTTATGGGCTACTGTCCTGCTATGCTGTTTGGGCCTGTCTTGGTTAGGGAAGAAAAGTCTGTTTCTGTTAGGAATAACTTCAGAATTGGCTGTAATTGTAAGTACCGCAGTAATTTGTGGTGTTGTTTTATCAACTTCACTATGGATGAGTGTTTTAGAAAACCATCATCGTAAAAGTATTCTGGGAAAGCTAAAAGCTTGGCTGAAGGTGTCTAAGTTTTGAAATGACAGAAGCTGAGGCTCTCAGGACTTTTGCAAAATCATGAAAAAACGTAGACGCAAAGCGGGAAGACAGAGGCTACTGCAAAGGACGCAAATGGCACAAAGAAATAAGAATTTCAGAGAGTTTTTGCGTAAACCTTAACTGTAATAAATAGTACTGTCGCCATCTGTACCTGATAGTAAATATAGTTACTAAGTCTTGGGATCGCTCTCGAATTTGTATATATAGGTAAGTATTTATATTTTTATAAATAATAGTTAAGAAAAGATAAAATCATCTGAGAGATGGATAAGTAGTTGTAGTTTTATAAAGTATAATTAAGAAAAAGATAAACAAATCTAAGCAGTAACATAGGCTAAATTTGCCTCGAACAGTATCCGAAAAGGATGAAGTTCTGATTGTTTTAGATAAAAGATTATCCCTATCCTGTACGTGCAGCTAAGTTGCAGGTCAGGAAAGAAGCCAACAAAAGTGTAAATTTCAACAGTTGAAGAGGCAAACAAAGCCGTGGGTCAGTATCAACCTGCTCAGCTAAAAGGCTACAATCCAGAAGCGATCGCTCGCTACTACCGTTACCGTCCCTGGCTAGCTTGGGGGCGATTGCTGAGAATTCTGTGGTCTTTTGCAGGATTTATACTTAGTATAAAGTTGGATGAATGGCGAGATAAAGTTGAGCAGAACAAGCTAAAACGAGCTATTGGGCTGCGAAAACTGCTCACAAATCTGGGGCCGACATTTATTAAAGTTGGTCAAGCGCTTTCCACTAGACCAGACCTGATACGCAAAGATTTTTTAGAAGAACTGGTGAAGTTGCAAGACCAGTTACCACCATTCGATAATGCGATCGCTTACCAAATTATCGAAACTGAACTAGAACGCCCCATTCAGGAATGTTTTAGCGAACTGTCGGCGGCGCCGGTAGCTGCGGCTAGCTTGGGTCAAGTATATCGCGGTCGTTTGATTACTGGGGAAGAAGTCGCAGTCAAAGTGCAACGCCCTAACTTACGTCCGGTTCTCACACGCGACTTATATTTGATGCGCTGGGCCGCGGGTTGGGTGGCTCCTTGGTTACCTCTAAATCTCGGTCACGACTTGACTTTAATTGTGGACGAGTTTGGCATCAAGTTATTTGAAGAAATTGACTATATTAATGAAGGCCGCAACGCCGAAAAATTTGCCAGCAACTTCCACAACGATCCGCAAGTAAAAGTTCCCAGCATTTTCTGGCGTTACACCAATACCCACGTTATAACCCTGGAATGGATTAACGGCTTCAAGCTAACAGATACCCAACGTATCCGGGAAGCAGGTTTAGACCCAGAAGCCATCATTCAAATCGGCGTTACCTCAGGTTTGCAACAGTTGTTAGAACACGGCTTCTTCCATGCAGACCCCCATCCAGGTAACTTGTTTGCTATGCCCGATGGTCGCATGGCTTACATAGACTTTGGCATGATGGATCAGTTAGAAGAAACCACCAAAGAAACCCTAGTAGATGCACTAGTGCATTTGGTGAATAAAGACTACATCGATTTAGCCGAAGACTTTGTAAAATTGGGGTTTTTGACTCCAGACACAAATATTTGCCCAATCGTACCTGCATTAGAAGCGGTGTTGGGAAACGCCATCGGTAAAAACGTCAGCGATTTCAACTTCAAAACTATCACCGATGAATTTTCGGAACTGATGTATGAATATCCTTTCCGAGTTCCGGCAAAGTTTGCTTTGATTATTCGTTCCCTGGTGACTCAAGAAGGTATTGCCTTGAGCCTCAACCCGAATTTTAAAATTGTTGAGGTGGGTTATCCATACATAGCACGGCGATTGTTGACGGGAGAATCGCCAGCATTACGGCGACGACTATTGAACGTGCTATTTAAAGATGGTAAATTCCAGTGGCAGCGGTTAGAAAATTTAATTGAAATCGCTCGTACTGATGGTAATTTTGATGTCGTACCCACAGCCCAAATGGGATTTCAATATTTGATGTCCGAAGAAGGCAAATTTTTGCGGCGACAGTTGGTGCTTGCTCTCACCGAAGATGACCGCCTGCACACCGAAGAAGTCCAACGCCTGTGGAACCTGGTTAAAGACGACTTAAAACCGACTCGTTTATTCAATGTAGCGATCGGTATTTTAACAGAATTATCCAGAGAAGGTGCAGCTACGATTTTACCAAAAGCTACATTCCTTGGGTCTTTTTTTGGAAACCAGTCAGTAACTAAAAACTAAAAATTTTTAATCTCAACCAGGAGTTTCCATGTACTATTTCCCCTTGCAACCACCTTATTTTCTGTTACTTGTAGGCTTTCTCACAGCCTTAACATCTGGTATCGCATTATCTGGAACTTTGAAAGTAATTGTGCAGAAATGGCCAAGCGAACGCACAGAAAATACTAAGCCAAGTTCCTCATTAAAACAATTATTTGTGCCATTTCTCGGCATAACTGCTGGTGTTTGTTTATTTATGTCTTCAGGCTTAGAAATATTTGGTTTTCCCTCTTTGCTAGCTTTAGGAGTTGGTTTACCAATTAGTCTGCTGACTTGTTTATTAGTATGGTTGCAGTTGGGAAGTATGCTCACCTTTGCCCAAACTAAAGGAATGCAATCTCTAGATTTAGATACTTAGGGATGATTTATAGCGATTCCCAGTTAAGTGAGGTAAAGATAATAGTTTGAAACGCAGAGTGACGCGGAGTAAAGCGCAGAGGTACGCAGAGATTTGTACCTCAGCAGACTAGGAAACGCTATAGAAGACTGAAATACAAATTCATTTGTATTACCATGTCAGTAATTAGCCATCATCCTAGAAAATTATGACATTTACTGACACAAGTGCCCAAGTGTCAACAATTCCGCCTTTAGAAAATGGTGACAAGCTGACTCGTGCTGAATTTGAGCGACGCTATGAAGCAATGCCTAACGTCAAAAAGGCGGAATTGATTGAAGGAATTGTTTATATGGGGTTTCCTGTACGAGCGAATAAACACGGCAAACCCCACAGTCACATTATGACTTGGTTAGGCACTTACGAAGCTGCTACACCAGGGGTAGAAACACTCGATAACATAACTGTGCGGCTCGATGCTGATAATGAACCGCAACCAGATGCCATATTGAGAATACAACAAGGAGGGCGATCGACAATTAGCAAAGATGATTATGTCGAAGGAGCGCCAGAATTAATAGTAGAAATTGCTGCTTCTAGTGCTTCCTATGATTTACATCAAAAACTAAAAGTTTATCGTCGCAATGGAGTCCAAGAATATTTGGTATGGCGAGTTTATGACCGTCAATTTGATTGGTTTAAGTTACAAGAAGGTGAGTATATCCAACTTGAACCAAATACAGATGAGATATTTTGCTCCCAAGTTTTTCCAGGTTTATGGTTAGCTAAATCAGCATTATTATCACTAGATTTAGTTAAAGTTTTAGCCTTTTTGCAGCAGGGACTATCTACACCAGAGCATAAAAGTTTTGTGGAAAAATTATCTGTTTAGCAAATATTTTCATAAACTATGACTCAAGAAGATCGAGATTTCTGTTTTTGTACCTTAGCCTTAGGTGAGAGATATCGCTCTCATGCTTTCCTATTAGCTGAAGATATTGAAAAGCATTCACCTGGAACCAAGTTTGTAATCCTAACAGATAAGCCACACAAATTTAGTAAATATTCTCATGTTTTAGCTTTTCCCCATCAACAACAAAGCATTGGCTGTTACCACGATAAAAGATTTGTAATTGCCAAAGCATTATCGCTATTTCATACCTGCATTTTTGTTGATGTAGATGTCCGAATATTGGATAAAGTAACACCAAATATAAAATTCCTTCCTGGAATTACAGCAAGAAGTTGTGCCAGTATTACCAAACATAACAAAATTTACGTTGATTCAGTCAATGACTTCCACAAGCCAAAAAGAATTAGAGACTTAGAAATTATTAACAAGTTGGCACAAAAACTGGATCTAAATTTAGAAGATAATAATACCCAGTTTGTGATGGAAGTTTTATTTGCAGTCACAAGACAAGATGGGCGTGAAATCGAATTTCTCAAACACTGGGAAACCATTGCATATTATTGTGAGTTAAACGGTTTTACTTGTGCTGTAGGTTATGCAATAGGATTAGCTGCTGCTAAAGCAGGATTAGCAGTTAGATGGGATGCTATGGAGGATATTGTTTATTTTAAAGATTGGGTAGAACGACAAAAAATTAAAAAAGGACAAGCAAAGCCAGAAGCAAGTTTGATATATTTTCAACAGCATGAAGCAATTGAATTTCCTAAGCGTTCATTCGTCAAAAAGGTGGCACTTAGACTAGATAGAACTATCGGCTATTACTATCGTTCATTGCGCCTCAGACTTGCAACTTTGAGCAATTTTGATTTTTATTACAGATAAGAGTGGGATGGGGGAGTGTAGGAAGATTATCAAAAAGCTTTCCACTCCTCCCAAACTCCCATTACCCAATACCCAATCCCCAGTCAATACTACTTGGGTTTTGCATTTTGAACTCGGAATTTGGTTTGGGGAAAAGGGTAAAGGTTTTTTCTTTCCCCTTCCCCTTTTCCCCAAAACCCGACAAGTATTGAATCCCCAGTCACTCTTACTTAGTAATTCTATCTTTGAAATTGCGGTAGTTTAGCTTAAAATTGTTGATTTTTTGCTGAATAAAACTGGTGGTAGATTTTTGCAGAAGCGTTAATTGGCTGGGGCGAGTAAAGGTTTGAGGGCGTTTTTCAGGTGATTTTAAATAGCGATAGTGTAAGAAAACGTCGCGGTAGGGAATATCAACATCTTCACCTGCACAAAGCCGGGTAAAATCTGATGAAGATACACTCATATAGTGAAGATATGTTATGGGTGTTTCTTGGGCGTAAAGAATATTATCTACAACATTAAATTTAGAAGCCCAATGACAACCGGTAGCGCCTTCATAATTGGCGTAGTTGTAGTAAGAAATTCCACTTTTTAAAACTAAATAATTAAGAACTGTTTGGTCGGAATCTGCCCATGCGAGTGCATCAGCTTCACCGGCTTCTAAACTTTCTAATAGATTTGCTAAAGTAGCGTCATCAAAAATCTTCTTTTTAGAAGCAAACCAACCAGAACAAAAAATGCGATCGCTAATATTTTCTTGGGTAAAAATTTGTTGGAGTTTATCTTCTGTCCAATCAAAAATATACTTCAAATCTGATTTATATTGAAAATCATTCGTAATCCAATCATATCGATCTAACTTCTCATAAACATCATCTAGTGGTTTCATCAGCAAGGTATCTCCATCAAAGAAGATAAACTTGTCAAATGGCCCATCTAGACAACAAAGTTTTCTATGTCTTTCTATACGAAAATTCTCCGATAAGCCATATTCTCTCCAGAGTTTTAATGCTCTAGGATGAGCTTTCCAGATACGAGTACCAAATTCTTCCCAGCGAGCTATTGAAGCATAATCTTCAAACAAGGTGACATTATCTCTAGTTGCTATTTCTGCCTTTACTTTGTCTAGTCGCTCATTATATGGAATTACACAAACAGGAATTTTTCTACCTGCATTTGCTTCTATACTGTTGAGCAAAGCAACTAGTTGGTCATATACTACATCATTTGCTAATGTATAAATACCATCAATCATTGGGGTACTCCTAATATTAAGTGCGAGTAGCAACAAAGGGAAATAAACGGCGAGTTAATTTTGGAATAAAAGCAAATTTACCTTCGTGAAGATAGCGATAGTGTTCCCACAATTCCCAATAAGGACTACCAGCTTTAATCCGTGTCCCAGCCCAATGCAGATATTTTAATCGTTGTCCCCGGTCATAGAGTGCGTAATCTTGCTGTTGGAAATTTCGCGAACCCGCCCAACTACCAGGCCCACCTCCAGGAATTTTGACGAGATTACCACGTTTGGCAATTAGCTTGAGAACTAAATAATTTAAAATTGGTTGGTCTGTAACTCCTTCGGAAAAATCAAAATATTCCCGATGGGCTGCACATTCGCGCAAAGTTTCATCCATTTGTTCTTCGGTGATTGTTCCTTTTTTAGAAGCCCAAAAACCGCTATTGAAAACATCTTCAAGTTGGGTATCTGAAAAGATTTGCTGTTCTTTCACTAATGGCGAAAAAATATTTCGCAGCTTGTCATTGGCGTGATGATAATCACAACAGAAGAAATCAACTTCTGCAAGTTTGTCTAAATTGTCAGCAATTTTTTCAAAAACGACAATATCAGTATCAATATAGATAAACTCATCCAAAGGGCCAAACCACGCCACCAATTTACGCATTTTATTTGGTAAGGCGAGAAAATCTCGATCAAAAATTTCACCGATGCGTTGAGTAAATTTATCAATTAAATCTAAATCTGGGAAAATTTCTACGTTGTGTAAGGTAGCAAGTTGCTCTGCTACCTTGTGATAATTTTCATTAAAAGGTATGAGATAAACTGTTACTTCTGGGTCATAGTAACGAATGCTATTGAGTAGGGCGATCGCATTATCGATTACCCGGTCATTAGCAACAATATAAATTCCCCTGCTCATAAATTATCCTTGCTTGATTAACTTAAGTTTTCGCAAAGCTCTTGTGAATAAATTTGGTGTAGGAGCGTCATTATAATTCTTCGGAGGAGTTGTAAATAGTGGACGCTTTTCTGGTTGATGTAAATAACGATAATGCAGAAATAAATCTCGATAGGCAAAGTCAATATTTTCTCCAGCACAGACCGCTTGGGTGAGATTCGGAGGAATACCAATATAATGAATGTAAGTTAGACGATTGCCTTTGTCATATAAAATATGTTCTCGTTCTTCAAAGTGTTTTGAGGTTGCAGAACATCCTGTTTTTAGATTATCTGGTAATTCGCGAGCAAAGTTATAAGTAGAAAGTTTAGACCTCATCACCATGTAATTAATCAGTGGCTGTTCGCCAGCACCTTCATATAAAATCTCTGCTTCACCGTTTTGTAAATTGGATATCAGCCAATTCCTTTGCTCTGAATCAAATATTCCCCGTTTTGAACCATAAAAGCCAGAACAAAATATTTCTGAATCAATACGTTGTTGTTCAAAAACTTCTAGCAATTTTGGAGACTTAACATTGTATATTTTACTAACGTCTTTGAATTGGAAATCATAGACCACAAAATCATGAGTATCTAGCTTTTCAAACACCGAATCAAGTGAATCCATCACCAAGGTGTCTGCATCTAAATAAATAAACTTATCGAAAGGCCCATCAAAGGCGCAAAAACGACGATGAGCGCCATAAAGACGGAATTTACTGCGATTCAATCGTTCTGGTGCTGCTGAGAGCATAAATTGATCCCAGCGATCGATTGATTCTTGGTTATCGTAAATAAATACATTGGGGCGATTAGCTATTTCTTCAGCAATTCGCTGTGTGCGATCGTCAAAAGGATAGATACAAACTGGAGTTTCTTTACCTAAAACGACATCAATACTGTTGAGTAAAGCCACCAGTTGGTCGAAAACATAATCATTGGCTAGGGTACAAATACCATTCATAATTTATGAGTGTTGAACAACAAAGTCTGACAACCAGTTAAGCAGATTTAGTTTGTGTAAGATGATTTGACGTGCTTCAGCGATCGCATCTTTAGCCTGATACCAAAAATCAGGTGTTGCTGTCACTTCTTGGATGTAAGCAATGCCTTTTTCATCTAAACTGGGCAATCTTAAAAAACTACCCGGTGGCAATAATTTATCAGCAGCCGGGCCGCCATAATAAATTGGCAAACACCAAGCAAGTAAACTATCCCAAAGTTTCTCACTTACATACCAATTATTATCAGCATAGTTTTCAATTGCTAAATTGTAATAATATGGCGCCATGCCATACCACTTATTACCCAATTCTCCTGACTTTTTCGACCATTCTGGTAAATTTCGTCCGTACAAATCAAACTTAATCCCACTAGATTGTAGGGATTGCAAAAAGTCTAAACGTTGGCGATGGTTGGCTGTACGGTTAATTCCTGAAGTAATCCAACTACATGGCGCAACTTTTTGGGGAGGTGGCATTTCATTCAAATCTTGAAATGTATTTGAGTGATACCAAATAGCGGGCATATAATCGGGAGTAGGGGCAAAATCATCAGGGCCAGAAATGTAACCGCAATATTTTTCGGCTTCTTGATAATTCCGTTTAGTTATTTCTAAAACTTCATCTAAAGGCGGTTCTCTTAGTAAATAAATAATCCGTTCTTTGGGAACACCACGCAGTAGAGAATCAATATTGACGACTGATTTTTGCTGGCGTTTGCGTAAGCTATCTAACCAAGATTGTTGCGGTGCTGGTTGGGGAAAATCAAATTGATACATTAGCAGAAAATCAGGTTTTGCTGCTATTGCCTGCATTTGCATATTGCCCCAAATTCCAAATTGATGCGGGGTTTGTTGCCAAAGCCAATCGGCTCTAGTTTCTAAACCTCGATAACTGCTAATCATTCCTACTGTTTTCATGGTTATTTGTGATTTGAAGATAAGGATTTATTAATTCACGCAGAGGCGCAGAGGCGCGGAGAGGAATGAGGAGTTTATGTGGATTTTCGTAGCGGGGGAAGTAGAGATTTATCGACGTAAGTTAGGATTTTTGCGGCTCGATTTTCCCAAGAAAATTGTTTGACAAATTCGATGCTATCTGGATAACCTTCTATTTTTCGGGGATGAGTTTCTAAGACTCGCTTCAAACTTTCGGCAAATTTGTTGGGGTTATCTGGTTCACACCAAGCAGCTATGGCTTGGGTATTTTGAAATTCAGTTAATGATGGAATTTCTGTGGCGACGATGGGAGTTCCAGAGGCGAAGTAGTCAAACAATTTTAAGGGAGATGTGAAAGTTGCGGCTTTTCCTGAACAATGGGGATGAGCTAAAACATCGGCTGCTTGTAGCAAAGATGCTAATTCGTGATGCAAGATATAGCCCAAAAATTTGATGTTGTGAACCTGTTTTTCTTTGGCTAATTTCTGATAATGTTCTACTTCTGTTGGTTTACCACCTGCACAGACAAATTGCACATTTGGCATTTCTTGAGCTACATCAATTAGCACATCAATACCTTTAAATTGCTGTATAGCTCCTGCATAAACTACCAATTTTTGACTTTCATCTTGCAAAAGTTTTTGACGCCATTCTGCTGCTTTTTCTGGTTGTCTCTCCATAAATAACCGATTAAAACCATTGTGTAGCCTAATTACTTTTTCTGGTGGCATACCATTTTTAATCATGGTTTCGCGGATAGTTTCGACAACTGTGACGGCAATTTGTAACAGCGGATTGTTAACTATTTCTGGGTCAAATGGTTTTTCTTCGTGGTGGTGATGTTCGTAAATGGCGGGAACGCCATTTTTAATGGCAGCTTTGACAAAATTCCAGTTGCGGCTGTGGACAAGTTTGGTAGTTGGAAGTATATGAAATGGTAAATAATATTTACAGGCAATGGTGTTAGAATCTGTGAATTTGCTGGGAAAATGGTCAATTGGCCAAGGCATCGGCAAGGGCGCAACTTTTAATTTGTCATGGAGATTGTAATACTTAATAAGTTCTGTTGGTGTTTTTTTCGGTTGAAAAGGACGCGCCAGATTAATTAGGTTTTTGGGATTTATTTTCTTGTCGAGGTATACCAAAACTGTGGAGTAACCCAAGTTAGCAGCAGCATTAGCAGCGTTTGTAGATTGCACTAAATGAGCCTCTGGCTGGGGCAATTCATCACCGATGAAGTAAATATAATGTTTTTTACTATTAGTATTTTTCATAATTTTAGGCGTTAATACTATCCTCAAATTTTTCTAAGTTATTGATTAGATATATAGCAGATTCATAACTTTCAGAAAGGAATTGAATTTGTTCTTCGAGGCTGTAAATCAAATTATCAGATAGAGAGCGCAGAGAGCTAAGAATGAGATTTAGAGAAGTGCGAAATTCGGCTGATATTTGATTAAAATTTTGATAATGGCCACTGATAACGTTTTGATTTTGGTCGGAAATTGAAAGAATTTGCCCACTAATTTGCGAGTTAATAACATCATCAAAAATATCAATAGTATTGAGAATTCTCCAAGCAGATTTGTAAGAGTCTTCAATTAATTCTTGTCGTTCTTCGGCATCATCTACTAAATCATCAAGTAATAAACGCAAAAATCCAATCATTGAGTTCAATTGTGTCCGAATTTCGTGAGAGATGCGGAGCAAGCTTTGATTTTGTTTGGTAACAGTTTCAGGACGTTCGGCAAATTGCATTGAATAGAGGCGTGAGTAATAACCACCTTTTTGTAAAAGTTGTTCGTGGGTTCCCACTTCTACTACTCGTCCTTGATCTAATACGGCAATTTGATCGGCTTTTTGGACTGTGGAAAGACGGTGAGCAATTACTAATGTGGTACGATCGCGGCTGAGTTCATCGAGTGCAGCTTGTACTAAACGTTCGGAAACGGTGTCTAAAGCGCTGGTGGCTTCATCTAAAATCAAAATTTCGGGATTTTGGACTAATGCACGGGCGATGGCTAATCTTTGCCTTTGTCCGCCAGATAACATCACACCGCGATCGCCAATTAAGGTGTCAAATCCCTGGGGCAATTTGCTAATAAATTCATAAGCATTCGCCCGCTTGGTGGCTGTAATAATTTCATCATCAGTTGCCTCAGGGCACCCATAGGCGATGTTATTCTTTACCGAATCATTAAAAAGAAACGTATCTTGACTGACAATTCCCATGCGTCTACGCAGGGATACCACATCAAATTGCCGTAAATCGATGCCGTCAATAGTAATAGCACCAGCGATGGGATCGTAAAATCTCGGCAAAAGATCTGCGATCGTCGATTTTCCAGCACCAGAACCGCCTACCAATGCTAAAGTCGTGCCACGCGGTAAATATAAATTTACGTCTTTGAGAACTAACTTTTCATGACCGGGGTAAGCAAAGCACAAAGAATTAAAAGATACTCCCTCTTGTAATTTTGTGTAGGTAAGCTTACCATTGCCCATGAATGGCTTACCATCCAAACTTAAAAATTCATTTGTTACATCCACACTAGCGGTGGTACTAGCAAAGTTACTGCGAATAGTATTTAACTGAGAAAGTAATGGCAAAACTCGCAGCAAGATTAATAAATATGTCAAAAGTACGGTAGAAAGCGAAGAAACTTCATTAGCAAAAAAGGTTTTACTCAAAATTACAATCATCAGCAAAGCTGTAATCCCCATCACCTCACCTATGGGTGTGATTGCTTCGGAATTCACCTGAGATTGAAAATCTGCTTTTTCGCGATCGCGGATTAATTTTTTTATCCGTTGAAATTCTTTTTCTTCATTTCCTGTGGCTTTAACTAACCGAATTCCGTTCAAAGTCTCCAGCACAGAAATTGAATATGCTTTTGACATTTCACTGAGCATTTTCCCGAAAATTTTAGAACGGGAAATAGCATACTGATTTACTAAAGTCACTAATGACAACAACAGCGTAGCTGCGATTGTCAGCTGCCAAGAAATGGACAACAATAAACCAACAAAAACTAAAATAGTGATTCCCAAAATTACTATTTTGACTGTACTACCTACAGCACTGGCAGCACGTCCAATTTCTCCACCCAGGCGGTTAATTAAATCACCAACCTTGGTTTTTGCATAATAATCTATATCAATTTCTAGTAATAGTTTTAATCCTGCTTCTCGCATATCGGCTGTCAGCTTGCGAGTTAGAGAACTCGACGCCAAGGCGCTAGCATAAGTAGCTAAGTTTTTTAAAATAATTGTGAATATAATTGCCCCAGCCATTATCCCTATTCGATAATTTTCTGGAGCCTTATCAAAGGGAGATATCATTTTGCTGAGGATGGGAGGCGCAGTAGTTAAATCTACTTCTTGTCCGACAATTTTTAAAACCACCGGCACAATTAAAGCTGTGCTAATACCATTAAATAAAGCTCCAGAAAATCCTAACAATATTGTCAGCAGAATCAAACCTGGATATGGTTTTGCGAATCTTAGTAGTAGTTTTCTGGTAGACATGGGGTATTTTGATTAATATGATTCACAACTGGGCAATTACTGATTTGAGTGTAGAAGCCATAGCCTCTATGCTATAGTGTTCGACACATCTTTGTCTTGCCTTAATACCTTGCTGGTTTGCTGATTCTAAATTGTTAAAAATAAATTGAATTTTTTCAGCAAGTTGTTCGGGACAAGCAGGCTCAACTAAATAACCAGTATCAGCTAAAATTTCGGGAATATCTCCAACAAGTGTTGATAATACAGGTTTAGCCATTGCCATTCCATCTGTCAACTTCAAAGGAAATTGAGCGCGAGTTTCTGGAGTATCTCGCTGGGGAACAACTACAATATGAGCAGCTGCTACTAAATCAGGCATAACATCAGCTGGATACTTTGGTAATTTGATAATCCAACGTCCCCATTGTTGTTGAAGTTGGCGATCGTAATCATCATAAGGACTACCACCCACTATCACCAATCTCAAGTCTGGTTGATTAATTTTATCAAGGGCTGCGAGAATATCTTCTAACCCTTTATAAGGTCTTGGTGCACCAGGAAACATTAAAATTCGATATTCAGATAAACCATAACGGCTTCTACTTGATTCAGCATCATATTGAGCCGGATCGAATAAAGAAGTATCTTTGCCATTGGGAACAAATGCACCGCCAAATCGCTGCTGCAAAAATTTAGTATGCACTGTCACAGCATCAGCTTGATTTATCAAACCTTCCATCCATTTCACATACAAAGGATGATGAGGATTTCTCAGTGCACCGTCTGGTTTTAATAAGTCTCTCAGTAATTGTTTGGGTTCAGGATGATAATGCCAATTATCGCCACCGTGCCAACTCATTTCCCAATCATCTATATCTAGAATTAAGGGTTTTTTGCTGAATATTTTCTTGAGTATGGCTACTCCAAAACTCGCTACTTGAGGTTTGATAGCATAAATTATGTCTCCATTAATTTTGGGCAAAAATTCGTGGATTTGTCCAAAAAAATCTGGAAAATTTTTACCTGGAAAATTGTAAACTTTTAAATCTGGCGGCAAATTTCGATATAAATTATTTCCAAATAAAAACCCCATAATTTCAACTTCATATCCTAAATTTATTAGGGCTGTTGCTATCAAGTATGCACGTAAAATAGCTGCACTTGATAAGTCTGAAACCAACAGGGATATCTTTGAAAATTTTTTCACTATTTTTCTAATAACTTTTATAAAGAAGAATTCAGAACTCAGGAGTCAGAATTCTGTATTCTGACTCCTTTTTATTTAGTGCGCCAAGGATTTGTAACTTGATTCGGTAAAAATACTTTAGCCAATCTATCAAAAATCCTTGTGTATAAGGAACGGGTAATATTTTTAGCGTACTGGGGTCGATAAGGATAGGTACAATGAAGGACTTTAATTTCATCCTCAACATTATAAGCATCCTGCCATTTACTGAGATAATTATAGGTAGGCGGTAGTATTTTCATGTGGGGGCGGACAGATGCGATCGCCGAAGCAAAAGCCCCTTGATCTTTTAAAAGCAATTTATCTTGGTTATTTTTGACAATTTCAAAATAATATTGAAATTTATCAAAAAATACCTTGTTGATTTCTGCTTTCCGAAAAGCTATAAACCCACCATTATACTGCACGCTATCTGCTTGCAAGGGTAAGCCTACAGATTGCAGAATTGGCAAGACATGGGGCAAAAGTTCTTCTTGTTTTCCACGCAATAAATTTGTTGCTTTAACAATCGAAGGTTGCACATCTTCAGTTAACAAAAAATCATATTCATCCATATACTCAAATACGTCGTTGATATCGGAAAGCAAACAAATATCTGAGTCTAGATAAATAGTTCTATCAAATTCGGAAGCAGCATAGAGAGCCAGTTTTGCTTGCCTTGATGCTAAAACAGTATTTTCATTCGTAGGAACAGGCTTTAAAATTACATTTTTGAAAGCCTTAAGCAACGGATACAGAACTGGTGGAACTCGGTCAATTAAAATAATTATTGGTTCCTGATGAAACTTTCTAACCGCAGCTAAGAAATGAATACAATCTTGAAAAGGGTAAAGCCCAGTTAAAATTGTAATAAATCCTCTAGTTTCTGTTGGCATAATTTCAATAAATAATGATTATTACTTGTTATTCACTCTTGGGATATCATGTCAGTAAAATTTACTCTAAGTTTCGTTATAGGTAAATACAACAGAATACAGATTGGTAAAATATAAACTTGAAGATTTATTAATTTTAACAACCAAAAATAATCAATTAAATCTAGCTTTGTATTTGTAGATTTTCCCAGAGAAATTTTACTGATAAATTCATCTGAACTTGGCTTTATTTAAGTATAATTACCGTAAAAGCACGGTTATATATTATCATAGTTAAAATTGCAGTGAAGCTATAATGAATCAAGTATAAATACTTGATCTAGCTTGTGGAGGTAGCATTATTACTTAGTAAAATGTAGGATTGCTACTCAATACTAAACATTTATGTTGTAAGGGAGACAGAGGTAATGCAGGTAATCCGTCTGGAAGCACTCTCAGACAACTATATATTTTTGTTACACGATCGCCAACAAAACATCGCCGCTGTTGTCGATCCAGCGGAGGCTCAACCAGTATTAGAGAAACTGGCAGAACTAAAAGCTGAGTTGGTAGCAATTTTCAATACACACCACCATAACGATCACGTCGGTGGTAACAAGCGGTTAATGGAACAATTCCCGCAGCTAATAGTTTATGGGGGAGTCGAAGATCGTGGTAGAATTCCCGGACAGCAGGTGTTTTTGCAAGAAGGCGATCGCGTGCAGTTTGCAGACCGCATAGCTGAAGTAATGTTCGTTCCCGGACATACCCGCGCTCACATCGTTTACTACTTTCCCCCCGAAAAATCTGGTGAGACGGGCGAATTATTTTGTGGCGATACCTTATTTTCTGGAGGTTGCGGTCGCTTGTTTGAAGGAACGCCAACACAAATGGTAGATTCTTTAACCAAAATTCGCTCATTACCCGATAATACACGCGTCTGGTGCGCCCACGAATATACCTTAAAAAATCTGAAATTTGCTTTGAGTCTGGATGGCGACAACACCGACTTACAAAAGTACTTCGATAAAGTCCAGGTTCATCGAAATCGAGGAGAAGCCACCATACCCTCACTGCTGGGAGTCGAGAAGCGCACCAATCCCTTTTTACGTTGGGATAACCCATCATTACAATTAGCTGTTAACAGGAACGATGCAGTCCAAACCTTTGCACGTATCCGGGAAATGAGAAATAACTTTTAGTAATTGGGCATTGGGCATTGGGCATTGGTTATTCTCCACGTCCCCGCGTCTTCCAATCTCCCCAGTCCCCATGCCCCAAGTATTTCAACTTTCTAGCGGGAATAGTTGCGATCGCCCCCTGCGTTTCGCTAGGATCTGTAAGCTTTAGGGTATAGGCAAAGGCGCTGGTAATACACCACTGACGTTGTGAGCTATTCTGGCGAAACCCAAATTAATCATATCTTACAGGAAAAACGAAAAACGATGGCGAAACGCGTGCAGTTAGTTTTAAATCAGGATATCAGTAAGCTTGGAAAATCTGGCGACTTAGTGGAAGTAGCTCCTGGCTACGCTCGTAATTATCTGATTCCTCAGAAATTGGCTATCCATGCCACTCCTGGTATTCTCAAGCAAGTAGAACGCCGTCGCGAACAAGAACGTCAACGGCAATTAGAACTCAAGCAACAAGCTGATGAACAAAAAACAGCTATAGAAAAAGTTGGTAGCTTAACAATTCCCAAGCAAGTTGGTGAAAACGAAGCTATTTTCGGTACAATTACTGCCCAAGATGTTGCAGATGCAATTAAAGCAGCCACCGGTCAAGAAGTAGATCGTCGCGGCATTACCATTCCCGATATTAATCACCTTGGTACTTATCAAGCTGAAATCAAGCTGTTTTCGGAAGTAACAGCGCAAATTGATATTCAAGTTGTGGCTAGCTAGGTTAGACAGGGGGCAGGGGAGGCTCTTGAGGCAGGGGAAAAGGTTAAAGGGAAAAGGGAAAAGGAATAAATTTAATCTTTCCCCTTTTCCCCTTACCCCTTACCCTTTCCCCATACCTCATGCCCAACTAGCTTTCATCTCAAACTAAAATCGTTTTATGGCTGAAGAACTGAGTTTTCAAGGGATAGGTAGCGAGCGCTTACCACCCCAAAATATTGAGGCGGAAGAAGCGATTTTGGGTGGTATTTTGCTAGATCCAGAGGCGATTAGTCGAGTGAGCGATCGCCTCGTTGCTGAGGCTTTTTATATTAGCGCTCACAAAGATATTTATCAAGCAGCAGTCAGGCTCCACGCACAAGGCAAA
>JAVRCH010000059.1:0-95457 GCA_034530795.1 Nostoc sp. DedQUE12a
CTCATAGCGAAAGTCATCTTAAGATGACTAGATGTACTTAAAAAGTCCAATAAAGACATCTGTTAAGCCAGGAGCAACTTTTTCCAGTGAAACTCGTTGTCCTTTAGCTAGTGAAACTGCCATAATTTTTTCCTGTTTATAGCGAATAGACGTATAAATTAAGCAAGTTTTTTTAATTCGTTTTCTGCAAACAAATGAAACTTTTGGAGATCACAACAAAAGTAATCAGCTAGACTGCTGACTGCTTAAAAAAAATTTCAACATTAATTATTTAATTTTAGACGTAGCTATTTTTTCAGTTTGAATGTGTTTATTCTTCAAAAGTTCGCTTTTAAATACACAAGAATTCAGGAGCCGTTGGAGACGCTCCGCCAAGGCGTCAGAATGGGCTAAGCGCTGATACGCTAGCAGAATTAAAATAGTGTTTCGCCTTAGTTTGAGACTTAGATGTGTACTTAATCAACTTGAAATATGCTGTAATTAATGGCAACCAAGCTATTAAGTTTTATTGTGTAAATTCGATTGTTTGCGAGAATTAATTGTTGAGTTACATGCGATTAAATTGATAGTACTATTCTGCGCTCTATCCTATTCATCTGTAAGGAGCGCTGTAATCAGGAAAAATACTTAAACTGTCAAATTTTTGTCTTGATGTCACATAGTTTATTCATAGCAGTATTGTTATCATATTCAATGACAAACAGGCAGTGGTATTGACTGCGATCGCTTTAACAAATTAAATCTAGAGATGCAAAAATTACAATCTCTCAACATTTGTTAACAACGCTGCAATTGAGCTAACAACACGATAATTTCATCAATTGCTTGACGCACAACTCTTGCAGGCTGTTCGGATTGATTGACAATAATACTAAAAACTAACGTTTCATACTTAGACGCATTCACATATCCAGATAGAGAAACTACACCAGTTAACGTACCGGTTTTGGCTTGCACAATACCTTCAGCTGGTGTGTTTTGAAAACGATCTTTTAAGGTTCCACTTTTACCAGCTACAGGTAAAGATGCACGATATATCGATGCTGCTGGCGTTCTTGCAATTCCCCGTAAAACTTGTACAAAAGCTTCTGGAGTGACTAAGTTACGACGTGATAAACCCGAACCATCTATTAAAACATAATTTGCTGGATCGACTCCTAATTGAGTTAAACTTGCTTTGACAACTTCCAAACCGACATTAGCGCTAGTCTGATTTTTCAGTCTGGGTTTTTCCACTGCTAATGCTCTTAATAGTGCCTCAGCATAAAGATTATTACTATTAACATTCGTCTCTGCTAATAATTCAGCTAAAGGTGGCGACTCTACAAATGCTATTTCTTCTTGATTAGTACCACCAGATACGACTAATGCTTTTCCCAAAGGGATTTTTTCTTTTGCTAAAACCGCACGAAAGCGCCGTAAAAAGTAATAATTAGGATCGACTACAGGTAAATCTAGTAAATAAGGTTCAGAATTTGCTGTTAACTGTCCTTCAATTCGCAATACTGTTCCTGATAGCTCACGGTTAACATTAATATAAATTGGTTGATTTTGGTCAACAGTTAATGACTGATTAATTGTCCGCCACTGTCTCGCTTCATTAATATCAGTCCAAACTAATTTTAAAGGTTTACCTACAGCCTGAGGTACTAATTTTAAGCTAAAAATATTTTGATTGATAATGAAACTATTGACTGGTGCACCGTAGTCTGACTGGACATCTTCCCATTGCCAAGTGGGGTTAACAATATCCCCTTGAATATAACTATCATCGGCGATTAATTCCTGAATTTGAGTAATACCTTTCTGTTTCAACTGTTGTGCTAATGCTTGCAGTTGAGTATCGCTTAAACTCGGATCTCCTCTACCGACAACACGTAAAACACTATTGCCATTTTGATAAATAGAAGTACGAATACGAAAATTACCGCCCAACTGCTGTAATGCAGCTGCTGTTGTCAGCAACTTCATGTTAGATGCTGGAGTAAAATATTTCTCGGCATCTCGATTGTAAAGAGTTAACCCTGCTGATAGAGGTTGTACTAAAATTCCCCAACGCATCCGATTAAATAGGGGACGATTAATAACAGAATCTATAGCTGTTCCCAATTGGGTAGAGCAAATTGCTTTTGTAGTAGTTGTAGGTGGGGTTGGGGTTTGTGCTTTACCAACTCTAGAATTAAATGTTATCTGGGTAGTTAAAAATATTAACAAAACACCCAGCGATCGCTTGAAAATCTTAAGTTTCACCAATATACCTTATCCAATGTTCAATAATTTCACTTTACCAGCAACTTCTTTCTTTAAAAAAGAGCAACTTGGTCAGTAAACTTACTTAACTAGTATAAGAGAGATGTTCACATATTTACAGTAATCTTCATCTATTTCAACCAAAATCCTCAGTGCTTGTAGCAACTTGGTCAAAATTTCCATCAAAAATGTAAAATCTCAGGCTATATAGGACTTAGCGGTGGTCAGATCCCCGATTTCTTGAATGAAGTCGGGGATCTTGCAGCCCATCAAAATTAATGGCACAGACTATTAGAAGTATTGACTAATATGATAGTCAATGAATTCACTGCAAGTTAACCATTTATCTTGGGGAAAGACTAACTTTTTAGTCTTGGTCATAACCTCATTAAAGAAATTGATATAGTCATCGCCTTGCAAAATTAACTCATCACCTGTTATGTGGTCAGTTAACACTACAGACTGACCTACTTTCATGTATGTGTATCGTTGCATAAGTTGTTGCGCTAGTGGTTGTTTAGTTTAAGTAGCCGCTTTCTAGCTATAAATTTGGACACGAAAACGCTAACCATTCCGCAGTTAGGTGACAGATTTTTGATAAAATTTTCCAGCAAAATTCAGTATTATCAAAATTGGCAAGTTAAACAGCTTTTACGCTTGGCTTGGAAACTGAAGTACATAACTTCAGTTGATTTTAAATTTGCTGTATATGCTAATACATTTATGTGCAGTTTTTCCCCCTTGTTTTCGTTGCAGTTTCTAGTTGCTTATTTATAGCAAGGAAGGATATTTTCAAACTGAATCATATCAGACCAATATTGCGATCGCTAAGAGATATAAAACATAATTTTCTCTCAAATCCAACAATGAAACTTTAATCTTAACTTAACCTGAGAGTTCCCTAACTGAACTTCCAACAATCTCCAAGTCCGTCTTTTTGAAGTGGATTTACAGCAGATTTTAAGGAAAGCTAAGTACGGTATTTATGTCTGAAAGTTAGACAGAGAGCCTCTTGTAATTACGGATTTCGCTCTAGGTTGAAGCCGATAGTTATTTTGATAATAGACTATGCAGACTAATTTAGTAAATAAAATGTTCCAATTTTTCTCAACCAAATTTTTTGTAATTAATGAAACTTAGATAACAAGTTTGGGAATAATAAATCATGCCAGAGAAACATTTTAAATGAATCTCAGCATACTAGGTGTGTCCTTTTATCGGCGATTACAGGAGCAAATTGTTCATGAAAGTAAGTTCATCAGGGGCTAAGCTGGGTAGTGCAATTATTAGCAGTACTTGTTTAACCGCAGCAATTATAGGTTTGGGTGGTTCCGGTGCATTTGCGGCTCAATTCATTACAATTAAAACCACTGGTACATTATCAGGAACTATCGAACTCCCCAGAAATAATCCCAATTTCAATAAAAGTATTACTCGTATTGATACGGATGAGACTGGAACTTATTACCGGAACTTAGGCACTACTAATAATCCTAATTATGTTCCTGTGTATCAATCAAACTATTTGCAGGTAGAAACACGTCCTGATGGAAGTCTGCATTACTTCGTTGACTTTAAAGGTATTCCTTTTGTCTCCTTCGATGGTGTTTTGACATCGCCTGTTCTTTCTGGCGGTCAGTTGACTCCCTTCAAATATCAAGGACAATTGGCGGGAACCACATTTCAGGGAGTAGTTCAAGACGAATTTAATTTTATCAAAGCTTTCTACAGTGGTACTGTCACCGACCCAGACACCGGAAAACAGTATCAGGGCACTTTTGAAGTTTATGGGTATGGTGAACGATATAGCGATCGCAATGGTAGCTTAACTCCTACCGTTTTTGATTTCCAGTCCGATATCCCCGGTTCGCCAACCATAACATCTTTGACTTTGACTAACACCCCCTTGAAAAATTTGAGTATCAAAGTACCCATACCTGTGGATGAAACTTCTATTCCAGAACCCACTAGTATTTTCGGAACCTTGATGGCGGCTACTTTTGGTATCATCTTCAAAAAGAAAAAAGATATGTCCGCTAAAGATTTAGCTTAATCATGCATTTGCCATAATTTTGACAACACTTAACCATAGTCAAGCGTAATATTTAGCTTAACTATGGTTTTATATGTTTTTCCTCAAGGCAGTATTTTAGCAAGAAAGGCAGAGGGCAGGAGGCAGAAGGCTTTTATGGAATTCTGATTCCTGCCCTCTGCCACGACCGTTCGCGCAGCGTCTCGTAGAGAAGGGAGTAAGGGTTGAAGCCCCACTCCAAAATTTCTGATTTGGTGTCCTGCAATCAGTGTAGGTCTGTTCGCGCAGCGTCTCGTAGAGAAGCCTACACTGCAAGAGCAAACCTTCTGCCCTCTGCCCTCTGCCTTCTGCCTTCTTTAGTTGTATAGCGGTAGTCACATAGGTTAGGAAATTTTAAAAACTTGAATGCAGGCATAGTAAGACTTTTACCTCCTGCCTCCTGCTATACAGCCAAAATCTCACTCCATATCCTTTTGTTTAAACATTGCCATCAACTTCCGCTTACGGCCGTGGGTTTGCATCAAATTTTCTCGATAAGTAGACCAGTCAGCCTTTCTCCCAGATTGCAAGTACGCGGTACGTGCTTTTTTTAGCCATTCTACGGCATAGTAGTAGTATTCTGCTTTACCTGCATCCATAATTTTTTCCGCACGATTACGGGCATTGGCAATTACCCAACCAGGATTATGAAGAATAGCAGCATCCATAACTCGGTGAATTAAGTCAGAATTATAAGAACTAAGTTCACTAACGATCGCAATTGCATCATCAATTAGCCCCTCGTGCAATAAAATATCCACTTTGGCTGATTCTGTTCCCCAACCAACATAACTACGGATGATTCTCAGTAAATCTGTTTTGACACTTTCCCAATTTTCGCCAGCTAATTCTTGCATCTTCTGATAATCAGAAAACGAGGGCTTGACTTGGAAAGCCGCCTTGATTGCTAATAAAGCAGCTTCATGATTACCCAATTCAACAGCTAAATCACCTGCCCAAGTTCCTAACTCATACTGACAATCACCAGGTAAATTTAATCCACTTTGGGCAATATCTAATGCTTGCTGTAGCGCTCCCTTATCGGTGAGTGTTTTCGCTAAAGCCAAAGCTTCTTCCTTTGAGTTCATTTGGGTTTGAGCAGCATCAATGGCTTCTTCTACTCTGCCTAAACGCCCCAGCATTGTGAGATATTGCTGGGTTTGCCCTTCTGCTTCAGCCAAATACAGGTATTCTTGGTAACGTTCTTGACGTTCGAGGATTTTCAGGCGAATTAGTGCCAAATCGTCTGCATAGTCAGGGACATCTTCTTCCCAGGCTCCTCTTTCGGTAATATTACCTTGGAGAACTTCCACCAGGGGTGGATAATCCCAACCTTGGCGTAGAGCCTCCATAATCAGACCAAAATCAGCATTCCATTCATCTTGCCATGCTTCTAAATTTATTTGAATATCAACTTTTTCGTCTGGGGTGAGTTCGGCACTTAGAATTGCTTCACACCAGGCCTGATTTAATTCCTGGACAATTTCATCATTTTCGGCACCGTATTCTGCAACATCGTGCCAATTTTCCACACAGGTAGAGGTAATCGCCTCTAAAATAGCGATCGCATTTTCAGCCTCTCCCCGTTGGCAAAAATCCACGGCAGTTTCCACCAGACTCAGTAATTCTTCAGCAATCGGGTCTTCTTCGTAACCTTCCTCGAAATACCGCACAGCGTCCCGGAGAATCTGCCGCACTTCGCGCCGAAAGGGAGCAGGATCAATAGTACTGCGTCGCACGCGTTTGATACTTTTTTCTTGGGCAACTGGAGCAATCATCCAGCTGACACGACGTTCAATCGCCTCAATCAGTCGCGGGTATTCTGCTACTAAATCTTGTAGCAGCCTTTGAGTTTGGACGCCATCTAAGCGATCGAGTAATTCTTCTAAAGTTGGGCGCTGTTCAATGTGTTCTGAGTGACGCGCACAGACGAGCATCGTCGCCACAATATGTTTGCACCACCCATCAAAGTTATATGCACAAGTGCAGTTGACAGAAGTCAATCCACTGCTGTCAAAATTTAGGCTGACATGATAAGGTCTGGCTTCACTGCCGACAACATCCGCTTGAAGCAGACTGCCACGTTGGGTGATACCATTGACAGCGCCAGCTTGATAGTATGCCTCGCCCCGCTGGAAAGATTTGGCGTTGGCATGGCGGCGGATAGTAAACTCACTAATTTGGGGAATAGACATCGGGCGATCGCCTGCGTAAATCCTCTGGATGAATCCAGCTTAGGTCTTAAACTAACGCCATGTAAAGAATAGACTTCTTGCAGAAGTCGGGAAAAGGGGAAGGGGAAAGGGGGAAAGGTTTGGTATTTTTCCTTTAACATTGAGTCCCTTTTCCTACAAGAGTGCAAAAGTACTTTTTGCACTCTTGTCTAATGCATAACTGTATGTCTAATCATGAGTCATATCCCAAACATAAAGATTTTTCAAACAGATGTAGAGACGTTGCATTGCAACGTCTCTATCAACCATTTTGTGGCTAAACCAGGGATATTACACCAATTCTCTAAAGCCAAGCAACAGATTTAAAGCCACAAACCAGGTTAAATCTTAGTTTCTTAATTGCGAACTACCAATAGCTATTAACTACCAGAGCAATAGCTATTAATTTCCTTGACTATTGAACTTTCTTCTTGACCACTCTTTTGTAGAGATGCCAAAGAGTTCTTTGCTGCTGGGAGATTCTTTTTATCTATAGCTGTTGCTGCATTCTTCAATTCTTTAGTGATGCTCTGATAAAGTGTGAGGAAACGTCCTTGAAAACCTTGGAGTTTCTCATCTTTAATTTCTAGAGCTTTCATTTCTTGGGTAAGTGGGTCTATCTTGCTGGCGAGTTCAGTTAAAGATTTAGAACCTTTTGCTGGATTGGGATTTTTACCGAATTCCTGACCTAAAGCGGATGCTTGATTGGCAACTTTGATAATTTTGTTACATTGGGCAACTTTACTTTCTCCACAACTTGCAAATAATAATGCGATCGCAGTTGTGGCTGAGAGTATAAAAGTTTTCTTAACTACATATTGCATATATTCCATAATCTCCGACTATATTTTGCTAACGTTGAGCAAAGGAAATTGATAGTCAGCAAAAATACTTTTCTTTTTTTTTCAAAAATCTCTATTTCTGCTCCTGATATCACATCCGGTTAATCACTTATGATTCAAATCTCTGTGCCTCAAGACATCAGTCCAAATAATAAGTATTCAATCAGACATGATATGACTTTTATATCCCTGCTACTTTATACTGCATTTTTTCGCAGATGTGTATGTAATTTCACTGGAAGTAATAATTTTATTCTGCCAATTTTGGCATTAACTTCAATGTGGCAGTAGTATTTGCTGCAACATTCGTTTTTTGCCACAGCATTGGGTGGTATTCAATCCGACACCAGGAATTAACCATATCTTTGTAATGTCTATGGAACGCATGACCTGATTGTCCAGGGGTATGAATTCCCAATGAATTATCTAAATTTGCCAAATCTACAATCATCCGCAATGAAGGAATATCGGTCACCTCAAAGGATTCATCCGCCTTCCAACGGTTAGCATTCACTGTTTCACCATTCCCAGCCGTAGCGAAGCCACCGCGATTAAACAAAGCTTCAATCGCTGCAACGCCAGATTTACCGAAGGTGGCATTACGAAAAGTGACGGTATGTAGTTTGCCCCAATTCCAGTTTTTTGGGTCTTTACCTTGAAGGCGTTCTAGTTCGTCTACGGCTTTTGTCAGGGATTCTCGAAGAATTTGGTCGCGGTTCTCAACTTTTGGGGTGTTGCGATTATCCCACCAAGAACTATTGGGCTGTTTGACCAGATTTGCCACCACAGCATACCAGCGATCGCCGCCATCAGGAAAGTATCTTTCAGGCAACTGGTCGTGAAATGTGTTTGCTAGCAAGTGTTTCCAGAATACTTCAAACAAAGCCGCAGCTGGGGATGTCATTCCCAACTCCAAATCCCAATTTTGTAGCAGTTTTTGGGCTGCTTGCAAACGGGGTGTATCGACTGCGAGTGATTGCAGTAATGGTACTAGTGTTTGGGCATTGAGATTGCGATCGCTCCCTTGTATCTGCTGTACGTCCTTCAAAGAAATCGCCTCGGTTTGTTGTGAAATCATCTTAACAATCTGCTTTGCCCGATAGCCATAAACCCAGTCTGCGGTAATTAAATACGGATATTCACGGGAAACTAAATTATTAGCACTAGCAATAAAACCTTCGGTCGGATTGAAACTTTTGGGTAACTCCTCAAAATCAATATAGCCTTGCCATTCGTATTCATCCGTCCAACCAGGAACCGGATAACGCCCATCTCCCTTGGCTCTGATGGGGAATTTACCAGGCATTTGGTAGCCAATATTGCCATCAATGTCAGCGTAGACTAAATTTTGAGCAGGAACATCATAATTCTTGGCAGCAGTGCGAAATTCCTGCCAATTTTGAGCGCGATTGATTTCAGGAATAGCATAGCCTAGCTTAGAAGGTGCTAATGCTGTCCAGCGCAAAGCTACGGCATAATTTTGCGGCAATTCTAGCGGCTGACTGGATTGTAACTGCTGGAGATTCGGCGAAACATCAGAGAGAATCGGCCCGTGTCGAGTGTAGCGAACCGTTTGCACAATTGGCTGACTTCCGGCAACTTGAATCGTTTCTTTCACAAGTTCCATATCAACCCATTTACCATTGACTTCATATTGGTTGGGGTTTTTCGGGTTGATTTTCTCGATGTATAAATCCATCACATCAGATTGAACATTAGTCACACCCCAAGCAATGCGATCGCTATGACCGATAATTACTCCAATCATCCCCGCAAAAGAAAAGCCCGCAACGTTGTAAGGACATTCTGTACTCTCAGACGTACAATGCAAACCAACCTCATACCAAATCGAGGGAATTTGCACGCCCAAATGCGGGTCATTCGCCAAAATCGGCTTACCTGTGGTTGTGCGTTTACCAGATATCACCCAGTTATTTGAACCAACACCAATTCCCGTAGAACCAATTAGTTTTTCCAAAGCCACCATCGGCTGATTAATTGACTCTAAAGCAGAGAAGAGGGAAGAAGACGCGGGGACGGGGAGACGCGGCGACGCGGGGAAAGAACTCTCTGTATCCTCTTTCACCGCGTCCCCGTGTCCCCATGTCCCCGCGTCCTCTTTCACCGTGTCCCCATGTCCCCATGTCCCTGCGTCCTCTTTCACCGCGTCCCCGTGTCCCCATGTCCCCGCGTCCTCTCTCACCGCGTCCGCTTTCTTCCCGAACTCCGGCAAAATCGCTGGCAAGTCCTGAGGATAGGGTGGAAAAAGTTCCTCAACTTCACCATGGGTAAGAGTTTTAAGCAGTATTGCACGTTCAATTTCGCTTTGAAAATTTCTGCCCAAATCGTAAGCCATCACCTTACCCCAAGTTAGAGAATGGAGTATTTGCCAAGGTTCTGGCTGATATGCAGGATTGAGAAATTTTAGTACAGCGTATTCTAAACTCAAGCTGCTGCCTTGATGTTTTGCTAAATAAGCGTTGACACCATCGGCGTAAGCTTCCAGATATGCCTTCATTTCTGCATTGATTTGCGGGATTTCTTGCTGCGCTACCCTCGCCCAACCCATTGTCCGCAAATATTTGTCAGTTTCAACCTGAGAAGAACCAAACATTTCTGAGAGTCGCCCAGAACCGATGTGTCGCCAAAAATCCATTTGCCAAAAGCGGTCTTGGGCGTGAATGTAACCTTGCGCCATGAATAAATCGTGGGAGTTGGCAGCATAAATATGGGGTACTCCCCATTTATCGCGCTGAACGGTTACTTCAGCTTTCAGTCCAGGTATTTGAATTGTGCCACTCTCTTGGGGAAAGGATTGGCGCACAATGTGAGTGGCAAGTCCCATTAACAATAGCCCCAGGACTAAGAGGAAAATCACAGTAGCTTTGAGTCTTTCCAGTAACCAAAGTTTCCTAGAGCTTTTGATTTGGTCTTGCCGTGCCATTGTTAAGTTAAATCACGCGAGGTTACCACGTTGATATTACAGTACAGTGAGTAATATTAGACCTGCGTTGAAAATAGGGAACAGAGAACTATTAACAGGGAACAGGAAAGAAATATTTTCATTGTTCCTTGTGAGCGTAGCTCATGGAGTCTCTTGCAAAAGTCCCTAATATCATGTCCGCTTGATTGGTTATTAAACACGAAGAACCCCACCCCGCCAAAGCTACGCTTTGTCTCCCCTCCCCGCTTGCTCTTAGGGGTTGGGGGTGGGGTGTAATGACTGTGGTTAGCATAACTAATTATGCGGACATGATATAACACCCCACCCTCAATTCCTACCTTTGTTAAGGGGCTACGGTGTACACACAAGTCTCTTGACCTGCACCTTTGTTGCATTGCCTTGCACCTTTGATGCATTGCCTTGCACCTTTGTTGCATTGCCTTGCACCTTTGTTGCATTGCCTTGCACCTTTGTTGCATCGCCTTGCACCTTTGTTGCATTGCCTTGCACCTTTGTTGCATTGCCTTGCACCTTTGTTGCATCGCCTTGCACCTTTGTTGCATTGCCCCGCACCTTTATTGTATCGAAAAGCAAAAATTAACCTTCTGTGTCTTACACAACAACTCTAAAAGACTTGTGTGTACACCTAAGGGGAGGGGAGCGTTTGCTTTACTCAAATGCGGGGTGGGGTTCTTTATTTTTGATTTATGGAAGACTTGAACGTGGAGAAAAGCCCAAAAGCAAAACAAAAAAGCGATCGCCTCCCATCCCTCAGGCACAAAAGCAAAGTTTAGTACAGTGTCACCCCTCGGTTATAAGCGTCTTTAAAACTCGCATAGTCGTACTGGACTTGAGCCGCATAGTCTAGGGCAAAGTTAACGATCTCATCTTTAAATCCATCCTTATTACCGCTGGTAATATCAGTCACTTCCTTATCAACACTTGCGGCAACAATCCTAGCATCATAGTCCTTGTCTGAGATGGCATGATTCTTAGCAACCACCTTCCCTACATAGCCCATTGCATCCATGAACTTTGATTTAGTGGTTAGCAAAGTATAGTCAAAATCTACTTGATAGGGTGATTTTTCACGCAGCATAAAGGAAATACTGCTAACAGTAGTGTAGCCAACTAAAGGGTCAGTATTAGAAAGCATCGCTTTGGTGGCGATTGTCACCCTTGTTCCTTCATGATTATTATAAACTGAACTCGGCAACAGACCTGGAGATGCGATCGCCACGGCGCTACTATTTTGTTGCTTCATCTCTAAAATTCGGTCATCATCGGTTGCTGAACTTGGCCCTTCAATAAGTGAGTAATACCGATATTTGCCAAGACTACCTGTACCAGAACCTAATTTGAGGCGAATATCTTTTAGGGTGTAGTAACTATTGCTATGGCGTTTGCTGCTAGGAATTGAAGCGATGTAGCTACTCATGGCAGTAGCGATATTTGAATAGGTGCTGCTAGATACAGGCTGGAGTTCCGAAGTTGTTTGAAAAACGCGATCGCTAGTACTGTTTAACAGCGTGTACTTATTTAGTAAACTAGAGCGACTCTTAGCCGCTGCCTTTTGAATTAAATCTTTAACCACACCATTGGTATTGCTTTCTTCTAGACGGTATGATAGCTCGTCATTAGTCCCTTTAAAGTCGCTTATCTTGTTCAGGTAAGCATCCAGGAAATTGCGGGCAATATCTTGAGCATCACCAGAGCTAAAACCGTTCTCTTTAGCTGCCAACAGAATAGAAACTGCCATACGTCGCAAATCCCAAACGTAGGGGCCAAGATAACCTTCATCAAAGTCAGTAGTATCAAAGACGTTATTATCGTTGCTATCCCTCATCCCTCCAAGATTCTGCATGTGCATATCTCCCTCTAACCAAATGGCTGATGTCGGAGAATTGACAAATCCTGAACCTGGTAAAGTTTGCATATCACGATAAAAGATGTGAGCCGTCCCTCGATAGAACGCAAACGGGCTAGCTGTCATCTTTTGCATCTTTGTTGCCAGTTCTTGCGGCAATTGGGAAGCAAACACATGGTTATATTGGTAAATCTCATTTTCCACCCACGTTGAACGGGGAGTTGCCGCTTGAGATCTAGATGGAAACCCCAAAGTTAAAATCAGGATGATGATGATTGCAGATATCTGTTTCAGCATGAAAGCGTTTTAAGCGGTAAAAAATTAATTGCTGGACTTTTGTATAGGGACAATCATCCAACAACAATTCTTTTAACACCTTGAGCTATAGCTTATAAAGTAATTTAAAGCACAATGTAATAACTATTTATATTAAGACTACTATTTGATTTTTGAAAAGATAGGTAGTAACGCACCATTGTTTTAGATTTGGTGCGTTACGATGAAATCCGTAACGCACCCTACAATACTTACTCTCTGCAGCTCTGCGCCTCTGCGTGAGCTAAATTCATATTCTCAATCAGCAACACCAGAAATCACAATGGTGCTTTTATGCCATTCATGTCCACTATTGGCAGAATATAATAATACTGATTTGGAAGTAAATTTCCACCAAAATTTCTATGAAAGCTGAAGCAGAAAACTATACCAAGCTGACTTGCGAAGTAGAAACTACACTCAAGGTCATTGGCGGGCGGTGGAAGGTTTTGATTATTAGAGAATTAATGACTGGCGTCAAACGCTTTGGCCAGATGCAAAGGGCTTTACCTGGAATCACTCAAAAGATGCTAACTCAGCAACTTAGAGAAATGGAGGAAGACGGTATTATTCATCGAGAAGTTTATCCCCAAATTCCACCAAAGGTAGAATATTCACTGACGCCTCTAGGAGAAACTTTGCAACCCATTCTCTACGCTATGCATGAATGGGCTGTTCAACATTTTGGTCGAAATAATGACCATTAATATTAAGCTGTTAGGCGTTATTAGTTATTTCGTAAATATTCAATCGCTGCCTCTAATTTCGACGGATAACTTTCAGCAAACCTTTCAAACCAAAGTCCTTCAGGCGAAAATGGATCTATTTTCGCCAACCATTCTTTTGCTTGCACTTTCAAAGCCTCTAGCTGTTTAGCTTTGAGTTGTTCTTGGCGAATTCGTTCCTGTTCTAATTCCTGCTGTCTTTTTAATTCTTCAGCAGCATCTATTTCTGTAAAATCAGACTTAACTTCTGCCAAAAGATTATCCATGAAAGATGCAGATTTTGGTGAGGCTGGAACAAAAGATTTGGCCGTAGTTGATTTTGGCTGCTGTTTGGGTTGTTCTTCTTTGTATTCAGTTTTAAGTTCAGCTAACAGCTTATCAATAGAATCCATTTTTATAAGTCCTATAAAGCGGAAGCGAAAACCAAGATTATATTTGGCATTTTTTCAAAAGTTAAAAAAATGAAAATAGTTAAACAGTTTCCTGTTAACTATTCTTTTTTGCCTTTTGCCTTTTGCCTAATACTAGTCATTAATGGCATTGAGTAGCACTTCTGATAAACTCAAATCTTCCATATCTTCCATAGTAATTGTGTCACAGATATCAAACTTAGCACCGGCGCTTTGGAGTTCATCGTCTAAAACTTTGAGAAAACGAGTAGCTTGCTGATCTGTACCAACTTGAATGAAAGAAATAGCTAATTCTTCATCTCTATCCATCCGGCGAGAAGCTTCAATAATCACCTTCATGACTGCTTTGCGATCGTCTGGTTCGCCATCAGTAACCACTAAAATTGTTTCACCATTTGGCTTCGTTTGACCAGCGCCTTTGCGTTGAAAATAATCATCAGTTGCATGTTTCAACACACCAGCTAAGTCAGTTGTACCAGAGGGATCGTTTTCTCGAAAAATTTGTGCTACCTTCCCGGATGTCACATTTTCATAGCGCTTAAATTTACCAGAAAATACATAAACGGTGATACCATCTGGGTCAAATTGCTCACATTTACTAGCTAAAGCTAAAGTTGATTCTTGTGCTGTTATCCATCTGGTTCTACCACCCTTTTGATCTGGGGTAGCCATACTGCCACTTTTGTCAATAATTAAGGTATAATCTCGATTTTCTAGCATTTATAACTTCCCCCAATATTTAGTCACAACTTTTATATTAGGAATCAATTTTTGAGCATAGATACTATCTCCAAAAATTGATAATAATGTATTAGATAAAGCCGATCAAGTTAGAAATTATCAGTCAGTTATGGCGCTGGTTAATACATCTACAAGACTCATTTCTTCTAGGTCATCTAAAGTGACTGTATCGCAAATATCAAATTTAGCGCCAACACTTTGCAACTGGTCATCCAAAGCTTTCAAAAACTTAGTGGCTTGACTGTCTGAACCTACTTGAATAATCGAAATTGCCAATTCTTCATCACGCTCCATCTGCCGAGTAGCATGAATGATAACTTCAAACACAGCTTTGCGATCGTCTGGTTCACCATCAGTAATCACTAAAATTGTTTCTCCGTTTGGCTTAGTTTGACCAGCAGCTTTGCGTTGAAAGTAATTATTGACTGCATCTTGGAGTACGCCTGCTAAGTTTGTCGTACCAGCAGGATCGTTTTCCAGAAATATCTGTCCGACTTTGGCTGAAGTTACATCATCGTAGCGTTTAAATTTTCCAGAAAAGACATAAACAGTAATACCATCTGGGTCAAACTGTTCTGCCTTTCTTGCCAAAGCGAGTGTAGATTCTTGGGCTATTTCCCATCTACTTCTACCACCAACTTGGTCAGGTGTGGACATACTGCCGCTTTTATCAATGATTAGAGTGTAGTCGCGATCGCTCATCATATTTTTCCTGTAATTATTGCCCTGTGGTTCTAGTTTAACGCCGTTTTTTTATCATTAAGCAAGGGTTTAAGTTTTTGTATCAATTAGGTTATACAACACAACCCCGCTACAGCATATTTATGCGTGTAAACACGGTTGATTACGTGTATGTAGCGCCTTGATTTGTAAAATTTTTCGTAAGTATTGGTAATCAGCAAAAATATTTTATTAAGTATTAATTTTTATTAAAATCAACCTGAATTATACGTTAATTATATTTTTGAGGATTTCTGCCTTAAAAATAGGGAGCGGGAAACAAATATTTTTCATGTTATTTTTGTGTAATTTATCACATATTTGTCTAAGTTGAAAAATTCAGAGCCAACAAAGCCCTATGTGTTCACTTTTAACTTTGTGGATGTAGTATTCACTAATTCTGACTTCTAAATTTTAAATTGTGGTTTCTTTTTAGCTGTTGCAATTGCATTAAATTTGGAAATACTAAATGTTAATTATGCTAATACCCGCCTAATTAAGTACCTTTCGACAAACTTCAAACCACCTAGATTCAGTTAGTTCAAAGTGAAAAGATGTCTAGCTTGGGTCAACTAGTTGCAGGAGTAGCGCCCTAAATTAACAACCCGATGAATTTTGTTTAATGACCGAACAATTTTTAATATCAAACAGGGCAATCCCCGTAATTCAAATTAGAGGATTTAGATAATAAGCAAACAATCCGCAGTACGGATAAAGCGCGTATTGCGAATTGGTTCGACTACTCTTTCGTAGCGACTTAAAAAGCCCTGAATTATTTTATTTCAGGGCTTGTTTTATATACAGTTTATTAAATGCCAGCGAAAAATCTTTGCCAGCGGTTTCTATACACATAATCATCGCTCAATGGCTTGCAAAAAAATAGCGGGTAACTACCCAATTTCTACCCATCTTTTCTGGGTATTCCCTTAATGTTTTCTTTATATTTGTCTATACCTCTACCGAGAAATTCTGAAGGTATGCCTTATGGCGGTTACAGTACTTATGCTTATAAAAAAGGTTAGCTTTTTTTGCAGCGAATTTACTTATAATAATTTCAGCTATTACCACTCATTCCCTACACGATGACTTATGGCAATACTTCAACTGATTGAACCTGAAGTTAAAGATTTAGGTGGTTTTTTTGCCCGTCGCAGTTTGCCATATCCTCATCGCCAAATGGTAGGGCCGTTTATTTTTTTCGATCATCTTGGGCCGTCCGTTTTGCCACCTAACAAAGGCATTGATGTCCGACCACACCCTCATATCAATCTGGCAACCCTCACTTACTTATTTGATGGTGCTATAATGCACCGCGATAGTTTAGGTACTGTACAGGAAATTCAACCGGGTGCAGTCAACTGGATGACCGCGGGAAAGGGGATTGTACATTCAGAACGCTCTCCCGACAGTGACCGTTACAACGAAGCCACCGTTCATGCTATTCAAACCTGGATTGCTTTGCCTGTTGAACACGAAGAAACCGATCCTTGTTTTATTCACTATCCTGCTCAAACGCTTCCTACCTGGGAAGAAAATGGCGTTACCATCAAACTCATTGCTGGAGAAGCTTATGGTTACATCTCACCTGTGAAAGTTTTTTCACCCGTGCTTTATTTAGATGTGGTGCTATCTAGCAATACTCACTTCACTATTCCTACTGGTTACTCAGAAACAGCAGTATACAGCGTTACAGAGGGATTGAGCATTAACGATCAACTGCTTGAGCCATATCGCCTTGCCATATTACAGCCAGGTCATGAGGTGAAGGTTTCTGCTGCTGTTGCTGCTAGGTGTATTGTCATTGGTGGTGAACCATTAGGTACACGTTATATATGGTGGAATTTTGTTTCTAGCCGACGGGAGCGAATAGAGCAGGCAAAGGCCGATTGGCGTGAGAACCGCTTTCCTAGCGTGCCAGGTGAAGCAGAATTTATTCCCCTGCCAGAAGTGGTGGCAGAGCCTAATCCTTTATAATCTGCGATCGCTTGCTTAAAATCCTTAACAAGTTTAACTCATTAGACCTCTTGCAAAAGTAACTTTTGCAAGAGGGGGTAAAGGGAAAAGGGTTTTTATTAGCCCTTTCCCCTTTACCCCTTACCCTTTTCCCCACTTCTGCAAGAAGTCTATTTTGCAGTAGCTTTTCTAACAATAAAGTTGGGGAAGCAAATCTTGGTAGAAAATTTAGTACTGATGCGAATGGTATCAATCTACTAGCCAATGTCAGGGCATTTGCTCAAAAGTGCGATCGCTAGTATCAACAGACTTAAACCCTGCAAAATGCTTTAATAGCTTTAGTTTATACTAAAGTTTATTAATGATCCTGGTAACAACTACAGTAACTCTCCTCTCTCTTTTAGCTCTGTCAAGCCCCGATGTTGTAGCCTTTTCTGATACCCAAAGCTATTGGGCAAAGCATTGTGTTCAGCAGCTAGGAGACCGTAAACTTATCACAGGCTACCCTGATGGTAGTTTTCGCCCAGATGCAACAGTGACACGTGCCGAAGCAGCGGTGTTAATGCTAAATGCTTTTCCTGATTCCCCAGTTAAACGCACTGCTGCGTCATTTAAAGATGTACCTGCTAATTATTGGGCAAATAAAGCAATTTCTAACGCTTACCAAAAAGGATTTTTTTCTGGTTATCCTGGCGGAATTTTCCAGCCTAACCAACCAATTCCTCGCGCCCAAATCATTGGTGTCATAGCTGGTGGCAAAAATTACAGCCCTTTATCCAACCCAATGCAGACATTACAACAGTATTTTAATGATGCGGCACAAATTCCTAACTATGCCCAAAATGCGATCGCATCTGCCACCATTAATAGTATTGTTGTCAATTATCCCAATGTCAAACAGCTAAGACCACTACAAAGCGCTACCAGAGGTGAAGTTGCAGCTTTGATGTGTCGGGCGTTAAATATTTACACAGTTCCCCCACAATATATTGCTGGAGTCGAAGTAGACAGCCAAGAAGTACGTCCTTTACCAGGAAAACTCGATCTTATTCCTACTTTTAACAGCAATAGTCCTGAACTAGTAACAACTGAAGGAATTTTACTCTCAACCTTTCCCCCAGATGGAAAACAAGTACAGTCAGCACATTTAAATTATTCTTTTCAAGGCAGATTTGATATATTTGCTCATCATATCGTCAGAGCAGAAACACCAGCCCAAAGCCGTACTGTTTACCAAGGAATAATCGTACATAATCCGGGAAATGAACCTGTAACACTGCAAATATTACAAGCAGCTAGTTATTCCACCAAAGAAGCACAGTTTATTACTTTACCAGATATTGTCGAAAATCCCCAAGGTTCAGTTTACTCTGGCCCAGGCGATCGCACAATGAATGATGTACTGCGGGGAGTTCGCCAAGGGATTTTTCCCCAAAAGCTGGTAATAGAACCAAAACAAACTCAAATTTTAGCAAATTTACCCATTTCCGTACAAGCTCCTTCTTCTAACGGTCGCACTACCATGATGCGCTTGGCAAGTAGTGGCCCAGTTTATGTAGCAAATTTAGCCAAAAATAGTAATATTCCGCCCACTTTAGCTGAGTGGCAAAAGCTTCTGGATACAGGCACTTTAGCAGGAAAGCGTGACCCGATTCCGACACCTCTCGATCCTCCCAGAGAACCAACAGTATTTAGTCGTGTCGCTGGCGTATCCCAAGGAGCGCAATGGCAAGCACAAATTACGGATAATCCTAATGTATCTGAGTTAACGATACCCCAACCAGGAAAGGCATTTTCTTATCCTTTGGGAACTGTACATTTAGTTACTCTCAGCACCGGACAAATTCAAAGTGCAGCCATGTTAAGACGTTATCCTGATACGGCTTACTTTGCTCACAGTAACTATGGTGTTGAATACAATCTAACTTTACCTCTCAGAAATATTACTAATCAAACTCAGGTGATAAATGTATCAATACAGACTCCTTTAAAGGATGAAGGAGGAATAGATAGACTGCTGTTTTTAAAGCCAAATATAGAACAAATATTCTTTCGGGGAACGGTGCGGGTAAGTTACATCGATGATAATGGTGTTGAAAAGACGCGTTATGTGCATTTGGTACAGCGTCGGGGACAAATGGGCGAACCGTTGGTGACACTGAAGATGTTGGCGGGTGAACAGCGACAAGTACAGATAGACTTTTTATATCCTCCAGATTCTACGCCGCCGCAGGTTTTAACGATCAAAACCCAGAGGTGATTTTTTTACGCACAGGAGCCAGCACAGTACTAATTTTGTTCAAAAATCAAACATGATTCCTATATATTGAGATTAAAGGTGAGCTAAAAAAGCCCACCTTATTTTAAACTAGACCAACAAAGCTTGTTCTTCTTTAGAAATCACTCTTCCTTGATCCTCGAAACCAACGATTTGATCAAAGTTCAAGGTTTGGTATTTTCCTTTCCCCTTTAACCTTTTCCCTTTTCCCACCTCTTGCAAAAGTGTTTTTTGCAAGAGGTCTATTGTATGAGTCAGCAGGACTTTTTTAGATATTTTTCCCAAGTATAAGCCAAGGCGATCGCCAATTATATAGACGATGCAAAGAGCGATCGTAGTTTGACTTATACTTTATTGAACCATTTAATTAATGCTTTGCCATTCACGAGCATCTACAAATAATGACAGATGTTTAATATTAGTAGTAGCAATAATAACTTGATGCCCTTTTAATTCTTCAATTTTGGCTTGTGCTGCTAAAATGACATCACCATCAAGAGATTTAGCATCAGTAGTTGGTTTTCCTGTTTTTCTAACTTCAGCCCAAAAATTCGCGGCTAAAAGCATTACAGAAGTAGTAATGGGTAAATAAGTAATTGCTGTTTTCAGTTGATCTAACCGTTTAATACCCGATGTTTTTCCTGCTCTCAGTAATTCTCGCCTCACTTCGTAATCAGCAATTTCAGGTAAGATTATTTGATACCCTTTTAAAGGTAGTTCATCTAACCATTCTTTACACTCCTGACAAATAGGATTAGAGTTTTTCGGATTTGTTACCATTCCTAAAACATTTGTATCAAGGAAAACCAGTTTACCCATAAAAACTGATGCAAAATCTAAACCAGATTGTCATCAATTGCTTGAGACAGATATTCCCAAGTTTCTGTTTGCTCTTTTTCATCTCCTTCTTCTAACCATTGTTTTGTTAGTTGTTTGAGTGATTGATGTTGTTGATTTAAAATTTCTTGTTCTTGTTTATTTAACTCTTTTGGTGAATTGCTTACTAATTCCGGTTTAATAGTTACACTTTCCCGAAAAACCCGCATAATTGCCAGCAAGTTTGGCCAGTATTCTTTGGGCGTTTCTTGGATTTCTCTTAAAATTTCTATCAAACAAGTTTCTTTCTGATTATTACTGGCTTCAGCTTCCTTAATTAAATTGGGTTGAGACATCAGAACATCATTCCTCATTAAATTAATTCCAGTAAAGATAAGCTAAAAAAGCTCATTTTAATTCAATTCTAGCAACACAGCTTGTTCTTACTTAGTTGTAGGTTGGGCTTACGATCTGATAACTCAACATTATTTACATTAACAAACTTTCAATTTCTTCATCAGTAAAGCCAAATTGCCTAAAAATACGCAAAACATAAGCAGGAGACATTTCTTTTGCACCCATATCTATAGGAACGACTCTTCGTTGACCTTCAACTTCACGAGTATATAATCTATGGTCGCCTTTTCCTTCTCTATGAAATGTACAACCTGCTTGTTCTAAAAACTTAATTAACTCCTTGGGTTTCAGGGAAGGTATATTTTTAGGCATAAACCTTTCTTAATTCGTATATTTCTGTATCTTGTTCTTTCTCTTCAATATATAAAAATTCATGTAATTGCTCTATTGAAACAGGAGATTTATAAATATTAGTTTCAGACTCATAAACAATTTCAAAGGATTCAATTGCTTTTTTCAGCTTATTAATAGCATCTTCTTGAGTATCCCCCTGGCCGACAATACCATTTTCTAAACATAAAGCAACCCAATAGCCAGAACTTTGTCTGAGTACAACTGTATAAAAATTCATTTTTGTTACTTGTTGATGTTCTATAATTAGGAGAGCATTGCTTACTTTATTCTATTTTATAGGCTGAAAAAAAGAGGCGATCGCTTAATTAACTTGATTGATTGGTGCTTCTTGAGTTATTCCTTGTTTTACCAATCTATTTTCTATACATAAAGCAACCCAGTAACCCGCAATCTTTCGCATTAATTGACCTCTCCCCCAACCCCTCTCCGAAGCAATGAAATACTCTTTTTATCTAGGCCAAACTTTAATAGCTATATCAGCTAAATGTTCTGCACGCTTTTTAATTGCTTCTTCATTCCAAACATATATTTGTCTGAAATAATGATTTAATGACAAATTGCTAGTATTGAAATATACTAATTTTTCTGAAAAAGGTTTATTACCCATCTCAGAGTTATATCCTGTTAATGTGAGGTTACCTAACGTATGTAGCCATTTCTTCTGAACAGAAGCATGATTTCCTCCTAACATTGTTTTCCATTCTTTATTTAATGTCTGGGGCAGGATATGTTCAATAGTTAAACTATCTGACTTAACCTTTTCTTTAGTAAGAGATGACTCTAGGCTCTCTAAAAGAAGCTTCGCTCTATCAGTCAAACTTTTAGTGTATACACCCTTGGTCATAATCCCATCACGCAATGCATCATCATCAGGCCAAACTTTACTCTTATCATAGCCCTTCAATACTTGTTGTAATCCATCAACCAGATCAGTAGGATTTACTTTCTGGACTTCAGAGTACAAGGCATTGAAAACTGATCCTAAACTTTTGGTAGAAATTCCAGCAAATAAACGACGTACAAAATATGACTCTAGATAACGTAAAATTTCTTCAAACTTATCAAGCGAGAAGCTTTCCTGTTCATACTCATAATAAACATTGAGTAGGAATATCTGACAAGTCATAAAGTCAAGCCTTTTCAACCGCTGGAAGTAATGTCTTAATTTAGGTTCTGGTTCTTGTTCACAAAAATTAAGGCGTTGATAATACTTTGCAAACAGTATAAGATTTTGTAGTTCAGACTTTACACCCATCCTTGAAGTATCAAAGCGTTTTTTGATATTTTTGTAAATTTCTTTTTGGTTAACTGCTTCGCCATCTTTACGTAAATAAAACCAAAATGCGTTTGTTAATTCATCTGCATACTCTTTTTGGCTAACACTAGATTTAAAACTTTCTATGAAAGGTAACCATTCATTTTCATATACCTCTTCTCGTTCTTCATGAGGTAACCTCATAAATATATAGTTCCGAACTAAGTCTACCTGAGTTAGTTCTTCTCCCTTATTATTTAAACTTTCAAAAATAAGATATGGATTATCGTTTGCATCTGAAGTTATATTTACTACCACTAATTGTTCTAATATAATTTTTTTCAATCTTGTTAAATCAAGAGGTGTATCTTGATCGGGCACAGATTCTTTCAGCCGTTTATCAAAAAACTTATAAGCTTCATTTATTTCTCCTGTCTTCAATGGTGGATTTTTGCTTTTCCCTGTTTTACCTTCAACTATAATTTTATATGCATCACGATCATTTTGAGTAGGTAGTACTTTAAAATAATCATCATTTTTCTGATATTTATTAATCAGATAAAATTCATATATCTGTTCAGACATTTGTTCGTCATATTTCTTGAGATGATTTCGTAATGCTGCTAGGAGAATACTAAGAGTGGTAAGACGTTGTTGCCCATCTATTACAATATATGGAGTGATACCGTCAGCTGTTCCTAATTCTGCTTGTGTGACTATGGGACCAAGAAAATAAGAACCTTGTACTTCATCATTGTAGAGACTCATCAAATCTTCCCAAAGAGTCTTCCAATTTTTCTCTTTCCAAGAGTATGGTCGTTGAAACAGAGGTATTTGAAACTGTTTACCACCTTCTAGTAAGTTGCGAAGAGTCGTTTCTGAGGCTTTCATTTTGAATTTAGTATAAATTAGACTAGTCTAACAAAAAAATTTTAATTATACTTAAAAGGCTTTATCTGTAATAATTAGCAAAAAAGCCCGTCTAGGCGGGCTGAATTAGTATAGCTTTAAGGTATAAGCGCTAAGCACTTAAGATAAATTATTACTACCTACCTCGCTACCGTAGGCATACCTAAAATATCCTCAATCTTAGGCATATCTTCCAACGCAATGACTCTTCCCTCATCCTCAAAACCAACGATTTGATCGAAGTTCAAATAGCGATACAAATCATTAGCAAAAGGATCGATTTTCTTTGCCACAATATCCAAATATTCCGCTACTGTGGGAATGCGTCCTAACAGCGCGCAAACTGCTGCTAATTCTGCGGAACCAAGATACACTCGCGCATCTTTGCCCATGCGATTATTGAAGTTGCGGGTAGAGGTTGAAAACACTGTTGTACCATCAGCAACTCGCGCCTGATTTCCCATACACAAACTGCATCCTGGTATTTCTGTTCTCGCACCCGCAGCCCCAAAAATGGCGTACACTCCTTCTTCTTTTAATTGGTGTTCGTCCATGCGGGTTGGTGGTGCTATCCACAAGCGAGTTTTCACTTCACCAGCGCCTTCCAAAACTTTCGCCATTGCTCGATAATGACCGATATTTGTCATACACGAACCCAGGAATACTTCTTGCACTGGGTCATGAGCAACTTCCGATAATAATTTAACATTATCGGGGTCATTGGGAGCAGCAACAATTGGTTCTTTGATTTCGTTCAAATCAATTTCAATTATTTCAGCATACTCGGCATCGGCGTCGGCTTCTAATAACACGGGATTTGCTAACCATTCTTCCATTTTGGCAATGCGGCGGAGGATGGTACGCGCATCCTGATAGCCCCGTGCTATCATGTTTTTCAAAAGTGCGACGTTAGAACGCAGATACTCAGAAATTGTCTCTACACTCAGCTTAATGGTAGAACCTGCACAAGAACGTTCGGCGGTGGCGTCGGCGAGTTCAAAGGCTTGTTCGACTTTCAAATCTGGCAAACCTTCAATTTCTAAAATTCGCCCGGAGAAGATATTTTTCTTGTTTTGCTTCTCTACTGTGAGCAAACCTTTTTGAATTGCTACGTAGGGAATGGCATTTACAATATCCCGCAGGGTAACGCCGGGTTGCAATTCACCTTTGAATCTTACCAAAACTGACTCTGGCATATCCAAAGGCATGACGCCCAATGCCGCAGCAAAAGCTACTAAGCCAGAACCGGCGGGGAAGGAAATTCCTAAGGGGAAGCGGGTGTGGGAGTCGCCGCCAGTTCCCACGGTGTCTGGTAGCAGCATTCGGTTTAACCAAGAGTGGATGATACCATCACCGGGATGCAAGGCAACACCGCCACGTTGGGCAAAAAAGTCGGGGAGGTCGTGGTGAGTTTTAATGTCTACTGGTTTGGGATAAGCTACTGTGTGGCAGAAACTCTGCATTACTAAGTCTGCACTGAAACCCAGACAAGCGAGTTCTTTTAATTCGTCGCGGGTCATGGGGCCTGTGGTATCCTGAGAACCAACGGTGGTCATGATGGGTTCGCAAGATGTACCGGGACGGACGCCAGGTAAGCCGCAAGCTTTACCCACCATTTTTTGGGCTAAGGTGTAGCCCTTGCCTGTGTCGTTGGGTTGTTGGGGACGGATAAAAACGGTACTGGGTTCTAAACCGAGTGCAACGCGTGTTTTATCGGTGAGGGTACGCCCGATAAGTAGGGGGATGCGTCCACCTGCGCGGACTTCATCGAGGATGGTATCTGGTTTGAGAGTGAAGGTAGAAATAACTTCCCCTGCTTCATTGGTAATTTCACCTTTGTAGGGATGGATGGTAATTACCATGCCGGTTTCTAGTTTGGTGACATCGCACTGGATAGGCAAAGCACCGGCATCTTCAGCTGTGTTAAAGAAGATAGGCGCGATCGCACCACCTAAAATATACCCCCCAGCGCGTTTGTTTGGCACATAAGGTATATCATTTCCCAAATGCCACAACACCGAATTTATAGCAGACTTCCGCGAGGAACCCGTACCAACCACATCCCCCACGTAAGCTACAGGATGTCCCTTCTTTTTCAGTTCGGCAATGGTTTCTAAACTTCCCGGTTGCCGTGACTCTAACATCACTAAAGCATGTAAGGGAATATCTGGGCGAGTTGTGGCGCTTTGGGCGGGGGATAAATCATCAGTGTTGGTTTCCCCAGGAACTTTAAAAACAGTAACAGTAATGGCTTCTGGTACAGTCGGGCGGGCAGTAAACCACTCAGCTTCAGCCCAAGAGTCAACTACTAGTTTGGCAAAAGGATTGGTTTTCGATAACTCCAAAACATCATGGAAAGCATCGTATACCAACAAAATTTTGCTTAAGGCATTGGCGGCGTAGGCGGCGATGGGTTCCTTTCCTTGTCCCCCCATCACCAGGGGTGTTTCGGAAGAGTCTGATACAGATACGGTAGGGAATTGCAGCAAATCAATTAAAGCTTGTACGTTATAGCCGCCCACCATTGTGCCCAGCAATTGCACCGCTTGTATGGGGGAAATTAAGGGACTGGTAATTTCTTTCTTGGCAATACCTGTGAGAAATCCAGCTTTTACATAGGCAGCTGCATCGACACCGGGGGGGACGCGATCGCTCAATAAATGCAATAATGTATCTTCTTCACCCTTGGGCGGATTCTTCAGTAATTCACATAATTCTGAGGTTTGCTTCGCATCCAACGGTAAGGGGGGGATTCCTAATGCTGCCCTTTCTACAACATGTTGACGGTATTGTTCTAGCATTTTTGTATTCTCGTTGGGATGTTCTACTTTTAATTATGAAATATTTTTAGGCAAGACTTAGCTATAAAAGTTTACCTTACTTTTATTACTGAAAGCCTTACTGGCGATCGCTTATTAGCAATTTATTTTTATACTGAAAGTTTAGTTTTTGTCTCTCAAATATTTTTAACTTTTTATAGACTACGAACAAACTTGTTTACTGTTGCTGTAGACTCCACCTTAGTTAGAAATTAATTATTTTACTGATAATTTATTCTGATTGTTGGTTTAACCAAGCTTCTAAATCAGGAATACTAGAAAAATCTAATAACGCCTCTCCTAAGTTTTCTAATTCTTCTATCGATAATCCTGTAATTCTGTCGATTAATAACGCATCAATTTCACCAATACGGCGATTGAGTAGACGCAGTATTAAATCTCTTTCTCCTTCTTGTCTTCCTTCTTCTTTGGCTTGTTCTCTGTCTCTTTGATAAAGTGGTTCTAGTCGCATAATTAACTCCCTATCATCTGCTTCTAATTCTTGATTTACTCTTAAATTTTCACGCAAGTTGTAAACTAATTCCAGGGTTGCTTTTTGATATGGATGATCTAATGGTAAGCCCTGCAACTCAATAATTGCTTGTGACTGCACGTTTCCTCTACCCAAAAGTCTCAACCATAAAGTCTCCGGTGTTGGCGGTAGTTGATGTATTGCTACAATTGCTGTCCGTAAGGCATCTGGCAGAAAATAGACTTCTTGCAGAAGTCGGGAAAAGGGGAAGGGGAAAGGGGGAAAGGTTTGGTATTTTCCCTTTTCCCACCTCTTGCAAAAAGCACTTTTGCAAAAGGTTTAATGTACTCCTGGTAACCAACCTGCTTGTTGCATAGTTCCAAAGCTAGATAACCTAGTTTCAGATACGGTAGGTGTCAGAATCCACAATTTAGGAATTTCCGAGTCCTGAAGTTTGGTTTTATTGGTTTTGGCTTCTCGTCGTAAGAAAGCCTTTACTTCTAATAATTTTAGAATACAGTCGCATATTTCATCGGTAGAAGCTGGATTACGAAAAGCTTCTATGAGTGCAGGATGTTCCGCAAATCTTCCTAGCAAACCTAGTAGTCTGCCAACCCAAAATTGCTAGGTTTAGACTGGGAAAAGAGGAAAGGGGAAGGGGGAAGGAATTAAAACCTTTTCCCTTTACCCCTTACCCTTTACCCCGCCAAGTTTCCTTGGCGAACTACTAGTATTTCTATATTAGAGCTTTGCTGTTTGGCAGGAGTGAATAAAACATCTATTTCTTTAATTTCTCCTGAAAGTTTTTCTGATGCCTTGACTTCTCCGTAATTTTTTAATAACTCTTCTAAATAGTCTTTGGCGAATTTATCGTGTATAAAACGGGTCATTCAATTTTAAGATTGCGGAAGTTTTGAATTAATGTAAAGTTTTATTATATAGGAGTCCTGATTCATTTGTGAGAAGATAGATCCCGGATTTTTCAAAAAAGTCAGGGATCTAGACACGACGAGTTTGCCAAACCTTACTAAAATTATCGCGCAATTTTACTAGATAGTTGTTACATTTTCATCCGATGTTTTATTTGCGTTAGATTTTAACCGTGTTAATCTGCTTTTACGAACGCGTTCGCTGTCTCGAATCCCACCTGCAAGTTCATATTCATTGCTGTTTTTGCCGTACTTGCAACCAACCCACGTCAGCATTTTGTCTGAAACCTGATTTAAGTTTTTTTCCATCTCATCCAGCTTTTTTTTAGAAGAGTCAATCATAGCTATAGCAACGTTATAATCATTAAGCATCTTGTGAAAATTCTCTATTAATTGAGTCAGGTTTTGCAAGTTGTAAGTATCATCAAAATTGAGATTTGGATCGATAGCTTTCAGACCAGCAACTCTAAACTGAGCTTTTTTTAGAATTTGGGAGCTACGTTTTTTTACAGGCATACATTTACGCTTTTAAAAGCTTTACAGAGCTATTTTGTCTCAATTAACCTGTATTCTGGTTCAGCAAAAAGCGCATTTTTTTAGTAAAAGTTTTTATTTATGCCCGTGATTTCTCGGAATTTAATCATCAAAGGTTGATTTTCAGCACAATAATATTATGTTTAAGCAATAAACAATAGGGCACAGCAATGCTATGCCCCTGCAAATGGTCTGTATTCCATGCAATTGAGAACCGCTATCAGCGATCGCTTTAACTTTAAGGCTTAATGTTGTAACCTTAAGGCTTAATGTTCTAGCTCTAAGGCTTAATGTTCTAGCTCTAAGGCTTAATGTTCTAGCTCTAAGGCTTAATGTTGTAACCTTAAGGCTTAAAGTTATAACCTTAAGACTTAATGTTCTAACTTTAAGGCTTAAGGTTCTAGCTCTAAGGCTTAATGTTGTAACATTGATGATCAAAGTTTGTTGGTGAGTCCAATCATCGCTACATAATGTATATTGTTGATTTACAGCGATCGCAGAGTTGGAAAAAACCTCAATAAAAATGAAAAGCTTATTTTATAGGCCTTTTGGCTTCCACGTAGGGTATTAGTCTGTGATACATTAACAGAGATACTGCCAAAAATCTCAATAGTATGACAACTACTACAAACTCTCGCTATGTTACCCGACAGCCTGATATTTTATCCGGTGAACCGATTATTAAGGAAACTAGAACGCCTGTGAGAGCAATTGTTGAAAATTGGCGTTTAGGTATTAGACCAGAAGAAATCCCGCTACACTTACCTCATTTAACCTTAGCGCAAGTTTTTGATGCTTTGAGTTTTTACTTAGATAATCAAGCAGAAATCAATGAATATATCGAGCGTAATCATGTCCCTGATGAATTAGTCCATCCAGCTATTAAAGCTAGATTAAATCAAAAATGACGATTTTTGCTCAAGTTTATATTGATGAAGATGTGGATGTTCTTGTGGCTACTTTACTCTTAGCAAGAGGTTTTGATGCAACGACAGCACGAGAACAACAAATGTTAGGAGAACCAGATCAAAGACAACTAGCTTTTGCTGTATCTATTGGGCATTGTATTTTAACTCATAACCGACTTGATTTTGAGGAATTACACACAAACTATCTAGTTAATAGTCAATCTCATCTAGGAATTTTAATTGCTAAACGCAGAAATTCTTATGAAATTGTCGAAAGAATTGCCATCCTTTTTGATACTTTGACAGCAGACGAAATTGCTAATCAATTATTGTATATTTAGCGCAATAATGATATAGCTTTTCATGTCTCGCCCAAAACGCAATTTACAATCAGGTTTTTGCTATCACATCACGACTCGCTGCAATAACCGCGAATTTCGCCTAGATTATGATAGTAATTACATCTATCCATCCACCCGTAGCCGTTTATCCGAACATCTCACCCCTAGCCCCAATTAAGTCATGTCAGTTGCCCAAGATTTAGAACCAGCAGAAGATATAATATTTCCACCAGGAGATATAGAAAGTTACGAACCACCATTGGAAAGCGATTTACATCTACGCCAAATTATTCTGTTATTACAATGCTTAGAATTGTGGTGGCAAAATCGCAATGACTTTTATGCGGCGGGAAATTTGACAATTTACTATAGCCAACGTCAACTTAAATCAGAAGAATTTCGCGGCCCAGACTTTTTTGTGGTGCTAGGATGCGAACGCAAACCGCGCAAAAGTTGGGTGATTTGGCAAGAAGACGGTAAATATCCAAATATCATTGTTGAGTTGCTTTCGTCTTCCACAAAAGCCACAGACAAAAGTTTAAAAAAACAAATCTACCAAGATATCTTTCGCACCCCAGAGTATTTTTGGTTTGACCCGAATAATTTAGAATTTGTAGGGTTTCATTTAGTAGACGGTAATTACCAACCAATAGAACCGAACCCCCAAGGTTGGTTATGGAGTCAGCAGTTAGATTTATATTTGGGTGTGCAGAACAATCAATTACGCTATTTTACAGCACAAGGGCAGTTAGTACCGACACCGCAAGAATTGGCTGAACAAGAAAAGCAACGCGCAGAGCAAGAAAAGCAACGCGCAGAACGCCTAGCCGCTAAGTTGCGAGAATTAAATATTGACCCTGATAATCTATATAGTTAAAGCTTTGGTTTCTTAGAGGGTGTTTGAAACTGTGATTATCACTTTTTAACCTAAATTTTTATGGTGATATCTGGATATTTTTAACTAATTCCGATATAGTAATAAATTTGCCCCTTGCTTAAAACTTTTTTTGAATATGCCCAAAACTTACACCGTAGAAATTCATCACCAAGGTAAAATTCATACTTTGCAAGTCCCCGACAGTGAAACCATCTTATCAGTTGCCGAGGCAGCTGGTTTAGAATTGCCGGCTTCTTGCCATGCAGGTGTTTGTACAACTTGTGCCGGTCAAATCAGCGAGGGAAAGGTAAATCAAGCTGATGGTATGGGCGTTAGTCCGCATTTACAAGAACAAGGTTACGTATTGCTTTGCGTTGCCAAACCCCTTTCTGATTTGAAAATTGAGACTGAAAAAGAAGACACACTTTATCAGTTGCAATTTGGCAAAGACAAATAATTACAGCAGAATTCAGAATTCAGAATTCAAGAGTAAAACAAGCTTTATGGTTGGCTTTGAAACTGAAGTTGTGTACACCATAAAGTTTAAATCTGTTGTGAGTGAACAGTTATCAGTATAGGTGTTGATTTATTGATAGCTGAATGACTGTTCACCCGCATGATTACAAAAACTGGAAAATCATATAACTATTTCATAGCACCTGATAAGCTATTCTATAAACTAAAAATCAACAGGATTTAGCGCGATGACAACTCATTTTATTACCGCAGAAATTGATCTGCAAGAGACTCCCGCAGAATTACTCAAAACAATTGAAACAGAGTTAAAGAAACAAGGCGAACCCCTGCGTTGGGCGGTTACCTCTGTAGACGTTACCCAGCAAAAGGCTAAAGTTGAGGCTGTTGTCACCACGGTTAATAGTTAGAGTCGGGCATAGAGGATGGGGCATGGGGTATGGGAAGCAGAAAAGAAAATTCTTAACCCCTAACTTTCAATGCCCAATGCCCAATGCCCAATGCCCATAATATGCATCCATACACTGCTATTTTAATAATACCAACCGGCGTTGGGGCTGCAATTGGCGGTTACGCTGGTGATGCTTTGCCTATTGCCAAACTTATAGCACAGGTTTGCGATCGCCTGATTACTCACCCCAATGTCCTCAATGGCGCGAATTTGTACTGGAACCTCCCCAATGCTTTCTACGTTGAAGGTTTCGGACTTGATAAATTTGCCGCTGGTTCCTGGGGTTTACGTCCAGTGCGGAATAACAAAATAGGTTTGCTTTTAGACCAAGGTATTGAGCCAGAGTTAAGGCTTAGACACCTGCAAGCAGCCGACGCAGCTAGAGCGACCCTGGGATTGACTTTAACAGATTATGTGATTACTGATGCACCATTAAATGTAGAATTACGGACTACTTCATCGGGTGCAAGTTGGGGGACAATTGGTAACCCCGATAGCTTGTTAAGGGCAGCAGAAATACTGATTAAAAAAGCTGGGGCAGAAGCGATCGCAGTTGTAGCCCGTTTCCCCGATGATATAGATGAGGAAGCACTACAGAAATACCGCCAGGGTGAAGGAGTTGATTCTCTAGCGGGTGCTGAAGCTGTAATTAGCCACTTAGTTGTGCGAACCTTTCAAATTCCTTGTGCCCATTCACCAGCTATTGCCAGCGCACCTCCAGAACCAGATTTATCACCACGTTCCGCTGCTGAGGAATTGGGTTATACATTTTTACCATGCGTTCTCGTCGGTTTGAGTCGTGCCCCAAGATTTATTGTTGAGAGAAAAGCGATAGCATTAGAACAAGAGGATATTTGGGCTGATAGAGTAGATGCTGCGATTGTACCTGCAAATGCCTGTGGTAGTAGCGCTTTACTGAGTTTAAGCCAAACACCATGCCAAATAATTACAGTAGAAGAAAATAAAACTGTCATAAAAGTTCCTTCCCAACCGTTAGGAATCAAATCCATACAGGTAAACTCATATTTAGAGGCAGTAGGCGTTTTAGTAGCCCATAAAGCAGGCATCGATCCCTATGTTCTCCGTCCCAAATTATCCTCTTTGCAACCAGTAGTCATTAGTGATTAGTCATTAGTCATTAGTCATTAGTCATTTGTGAATAACCAATGCCCCATGCCCAATGCCCCATTTTCTAAAAACCCGTGATTGAAAAACAAAAGCAAGAACCAGAAATTCCATATCTGACGCGCATCCAAGTACTTGTAGCGATGGGAGCGACTGCAATTATTTTGTTTATAGTCGCCAAACTATCGTTGTACTTTGGCAACTTTTCGCTATTTTCCTGGAATTTAAACGAAAAGGATTTGCTGTTGGGTGTAGGATTGGGATTTGCTATTACCGCATTAAGTGGCTTAACTTATCGCCTTTGGACTCCCTACCGTAAAAGTGCAGATTTTTATCTAGAAGTGATATTAAAGCCTTTAGCCTTACCAGACTTAATTTGGTTAGGGTTGCTACCAGGTTTGAGTGAAGAATTATTATTTCGGGGCGTGATGCTGCCAGCTTTAGGTTTAGACGATTTAGCTGTTATTGTATCTAGTCTTTGTTTTGGCGTCTTGCATCTGAGTGGTTCTCAACAATGGCCCTATGTAGTTTGGGCAACGATTGTCGGGATGATATTAGGATATAGCGCCTTGCTCAGTGGCAACTTATTAGTGCCCATCACTGCTCATATTATGACAAATTGGATTTCTAGTTATGTGTGGAAAATGTGGCAATTGTCGAAAAGTAAAAAATAAGAGGTTGCTAAATTATAGTAATTATCTTGGATTTTTGAATTTATTTACTACCCATAGCAAGGAACATTTTTTCTATTTTCCCTAAACTTTGTAAAAGCTTTTTACATTGTTACTATGAAGGTTTAAACATCAAAGATAATTTGTTTTTCGGTTAGCTATTAAACAATAAATTTGTATATGGAACCATCAAATATCCGTACAAAGCTTTTATCAGAAATCAATCTTATTCCTGAAGAAAAACTAATAGAATTATATCTTTTTATTCATTATTTTCGAGTTGGGATAGAGGCCTCTAAAGCTACGCCGGAAAAAATTATGCAGTTTGCTGGTTGCTGGAACGATATGTCAGATGAAACATTTACTGACTTCAATGAAGATATAATTATGCGTTGCCACCAAGCTTTTTTGGGGAGAAGAAGCGATGAAACCAGCTTTGGTTGATACCAACATTTTATCTTTATTTTTCCGCAATCAAACCCTGGTAATTGAAAAATTCGATCGGTCAAATACTGACTCGTGGAAAAAAGAGTTTTTGTAACCACAGTGGTATTTATTGTGACTAAAAATTAGTATAGGCTGCCAAGGCGATCGCTATTGGTAAAATGCGATGTTCTTGAATTTGAATTCTGGCGTGCAGTGTTTCTGGCGTATCATCCGGCAGCACTGGTACTGCGGCTTGCATCAATATGGGGCCGCTATCCATTTCTAAACAAGCGATATGTACAGTACAGCCAGTGATTTTTACCCCAGATGCTAAAGCTTGTTCTACAGCATTAATTCCCTTAAAACTAGGCAACAAACTCGGATGTATATTAATAATCCTGTTAGGAAAAGCATCAATAAATACTGATGTCAACAGTCGCATCCAGCCTGCCATAATTACCCATTCGACATCATAGCGCCGTAATGTCTGCACAATTTTTTCATCAAACTTTTCTCGGCTTTTGTAGTCGCGGTGATTCAACAACACAGCTTCTACTCCTCGATTTGCTGCTCTGAGTGCTGCTTTAGCCGTAGGATTATTATAAATCAAAACTTGAATTTTGGCATTTAGCTGTCCATCTTCGATCGCTTGAGCAACTACATCAAAATTGCTGCCATTCCCAGAAGCCATAACTCCGAGCTTTAAAGGAGTGTCTTGTCGGCAGACGTTGTTAACGCTAGGAGAAACCAAGCTAGGGGTACAATCAGGGCTAAGGGTCATAACAGCAAAAAAGGAAAATGATAAATGCCAAAAACATATAGTAAGTCTTGGTTGGATAATGATACAGCGGCTGCTTGGATTTTTCTCACACCAGCACTAATTTTATTAGGCGTTTTTATTATTTGGCCCATAGCCTATTTGTTTTACCTCAGTTTCACCGCTGGCAGTTTCACGTCAAAGGGTATTTATTGGATAGGGTTAAAAAACTATTGGCGCTTGTTATTGAACTCTGACTTCTGGCAAGTTATTGGTAACACCATTTATTTTACTGTTGCCACCATCATTCCTAGTTTAATTATCCCTTTGGGATTAGCAGTGCTATTAAATCGCTCCTTGGCTTTGCGGGGAATCTTGCGGAGTGCTTATTTTTTACCTTCAATTATTTCTCTTGTAGCTGCTGGCTTAGGATTTCGCTGGCTGTTTCAAACAACGGGGCCAGTAAACGGACTTTTAAATTTTTTTGGTATTCCAGCTATACCTTGGCTAGGAGATACATTTTGGGCAATGCCAGTACTGATTTTAATGAGTATTTGGAAACAAATCGGCTTCAATATGGTGGTATTTTTAGCTGGGTTGCAAGCAATTCCCCCCAGCCGTTATGAAGCAGCAGATTTAGATGGTGCAAATGCTTGGCAACAATTTTGGCATATTACATTACCTGGATTGCGTCCCACCGTTATATTTGTCACAATCACCACCGCCATTTTTACATTGCGGAGTTTTGAACAAGTTTATGTAATAACTGGCGGCGGCCCCTTGAATTCAACTAATTTGCTGGTTTACTACATTTATCAAGAAGCCTTTGCTCAATTTGATTTTGGTTATGCCGCCGCCGCCGCAACGGTGTTGTTAGCAGTGACTTTAGTACTAGTGTATTTACAATTACAAACTTGGGGAGAGGAGTAATACCAATTCAAAATTAAGAAGCTGAATTCTGAGTTCTGAATTCTAACGTATCAATATTTCCTGACTTATGTCAGCATATTTTGTTTTAAAAAAGACTTTTAGAGCGTATTTTCACGTTATTGACGATTTTTTCGGAATTTCTTCTTGATTATTGATCGCTTTTATCGACCTTTGAGGTGTACTCTCAATATACAGTAACTCTCGCGATCGCCTTTTGAGATAAGTTCTACCCAGAGGTGAATACCATGAAAAATTATGCTGACAAGCAGGAATTGATCTTAAATCAAATCACAAATAAATCTTTTGGGCATCACAATTTCAGTGGATATGATTTGAGTGAAATTGACCTGAAAGGACTGGATTTAAGTGGATTTAACTTCATAGGTGCAGATTTGCGTGGTACTAATCTATCTGGTTCTATACTCACTCGTGCTAATTTAAGTGGCGCAAATTTGATGGAAGCTAATTTATGCGAAGCGAATTTGTATGAAGCCTCTTTATGTGAAGCTAATTTAATTAATGCCGACTTAAGGCAAGCAAATTTGTGTGGGAGTTTTTTATGGCGAGTGAAATTAATAGGTAGTAACCTTTGGGGTACTTCTTTATGTGCTGCGGATTTAAGTGAAGCAGACCTAACCGAAGCCAAATTAATTGAAGCATCCTTAATTGAAGCTAATTTAGTTAGAGCAAATCTCACAAAAACAAAGCTATGCGGAGCAATATTGCTAGAAGCTAATTTAACTGAAGCCAATTTAACCAGTGCAGATTTGACATGGGCAAACTTAACTAAAACAAACTTGAGTAAAGCAAACCTTTACCAGACAAACCTGATTTATGCAAAATTCCGAGATACGATCATGCCTGATGGCACAATTAAAGAACCTCAGATAGTTATTAATTATTAGTCATTAGTCATTAGTCATTAGTGATTCTTTCTCACAATACCAAATGCCGTAATGCCTATAAATTAAAAATCAGTAACGACACCAGCACAAATGCGATCGCGCCCTTGGTGTTTAGCCGTATAAAGTGCTTTGTCAGCTGCTTCAATTAAATGTTCCGGTGATAATTTTGAATTTGGCACAATGCTGACAAAGCCTATGCTTACAGTGACATAACTACTTATACTAGATTTAGCATGAGGAATTGCTAAGTTGCGTACTGTTTCTAAAATTTTTTGAGCCATATAAATTGCTCCTTGATTTTCCGTGTTAGGAAGAATCACCACAAATTCTTCTCCACCGTAACGAGCAACTAAATCGGCTGGACGTTGAACAACACTTTTTAGCACACTTGCAATTTGTCGTAAACAATCATCACCCATTAAGTGACCGTAAGTGTCGTTATAGCGCTTAAAAAAATCGATATCTAACAAAATTAAAGATAAAGGTAAGCGATCGCGTTTTAGACGACGCCATTCAACATAGAAACACTCATCAAATCGGCGACGATTAGCTATTTGAGTCAAAGGATCTAGATTAACTAGTCTTTTTAGTTCCTCGTTAGTAGCTTGCAGCTGCTCATACAGCATTAATCGATGAATCGGGTCTACATGATTCGGGCAATTAACATATAACTTAGGATCGACCGGAATCACTGCGTCCTTGATTTTCTGAAGTTCATTAATCAAAAATTGCTCGCGTTGATAGCGATTGAGTGCCGTTTGAATAGCAACGTAAAGTTCTTGGTATTTTATAGGTTTGATGATATAACCAAAAGGTAACGTCAGCGTTGCCCGCTCTACCGTACTCTTGTCAGAATACCCAGTGAGGTAGATGACCGGAATTTGCAGATGATTCCATATTTGCTCTGCTGCTTCAATACCATCCATCTCACTTTGCAAGCAAATATCCATCAAAACCAAGTTGGGGCGTAGCTTGGCTGCTTTCTGAATTGCTTCTTCAGCTGAATCGGCGATATCGACTACTGCGTATCCCAATGATTCTAGGATTTCCTGCAAATTGATACCAAGAATATACTCATCTTCAACAACCAGGATTTCCACTAACTTGGTTTTGTCTATTTCCGATGAGTTGCTCATGCTGTTAATTTCCTGCTTTTTATGAAAATATAGTCAACACAGGCCAATCCATAATGTGCAGTATCAGTAATTTTAATTGCCAAACATAACAGTAACTATACTGGATAACCTGTTTATAAGCTAAAAAAATTATAGCGGTTCCCAATCAAATGACGTACAGAAATTTGTAGGAGCGCAAAGCTTTTCACCCCTACCTTGTACCTCACTAAAACGATAAATGCTAAAAAATTCCAGTATAAACTTAAAACACGCCCTAAAACTCGCGTTGTGAGAAGATAAAAATAGCGATCGCCAACAACATACCACTGTACAGTAGGCCATAGCCAGCATTGGTAATCAGTACCGTTGTATCAGGTAGTGCTTGTAAACCATAAACAGCCTCATTTTTCAAATCTAATCGAGATAAATCTGGCAAAATAAGAAACAAAGCTTGAGTTAAACGTTCTATCCCAAGGTTGCGACTAAGCCGGCCAAGTTGTACCAAATCTTGGGTAATATTTCCCATTAAATACACAGCAAATGTTAAAATAGTCGCCACCAACGAAGCTGTAAAAACACCAAAAGCAATAGCCGCAGCGGTGATTAACGACAACTGCAAAAACAAGAAAATTGCCGCAATTAAAATACTCGTTGTTGGATGAGGAATATTACCAAATTGCAGAAATAACAGATAAATTGCTGTCATCGTAGCTATCAGCACAGCTAGCACTGCGGATAATCCTAAATACTTACCAACAATAATTTCACTACGGCTAACAGGTTTGGCAATTAATACTAAGACAGTACGTTTTTCAATTTCTTTATTAACTAGTCCCGTCCCAACAAATACCGTTACAATTAACCCGATCGCATTCATCGCTGCCATGCCAAAATCTAAAAATATTTTGTCTTCCGTAGCAGCTGCCAATTCAGGAAGGACGCTAAAAGCGGCGGCAAGTATTAAGGCATAAAAACCAATAATATATAGGATGCGATCGCGTATCACTTCCTGAAACACATTCTTAGCAAGTACAAAAATTTTGGTTGTCATTAGTTATTAGTCATTAGTCATTAGTCATTAGTCATTAGTCATTAGTTATTCCCCGCGTCCCCGCGTCTTTGTGTCTCCCCACCTCCCCATCTCCCTCTGCTCCCCACTCTTCACTGCTGCGGAGGCGGCGAACCAGCAATCAATTTATTCAAGCGATCGCATTCAATTTCTCCAACTGTGATTTTATCCCCCGCTCTAATAGTTGCCGCAACTGGTTCAATTCGGCAAGATTTCTTTAAGTAATACCCCCGTGGATTAGAACTCGGCCCTATCCAGATACTTAGTAAATCTAATATATACCCAGACTTAGTATTAGATACACGCGGTTCAACAAGCCATAATTCTTTCTCTTCATATTTTCCGAGGTTTTTTTGAATTACTTTTCTACCCAAGCTTCCTACTCGCTGTTTTGCATCTAACAACCATTTTTCCACTTCCGACCAAGGTGTTTCTGCTATTTGTTCTTCTACTATTGGTTGAAGTCTATCTAAAATTAAAATTCCATTCGGTGGCGCTTTAGCTGGTTCTTCATTTCTGACAACAAAAGTACTAGTTTTAAAAGTATCTGCCTGCAAACTGGGATATTCTTCTAACCAATTATCCACTACAAAATAAAACTGTAACCAGCAGCTTAGCAACATACTGCTAGCTACTAAAATTATGATTTTTTGGCGGTCTTCTGGCTTAGGAATTTGAGCTTTAGCATCAGTATCACTTCCTTCAATAAATTCTGGTATTGCCGTAATTAGTGCTGAAATTGTCGGCCAAAAAACAATTGTTGTTGGTGTAACTACATCCCTTTGGTTTCCAAAAGCAAAAACACTAACTAAAAATCCAGTGATTACTGCTCCCACTGGCATAAAAGTCCCAGGAACTCTCAAAGGATCTTGTGTTGTATACCAAGCTGTACCAGAAATTAAAAACAGCCAACCAAAAAATGCAATTATATCTTTTATATAACCTATAGCAAAATATGAAATTACCCAAGAAAAAACACTCAGATAAATAAATGTTTGCCAAGAATAAGCTCTGGGCGGAACTAATACTTTTCTAATCCCTGCGTAAAGCCCTTCAACAAATTTGAAAGCTCCAAATAAATCTTTAAGTAGCGTATTCATATTTCTCCGTACACCTAATTAATCACTGGCCTTCCTATGAATAAAACAATTATTTCTCCTACTTTGAACGAAGCAGTAAAATAGCGGTTATGACGCTATAGCTCAGAGAATTTCCTATTAATACAGTAGTAACTACGTTCGTATTTTGCAATTTTAGACTGCTAAAACCGCGCCATCTCTGTCTCTGGAATACTTGAATTTCCTCTTCTTTTTTCGCAAATGGTTCCTTGACTAAAGAGAAAAGTAACGCCTTCAAAAGGAAAAATTTCACTATAAAAGTAGCAAAGAATATTATAAAAGCAGTTAAAATTAGTAGAGTCTGCGTACCAGCTGATTTAAAATTATTAAAAAACAGATAATTGATTAATTCTGATTTAACCTGTATTGGCAACAATGGTTCTGAAGCAAAAAATACAGACCAACCAATAACACTAGAAAACAAATTAATAGAAATGGCATAATAAGTGCTAGTTTTTTTATCAAATTTTAGGCGTTTGTGTAAAACATATGCTTCGATAGGGATGGCAATCAGTACAAATAAAAAGTCAAATAGAATTCCTCCAATGGGAAAAATCCTCGGAAGCATCCAATTTTCAGGCATAAAAAGTCAATGGTAAGGGTTAACTGTAGAGAGTATAACCGGGATAGCGATGGTGATGGGGGAAATTGTGGGGAAGATGGGGAGATGGGGAGATGGGGAGAATAATTCTTAACTCCTAACTCCAAACTCCTCACTCCTAACTCCTCAGTCAAAACACAGATACTGAGCGATCGCTTTGCAATACTTAATGTTTGAAACACTAATAATTCGTTTATCATGCGATTGTGATTTCCAGCACATTTTTTTTTGTGTGTATTGTGTAAACTGTATCTGATGAGTCAAATTCCTATAGAAATTTATGGTAATTCGACCGCCAAGCAGTAGCATCCTTAGTTCTGCTGTGGTATCAACCAGACATACAGTTCCGTCATTTCATTCCTTGTAGAGCAGTTAGCAAGCTTCTGCAAGCAATTTTGGTTGTTACTAAAGCATTCCATCATTAGATTCAGTGTCTTTTCATATCTGCTTTAGACAACCCTGACGCAGACATGAAAACTCATTGGGTATACACAAATCAGCGATACGACCGTAGAGCTAGCGCTAAAAAACATTATGAACAAAACACGTAAGTTTCGTTTAGGTGCATTTATTCAAGCAACCGGACATCATGTTTCTGCTTGGCGGCATCCCGATTCACAAGCAGACGCTGGTTTGAATTTCGAGCATTATAAGGAAATTACTCAGACTGCCGAACGTGGTTTATTCGATGCAGTTTTTCTAGCAGACAGTCCAGGAGTCTGGGGTGGCACTCCGGAAACTCAGATACGTAATGGAAAACTTGCCCATTTCGAGCCAGTCACCCTGTTTTCGGCTTTATCCTCAGTCACCCAAAACATCGGCTTTATCGCTACTGCCTCGACTACCTATGAACAACCCTACACCCTAGCACGTAAGTTTGCCTCTTTGGACTATCTGAGTAAAGGTCGAGCAGGCTGGAATGTAGTCACCACAGGCAATGAAAATGCCGCTCTTAATTTCGGCCACGACCAACATCCAGAACACAGCCTGCGTTACGAACGTGCCGAAGAGTTTGTGCAAGTAGTAAAAGGACTGTGGGATAGCTGGGAAGACGACGCCTTCATCCGTGACAAAGAATCTGGCATCTATTTTGACCCTGACAAACTGCATATACTCAATCACAAAGGCAAACATTTTTCTGTCAAAGGGCCTTTGAACGTCGGTCGTCCGCCCCAAGGCTACCCAGTAATTGTACAGGCTGGAGCTTCAGAAGCCGGACGTGACTTGGCTGCGCGTACTGCCGAAGTCATCTTTACAGCTAATCAAACCCTAGCCGATGCCCAAGAATTTTATGCTGATGTCAAAGGTCGGCTAGCGAAATACGGACGCTCCCCGGACGATCTGAAAATAATGCCTGGTGCTTTTCCGATTATTGGCCGTACTGAAGAGGAAGCTCAGGAAAAGTATGAATTTCTGCAATCCTTGATTCACCCCGATGTTGCCTGGGGTATTTTGAAAAACTATTACAAAGGTGTTGATTTATCGAAATATTCTCTAGATGATGTTGCTCCCGAACTACCCAGCGATACCAACACCAACAAGAGTCGTCTCAAACTGGTTAAGGATCTAGCTACTCGTGGCACTCTCACACTGCGCCAGTTGTATCTTTCCCTTGCCACCGCCAGAGGTCATCGCACCATCCTTGGTACTCCAGAAACCATTGCCGACCAGTTAGAAGAATGGTTCAACAACGACGCCGCAGATGGCTTTAATATCATGCCGCCAATCCTACCTACAGGATTAGATGATTTCGTTAACCTAGTCATTCCTGTTCTCCAAAAACGCGGATTATTTCGTACCGAATACGAAGGCACTACCTTGCGTGAAAACCTGGGATTGGCTCGGCCGAGTAATCGTTTTGCCGTCAAACAAGCCGACGAAAGATTAGTGCTGGCATAAACCCGGATTTCTCATAAATGGTTAAGCCACACCTGTTAAAGCAGAATTTCTGTAGATCCCCACCGTACAGGAGATGGAAAGATGAGGGACTGACAGTTAACTGTTCACTGTCCAATGCCCAATGCCCAATACCCAATGCCCAAACGCAAATTGTAATTTTTGGAAGAGAAAATCATGACTGAATATAGCCGATTAAAGACTTCGCAATCCGCTGCAATCAGAGCGACTCTTGATTATCCAGTAATCGATACTGACGTTCATACCAATGATTTCACACCAGCTTTTGAGGATTACATCGCTAATTATGGCGGTGCAAAACTTGTGGATGAGTTACGCAAGGCAGAAGCTTCGCGTCTCAACTCCAAGAGCAATGGTAAAGATTGGTATCAACAAACTCCTGAAGAACGTCAACGCAACCGCACAATTCGATCGCCTTGGTGGGCAAGAGTCACCCGCAACACGCTGGATCTTGCTACTTACACCCTCCCGGCATTGCTCTATGAACGTCAGGCCGAACAAGGGTCAGACTATTCGGTACTGTTCCCCAACAATGTCCTAGCACCAGCCGGTGCAAGTCCAGAGAACCGTCAAGCACTACAACGGGCGGTGAATCACTATCATGCTGATATCTACCGGAAATATAGCGATCGCCTAACGGTGGTAGCTGGTATCCCCATGAGTAATCCTCAAGAAGCGATTGAGGAGCTAGAATTTGCAGTTAAAACACTGGGTTTGAAGGTAGCAAATATTCCTGGTGGTGTAAAACGGCCGATTAAGGCGATCGCTGAGAAATATCCAGCAGATCAATTCCCTGAAATCGCCAAGTATGCTTCCTATATCGACTTTTACGGATTGGATAGTGAATATGACTACGATCCATTCTGGGCTAAGGCGGTGGAACTAGGTGTACCCATTACTACACACTACGGCAGTCAGGGTTGGACTGGACGCTCCTCCATCAGTAACTACATGAATAACCACATCGGTCACTTCGCCGATGGTTCCCAAGCATTTGCCAAAGCATTGTTCTTTGGTGGCGTGACCAAACGATTCCCACAGTTGCGCGTGGGTATGTTAGAAGGTGGTGCAGATTGGGGTGCCCACGTCTACATTCATTTGGTCGATCGCTTTTCCAAGCGCAGCCTCAAAGGACTGGAAAACTACAATCCAGAACTGACAAATGCTGATGAATTGTTCGAGTTGTTTGAACGTTTCGGCGGTGAAATTACTCAAGGGCATTCCCTGAGCAAAGAAGAACTGACCAAGACTGTACTGGGTTCTTCATTCAGTCGTCATAGCCGCCAGCCAGTTGGTAGCGAACTCAACGATTTTGGCGCAGCAGGAATTGAAACAATAGAAGACATCCGCGATCGCTGGGTGAACAGCTTCTTCTTTGGTTCCGAGTCCGACGACCGCACCATCGCCGCAGCATTCAACGACAAAGCCAATCCGTTGGGTGTGAAAATCAACGCCATCTACTCTTCGGATGTTGGTCACTGGGATGTACCCGATCTCACCTCCCCCTTGGCTGAAAGCTGGGATCTCGTGAGAGAAGGCGTGATTTCCGAAGCCGACTTTAAAGCCTATGTTTTCGCTAATCCTTACAAGTTCTACACCCAAGCCAACCCCGACTTCTTCAAAGGAACAGCGGTTGAATCCAAAGTAAGTGAAATCGCATCTCCACAAGTGGATAAGAACCTCGTAGTGGCTTAAAGCACTGAAAAGTGCTGAGTACTTTTTACTTTACTCAGCACTTTAATCAAACCCACGCTTAGGAGTTACAACTATGTCTATCGAACACCGCTCTGGTTTATTGCCTTATCTATTTGCGATCGCCTCTGAAGATACCAACAAACCTGCACCTCTGGTATTGTTTTTGCATGGAGCGCGCGATCGCGGTAACGATCTAAATGTGCTGCTCAAATGGGGTTTACCTCGTTTTGTGAACGAATCAAGCCCCTTACCTTACTTCTTTTTAGCGCCCCAACTTCCTGAAGGGCAGACTTGGGTAGAGCGAGAATCAGATGTAATTGCTTTGTTGGATAATCTTATCGCCTCGCGGCCTATCGATCCGTCCCGTGTTATCTTATCTGGGTTCAGTTTAGGTACAGCTGGAGCTTGGCACATCGCCGCTTCCCATCCTGGTCGGTTCGCTGGTCTGGTAGCAGTATCCGGTCGTGTTCCCAAAACTTTAGAAACCAGCCAGCTAGCTGCACTTAAGGAAATTCCTATCCAAATATTCCAAGGTGGCAAGGATGAAAAACTGCCAGTTGAGGATACACAGCAGATTGTCGATACCTTGCGCGGTGTGGGTGGGATAGTAGATTTTACTGTACTACCTGAAGGCGATCATTTTATTGCTGATGAAGTGTATGGAGACTCGAAATTGCAAAAATGGCTGATTTCACAAAGCCGTCGTCAAGCTTCTGTAGTGGTCTGAAGGATTTATGTCTTACGCTCCATCCGCTCACTGGAACGAATTCTTCTCTAAATGTAGGGATGCTGACACAGATTTAGATTGGGGAACCCAATAGGTAAAATCTGGAAATGCGATCGCAGCAACTCTGTTAGTCAGATAACTTTACTGGTTAACATTGTCATTATGCGGCTGGCTTGTGCTTTGCTAACTTCAACGCCGACAACAATAGAATCACACCCAAAATTACATGTAGTAAAGAACTTGCTACATACCTTAAAAGGTTGCTGCCAATAAACGCTCCCAATATTGAACCAGATGCCATTGAAACAATAAACCCACCATCTGATTTCACTTCTTTAAGTCGTTGCTGACTTTTATATTTGAATAAACCCATCACGATTGTTGGAATGCTAATTGCAAGACTCAAACTTCCTGCTAATTTGATGTCAATTGCAAACACGATAATAATCGTAGGGATAATCAACTCACCACCTGCTACACCAAGCATACTGCTGAATATCCCAATCACAATTCCGGCTACAAAACCGATGGCGATTCTCAATAAATCTGGAAGTTGCCAGTTCTGAAGGCTGAAAATAAGATTATGCCCGATTAGTACAAAGCTCAAAAAAAATAGAAAAACTACAACAACCCGATTTAATGTTCGTTCATCGATCTTGGTTGCATAGTTAACTCCAACATAAGAGCCAATGAGAGAACCTGCCAGAATGTTGATGATTACTGTCAGGTTTGCAAAAACATTTTCAAGCCCAATAACGCCACTCCGAAAAATAAATGAAAATATGACACTGACGAGGCTGACAATGAGATTAATAGTAATTGCCTGTAAAGTTCGATAGTTAAAAACGCTAACTAAAACCGGTAAGCGAAACTCTGCACCACCCAAGCCGATTAGCCCACCGAGAACCCCAACCAAAGCACCCCAAGTAAACGCCCAAATATTTCGCATTTAAATCTTCATATCTACAACAGCAGCATTAGGAAAGATTCTATGGCATTATCAACCACCAAACTCGGTAAAACCGGATTAACTGTTTCCCGCCTCTGTCTGGGCACCATGACCTTCGGACTACAGACAGAGGAAGAAACTTCCAGGCAGATCCTTGACACCGCGGCTGATGCTGGAATCAACTTTTTGGATACAGCCGATGTTTATCCACTTGGGGGTGGTCTTGCTACTGCTGGTAGCACTGAAGAAATAATTGGGCGGTGGTTGAAAGGGAAGCGCGAACATTTTATTGTGGCTACCAAGTGCGTAGGTCGGGTAGGCCCTGCACCTTGGGATCAAGGTGCTTCGCGCAAACATATTTTGGATGCGATCGATGCTTCTTTAAGACGGTTGCAAACAGATTATATCGACTTGTATCAATTGCACTCCGATGATACCTCAACCCCCCTTGATGAAACTTTAGAAGCGTTAGATACGGTAGTTCGTGCTGGTAAGGCACGCTATATCGGGGTTTCTAACTTCTTAGCTTATCGACTCAGCCGTGCCTTGGGTCGTGCTGAGGTGCGTAATCTAACTCGTTTCGTGTCGATTCAGCCTCGCTACAACCTCTTATTCCGTGAAATTGAGCGAGAATTATTGCCCCTGGCGCAAGAAGAAGGACTCGGTGTAATTCCGTACAATCCTTTAGCGGGTGGTTTGCTCAGCGGCAAACACAGCCTTGCTCAAGGCCCCACCCCAGGTACGCGTTTCACTTTGGGTGCCGCCGCAGAACGTTATCAAGAACGCTATTGGCGCGATCGCGAGTTTAATACTGTGGAAGAATTACGCACAGTGGCGGAGTTTGCAGGATTATCGCTGACTACCTTAGCAGTAGCTTGGGTTTTAGCTAATCCGATTATCACCGCCCCGATTGTTGGTGCTAGCCGCCCAGAACAACTTGCTGACACCCTCAAAGCTGTGGAAGTAAAACTTGATGACAATTTAAAACAAAAATTAGATGACCTCACGGCCGAGTATCGCAGAGGAGATTCTCTACGTTAGGGATGGAGGAGTGGGGAGGCAGGGGGCAGGGGAAAAGGTTAAAGGGAAAAGGGAAAAGGAATAAATTTAATCTTTCTCCTTTCCCCCTTACCCTTCCCCTTTTCCCATACCCAATGCCCAAATTTAAAATTTCAAATGGTATTAGTTATGATTAAACGCCGTCGTTTTCTCAATGTTGCTACATCTGGTATATCTGGTTTTTCTCTGGCCTATCTGTTAGGAAGTTGCAGCCAACAAAGCCAACAAAATATATTAAACAGCGCAACTAGCAGTTCAAGTTCCCTTGGTATCAAAAGCAAGGTTCTCCGTATGGGATATCAGAGTGCAGGGGATCTTGTGAGAAATCGCAAAGTATTAGAGAAACGCTTGGAGCCACTGGGAATTAAAGTGGAATGGGCACAATTTGTCCAAGGGCCCCAACTTATGGAAGGAATGGCTGCGGGAAGAGTTGATGTGGGATCGGTGGGGGAAACGCCGCCAATTTTTGCCCAAGTAGCTGGGTCAGACCTCGTTTATGTCGTGGGTACGCAAAGAAATAAAAGAACAGGAAGAAGTAGTGTTATTGCTGTACCTCCAGAGTCCCCTTTGAAAAAATTTGAGGAGATTAAAGGGCAAGAAGTTTATTTTCAAAAAGGCTCGGCATCGCACTATTTTATTCTTAGAGCTTTGCAGTCAATTAATTTGACCATCAAAGATATTAAAATCAAAAGTATACCGACTATTGAGGCGCGAGCTGCTTTTATTGAAGGTAAAATTCCTGTTTGGATGACATCAGATCCGCATTATGCGATCGCCGAAAAAATGGGTCGAATTCGTGTCCTCAGGGATTCTGTTGGTCTAGATTCTCCTGGTGGTTATTATATTGCTGACAGGAAGTTTGCGGAAGAAAATCCTGGTTTACTAAAAATTCTCATTGAGGAACTTCATCGACTTGATAAATGGGCAGAAGCGAATCGAGATGAAGTGAAAAAATTGATGATTACTGAACAAAAACTAGATGCGGACGTAGCCGCAAGGGTGATGTCTCGCCGCACTTTTGTAGGGCGCAGAGGACTTAGCGAGGCACTGATCGCAGAACAACAACGTGTAGCAGATTTGTTCTTTCAAGAGGGTGTCATACCAAAGAAAATTAACATTCGGGATGCGTTACTTCCGCCTGATTTATATGCTGCAATTACACCCGCTGAAATTATGGTTTAGAAAGTACAGACTAGTAGTTTTTGAGTACTCTATTTAACGCTAGAGGGCGGCTAAAGAAGCCGTCCTATTTTTGTTTGAGAGAAAAGTTTGCTAGTACGAGAACAACTTTTATGACAAAAAAAGTCAGAATTTCCAAATCTTTTCAACGTGCTGCCGATGCACCAAATTTACCTAATACGACCTTCAGGTTCATTTGTTATTTCGTTAACCAGTTCCGCTGGTGGTATTTAGCAATGGTAATCCTGGAGGCAACACACGCAACCTGTGGTATAATGCTTCCCTATGCCATTGGCGAGATCATTCGGAGCGTGACGCGATCTACTGCCGACAGCAAGTCCATTTTTGATACTGTCAGCCAACCACTGATGTTGTTCACCGCTTTGAGTGTGGGTGAAGTGGTATTCGGGCGATCGGCTGGACTTTTGCAGACTATTCTCCATCCCATCCACCGACAGCACATAGTCCGCTCTTTATATGCGTACTTGCAGCACCATTCCCATCGCTACCTAAGTAGTAGTTTTGCTGGAGCATTGGCACATCGCATCGGCGAAACCTCTTTGGGTGTTACCCAGACGATGCAAATGCTGATTACTGAATTTATGTCTGTAATTATCGTGTATATTGTATCCGCTATTTTACTGTATCGTGCCTATCCGCCCCTTGCTGCATTTGTGGGCACGTGGGCAGTTCTCTTTATCAGTATTTCCTTCTGGCTGGCAACTCGCTGCCGAATTTACTCCCGGAGAGCCGCAGCCGCAAGAAGTGAGACAACTGGGATCATCGTAGATGCAGTGACAAATCTCAGCAGTAGCCGCTTGTTTGCTCGTCTGGATTTTGAACGACGCTATTTGAATGAGCAATTAAAACACGAAATTAAAGAGGTGAGAAAGTCTAACTGGTACTCCGAACGAATTCGTTGGTTTCAGTTTATCTCAGCAGCCATTCTGAAAATTGGCACTTTGTATTATTCCCTCTCCCTTTGGAGTCAAGGGTTAATTGCTACTGCTGACTTCGTTGTGGCAACTAGTCTGTCGCTGTTGATCATCAGTGAAGCCCGTAATTTGAGCCGACGGTTTTTAGAATTCTTTGAACATATCGGCAATGTCGCCAATGGTGTCTCCGTAATTGTTCAACCGCATGAGTTAATCGATCGCGATAAAGCGATCGCTCATCCCATCACCCAAGGTAAAATCGAATTCCGGCAAGTTTATTTCAGTTATTCGGCTGGCAAACAAGTCTTTGAAAACCTTTCCATCACCATCCAACCAGGCGAACGTGTCGGCTTGGTGGGCTTTTCCGGCTCTGGAAAATCTACCTTTGTGAATTTAATTTTGCGCCTTTTTGACCCACAATCAGGGCAAATTCTCATTGATGGGGTCGATATTCGAGATATGACTCAGAATGCCCTACACGCTCAGATCGGCTTAATTCCCCAAGATCCATCTCTATTCCATCGCACATTGATCGAAAATATTCGTTACGGACGCATAGATGCAACCGATGAGGAAGTGATTGAGGCAGCACGAAAAGCCTATGCTCACGATTTTATCGCTCAAATGAAGGAGGGTTATAATTCTTTGGTGGGCGAACGCGGTGTGAAATTGTCTGGAGGGCAGAGACAGCGAATAGCGATCGCACGGGTAATCCTTAAAAACGCGCCGATTCTAATTTTGGATGAAGCCACCTCTAGTCTCGATTCCATCACCGAAAAAGCCATCCAGGATACCCTAGACTCAGCAATGGACGGCAAAACCGTGATTGTAGTAGCTCATCGCCTGTCTACTATTGCCCATCTAGACAGAATTTTGGTCTTCGACCAAGGTCGAATTATCGAAGATGGTAATCACACCAAACTCCTGGCACGGCGCGGCGCTTACTACAGGCTATGGAAAATGCAGGCGGGTGGATTCCTGCCTGTAGAAGTCAGTAAATAGGGCATGGGGCATGGGGAGATGAGGGGGATGAGCGAGACAAATCAATTCAAAATTCAAAATTAAAGAACTTCTGCCTTCTGCCTCCTGCCTCCTGCCTCCAATGCCCAATGCCCAGATGATGCTATATTATAACTTTTCAAGAAATGATAAGGAACGGTATCGGTATTCGCACGGCGCAAGTGCGTCAGGAACGGCTCATTGGTCAAATTCATGTTTATGATGGTGCGGGAAAAGGCAAGTCTCAGGCGGCTTTAGGGGTGGTTTTGCGCTCCATTGGGTTGGGAATTAATACACCTACTAATTCCAACCGGGTTTTACTACTGCGGTTTTTAAAGGGGCCTGAGCGTGATTATGATGAAGATGGGGCGATCGCAGCTCTACAACGTGGTTTTCCCCATTTAATTGACCAGGTTCGGACTGGCAGAGCCGAATTTTTTGGCCCAGAAGAAATTACTGCTTTTGACAGAGATGAAGCCGCGCGGGGTTGGGATGTGGCCAAAGGTGCGATCGCCAGCGGTTTATATTCAGTTGTGGTTTTGGATGAAATTAACCCTGTACTGGATTTGGGTTTGCTACCAGTAGATGAAGTGGTACGCACATTAAAATCTAAACCCCAAGAGTTGGAAATCATTGCTACCGGACGCGCTGCACCACAAAAGTTGCTCGATATTGCAGATTTGCACTCAGAAATGAAACCCCACCACCACCCAACTGCTAAAGCACTTTTACTTAATGGCATCGAAATTTATACTGGTGCTGGTAAAGGTAAATCTACGAGTGCTTTAGGTAAAGCCTTGCAGGCAATCGGTAGAGGAATTAATCACCCAGGCTCTACACGTGTATTAATTATGCAGTGGTTAAAAGGTGGTACTGGGTATACAGAAGATGCGGCGATCGCGGCTTTGCAGCAGTCATATCCAGAAGTAGTGGATCATCAACGTTGCGGTCGAGATGCAATTGTTTGGCGCAATTCCCGGCAAGAATTAGACTATGTAGAAGCCGAACGGGGTTGGGAAATTGCCAAAGTTGCGATCGCTTCTGGGTTGTATAAAACAATTATTCTCGATGAACTCAATCCCACAGTTGACCTGGAACTACTACCCGTTGAACCCATTGTCCAAGCTTTGCTCCGCAAACCCCGCGACACTGAAATTATTATCACTGGTCGCTGTCAAAATCAACCGAGTTACTTTGATTTGGCTAGCGTTCATTCAGAGGTTTACTGCCACAAACACTATGCAAATCAAGGCGTAGAACTCAAACGGGGAGTAGATTTTTAAATTGGCTGGCAGAGGGGTAGAGGGGTAGGGATAAAAACTGCTACAGTTTCTCTTCTGCTCCTCTAATTTCCATCTCCGTATCTTTGCGCGTCCTCCTGTCTTTGCGTCAGTCTAAACAATAAATCTCAATCAGAGATAAAATTATCAATTTTCAATTAATACCTTTGCCACTTTTTGTAGCAAAGATGATTGACTATTATCACTTATTTTTAAAATATTTTGAGTAAGCGTACTAAAATGTAAAGCTGTGATTGGATGTTCAATAAGTTCAGATGTAGAAATTTCTGTTTGAGAATATGTCTTTCCAATCAAGTGATAAACTCTAAATCCTTTTTTTAATTTACTTTCAAGACTTTTTCCAGGCGGAACATAATACTGAATAAAGCTTTCATTTTGCAAATCAAAACATATCATATTTTGTATTCGCTTAATGGGTTTGATTTCGCCGTTGTAATATGATACCACAGGGAATAATCTACTACTATCTTCATCTCGAATTCCTCGATTAATTTTTAAGGTTCCCTTGTTTATGTCTTCAAGGATACCATTACGTCCAATTAAAGTTGGTGTATACAAGTCATTGGTATAGCAACTAATATATAATTTTTCCGATTCATCTACAAAATATTGTTGATCGTCAATTAATTTTTCTTTATTGTTTTTCTGCTTTCTTAAAAATGGAAATTCTTTTTCTATTTGTTTGATGTCACGCATTACATTTTTGATATATATGCAACCCTCTTTATATAAGAACTCTACTGCTACTGCTTTAGCTTTCTTGTGTCGTGGGCTACGCACATATATAGTAAAGAATTTTTTTTCAGTAAATGATTGAGCAGTAATTGGCAAGCCAAAGTCAGAATCTACAAAACTTAACCTCATCCAGTTTTTAATTCCCAATTCAATCAAAATCTTCTGAAATTCTGGTGAAATATTTATCTTAAATTTATCGCAAAAACTTTGCCATTGTTCGCTATCTTCTTGACCTTTTAAATAGCACAAAATCGAACTATCTATGTCCAAAAATTTACCATCTGTAAAAGCCTGTGTATCCTGACGTAGGGTATCTTCATCATTTTTTTTATAACTTGTATAATTAAAAACACAGCAATCAGGTTCTATATTCTCAACTTTCTTAGATTCTTTTAATTTAATAGGTATAAATTGTTTTAGATTTATACCCTGCAAGCTAAAAAACTCTCCTGTATCCAAATAGTTAAACTTTCTCTTTAACTGTGAATAAAAATCAACTTTCTCTTTATTATCTATTTTTGTTGATGGATACCAGAAGCCATCATTTCCCTGGTAAGCCATTGAACCCACTTCTTGCTCCAAATCTCTATTGAAAACTAAATAATTTTTTCCCTTATCAAGGTTAATATCCGACCAAGGAACAACTTCAGTAATTTTCCAACAAGGCTCGTCTTCACTCTCAACTAATTGTTCATAGGTACTAATGGTTTTTCCTATATTATAAAATGTGAGTAAAGATACCCCTTGATGTTTCAGAAAATTCTTCATAAATTGTTTGTCAGATTCAGTCAGGTCAATTCCAATATTGTTAATAATCTCTAATGATTCTACAGATTCTATGTTGTTGATAAAAGCATTTTCTAAATAATTGTCAGCCTGAAAATGAAGAGGTTTAAATTTAATATTACACTCACTTAAAAAGCCCTCAAGCTTTGTCATGAGATTTTGATAATGATAAACCTGAGTTTTTCTGAACTTCTCAAAATCTTGCTGATCTTTAGGAAATTCCATAAAATAAATAGAATTTTGGCGACGAGCATCGCGCTTACGTTCAAAGTAGTAATTTTTCTTGTTATGGACTAACCAATCCTCGTCACTATCTATGTTGGTGTACTTATCTTGTGGTAAAAATCGTCTGCTTTGTCGAGATAAGGTTAACGTTAAGACATTATAGGGATTGTATTTGATTAATAAACTCTGTCCCCAAACTAAAAGAGCATCTTTCGATTTGGTTAAATTTTTGGCATGGACTAAGAGTAATTCTTCAAAACCATTCACTGTCTCAACAGATAAGCTTTCATAAAGAAGATAAAATTTAAAAACTAAATTGAAAATTCTTTCTTGATTATCTTTAAATAACCGTTTCCATCCAGAATGGCTTTTATTTGGAGATAAAAAGAATACATTGATTTTACCATTAACAGAGGAAAGAAAGTAATAAACATCTGAATATTTACGTTTGTCTCCATATCCCCAAAGCCGTTCTTGGATTTGTTTTTTAATGTATTTATGCCGTTCTTTATAAAAATTGGCTTGTGAATCTTCATCTTCAGGATACTCATCTTCAGGATACTCATCTTCAGGAACCTGATAGTTAAGAGGAAAATTCTCAATTCCCATATTCTTATTAAAGAGATACTGGAAAAGACCTTCAGCAACCTCTTCTGGTTTTAGTAATATCTGTAACTGGTTTGTTCTTGATTTATCTGATAATACTTTAGTCATTTTATCTCTCATATTATTTTTCCCTTTGAAACAAAAAGTTTTTGAGAATATCAGATTCAACCGGAATATTATGGCGGTCAAAGTAAATTAAATTTCCAGAAAATAAATTTGGTGAGTGTTGCTGATTTTTTTCTTGTTTTGCTTGCAAGTTTAGAAGTAATCCTCTCACAGCTTTAAATTCTGCATAATCTGAAACAATAGCATCTAGCTTCTTTTGTGCTTTTTCTAGTGTCTTTTGTGAAAGGCGATTTCCTGAAGCTTGACTCCATGCTTTAACATCAATACAAAATAGCGTATTGTCTTTGATATAATACAAATCAAAACGTTCATACAATTTATGATATTTTTTGAAATCAAGCAATGGCTCAAAACCATAGTTAGATTTTATAGCTTTCCAGTCTTTACCTTTAAAAAGTACATCTTTAATCCAGCGTTCCGCAAAATTTTCAGTCAGCGATGGATACAAAACATCGTAAAAGAAATGTGGGCGTGGAATATAGGTATTAAAAATTTCCGGTTGTGGAATCAACTCGTTGTACAATTTACAAATTAAATTAGTCGAAGGATCTGTCAAAGCAATTTCGTTACCTTCCAAGTCATAGCCTTGAGCATTTGTTTTGAGATATTCAGGATATAATCGCTGCTGGTAATGATAAATTTTTTCCCCATTAATGCTATCGCTGACGATCTGAAACTGTTTACCTTCTTCCTCCACAGAAGCTAAATATGGTGTAAATCGAGTTTGTTCTGCGTTGTGATAAAATAATGAGTCAATAAAATCATCAGAAAATAGTTCTAACTCTTGTAACTTTTTCAGATATCTGTCTGGCTCTTTAAAAACAATTGGATCGCGTAAAGCATCCCACATTTTTGTAATAGCAAATGCTTTTTTATCTTGATGAAAATTTTCAATATCATTCAACATTTTTTCTCTAAACATTTGAAAATTTACAGAAGCATCAGTTTCATCATAAACATGATCGTCATAATCGTTAATTGCTCGTTTTTTTTCCTCCTCTTGAACGTTTAAATAAACTTTGTGGTTGTTAACAGAGAATTTACGAATTTCATCAGGTTCTTTCTGCTCCAGGTATCTATAAAAATTCACTAAATTTTTTCTTGTTTCTTCATTAATGAAAATCTTTCCTACTTGGTCTGGGAAATCACGCCTTTCAGATCGGCCAATGGCTTGTAAAATTCCTTTACCTAATAAAATTTGATGTTGTTGCTCTCTAAACGCTCCAGCTTCCGGTTGACTTAGATATTTGTTGAAATCTTTGATTTCTAAATTAGAATCTCCTAAATTTACAATACTTTTCATTAAACCAAAATGATAAAGTGTTGTAGATTTTTCAGGTTCTTTTGATTTTTTCAATGATGATTTCATTACTGTATAGTAACTGTCCATCAGCAAAACTAAAGAGTCAAAGTCCTTTTCTTCTCCGTTGGGATTTTTGATGATGGGGTTCAAACCTTTTGAGGCTGATTGATAAGCTGAGATAAAGAAAATTTTTTGCCCTTCTTCTTCAACAAGCTCATCCAAATATGTTTTTTGAGTTGTTTTATCCAAGTAATTTTTATTAAAGGAGGCTTCATATAAAATTATTTTAATCAGAATATTACTTTTGTATTCTTGATGATTTAGATTGACATAGTATATGCTTGGATGCTCTGAGGATTTTTCAATCTTAAAGTTATTATGATGAAGTTTTTCCCAAAATATCATCAATTTTTTAATCCAGCTTAACGTTTGCGTAAAAGCAATCGTTTCTTGAATTGATTCATCTTCAAAAAGGTAAAATAAGAAACGAATAAAATTTTTTATTTCTTGAATCTTGTAAACACTGAACCAAGCTCTATCATTTTTGCAATCGTTAATAAAATGTTTTAAAGTTTTATTTTCAAATTGTTCTGCAACTTCTTGAGTCTCGTTATTTGGAAACGATGATAAATTAGCGTTGAAAAAATTCACTGTAATTTGTCGCTTGGCATTACGCTGGCTTCTAATTTCTTCACAAAGCAATATTTCTTCTTCAATCATTGCTTTAAAAGAACTTTGACCAGATTCATTACGTAGATTATCTTCCAAATAACGCATATCATAACTGGTACTTAAATCGCCAAAAATTCCTCCTGTTGCTGAAATAAGAAAAATCACATTACTATTATTGGTTAGCATAGAATTTATCTTTAATTCAGGTGAAGTCAATATAGCAGTACTCCCAATAGAGACTTCTCTCAGATCTTGAGCTATTAAGTTATTCTTGGGATTTTGATATCGAGAAATTTCTTTGATATTTATGATAGACTTATAGCTTTCATAGACATAGGTACGGTTTAAGTATTTGAGTAGTTGATTTGTTGATGAGCTTTCTTCACTTGCGTTTTGGACTCTAGTTATCTGTTTTGACCAAATATCTAAAGAACGAGATTGAGAATCCTCAGCATCCAAAACATTAGCCAGAAAATTTTTGATAGATTTAATTTCTCGTCGAACAGCCAAAATAGCATAAATTAATTCTGCTACAGACGTATTATCTGCAATTATTTCCTCAGTGATGTGAACATGACCACCAGAAGGTCTAGTTAAAAATAATCTTTTTAGAAGCTCGATGTTGTAGATATATAGGTTATTATATGAAAAAATGTTCATCAATTCATCACTGATTTTGTTGTAAAGCTGCTGAGGAATCAACAAACTTCTATTATTCTCAAATTTTGAAAAAACCCTAGCCAACATTTCAAAATTTAATACAATGGTACTTTCTTGATCATAATCATCGAGAATCCCAACAATTTCGTCCATTGATTTATCAAGACATTTTTTTATTGTTACTACCTGTTCTAAAAAATTGATAGAATTTCCTTCCTCAAATACTAGTCGTTGATATGTTGGGGCAAACTTTTGCAATTTTGGATCAATATCTTTGTTTTTATCAAAATATTCTTGAAACTCGGACAAAGCACCCCTATTTTTCTCAATAAAATTTAAAAATTCTCTGTTTTCATTATTTTGTGTAGAAAAAAGGATGGACAATTCCCTATTGATAGATGAAAGTGCATTATTGATTGCCAATTGTTCAGGTGAGATGATATCAATTTTTTTATCTAGCATAATTTGATAGCCATCTTCCTGCTCATCCAATGCAAGGATAAATTTTGTAGAGGTATTTGTGTATTCAATAACGTATTTATCAAGCTTGTCTTCTTTCTTTCTCCATTTTTCGCCAATATGGATAAAGTATGGAATAGAAGTTTCAAACTTATCATAAGTAAGCATCAAAATTCCCGATTTTTCTTGCAAAAGATGAAGAGGGAAAAATATCTCCATCAACCTCAAACATTCAATTGGCCAAGTTTCTTGAGCCAACTGAGATTTAATGATAAATTCTAAAAAACTTTCAAATAACTTGTTGAGTTCTCTTCTTGCTTTTGTAATTTCAGAACTATTCAATTCTTCATCGCCAAAATCTACTATTGTAAAATATTCAAGACGATTAATAACATTTTTTATTTTGCTCAGATTTTGTTTATTTTCTTGAACTTTTTCATGAGAATTGTATTTTGATATCAACTGCCAAAATTTTTGATTACTAATGATTGCAGATATCCATTTTGGGTATATTTTAATATATTCTTCAGTCGTCTTCATCTCTAATGAATTTAGTTTATAGACGGGAATATCAGGATATTGCCTAACAATTGAATTTGGAACACATAAATGTTCTCTTAATGGAGCAACATATATACCGATGATTTTAGTATTGGGATGTTCTTTAATAGTTTTGCAAATTGCATGGAACAATTGGTGAGTCTTTCCTGAACCTGTACCATAATTTATGAGTTTTAGTTGGGAACGGTTTTCTCGAAAGCTATCTTCAATTGTTGTAAGGTAGGAATTAAGGATTTCTGAACGAGCCGATTCTAGCTGCCGACCAAGGGAATCTTTTCGCTTTTGCATTACTTTTCATTACCTTATGTAGGGTAAACACATAAAACCTGAGCATAGGTAACTGACGAATCTCTAGCCCAGGGCGCTTGAAATCGCTGTTATCAAGGCAAAGTCTGTTCGCGCCGACTTTATATTGAACTATCTTAGATCTGGAAAATATACCAAAAATTCTCCGTTTATTTATCGAATTCTTCATAAATATATAGAAAAATTTTCTATAAAATTTCTTTTTGCCAAAATATAAACTTTTTCTGTATATAGAGCCTGTTTAAGGAAACAATATAAAAAATTTCCGTGTAATTCACCGTGATATTTAGAACTTTTCCGAATATCATTCACTAGCGCGACTCGACTCTATCGATAGCTGTACGCACTCTTAACTCATTCTTTGCTTATGCTATACAAGCACCATCGACAAAAGCTGTTGAAATCGATCGCACTATTCTTAATTGGAACATTTCTGCAATTTTTGTTTTACATCCCAACACCAGTCTTATCCCAAAATTCCAATAACTGTAGCAATATTACAATTCCTCTGACACCTGAAGAACAAACTTACGCTCGTGCTGCTTGGCAGTATTTTGTGAAAAATTATCAGCCAGCAACGGGATTTACCAATTCTACTGGGGGTTATCCTTCCGGTACGCTTTGGGATATGGGGAATTACCTGATGGCGTTGAATGCTGCACGCTGGTTGAATCTTACTGACCAAGCAGACTTTGATACTCGCCTGAATAAGTTTTTGACGACTCTTAGCAGCCTGAAGTTATTTGAGGATGCCTTACCTAATAAAGTCTATAACGCAGCTACCGGACAGATGGTTGATTATGGCAACAATCCCATTGAACGGGGTATTGGCTGGTCTGCTTTGGATGTCGGTAGAATCCTGGCTGCGTTTGATGTGATTCGCAGCTGTCATCCGCAATATAAGGATTGGCTCAAGGGCATTGTAGCAAAGTGGCAGGTAGGGCGATCGCTCAAAGACGAACAACTTTTTGGCGCTACTGTTCTGACTGACAACAAAACGTTATTGGTGCAAGAAGGACGACTCGGCTACGAAGAATACGCCGCTAGAGGTTATCAACTTTGGGGCTTCTCTGCACCGAAAGCTATTGCTTTTGAGCCGTTTAAGCTAGTGGAAATTAATGGCGTCCAAATTCCCGTTGATACCCGTGATTTTCAAAGCACTAACGCCAATAATTACGTTGTGAGTGAGTCTTATATTCTTGATGGTATTGAATTTGGTTTGCAAGGTCAGTTAGCTGATTTTGCTGCTAGAGTTTTGGATGTCCAAAAACGCCGTTACGATACTACAGGTCAGTTAACTGCGGTTACAGAAGACAATATTGACCAAGCACCCTATTTTCTCTACAACACTGTCTACGCCAACGGTACAAACTGGGCAACAATTACCGACGCTAACCAGCCTTATCCCCAGTTTCGCAGCATCAGCACCAAAGCTGCTTTTGGTTGGCGCTATCTTTTTCCTGATAATGCCTACGCCCAAAAACTTTTTGATGCTGTTAAGGATCTCCGCAGTCCTGATGATGGTGGCTACTATGCTGGTATTTATGAAGAATCAAAGCAACCCAATAAAGCTTTGACAGGTAATACTAATGGGCTAATTTTGGAGATTTTATACTACAAAGCTAGGGGAAATCGCCCTTTAATTGCCTCTGGTACTGTGAGTGTGTCTACTGGTAAGCCCAGTGAGAATGCAACACCCTCAAATCAAGCGAATTCTACTGTTACGCCTCCTACCCCAACCCCTGCGGATACTTCTAAAATTACAGAAGTGGCTGTTGCACCGATTCCACCAGTGGGTAGTCCGCAACCATCATCTAATCTCAAATTAGAAAGACCACTATCGGTAATTGAAAAACGCTATGCAGAGGCGGCTTGGCGATACTTTCAAGCTAATTATCACTCCAAAAATGGCTTAGTTGACGATCGCAGCGATTTCAAAGGTGCAACTCTCTGGGGCTTAGGAGATTATCTGGCAGCCCTCCATGCAGCGCGATCGCTCGATATAATTAACCCCAAAGAATTTGACGGACGCACCCGACATTTATTAGCAGCCTTGACAAAATTACCTTTATTTGCTGGTGAGTTACCGAGTCGGGGTTACGATACTAGAACGCTGCAATCAGTGGATTATGGTGGAAATCCGATTCCAGAAGGAAATGGCTGGTCGGCTTTAGATTTGGGCAGGATGCTGGCGGCGCTTTATAACTTAAAAACCTGTCATCGAGAATACACGGCTGCGGTAGATAAAATTGTGCTGGATTGGTCATACTTGCGTGTGGTACGGGAAGGTATTCTTTCGAGTGCTACTGTTAGCAAAGAAGAAGATGGGCGATATCTTACTCGCGTCAACCCTGAAACCCGCTTAGGTTATGAAGAATATGCCGCTCGTGCTTTTCAATTATGGGGGTTTAATGTTGAGGGTTCTGCTGTTGGTGGTGAATATCAAACTGCCTCAGTAGAGGGGGTGAAAGTACCAATTCAACGCCGCCGCACAGATACTAACTCCAAAAACCAATATACAGTTAGCAATCCGTTCTTACTCTATGCTTTGGAATTTGGACTAGATCCACAAATGCGATCGCTTTTTGAGCCGATTTTCCAAGCGCAAGCCGAACGTTATCGTCGCACCGACACTCTCACAGCCTCAGCTACCACGCTAATCGATCGCAAGCCTTACACTGTCCACAGTACAATTACTGGGCAAGGCGATGCTTGGGTAGCTTTAGGAGATGACGGTCAACCCGTACCCAAAGGACGATTAGTAAGTACAGCAGTAGCTTTTGCTTATCATGCTTTGCTTCCAGAAAATAAGTATAGTCAAGAATTACTACAAGCAACAACTGATTTATATAATCCATCGGCTGGATTTTATGAAGGCTTCTATGAAACCACGGGTAAAACGGCAGTTGGTTTCACTAGCAGCACCAACAGTATGATTTTGCAATCCTTGTTGTACAAAGTGATGAATGAACAACCTCTAATTCGTCCGGCTACCACCATGAAGTCTCCTTGGTGGGTGGCAGTAAGTAAGGGAAATTCCGGGCGAGGTTTGCCCAACACTGCAATCCAACGAACCAAGTTAATTTCTGATGGTTCTGGAAGTTACTGGGCTTCAGCTAGCAAAAATACTCAACTAGTAACTGGTACAAAAGTCACAGAATAAATAGAAAGGCAACTAACTCAGGACTTATGCCCAGTCTACGGAAAACCTAAACCCAAAGTGGTTACTTAGGCTACTAAAGAGGATATTACTACTTGTGGGGTGGACATCTTGTCCGCCCTTCCTTACCGACGACGAGACACCTACCCCACAAGAAAAGTTGAGTGTTTTTATTTGGAAATCCGTAATCGCAAAACTCTGTGTGTTAATAACCAGTTGTATTTGGGAATACTTGTACATGAGTCAATGTATTCATATCATGTCCACCTAATCAGTTATCAAAAACTCTCTGCGTCTGGCGTGTCCCTCCGTCCTTCATATTTTTTGGGATGTTGCTACACGCAGCATCTCCTTGAAGAAAAGTTCCGATCTAAAAAAGCCTGAGATTTTGATTTCTCTTTGTATTAGCCCTAATGATAAATCTTGAACCAGACACGATCTCAGTAGCTTGTACGACCAATAGACATCTCGATTTAAAATCCCTAGCTAGTTATTCCTTTAAATCTATTTTCAAAAATCATGCTGATAGACAGAGTGTAAAAAATGGCTATTATTAATTCTTTCTCTACGATAAAGTACGCAAACATAATCTAAAATCTAAAATCCAAAATATTACTAAGATGACATCAGTTTCTATTATTGATAACTCCGCAAATTTTTCCGGTAATAGCCGCTCTTTACTCAAAAAAAGAACGCTGTTATTTCGTTATTTGGCAGAAATAAATTTAATTTTTGGTATCTGGTATTTGCAATGGCGCATTACTCATTCTATTAATTTTGATGCACTTTGGATTTCTATCCCGTTGCTAGTAGCAGAAATTTATAGCTATTTCGGTGGGGTAATGTTTGTAATTGGGTTGTGGCGGCCTTTAGTTAGACAAATTAAATCTCTTGACCAAATGACCCCACCGATACCTAGATCTGACTGGCCAACAGTGGATGTATTTATTACGTGCTACAACGAGCCGCCAGAAATTGTACAAGAAACAGCTAAAGCTGCTTTAGCAATGGATTACCCGCCAACCAAGTTACGTGTTTATGTGCTAGATGACGGTAACTCGGCTGATATGCGAACAATGACGGAAAGATTGTGTATTGAGGATTTGCAGTCATCACAACTACAGCAGGAAGCAGAACGAATTGATGCAGAACGCTGTTCTTTGTTGGAACGCTTGAAGCAACTGGAAAATCTCACACCTAACACTCAAGCTGCTGAAGAATGGCTGCAAGGATCGTCAGAACCAGAGGTCAACCAATTTGCTAGCGAATTTGTGAAAAGCCTGCGACAGTTTATTCTTTGGTTACCTCCACAACATCAAAGTATGAGGGAACGCCTCACTACCGAACGCAAAGCCTTAGAAGAAGCTATTCGCAAAAAAGAACTAGAATTAGTTGAACTGGCTCGTTTTCGCTACATTGCTCGTCCCAAGCCAGCTGGTGTACCCCATCACGCTAAAGCGGGTAACCTCAATTACGCAATTTTTTCTGGAGAAACTTCTGGAGAGTTTATTCTCACCTTAGATGCTGACCATATTCCCAAACCACAATTTATTAAGCGAGTTCTGCCTTATTTCTACACTTATAATCTTTTCACAGGGAAATATGACCAGAATCAAATTGCTTTTGTCCAGACCCGCCAGGATTTTTACAACATTCCTCCAGGCGATCCTTTTGGACATCGAGCAAATTTATTTTATGGCCCGCTGCAACAAGGTAAAGATGGCATGAATGCTGCTTTTTATACAGGCACGAATGCACTTTTGAGGCGGGAAGCACTGATTAGTGTAGGACTGCAATATTTTGCTGATGAATTTGCCAAAGATGAAAAACGTTTAAATGAATTTCAATTAATTGGTGGCGTATCCAGCAACAGTATTACAGAAGATATGAATACAGCAATGCGTCTACATGGCGCTGGATGGAAATCTATTTATCATCATGAATTGTTAGCAGAAGGTTTAGCACCAGATGACCTCAGTTCTACTCTTAAACAACGGCTACGCTGGGCACAAGGAACTATTCAAGTGCTGCTGAGAGAAAATCCATTAACAAAACCAGGGCTAAGTTTTTGGCAGAGATTACATTATTTTAAAACCATGTATAGCTATTTTTCTGGTTTTGCGACTCTGGTTTTTATTTCTTGTCCAATTATCTATTTTTTTACCGATATTATTCCAGTTAAAACCTACGGCCCGGATTTTGCCATACACTTTTTCCCAGCTTTTATTATCAATCGCTTGACTTTCCTTGCAGCCACTTGGGGGATTCCGGCTGGAGAAGTTTGGCGTTCAGAACAATACGCGATCGCTCTATTTCCCTTATTAATCCAAGCCGTATGGAGTGTATTTACAGGACAAAAACTCAATTTCCAAGTAACGCCTAAACAACGACAATCTGGCATTTATATCCGGCTAGTTTGGCCACAGGTTGTTGTTTTTATCTTGACCATTTTGGGAATATTATGGAGCCTTTATCGGTTTGCAACAGGCCATCTAAATTATCCTGAAGTTCACTTACTCAATGGTGCATGGGCTATTTATAACTTGTTACTTTTGTCGGCCATCATCCGCGCATCTGTTTGGCAACCTCCGAAAGAGGTGTAAAGAGACCTCTTGCAAAAGTGTTTTTTGCACTCTTGTGGGAAAAGGTTAAAGGGGAAAGGAAAATACCAAACCTTTCCCCCTTTCCCTTTCCCCTTTCCCCGACTTCTGCAAGAAGTCTAAGGAGCAGGGGAGACAGAGGATAAGGAAAGTAACTCAGCACTCTCAATACCAAATGACAAACTCGAAAACAGCCATGAATACTCATTTAGACTGTAACAACTTTGGTCAGCGAACTGTATTAACAATTTATGCTCATGCTGATGATGAAGTTCTACCTGCTGCTGGTACTCTCAGCTTGATGTCTAAGGCAGGGTGGAATGTTCGTTGCTTAATTTTGACTGATGGTAGTCTTTCTAGTTCATCTATTAAGGGTACACGTCATCAAGAAGCAGATGCAGCTGGTAAAATTATCGGTGCAAATTACGAATTTTATGCGCTTGAGGAGTGTAACTTTTCGACACAAGCAGTAATTAAAGTTACTGAAGAAGCTATTGTGCGTTCGCATCCAGATTTGATTATTACTCACGCACCACAACCTGAAAAATATGGCCATAGAGATCATGAAGTGTGTGCGATCGCAGTTTCTAATGTTGCTACCCGCAAAAACATACCTTTGTGGTATTCAGCACCGCCTGTTTTTTTGCGTGGTTTTGAACCAAATTTTTTTGTCGATATAACTTCTGTAATTGAAGAAAAAGTAGCTGCTATTGGTTGTTATGAATCAGAAGCAAATAAAGCATTTATGCAACTGGATTCCATACTTGTTTTGTCTCGATTTTGGGCACGAGAATTAGGTCAAAAAGATGGATATTTTGAAGCTTTTGAAATTTCTCGGCAATGGGTTGACGCTAGCTTTTTCAGTGCGATCGCTAATAGTAATAAACAAGTAATAAAATAGAATAGGGTTTTTTCAGCTAATCTGCTGAAATATTTCACTATAGTTATTGGTCATTGGACAAATGATTAACGATCAAAACATACCTCGTGAATCACATTGCAATATTTATATATCTTAATAATATTTAAATTTATAACTTTATAAACAAAAATATTTTTATAGCTATTGCAGTTTGTATTAATTTGATGCCAGAATAATAACATATTTAAAAAAAATAGTTGGAGAATTCATCCATGAATATGAGCGTAACTGTACTAGAATTATCTGGAATCTTAGATGGTATTAGGGGTAATGAATTGCGTCGTGAAGTTAGTAATGTTGTGGACACTGGAACAAATATTTTATTGTTAGATTTAAAAAATGTAAAGTTTATTGATAGTTCTGGTTTAGGTGCTTTAGTATCAGCAATGCAAATAGTACGAAAAAATGATGGGCAACTTTTTATCTGTTCGATAAATGACCAAGTTAAGATGTTATTTCAACTGACTAAAATGGATAGGATTTTCCAAACTTTTGCTGACCAAGAGGAATTCAATCGTCAAGTACTAGCAACGCAAAATTGAATATGCTAATCTAGTTTACCTTTGCAATTTACTTGCTTCCATAAACGAGTATCTAAAAACGCAATTAATCGCATCTATAAAGAACATAAAATCAGATTCTTCGGGTTCATGGCAAGTTTTTCATGCAATTTAATAGAGATTATATATCTAAATTTAAGGTTACTAGCCAAAGTTAACCTTTACTAAAGATAAATCATCATTAAGATTATCTTGAGCATTGAAACCGAGAATATTTGTTAATAACTGATTGAGGTTACAGATATCTGTTTGGCTATATTTCATTAGTAAGTTAATGAAAGCATCAAGACCTAAAATCTTGCCATCTGGCTGATTAATTTCATAAGCTCCATCGCTAAATATATATAAATTACTGTTTTCTTTGACTTCAAAAACAGCATTTTGAAATTCAATATCAGGTAAAAAGCCAATTGGTAAATCTAAAGAATTTAGCTGTTGAATTTCGATATTTTTTGTAGAGTTACTAGATAAAAGTAAAGCAGGTGGATGTCCAGCGTTGGCGTAAATAAGTTGGCGTTTGAGGCGGTGATAAACTCCATACCAAATTGTGAAGTATTTATCACCGTGTTTCCTCATTTGGAAGGCGTGATTGAGGGCTTTTAGGACTTCACTGGGTTGAGAAAAGTTGGTGTTTGGTAGAGATTGCGATCGCAATACATTCAGCACCGATACAGACAACAGTGCTGAACCAACTCCATGTCCTGATACATCTAATAAATAAATCGCTAAGCGATCGTCATCGAGCCAATTATGGCCAAAGCAATCACCGCCTAGCTGTGCTGAAGGAATAAACAAATTTTCTGTAGTTACTGTTCCTACGAGGGGTGAAGGTAGAAGCGATCGCACGTAATCAGCTGCTTGAGCCAATTCTGTTTCTAAAATTTGCTTTTGGGTTCGTAAATCCTGATTGAGTTCTTCCAAAGCTTGCTTTTTACTTTGTAAATCCTGATTCAGCTGATATAACCTTAATCCTGCTCTGACTCTTGCTTTCAATTCATTCATCTCTATTGGTTTCGAGATAAACTCATCTGCTCCAGCGTCAAGTCCCCTAACTCTATCATCTTCCTCTCCTCGCGCTGCTCCCCTAGCAGTCAATAAAATAAAAAACGTAGTCGCTAACTCTGGAGCCGATCTAATTCGCCGACAGACTTCTAGCCCATCTAATTGGGACATCATCCAATCACAAATAATCAAAGCAGGATGCAGCAGTTGTGCTTGTGTAATTCCTTCTTCACCATTACTAGCTACGGTAACATCATAACCCTGCTTTTTGAGCGTGCTTTTGAGTACTGCTCGGACTGTAGGATCGTCATCAATAACCAAAATTTTAAACATAAATTATACTGGCAAACAAATAGTTGATGTAATTTAAGTTATATGAAATTTAATTTGTTATGTATAGTGAAAATACTCAAATTAAATAAACTAATTAGCGAATAAGATGATTGCAAAATATTTAATTTTTCATAATGAATAAAAAAATCTATTTAAAAGTGAACACAGATTTGACAGCTTCCCCTGAAGTTTTATCTTGGTTTGAGCAGATGAACGAACCAAGCCTTCCCGATAAACAAATTTGGTGGCAATGCCAAACACTTTTGATGGAGGGCTTTACTAATATTGTTGAACATGCCCACAAAAATTTACCCATTGAAACTCCAATTGAGATGGAAGCTGTACGTTTAAACGAGTATATAGAAATTCGCATTTGGTCTGAGGGCAAATGCTTTGATTTAAATGAACAATTGCGGCAAACATCAGAATTTGAAGATAATGACCAAGAGCGGGGACGCGGTTTAAAAATCATGTCTGCTATTGCCGACAAATTGAGTTATGAGCGGACAATAGATAATCGTTACTGTTTATTTATTAGTAAGTATTACTAGTAAATAAAGAGGTCTTAAGAAACATGAATTACAAAAAAAATCGTTCATAACTCAGCTATAAACCTATTTTACTTCTGAATTATGCTGTATGTTATTTATTAGTAATACTAGAATTTTGGGCAATGCGGCGAGACTCTATATTTTACAAACTTTTTCAACAATCCCCCAGTCTACTGTTTGAAATATTGACAAATCCTCCAAGCAATGCTGATGCTTATCGATTTGATTCAGTCGCCGTTAAAGAACCCAAATTTGAAATAGATGGAGTATTTCTACCACCAGAAAACGCTGGTGCGGGAGTAGTATATTTCTGCGAAGTGCAGTTTCAAAAGGATGAACAGCTTTATGAAAGAGTATTCGCCGAATCATCGTTATATTTTTACCGCAACCGTGCAAGATTTAGTGATTGGCAAGCAGTAATTATTTATCCATCCCGTAGTATTGAACAAAGTGACATTTATCCTCATCGGGGATTTCTTAATAGCGAACAAGTACATCGAGTGTATTTAGATGAATTGGGAGACATTCGCCAACTATCTATATGGGTAGCATTGATGGTATTAACCACAGTAGAGTCAGAACAAGCACCAGAGGAAGCCAGGTATTTATTAAGTAGAACTCGTCAAGAAGTTCCATCTGGGTCAACTGACGGCATAATAGATATGATAACGACGATAATGGTTTACAAATTTGAACAATTAAGTCGAGCGGAGGTAGAGTCTATGCTAGGGATAACACTCAAAGAAACCAGAGTTTATAGAGAAATCAAAGAAGAAGGACGCGAAGAAGGGCGCGAACAAGCAACAATTAATCTTATTATTCGACAGTTGAATAAGCGATTTGGAGAACTGCCCCAAGAGATGCGTTCCTCAATTTTTGATTTACCGTTGCCTGTTCTTGAAGATTTGAGCGAAGCATTGTTAGATTTTACTAGCGTAGATGATATACAGGCTTGGTTGTCAGCACGATAATTAAGCTTCTATTTCGTGACTAAAAACTCTTGGATGCGTTTAACAAACTCTTCTAACTCTGAAATTAAATTATTAGTGCCTCGACGCTCTTGGTTATGAGCGAGTTGTTCTAGTTTTTCTGCTGCCAAATGCATAGCTGTAACTCCCATATTGGCACTAGCACCTTTAACTTGATGGGCTTCGCGTGCAAGTTGCTCAAAGTCAAAAGCAGCGATCGCTATTTTAATTATCTCTATACGAGCTTGAATATCTTCAACAAATATTTGCAGTAATTCTATTTCAAATTCTGCGTTATTTTCTGAAAGTTGATGCAACCGTTCCCAATCAATTGGTAGTTCAATTAAATCGATATTTGTTGTCGAAATCGTTTCTTCGCTGGCAAAAGTTTGTCTTGGCAATATCAGCATTGCCCAACGGTCTAAAGCTGCCGCTAATTTTTCTTTCATAACTGGCTTGCTCAAATAGTCATCCATGCCTGCATCTATACACATTTGTTGGTCTTCTTTCATAGCATTAGCTGTCATCGCAATCACCACAGGACGACGACCACTTGCAAAGGTGTTTTCTTGCCAACGATGAATTTCTTTTGTAGTTTCTAAACCATCAAGAACTGGCATTTGGCAGTCCATTAAAATTAAATCGTAGGGAATTTTTTCTAATAACTGCAAAACTTCTTGACCATTACCGGCAACATCAGCGCTGTAGCCAAGGCTTTGGAGTTGTTTCAAAGCTACTTTCTGATTTACTAAATTATCTTCTGCTAGGAGAATTCTTAATTTAGGAAAGTTAGAAGTCGGGGAAGAAGATTCACAGACGCGGGGCCACGGGGACGCGGGGAATGTACTAAATAGATTCTCCGCGTCTCCCATTGTCCGCGTCCCCCGAAGTTCAGATCGCCGGAAGCCGGCGCTCTGACTTCTCTCCGTGTCCTTTTCTTCTGTTCCTAAAATACTGACCATCGCATCAAAAAGTCGAGACGGCTTCACAGGTTTAACCAAATAAGCGGCAAATCCGATTTTTAGCGCTCGTTGGATTTCATCGCGTTGATTAGTAGAGGTGAGCATAATTAAAGGTAAATGTGCGATCGCTGAATCTGCTTTAATTTGCTCTCCCAAAGTCATGCCATCTATTTCTGGCATCTGCATATCAATCACAACAATGTCATACAAGCTTTTGTGCTTGGCAGCTTCTTGAATAGCTTTCAGGGCAATAGTAGCCGAAGCAGCTCGATCTACTACCATCCCCCAGCGAGTGGCTTGATACTGGATGATTTTACGATTTGTAGGGTTATCATCGACTACCAATAAACGCCGATTAGTTAGAACAGTGGGATCGTGTATTGAAGAAATAGGATGAAGTTGCTTGGGGAAAGTTATTTCAAACCAAAACTTAGATCCTTTGCCTACCGAACTTTCGACGCCAATTTCTCCTCCCATCAACGTCACTAGTTGTTTGCAGATGGCTAATCCCAAACCTGTGCCGCCATACTTGCGGGTGGTGGAAGCGTCTACTTGGGTAAATGGCGTAAAGAGTTTCCATTGGTCTTCAGAGTTAATGCCAAGACCGGTGTCTGTAATGGCAAAATTAATCGTGGCTGTATTGGAAGTTTGCGATCGCACTTCTACTCTTACTATCACCTCTCCACTGTTGGTGAATTTAATGGCGTTGCTGATTAAATTCATCAGAATTTGCCGCAAACGACCAGCATCACCTTGCAGATGGGTGGGAACGTTGGGATAAATTAAGGCTGCAATTTCTAATCCCTTTTTATGGGCTGGGGGTGCTAATAATTCCAACACCTCTTCCACACAGGTAGATAAGTCAAAATCTAAAGTTTCTAAAACCATCTCCTCAGCCTCAAGTTTGGATAAATCCAAAATTTCGTTAATTAGGCTTAACAAAGCATCTCCACTAATACGAATTGTTTCAATAAAATCCCGTTGCTCTGAGTTGAGTGGAGTTTCTAACATTAAACCTGTCATCCCCAATACAGCATTCATGGGAGTACGGATTTCGTGGCTCATGTTGGCTAAAAAAGCGCTTTTGGTTTTAGAAGCTAATTCAGCTTCATGACGTGCAACTTCAAGTTCTCGTCGCTGCTGAGTTTCTGCATCTAACATTTGAGCTTGGGCTAAGGCGATACCTACTTGGTCAGCTATTTGCCGCAAAAGATGAGTTTCAAAACTAGACCATTGCCGAGAATTACCGCATTGATGAACAATCAGCAAACCGCAGAGTTCTTCTTTGACAAGAATGGGCACAACTAAATGAGATTTGACTCCAAATTGTTGGAGTAATTCTATGTGATTTTTTTGGACTTCACCCAGATCTAAATCTCCTAGATCCGAATTCCGTTTTTGACGATACTGCTGTAGATAATACTGTTGTAGATATTCTGCTCGAAAGTAAGTATCAGTGAGCTTTTTCTCTTTGATTGTCAGCCAGCCAGAAACCACTGCTTCGACGATGGTGGTTGTAGATCCATCCGGCAAAGGCTGATAGATTAAGACTCGATCGCTATGGAGAATTTTTTGTACTTCGGTAACAGCGATTTGGAGAATTTCTTTAATTTGCAAAGACTGGCGAATCTTCAGGGTGATTTCAGTAAATAATTGCGATCGCAAGTTTTGGCGTTGCAGTTCTTCTTCTGCCTGTTTGCGCTCAATAAACTGTCCGACTTGCTCGCCAATGGAATTCATCACTTTTGCCAAATCTGAGTCAGGTTGCTGGATTTCATAGCTAAAGCAGGTAATCACACCAAGGATTTTTTGACTCCCCCGAATCGGAAAACCGAAAGCTCCATGCAGTCCGGCTTTAGCAGCGATTTTCAACCGCACGAAATTCCGATCTTCAGAAACATCAGCCATCCAAACAGGTTTAGCATCAGCCCACGCACGGCCAGGTAGGCCAATTCCTGGGGCAAATGTGGTTTGCCGACTGAGTAGTTTAAATTCCTCCATCTCTAATGATGTTTTATACCAGCTATCGAAAAAAGCCAGTATATTGGCTTGCCGATCTACCATCCAAATTTCACTCACAGCCGCTCCCAAACTTTCGCAGATTCCTTGTAATATTTGGTGCATGGCTTCCTTGATAGTAGTAGACTCTGCTAAAGCACGGGTTGTAGCATACTGGGCTTTGAGATGCTGTTCTGCTCGTTTGCGCTCGGTGATATCAATACCTGTGGCAACAATGTATTCAATACGACCCTCATAGTCTTGCAAAATAGTGTTAGTCCATGCAATTAGCCGCCGACTACCATTTTTCATCAGCCAATAGCTTTCGTACTTTTTTGAGCCTTCACCAGTCCGCAGTCGTTCAAAAGCTTCTTTTACCGGCTCTACCTGTTCCGCAAGTAGAAACAGATTCCAGAAATGCCTCCCTCTGACTTCATCAAATGAATAACCAGTTGTTTGTTCGCAAGCTTGATTGAAGCGAACAATTTGTCCTTGTGCATCGAGAACTATTACCAAAGCGCTGGCTGTATCAAGAACTGCTGAAATAAAGTTGCGTTCTTTATTCAGTGCCTCTTCTGTGAATTTACGCTCCTTTACCTCACGATAAATAAAGTAGTAGACTATAGCCAGAATCAGGAAACTTAAGCAAACTGCGATCGCCTGCATCAAAATCGTATTGCTGACACTGGTTTTAGTTAGTTTTAAATGCTGCTGAAGCTGTTGTTGTTCCTCGTTTTCCATCTCACGAATGATATTACGAATATCACTCATGAAGTGATTTCCTTGGTCTGTTTTGATTACCTCTAATGCAGCATCTAATCCTTGACCCTGGCGCAAGTCGATAGTTTTTTTGAGTTCATTCAATTTTGCTACTATCAGCGGTTCAAGAATGTCGAGTTGTCTTACTTGTTGAGGATCGTTTGCTGTTAATTTTCTTAATTCCTGAATTTCTGGAGCAACTTTAACAAGTGCTGTTTGATATGGTTCCAAATATGCATCGTTTCCAGTGAGTATATATCCGCGTTGTCCCGTTTCAGCATCCTTGATATTAGAAAGGAGTTCTTCCAAACTATTAATTGTCACTTGAGTGTTGAGCAAATTTTTACTCGTATTAATCAACACTTCTGTACTTTGATATGAGAGCGTCGCAATCAGAACTAAAATAGTCAAGGCCAACCCAAATCCTTGGGCAATTCTTGTTAAAAATTGTTTACGTACCTTTTGTGCTTGTTTGCGTCTATCACTTGCCAAAACCAAACTTGCTAAAATGCGCCGCATTTCTAATTGCTTGATTACCTGGCGGCCTAGCATTCGTAATGCTTCAATTTGTTCTGGAGTGAGGTTTCTGGGTACACGATCGATTACACAAAGTGTTCCTACTGCATATCCTTCGGGATTTGTCAATGGTACACCAGCATAAAACTGTACATGAGGATCGGAGGTAACTAGCGGGTTTGTGGCGAACCTTTCGTCTTTTGTGGCATCAGGCACAACAAAAACCTCAGGTTGCAGAATTGCATGGGCGCAGAAAGCCAGATCTCTGGGAGTTTGTAGGGCATCCAAGCCAACTTTTGACTTGAACCACTGGCGATCGCGATCGACTAAACTGATTAAAGCAATGGGAGTTCCACAAATATATGAAGCTAGACGAGTCAGGTCGTCAAAAGCAGCTTCTGAAGGAGTATCGAGGATTCTATACTGTAAAAGAGACTCAATTCGCTGTGTTTCGTTTTCTGGTAAGGGTGCTTTCATCATTCAGGAATCAGAATTCAGAATTCAGTAGTTAGGAGTTAGCAGTAGAGACGCGATGAATCGCGTCTGTATAAGAGAGACAAGATTAATCGCGTCTGTATAAAAGTTGGGAGTTTGGAATTCCAAGAGTTTGATAGTCAAGTTTTATAGTTTCAAAAAGATTAGAAAATTAAAAATCTATAGCACGCGTGATTTTATATTTATTCTGAATTCTGAATTCTGACTTCTCAATTCTGAATTCTTTATTTGCTAAAATTTGACACGCAACTGTCCTGTAAAAGAGTTACCGCCGTAAGCGCTTTCTCCTGTATCTTGATTGCGAACATTACTAAAGCTATAGCCCAAATCTGCTTCAATATTCGGTGATAGCTTTACCGTACAGCGTGTTTGATAGGTATTGGCATTATCGAATTCACCTTTAAGTCGCTGTCTTCCTAAATTTGCAGCTAGGCGACAGCGTAAGAATTTAGTAATATCTCCTTCCCAAGCTAATTCGGCGTTGTAAACTAGGAAATCTGGTGGTGAAAAGTAGCCACTTGTGCCTTCTAAATCGCGATCGTAACTCCAACTAAATAAGTTAGCTGCTAAAGAAAATTGTCCAAATTTGCGCTCTAGCCTACTAAAAGTTTGTACCTCAGAATTACCATCGTTGTAGTTACCCAAACGCAAAGAAGAAAACAAGCTGGTGTTTCGATCAATTTGCCAGAATAAATCAGGCCCAAATCGCCAACTACTAATTTCGTTTTCTAAAGTTCGGGCATTGGATTTATAAGGGCCTTGTTCTAAATTACCAGATAATACTAATAGCGATCGCAATTGTCCTGATGGCGAAACTCGCGCTGGCACAATTGGAACTTCCACCTTAGCATTGAGATTCATCGCTGCCGGTAAACGGTCAAACACATCAACTCCAGCTGCTGTTTGTAGCGTCACTTGTCCAATTTTTCCCTGCCATCCAACTTGCAAGGGAAAATTACTAACTGATTCAACACCACGTTGATCGAAGAAATTAAAACCTGTTTTGAAAAATATTTTATTGCCATTTCTCAATCGAAACTGAAGCGTTGGTTCAATGAATAGATTTGTTTGCCCAAAGTTATCTGTTTCATAACGATAGTTCGTCTCAATACCTTCTAAAACTGCATTTGGTGTTGCTGGTTCAGTAGAAGGTGTTGGAGGGCTTGAATTTTCTGGTGGCTTTGGCTTCGGTCGCGGTGGCGGTACTCGTAAATCAGGATTGAAGTTTTCCGGTGCCGCAATCAAAAATCGATGGGGTAGAGGTTTGGAAAGTTCTAAGTGATACTGATTTATATTTAATGGCGAAGATGAGAGAGATTTAGTGTTTTCATGGAGTTGGGCAGCTAGTAAATGAACTTCACAAAATGCCCAAATACCTACACTTAAGATGACTCCCAATTGAATTTGTAAGTATCCCAAAATATACTTAGTAAAAGCATATCGATAAATAAAGAGATAACGTCTAAAACTATCTGCCATCAGCCGATACTGTAGGTGTATATCAATGAAAAACTAGCTGCCAAAAAATTTTCTGGCTGCTAGTTCGTGTATTCTGCTTGGATTATGATGCCCACAATATATGCTGACTACAGCGATTTTCACATGATAGGTTTACGGAACTTTTTCAAAAATCAAATTAAGGCAAGAAGTTTCCTTGCCTGCGAGAATATAGACACTTCAATCAAGTTTGCTCACCACGACGGTGATTAGCGGCTTGCAATAACAAAGATTCGGCAAAAGCGATCGCGTCACTCGCTGATTTTCCACCAGCTAACTGTGCTAATTCTTCCCGGCGAGTAGTTAAATTATCTAAAGCAGTAACTCGCACAACAGTACGTTGTTCCACACTGCCATTGTTAGCTTTCTTACCTTTACCTTGACTAATAGTTTGCTTATCCACCCGGAAATGTCGGTCTGCCATTGCTGCAACTAAGGGTTGGTGAGTAACACATAATACTTGGTTGCGTTGGCTGAGTTGGTGTAATTTTTCGGCGATCGCTTGGGCAACTCTTCCAGAAACCCCCACATCAATTTCATCAAATACCATTGTCCCAGCTGCATCAACCTGAGAAAAACAAGCTTTCAATGCCAGTAAAAAACGGCTCATTTCTCCACCAGAGGCAATTTCTGTTAAAGGTTGCAGTGGTTCTCCGGGGTTGGGACTAAACATAAAGGTAATTTTATCTGCTCCCATAGCAGTTGGAGAAGTCGGCAAAATTTCAACTTGAAATTTCACCTTTTCCATTGCTAAAGGTTTGAGTTCAGATATCAAACGTGATTCTAAATTAGCAGCCGCCTTGCTCCGCAGTTGAGTTAATCGATCGCTGGCTTCGGTAAGTTTCTCAAAACACGCCTTTTCTTGCTGTTCTAAACTTTCGATGGATTGTTCGCTGTCATTGAGTTGGGCTAATTCTGATTGGATACGCTGGTAATAGGCGATCGCTTCTGTTAATGTCGGCCCATACTTGCGGCAAATTTGCTTTAATTCCCGAACCCGTTCTTCTACTTCTTCTAACCGCTGGGGATCGGCTTCTAAACTGTCACCATAAGCATTAATTTGCCTTCCGACTTCCATCACCGCAGCTTGGGCATCCCTAACTAATTCCAATAAAGGTTGCAGTTGGGTGTCATATTCCACCATTTCATTTAATGTCGCTTCGCTGTCTCCCAATAAATCTGCGGCGGCGGGAGTTTCATCATCATTTTGATACAAAGCCTGATAAATTTTGTAGCTCATTTGTTGCAAATCAACTACATGATTCAGGCGTTCGCTCTCTTGTGCCAACTGTTCCAATTCATTAGGTTCGCTAAGATTTGCTGCTCCCAATTCTTGCACTTGATAGGTAAGCAAATCGAGTTGTTGCAAACGTTCCCGTTCTGATGTCCGGCGTTTTTCCAATGCTAAATGTGCCTGTTGGTAAGCACTAAAGCTACTCGCTACCTTTTGGCGTTGCTGCATCAACGAGTCACCGCCATACAAATCCAACCAATCCCGGACTTGGGCAGATTGTCCGACTTGCACCGTTTGACCTTGGGCTGTGATTTCCACCAAGCGATCGCGCAGTCCTCCCATGATCTGCCGATTTACCAACACACCATTCACCCGCGATCGGCTGCGGACGTTACTAGCTGTGGCGGAGATTTCTCGGCTAATAACAACGGAATTTTCATCAAGCAAATCGATTTCCTGTTCCGTCAACCAAGCAGCTAAGGGCGGGTTTGAAGTGAAAGTAGCTTCTACCATTGCCCGACTGCTACCTGTACGAATCACTCGACTAGAGACTTTACCGCCCAAAGCAGCATCAATAGCATCCAAAATAATCGACTTTCCAGCACCGGTTTCACCTGTTAATACATTAAGTCCTGCGCCAAATTCCAATTCCAGTTGGTCAATCAGGGCAAAGTTTTCAATTCGCAAGCAAAGCAACATCTAGCCAAAGTCTCCTTCCGTTGTGCTGAGTGCCTAGTCGTGAGTAGAAAGAAAATTTCGGAGTTAGTTAGTAAGGCTGCATGTCTTTACTTTAAGACTTAGCACTTTTAACTCAGCACCGAGAAAGGCAGCAATACCTACTACTATTAAATTAATACGCCCATATTAGTGTAGCAAAGCAATGAAGAGTGGGGAATGGGGCATAGGGCATAGGGCATGGGGAGTGGGAACTGGGGGAGATGGCAACGCCTTGGGGAAAGGTAAAAGGTAAAAGGAGGGATCTTTGTTTTCCCCCTTCCCCTTTGCCCTTTACCCTTTCCCCCTTCCCCTTTGTCCCATGCCCAATGACCGATGACCAATCTTCAACATATTGTTACAATACTTAACATGCTCATTCTCAGCGGTGGCCTTTTCCATGATTGTTAAGACACTTCCCCCTAATTCCGGATCGATTCAGGAGGACAGTCGCAACGGCAACAGTAGCCAAGGCGAACTGCATATTATTGATGTAGTGCCAGTAGAAAATGGTACAAAAGACTTGGTAGTGCAATCGCCAAGACTTTTAGCAGCCCGAAGGGATACTCAAACAGCCGAACCTGAGACACTTTACAATCCCCTGGAGATAGCGGCGCATTACCAAAACAGACCCCTGCAAGTTTTGGGGCGGATTTTCGCGGTGTTGAGGCCAACACTCTCCTTCGTTTTTGGGTTGTGGTCGGATAGTAAACGGGGAATTGTTGTCAAAAATGACCGCCGCCGAGCCGTTCAGCTACGAGAATTACTAACGCAACTGGGGCCTGCTTACATCAAAATTGGCCAAGCCTTGTCCACCAGACCGGATTTGGTTCCTCCGGTATATCTGGAAGAATTAACTAGGCTACAAGACCAATTACCGCCTTTTCCCAACGAAATCGCTTACCAGTTTATTCAAGAAGAATTAGGCGCACCTCCCCAAGAGATTTACGCCGAACTCTCGCCCCACCCAATTGCTGCGGCTTCCTTGGGACAAGTTTACAAAGGTAAGCTGAAAACTGGTGAAGAAGTCGCGGTTAAAGTTCAGCGTCCAGACCTAAGAGAGCGGATTACCATTGATTTGTATATCTTGCGTAACCTTGCTGCTTGGGTACAGAAAAAGGTCAAACGGGTACGGAGTGACTTAGTTGGGATTCTCGATGAATTAGGCGATCGCATTTTTGAAGAAATGGATTACATCCATGAAGGCGAAAATGCCGAACGATTTTTCGAGTTATACGGTCATATAAAAGACGTTTATGTCCCGAAAATTTATTGGGAATACACTAATCGTCGTGTGTTGACGATGGAGTGGATTAACGGCACCAAATTAACCCAAACAGAAGAAATTCGCGCCCAAGGTATAGATGCTCGTTATTTAATTGAAGTGGGCGTGCAGTGTTCTCTACGCCAGCTACTAGAACACGGATTTTTCCATGCCGATCCCCACCCTGGTAATTTGTTAGCAACAACTGATGGCAAACTAGCTTATCTCGACTTTGGGATGATGAGCGAGATTAAACCACCGCAGCGTTATGGTTTAATTGAAGCGATCGTTCATGTAGTTAACCGCGATTTTGAAGGCTTAGCAAAAGACTACGTTAAATTAGATTTCTTATCACCAGAAACAGATTTAACACCAATTATTCCAGCTTTTGCTAGAGTATTTGCTGATGCCCAAGGAGCTAGTGTTGCTGAACTCAACATTAAAAGTATCACCGATGAATTATCGGCTTTGATGTATGAATATCCTTTCCGCGTACCGCCTTACTACGCTTTAATTATTCGCTCCTTGGTGACCTTAGAAGGTATTGCAATATTTATAGATCCGAATTTTAAAGTTCTCAGCGAAGCTTATCCCTACGTTTCTAAACGCTTGTTAACAGACCCAGCACCACAATTAAGAGCATCATTGCAAGATTTGTTATTTAAAGATGGCAGATTTCGCTGGAACCGCTTAGAAAACTTGTTAAAAAATGCACGTAATAGTCAAGATTACGACTTTAATTTAGTGCTGAATCAAGGGATAGAATTTCTATCATCTGAACGCGGCGCTTTCATTCGTGACAAGCTGGTGGATGAATCTGTTAATGGACTTGATGCTTTAGGTAAAAATATTCTGCATAACTTTACCTATTTACTAAGAGAACGGGTAGGGTTGACAGCAGTTAATGAAACTCCAGCTGCAACAGTTGAACAACAACAAACCTTGGAGCATATCAAACGGATTTTAAATATTCTTCGAGAAACACGAGGCTTTGACCCGGTAGAACTCGCGCCTCAAATTGCTCAGTTATTGGTAAATCCAGGTGTACAGCGTTTGGGTCAACAAGTGGCCAGCCGCTTTACGCAAAAGGCTTTAGCTAGGGTAATTCGGCAATTATTGGCGTCTGAGTGAGAGCGAGGAGCTATATCATTCTAAAAAAAGAATTCCCTAATGCTTTCGAGATCGCGTGTGGGCGGGTTTCCCGACTTGAGGGTAGACGCCCACCAGAAAGCTTCCCGCAGTGTAAGCTAACATACAAAAGTTTTGTGCTTTTTGGGTTTGCACACGCTAACATTTAACCTAAAATTATTTTTCTCTATCCGCGATCGCACATTCTTTTAAATGCCGGCCAAAGACCTCTTTCACAATGTAGTCAGATATGCCCTTGAAAAAGAAGGCTGGACTATTACGCACGATCCACTTCATCTTCGGGTTGGTAAAATTGATATGTATGTTGACTTAGGGGCAGAGCAGGTTTTAGCCGCCTAGAAGGGAGAGCAAAAGATTGCAGTTGAAATCAAAAGCTTCCTCAGAACTTCAACGATTACAGATTTTTATTTGGCTTTAGGACAATTTATTCCCTACCAAATGGCACTAGAAGAGTTAGAACCGGAGCGAACACTATATTTAGCTATTCCTATAGATGTTTATGAACTTTTCTTCGAGCAAGCTTTTATTCAGAAAATTGTTAAACGTCAGCGGGTAAAATTGCTCATTTATGACTCTGACAATGAGGAGATAAAGGCATGGATAAATTAAATTTGTACCGGAAATATGTAGAAGATTTATTAACTAAATATGCAAGTTATAGTTCTGATGAACCAAATGTTGAAACACAGCTAGTTTTTGATCGAGAGCGAGATCATTACCAACTAACCTATATCGGTTGGGAAAAACATCGCAGAATTTATGGTGTTGCCATTCATATTGATATTAAGGATAGTAAAGTCTGGCTTCAGCATAACGGAACTGAAGCTGAACTCGGAGAGGAATTGGCAGAGATGGGAATACCAAAGCAGGACATTGTTATTGGCTTCCATTCCCCCTCTAAACGTCGATTTACAGAGTATGCAGTAGGCTAAGCCAGTAGTCAAACAAGGCGGTGGAGAGGACTGCCAAAAGCCACTAGGGACTTCCAATGGAAAAAACTTTAGCCTATCATTCCTCATCTTTGTGATAACCATTTTTTTCACGTTTGAGGCTTTCTTCTAAAGCTTGAATTTGTTCGCGTCTGGCTTCCAATTCCAGAGAACGCCGCGCTAAGTCTTGGTTCTGCAACGTTAGGGATTGTCGCCAATTTTCTGCTCGTTCGGCTTCGTGCTGTAAGAATTCTGGTGTAATACCTGTAGTGAGGTAGGTTTGTACTAAATGAAGTACCCAATCGGTAGCATCTTCTACTCTTTCAATATCGCCTGTGGGAGAAAGTTCAACTAAAACAAGTAAGTTTTCACTCATAGGATTTCCCTTTCCTAGCAGAATGAAAGCCTCTTCTGGAATTATTGCCCACAAGTTATCAACTTCCTGACGCGCTAATAAGCGTAATTGGTACTGCTCTAAAAAATCATTTTTACGCACCTGGGCTAGATATAGCATGAGAGTTACTCCGCTTTAATTAGAAATTCAAACTTTAAAAATTATTTTTAATTAAAAAAAAGTACAAATATTAGTTAAAAGAATGGAATTATGTCACAGTCAGAAATTTAATTAGATAAGTTGTACTTTCAAAAAATGTGGAACGGCTTATTTGCAGCTAGGTAATGGGTAATTAGCAATTAATTATCCCATTACCCATGACAGCATTACAATCCTAAACTACGGAGGCGCTCGCGCAGAATTTCTGCTTGTTTTTCGGCTTCTGCTAAGGCATCTTTCGCTCCTTGAACCACGTCGGCTCTGGCTTTATCGACAAAATTGGGATTGTTTAATCTGGTACTCAAAGATTGAATTTCCGCTTCGACTTTGGCGAGGCTTTTCTCTAGTTTGGCATGTACGAGTTCAATATCTACCACGCCGCTGAGCGGAATTACTACTTGTATTGTACCTATCACACCAGCGATCGCATTTTCTGGTTGTTGTGCCTGTTGTGATTCTGTCCCTTGGAAAAACTGTCTCCATAGCTTTTGTCTAGCTTCAGCAGTCAGTAAATTTTGACTAACAAACCAAGCTGCATAAAGAAAACCAACCATTTCAAAGAAAGCTCCGACAATGGGAGTTTCATAAATCGCATTTCCCACAGCAAAACCTAACCTAGCTAAGATAATCGCCAAAAGAGTTAAGCCAATTATTTTCAAACCCTTCTGAGGTTTTTTACCAGCAACAGTTTGGCTTTTTTGCTTATCAGTAATAGTTAAAGTTTCAACCTTCGCCAAATCTTTAATATAAACCTGTCCAGCGGTGAGGATTTGTCTTTCTTTTTGACTTTCAGTTTGTAAATTAGCTGTCACTTTCACGCCTGGTTTTACATCAGCTTCAGCACGCAAATTGCGAATTGTGCGGATAGTATCAATTAGCAATTCAAACTGTTCTTCTATAGCCAAATCTATTAGATTTGCATCTACCTTTGGATAGGGTTGTAAAGCTAGAGTTTGGGGCGAATCTGCCGATTGTTGGGTGAGAGATTGCCAAATTTCCTCGGTAATATGAGGCATAAAGGGATGAAGTAGTTTTAAAATCCCTTCTAGTACGTAGGCGAGGGTTTGTTGCGCTACCCTTCTCGATGTGGGATCTGCATCTGGCTGGAGGCGAGATTTCACTAATTCAATATACTGGTCGCAGAAATCACCCCAAATGAACTCATATAATCCCTTGGCTGCTTCCCCTAAACCGTAATTATCAATGTAATTGCTGGTTTGTTTGATGGTTTGATTATAACGGGAAAGAATCCAGCGATCGCTCAGTTCTAAGGATTGGGGATTAGGGATTGGGGATTGGGAAGACGCGGGGAAAGGACTCTCCGTGTCACCTTGTCCAGTCGCCAAATTCATCATCACAAACCGAGCTGCATTCCACAACTTGTTAGCAAAGTTCCGGGATGCTTCTACAGATGGTGATTCATCTTTTTTGCGATCGTATTCTAAGCGGATATCTTGTCCCGCCCCCGCCACTTCTTTAACTAAGGTATAGCGCAGCGCATCAGTACCATATTTGTCAATTAATAACAGCGGGTCAATGCCATTACCTTTGGTCTTTGACATCTTCTGACCTTTTTCATCTAGCACCAAACCGTGGATGTAAACAGTTTGGAAAGGCATTTTTTCCGTAAAATGCCCACCCATCATTGTCATTCTGGCTACCCAGAAAAAGATGATGTCAAAGCCTGTCACCAAAGTAGTGGTAGGGTAGTAAGTCGTTAAATCCTGAGTTTGTTCCGGCCAGCCCAAAGTCGAAAACGGCCAAAGTCCAGAAGAAAACCAAGTGTCTAGTACATCTGGGTCTTGTTCTAACTTGACATTTTCGCCAAATTGGGCTTTAGCTTTCTCCCAAGCTTCGGCTTCCGATTTTGCCACCACAAACGGCGTATTATCGGTAATTTGCCCATCGGTTTCACTGACAGCGTACCAAGCAGGAATTTGGTGTCCCCACCACAGTTGGCGAGAGATACACCAATCTTTGAGTTTTACTAGCCAATCACGATAAACCTTAGTCCAGCGTTGGGGGACAAACTCAGGAGAATTTTGCTGGTCGAGGAATTCTAAAGTTTTGTCAGCGAGGGGGCGAATTTTGACAAACCACTGAGTTGAAAGTAGGGGTTCAATGGGTACTTTACCGCGATCGCTGTAGGGAACGGTATGTTTATAATCTTCAATTTTCACCAAAAAGCCATCTGCTTCTAGGCGAGAAACCACATTTTTTCTAGCAACAAAGCGGTCTTGTCCTTGGAACTCCCCAGCATTGGCGTTGAGAGTGCCGTCTTTATTCATAATGTTGATTAACGGCAGATTGTGACGCTTACCCATGTCAAAATCATTAAGGTCATGGGCGGGAGTCACCTTCACACAGCCTGTGCCGAAAGTGGGGTCAACGAATTCATCGCCAATGATGGGAATTTCTCGTTGTAGAATCGGTAGAGTGACAGTTTTGCCGATGAGATGTTTGTAGCGATCGTCATTGGGATTAACTGCCACTGCTGTATCACCGAGCATAGTTTCTGGTCGAGTCGTCGCCACTTCCACAGAACCAGAACCATCCGTCAGCGGATAGCGGAAATGCCAGAGATTGCCATTAACCTCTTGATTTTCCACCTCCACATCAGACACAGCCGACTGGGAAGCTGGGCACCAGTTAACTAAATATTCACCACGATAAATTAAACCTTCCTCGTAAAGGCGAGTAAATGCTTCAACAACAGCTTTGGATAAACCTTCATCCAGGGTAAACCTCTCCCGCGACCAGTCTGCCGAAACACCCAAGCGTCGCAATTGATTAACAATCGTTCCTTCAGACTCCGCCTTCCATTGCCAAGCGCGTTCTAAAAATTGATCGCGCCCTAATTCGTAGCGAGTCTTACCCTCAGTCTTGAGTTGCTTTTCCAGCATAGTATGTACTGCAATGCTGGCATGGTCAGTTCCGGGTAGCCACAGGGTATTACGTCCCTGCATTCGGTGGTAGCGGACGAGGGTATCAATCAACGCACTTTCAAAAGCGTGACCCATGTGCAAACTGCCGGTGACGTTAGGCGGGGGAATGACGATGCAGTAGGGTTCACCTTTATGGTTGGGGTCGGCTTTGTAAACTTGGTTGTCTTCCCAGAATTTTTGCCACTTGGCTTCAGTGGAAAAGGGGTCGTAGAGACTGGGGAGATTGAGAATGGTTGCGGTCATGCGGGGCAAACTAAGTATGGAAGGACTCTAATAAATTTTGCCATAGGGTTGGAGAGAGGATTTGATGGAAACGAACCGCAAAGGTCGCAAAGTACGCAAAGCAAGAGCAAAGCAAGAGGAAGGAAGGTAAGATGAGACAACCAAGTTCTCAGGTAGAAAATCTAGCTTATAGGGTGATTGGGGCAGCTATTGAGGTACATCAGGTATTAGGGGCAGGGTTTTTAGAGGAGGTTTATCACAAGGCACTCAAAGAAGAATTTTTAATTCGCGGAATACCCCATAATTTTGAGCATCCGGTAAAAGTACGCTACAAAGGTCGTCCAGTAGGTGAGGGCAAATTAGATTTTTTGGTTGGAGACTCTCTAATTGTTGAATTGAAAGCTGTCCAAAACTTAACCCCGATTCATGAAGCCCAAGTCATCTCATACCTTAAAATGACTCATTACCCCCTAGCTCTCCTTATCAACTTTAACGTTTCCCTCCTCAAAGACGGCATCAAACGCATCATCCTTTCTTCTTAATCTCCTCTTCTTTGCGCCCTTTGCGCCCTTTGCGGTTCGTTAAATAAACCCATGAAACCTCAACCACCCTCCCCCTGGACATTCATCCCCACCCTATATTTCACCTCCGGCATTCCTTACGTCATCATCAACACAGTTTCCGTAATCTTTTACAAAAAACTCGGAATAGATAACGCTCAAATTGCCCTATGGACAAGCTTTCTCTATCTCCCTTGGGTCATCAAAATGTTTTGGGGCCCAATTGTCGATATCTACTTTACCAAACGCAAATGGATAATTTACACCCAATTAGCCATGTTCGCTTGTTTAGGTTTGGTAGCCTTTTGTTTACAACTACCCAATTTCTTCTTCATCTCCCTGGCAGCATTAACAATAGCAGCTTTTATTTCTGCAACTTATGATATTGCCACAGATGGTTTTTATTTGCTGGCTTTATCTCCCGAACAACAAGCTTTCTTCGTCGGCATTCGTTCACTATTTTATAGACTTGCTGTTATTTTCGGCTCTGGAATATTAGTAGTTATAGCAGGCCAGCTTGAAGTATCTCTTAACAACATTCCTCTGGGTTGGACTCTAGCTATTAGCTTCTCAGCTTTAATTTTAGCAATACTGTTTATCTTTCATGGCTTAGTTTTACCCGCACCTGAATCGGATAGTCAACGACAGCTAGAAGCTACAAAAAAAATATATTTTTGGACAATTATTAGTTCCTATTTTACTCAACATAAAATTATCAATATTATAGCCTTTATTTTACTCTACAGACTTGGCGAAGCAATGCTTGTGAAGATGGCCTCTTTATTTTTGTTGGACAAACCAGAAGTAGGAGGCTTGGGTTTATCAACATCAGATGTCGGATTAGCCTACGGAACATTTGGTGTAATATCCCTGATTTTTGGAGGTATCTTAGGAGGCTTGGTAATTTCAAAATATGGGTTGAAAAAATGTCTTTTACCTATGGCTTTAGCATTGAATTTACCTAATATATTTTATGTGTATATGGCTTACACAAAACCTTCACTAATATTAGTATATCCTTTGGTTTCCTTGGAACAATTCGGCTATGGTTTTGGATTTACAGCTTTTAGTGTTTATTTAATGTATATTTGTCAAGGCGAATACAAAACCTCTCATTTTGCCATATCTACTGGCATCATGGCTTTAGGAATGATGTTACCCGGATTAATTAGCGGCTATCTCCAAAAATCACTTGGCTATCCACTATTTTTTATCTTGGTCTGTTTGCTCACAATTCCTGGAATGATTGCTCTTTTTTTTATACCTTTAAAAGAAGAATCAAAAGTTGCGAATAATTAACAATTTTACATTTTATGCGTTATGTTTTGGGAATAGATGGCGGCGGTAGTAAGACTATCTGTGTTTTGATGGATGATTCCGGCCAAGTAGTAGGACGTGGGGAAGCGGGGTCATCTAACTATCAAAGTATAGGTATTGAAGCTACACTAAAATCAATTGAATCTGCAATTTATATTGCGGCTAATGAAGCAAGACAAATTATAAATACTATTACTATTGAAGCAATATGTCTGGGTTTGGCAGGTGTGGGGCGTGCGTCAGATATCGAAGTAGTAAAAAATTTATTGCCAGAGTTGCAAAGCAGTAAAATTTTATCTATTAATTGGTCATTACAGCCAGGGAATATTGTAATTTGCAACGACGCTTTCATTGCTTTAGTTGGTGGAATTGGTCATGATGTGGGAATTGTGGTTGCAGTAGGTACTGGTTCTATAGTTTTTGGGCGAAATCAGCAGGGAAATACCAAACGAGCCGGCGGATGGGGCTATATTTTAGGAGATGAAGGGAGTGCTTATAAAATTGCTGTTGCTGGGATGAATGCAGCATTAAAATCCTATGATGGACGTGAGATATCAACTAGTTTAATTGATGCTTTTAAACAGCATCTCAATTTGAAAAATATAGAAGATTTAATAGAAGTAATATATCGGCGACAATGGGGAGTTAAACAGATAGCGGCTTTAGCGCCAATTGTCGATGTAGCAGCAGCATCAGGTGATGAAGTAGCGAATAATATAATTGATGATGCTGTTAAAGAATTAGTAAAAGCTACATCTACAGTAATTGATGCAATTTTTATTCCAGACTCAATTTATGAAGTAGTCACAACGGGAAGTGTATGGCTAAGTAGATCGAAAATACATGAGAAGTTTTCAGCATCGATAATTAACAAGTTTCCTTTTATTCAAGTTATTTATCCAAGGTTTGAGCCTGCTTATGGTGCTGCTTTGTTGGCATTGCAGAGTTTAGCGAGAGAAGGAGAATGAGAAAGCGATGGTTTGAATAAATTTTTTACGTAGACGCGCAGCGGCTTGCCGCAGGCTACCACAGAGATGCAGAGGGCACAGAGAGTAGTATAGAGAATTACTATGTCTCAACGCTAAGAACTCTGCGATCGAGTCAGCGATGCTCAAAATATAGGTGATATAAATCACCTTACACTAGCTATTTTTTAACAGTAATATCCAATAGTAAAGGGGATAGATGACATTCGCTTGTGGCAAAGCACCTATCCCCGAATAGCTGCCCAGATCATGAAACCTGGAATCCTATAGTCCGGTATCTAATAATCCCAGTATCGGCCGAGATATGTTGATTGTCACCCGGATAGATACTGATTTAAAAGATATCTGTCGGGGGGTATAGGGTATTTGGCATTGGAGGCAGAAGGCAGAGTTCTTTAATTTTGAATTTTGAATTGATTTTTCTCCTCATCTCCCACACTCCTCACATTCCCTCATACCCGTATCCTTACATACCTTTCCCATCGCCAACAATGCTGTGCCGTAAGCAGCTTCTGTATATTTTGAGGCTATGACAGGTACTTTTAAATACTGCTGACGAATAGCAGTCCAAGTGTCATTTGCTGCGCCGCCGCCAGCAGTATAAACACGAGTCAATTTGTCTGCACCCATTCTTTGTAACAATTCATACCCTTTTGTTTCTATACGGGCAATACTTTCTAACAATCCATGTAGAAATTCCACTGGGTTATCTGGGCGTGGTTCCAATCTTGGGGGTAGATTGGGATCGTTAATCGGAAAGCGATCGCCTGCTTTCAACAATGGATAATAATCTTGTTCGCTGGCTTTTGATGCATCAATCTCACGGCTAAGGCTTACTAACTCAGCGTTGGTGAAAAATTTCTGTAGCACTGCACCCCCAGTGTTAGAAGCACCGCCAGTCAGCCACAATTTACCCAAGCGATGGCTATAAATTCCGTACCGCGCATCCTCTACACGAGTACGACTCAAAAGTTTTAGTACCAGCGTCGAACCTAAGGAAGTCACGGCTTCACCAGGCAATTTTGCCCCACTGGCAAGAAAAGCAGCAATACTATCAGTTGTACCAGTACATACCAAACAATCACGCCGAAAACCAAAGTTATCTGCAACTTCAGAACGTAATTCTGCCACGGGAGTACCAGGTGGCAAAATTCTGGGTAGTTGAATGGGTATTTGCAACTTTTCCATCCATTGTGGATATTTCAACTCTTCCACGTCATAACCAAGTTTTAGGGCGTTATGGTAGTCGCTAATGCCTAAATACCCATGCAGCAAAAACCCCAGCCAATCTGCTTGATGTAGGAAATATCTAGCTTCATTAAAAGAAGGTAACTGCTTCATCCAAATCAGCTTGCTCAGGCTAGAGGTGGCGCTTAACACGGTATGATTGGGAGGCGCTACGCTCTTCAAATCATTTAGCACAGATGATCCCCGCGCGTCGTTGTACAATAGCGGTGCATCTATTGGTTTGCCAGCAGCATCCACCAGCAAGACAGTGGAAGAAGTACCATTAATTGCGATCGCTCTAATTTCTCGCCGCAATCCTTGAGGGATCTGTTCCACCAGCGCAAACAAAGCCTCTTGCCAAGAATTTGGCATCACAGCCACTGGTAAATCCTCAAAAGGATATCGCACCTCAGCCTGGATGCTAGCTTTGTTATCAATCACCACACCACGTGCGCCAGATGTTCCGAAGTCAATACCCAAATACAAATCCATAGATTGATAAATTTTTTTAAAGGATAATAACTAAGGACTACTGACTAATAACTGCTTTTGTTGCATCTTGTAACAAGATCTTCCACCAATCTGGCAAAACAAGGAAAAGTAGTAAACGAACGGTTCAAAATCTATTCAAGTTAGGAGATTAAAAGCCATGCCTATCTTAGATACTCTGTACCTCGCTCAAGTGTCTTCTATCTCAGATACACAAGTGTACATCGCTCTAGTTGTAGCGCTGATTCCAGGAGTTCTAGCTTGGCGTTTAGCCACAGAACTTTACAAATAAGGTACGATGTGACACAGTTAAAAAGCTAATAATCCTGGCATTACGGGGGTGCAATTTCCAAACGCTTAAGGCTTTACGCCTTGAGTATTTATGGAACTATGCACTTACGTAAGCCAGGTTATTTTTTAACTTGTACAGCACTTGTAGCTATTTTCCAAAAATGAAGTAAGATGACAGCTAAATCAAGCATTCACAAGTTGTGAGTAAGGTTAAAAGACCTGAGTCAGAAGATTCATAAGTACTACTTCTTACTCATTACTTCTTCCCGAACACTCAACACGGGTAAACGCCCCGTTCGCGACGCGTCTCGTAGAGAAGAAAGCTAACAGCACTCTTAATAGTGCTTCACTTCATTTAAAGAGGTTATTTTTTAGGATCATGAACGCGATTCAACCCTCCAGACCACCCTCACAACCGATACAAAAACGCCGGGCCATTCCTCGACCAAAGCGGCATCTTCGTCAACGTTCTTACCAAGTGATGGGATTGGAAAGTACTGCCAAGATAGCTGTTAATCTTTTCATTACAGCTGCGGCCGCATCTGCCTTGACACAACTTTTGCCTTATCACTGGTCACAACAAGAAAAGTTGCGAGAAATCCGCACTGAAGTCAATCTGATAGAAGGACATGTCAACAATTTACAAGCAGAATTTAGCCGTAACTTCGATCCCCAGCAAGCTAAAAGTATTATGCAACAACAAGGGTACAGATTCGATCCCCGCCAGCGTCGAGTGGTGCTGATGAATAAAGATGGCATCATTCAACAAACAGATTTATTACCCTAAGATAAATATCGAATTTGGGATTATTCTGTTTCTTGTGATTTTGGCTACCTAGAAAGTCGGTGAAAATTTATATTATTGCTAATAAATAACAGCGTCCCTATACTCCAATCTTAAATTCAAAATGAATTCTTGATTTTTGGAATTTTCAGTTTACCAGAATGGTTCATCTACCAATTAGGACGCCCAGGAGATAGAAGATCGTTAAGCCAATTTTCTAGCTGTAAACGCAAGCGATAACCAGTAACATCCTTACTGTTGTTTACAGGAGGTAGTTGAGTAAGGGCACGACGATAATCAGCGATCGCACAATTCCAGTCACCCCAAAGATGGTAAGTTCTGCCACGTTCAGCCCAAATATGACCTTCCAGTTGACCGAAAAGCAGCGCTACCTCAAAATTTTCAATAGCCTCTTCGTATTGACCCAAGTCACGCAAGGTAATCCCTCTGTTAATCCACGCTCGGACATGACTAGGATTCAAATTAATCGCTTCATCATAGTCAGCAAGTGCTAGTGCTAATTCTCCACAAGCAGCATAGTAATTTGCTCGATTGTTATAAGCGCTGGCTAAATAGGGATTGAGTTCGAGGGCGGCATTATAGTCGCAAAACGCTTTTTGCATTTCACCACTTTGGAAATAAATCAGCCCCCGGTTGTTGTAATCAATCGCATTGTAGGGATGGCGGAAAACTAGTTGGTTTAAAAGTGCGATCGCCTCAGTATAATTTCCTTCTTGAGCCAACTGCAAAGCATAAGAGCGCAAGTGACTGTCTGCTAATTCAGTGCGATCGCTTGTTCTCTGCTCTTGATGGTTATTTATTTTATTAATAATAAGTTTTTTATATTGATTACTTTGATGGTCACCAGAAGCTAAAAATGAGTCAATATTCATCTTTTTACGCCTAAAATGCCTGCTATATGGAATAAAGTTCTAGTTTTATTTGTTATTGGCTTTACCACTATGTCTATTTTTAGAGTATTGAATATTACCTGAAAGCCATCTCAAGAGGGAACTTAAACTACTCACACAAGTGGAAATTTACGCCTTAAATAGACAATTGCTCCTCAAACCTAATCATTGATACTTCACCCCTAAGGTCAATTCCAGAAATAGCCAAAAGAAATTTCCCGCTAAGGCAAAAGGGACTGGGGATTGGGGACTGGTGACTAGGAAAGAAATATTTTCATTCCTTCGTTGTGAATTGTGTTCATGGAGTCTCTTGCAAAAGTGTTTTTTGCACTCTTGTGGGAAAAGGGACTCATGTTAAAGGGGAAAGGAAAATACCAAACCTTTTCCCCTTTCCCCGACTTCTGCAAGAAGTCTCAAGACCAGTAAAAAATTAAAAATCCTGTATTTCTGGGCTTTTGAAACATTTAGAATGCTATTCTTATACCCGTCGCAATGTACAACTCAAGTAGTAACAGCGACAAGTTGGTAGAATGCCAACAAGCCGTTCATTCCTTGATTACAGAGGGGGATGACGAAGACAAGAGGACAAGGAGAATAACCCCTCAGTCCCCAATCCCCAATCCCCAGTCCCCAGTCCCCAGTCCCCAATCCCTAAATTTTGAGAAATTTTCTGATGACAACTGCAATTTCTTATCCCAATGCTCCCGATTTAGCAGCCGACGATTACATTGTCATAGGTTTGGCAACCTGCTTCGTCAAAGAAGATGGAGAAGTTCATCAAATCGAAGTTATAGAACCAATTCCCTCTGCGGCTTTGGAGGCACTGTTAAAAGGCATTCCTACCTCCTACAAGCTGGCTTGTGCAACAACTTTGGGATCTGTGCTGGATGGTGATTCAGAACTCGTGCCAGATGGCTTCCCCCAGTCGGCTCAGTTCGGTGAAGAATTTATTCCACGGTTGTTTGCAGCAGCTCGGACTTACAAGCGTCGTGAATCTGCAAAATCCCTAATTCCTTTAGGTACAACTTACACTGAGTTCAAGTATTCCGTTGAGCGCAAGCGGGTGCTAAATGCCAGTAGAGTTGTTACCAAAGAAGATAATGTCAAGCAGCATTCTCACACTCACAAAGTTCTTTAGGTAATTATGCTAAAACTTTACGGTGGCGCTCGTAGTCGAGCCTCAATTGTTCATTGGTATTTAGAGGAACTAGAAGTTCCCTATGAATTTGTCAAGCTTGATATGCAGGCAGGCGAACACCTCCAGCCTGAGTATTTGGCCATTAATCCATTTGGAAGAGTCCCAGGAATTGTTGACGGAGATTTTCAGCTTTGGGAATCTGGGGCAATTTTGCTCTATCTCATGGATAAATATGGAAAAGCGCCAGTTTCACTAGAAGAACGTGCTGTGATTAACCAGTGGGTCTTATTTGCCAATTCCACCCTTAGTACAGCGGTTTTGGTAGAAGCAAATCGCGATCGCCAAATACCCCGTTTGTTGAGTACGTTGAATGAAATTTTCAGTAAACAAACTTTTTTAGTAGGTAATGAATTCACCGTTGCTGATGTCGCAGTCGGGTCTGTTTTGAATTACATTCCCTTAATTCTGAAATTAGATTTCAGCCCTTACCCAGCCGTATTGAATTACATGAACCAATTGGCTGAGCGTCCCGCATTTCAAAAAACTATGGGTGCAAGAACGTAAAAGTGACTGGGGATTGGGAACTGGGGACTGGGGACTGGGGATGAGGGGGCAGAGGAGCAAAGGGGCAGGCGAGACAAATCACAAATGCCCAATGCCCAATGCCCCATGCCCTATGCCCAATACCCAGTACCCAATCCTTTTTACCGATAATTTGTAAATTGCAAAGCCACAGGATAGTCTTCTTGTTTTAGTCGTTGAATCACAACTTGCAAGTCATCTTTAGATTTGGCAGAAACCCGCACAGCATCGCCTTGAATTGAGGCTTGTACCTTTTTGAATTCGTCACGAATCAATTTGGAAATTTGTTTGGCAATATCTTGATTGATGCCTTTTTTAAGTTTAATTTCTTGACGCACGCGGTTACCGCTTGCTGATTCAATTTTGCCAAAATCAAAGATTTTTTGGGAAAGATTACGCTTAGCGGCTTTTTCCCGCAAGATGTTGTGTACAGAATCTAAGGTAAACTCGCTGTCAGTACTAACATTAATGCTTTGATCGGCTAACTCAACAGTAGTTTGAGTATCTTTGAGGTCATAACGGCTTTTGATTTCTCGTACAACTTGATCGACAGCGTTAACCAGTTCTTGTTGGTCAAAGTCGCTCACAATGTCAAAGGAAAAAGTAGAAGCCATAAAGTATTTTGGATTTTAGATTTTGGATTTTAGATTGCGAATTCGGTATGGGGTATGGGGTATGGGGCATTGGGCATGGGGCATTGGGCATTGGGCATTGGGCATTGGGAATAAACAGTGAGAAGTTATTCTCCTTGTCCCCTTGTCTCCCTCATCCGCCTTATCCTCACTCATCTCACCCATGCCCGATGCCCCATGCCCCATGCCCTGTTTGGCCAATTAACTATTTGCTTGGATGATGCTTAGGAAGATCAGAATAGCAGAGCCAAGGGAGCCGATGCCAAACATCAGCGATCGCAAAATAGGTATATTCAAAATATAAAAAATTGAGTAAAGAAAACGCGCAGCCACAAACGCGATCGCAGCCGTCGCTGCTGTAGAAGAATTTACACCAGTCACGTATGCCATGAATGCGGCTGCGGCAAATACCATAAACGCTTCAAAGGAGTTCTGATGTGCCCAGGTGGCTCTTTGAGCGTATGGCGGCAATTTATCAAATATGGCGCGAGGGGCAGAAATATCGTATCCAACACGCACACGGGCATAAGCTACTACTAAAAATGGCACGTAAATTAGAACGGCAGCAGCAGCGATGGAGTACAAAAAAATTATCATTTAGTTATTAGTCAGTAGTCATTAGTCATTGGTCATTGGTCAAATACATAGACGTGCTTTAGTTTGATTACCATGAACTAGGGCAAAGCGCAAAGTCTGTAGCTTGCTTCCCGCAGGGTGCGCCGATTTCCGGCGTAAACGCCCGAAGGGCGGCTTGCCGCAGGCATCGGAACTTTGTAAGAGAGGACTTTTGACAAATGACTAATCAAAGTAGAAGAGTGTCACCACTTTTCTTTGTTCTTCTGCATCTTGACAAGTTTGCAGCAAAGTGCGGCTGTCGTGAAACGCAAAGCAAATTAGTTGCTGGCAACGAGAGACAATTTCTTTGTTGCACAAGTAACTAGCTTCGGCAAGAGACAGATTATCATTACTAGGATTTTCCACCAGATGCATTACCTGTTCTAGTTGCTGGCGGGATTCTAAGGGCTGGCGTTCCAAGCTTTGGGGTAGAATCACGGTTAACAAGTTTGGATCAGCCCGCGTTGCTCCTCGGATGGCAGCAGAATTTGTACCTATGGCACCAGAAGTGATGATCCGATTACCCGATAAAACTAGGGCATATGTCATCATTTCAATAAGATTCTGATGTGTAATTGGCACATGACGAGAACCCAGCAAGGCAATTCTTTTAGAACCCGTTTGCTGGATTGTCGCCAGTTCTTGCGCTAATGTATCGACGTTAATAAGGTCTGTTGATTGACTCAAAGATAGACATAATCAGATTAAACGACCCAGCTATTCTACCAAAGAGCGTGTAGGTACGAGGCAAACCTGAGTTAGACAACTACAATTTTTCACTTTTTTGTTTGGTTGAGTGACTGAATTACGCGATCGCACCAAGCCAGCCAATGTCTTTCATAAGTAATTCCATTCAGGAGAGTCAAATACTGGAATTGCTGTGGTTCTGGCAGATCTTGGGGATTCTGAAAGTAATGCTGTTCCAAATCCTCATATGTAGATAATTTTTCTAAGTGGGCTTTTTGATGCTGCTCTAGTTCTGCCAAAATCATCTCCTTAGGAGCAACATGACCAGCAAAAATTTTTACAAGTAAATCGTCTTTTATCGGTGTGGGTTCACAAGGTTGAGCAATCCACTCTTTTAACTGCTGTTCTCCCAAGCCTGTGACGCTGTAAAGCTTTTTATCTGGGCGTCCTGCTTGCTGAATCGTCTCGGAACTAATCCACTTTTGGTCTTCCAACTTCGACAACTCCCGATAAATCTGCTGGTGGCTAGCTGACCAAAAAAAGCCTACAGAGCCATCGAATCGCTTTGCTAAATCATACCCACTACAAGGGGCTTCAACCAGAGCAGCTAATATCGCGTGGGCTAATGCCATGATTTTTAATTCACTACTTGACATATGCAACTAATTGCATACTAATATAGTTATGCAATTAGTTGCATAATACTCCAAAACAATAAGGGATGTAACTCATGCCTCAAGTAATGCCAGGAAGATTTACCGCCGAGATTGATCAACCTTTCGTTGTGTTTCTGATTGGGATGAGAATTAATAAATTCTTTGCTTTTTCTAAATGGATTCCCACAGCCAGAGCAATGTCGCCGATGCTACGCAGCCTTCGGTTGAATCCCGAAAAAGGGTTTTTAGGGGGAGAAGGTTTTGTGTACTCACGGGGAGTAGGACTGATTCAGTATTGGCGATCGTTTGAGGATTTGGAGCGTTTTGCCAGAAATCCCGCAGATGAACATCTAGAAGCTTGGCAAAGGTTTAATCGATCCATTGGTGCTGATGGCAGCGTTGGCATTTGGCACGAAACTTATCTAATCGAACCGGGAAAATATGAGGCAATTTACGGAAATATGCCTGTATTTGGATTAGCTGCTGCAACTAAGCACGTCCCAGCTAAAGGACGAAGAGAAACAGCACGCCGTCGCTTGGGAGGTGACAGCGAACCTGCTGTGCCTTCACCAGGGGGAGCAGGGGGAGATGGGGAGATGGGGGGATGAGGGGAGTGTGGGGAGTGTGGGGAGTGTGGGGAGTGTGGGGAGTGTGGGGAGTGTGGGGAAAAAGAGAATTTATGCTTCCCTTTCCTCCCACACCTCCCACACCTCCCACACCTCCCACCCCTCCGTCTCCTCCCACACCTCCCACACCTCCTGCTTGCCCCATGCCCTAAGACAATGCCGTTGCCGGAGTTAAACCAAGTTTAAATAACAGACGGTCAATGTCAAAATGCTCAACCATCAGCTGGCGAATATACTGAACCTTAATCGGTTCGTGGAGACGGACTTGACCAAAAGTGCGGTCAACAATTTCCACTGTGGTCAGGGTGTCTAGGTCAACAGATAAAATGGGAATTTCCAGTTCTTCAGCACGACTGAGAATGAACGGTGGGGGTGGTAGTTGCCCGGTGAGAATTAAACATTGGGTAGAAGTTTCTAAAGCAGCCTGCTGAATTTCGACGCGATCGCCTCCTGTTACCACTGCCATATTCCGGCGTTTGCGGAAATACTTCACAGCCGAGTTGACATTCATCGCCCCAATTGCCAGACTTTCCACCAACAAATCTAGGCGATCGTTGCGACACAGAACGTCGGCCTTTAATTGCTTAACGAGTTCACCAACACTCACACTCTTGAGTAAATCGCTGTTTGGCAGCATTCCCAGCACTGGAATATCCCGTTGTTCTAAAAATGGGCGTAACACAGTGTCAACCGCTTTTAGTTGTGCCACAGGAATATCATTGATGACGACACCAATCAAGCGATCGCCCATACGCTGCTTAACAGCCAATAATGCCTCAATTGAAAGCAACGATTTATAACGGGCTACTAACAAAACGCCAGCATCCAATACCTCAGCCACTTGTAGTAAAGATAAGTCGAACAAACTGCCTTCAGACAAATCACCAGGCCCCTCTAGCAAAACCAAATCTCCTGGCAACATTTGTGAATATTGCTGTAATAGCGACTGCTGATAATTTGTTTTGTCCTCCCCACGCAAGCGTTTTTGCACATTTAGTTCATCCAAAGCCAGCATTGTAGGTGCAACACGGTTTTCGGGCAGATTCAGGCTATGAGCGATGAACTGAACATCTTCTTCAATTACAGTTCCGCTAGACGAATTCAAACACGTACCGAGCGGTTTACCGTAAGCTATATCCAGTCCTTTTTGCTGTAGCTGATGAGACAAACCCAGAACAGTTGCAGATTTACCGCTGTAAGTCTCGGTTGATCCAATCAGCAAATATTTAGGGGATTTGGGCACACATGCACTCCTAATTTCAAAAGTCAGAAGAACTCACTAGGTGTTTCCTAATTCTAGTTCGTTCTGGCAAAAGCCTCTCGCTCCTAGAAACTAGGATTTTTCAGAATATAGCCCTTGGAGCTTGGATGCAATACACAACGATACACAATAGGAAATTATGTGAAGCGAATTTGAAAAATGATTGTTACAGGTAAGCATTCCTCTAACCCATAAAATCAGCAAAGGCTGGTAGTGAATTATCTTTGGAAAAATTCTGTGTCTTTACAGCTTGAAAATTCAGATATTGAAAATAGTAAGCACTAGGAAAGTAAATATTTTTATGCCCTTGTTGTGTGATTTATTACATCAAGTCTCGCTGAAAAATGGGGTTCTTCGGTTACTTTTATGGAGAATTAATAGAAAAATGCCAGTAGGGAATGCGGAGAGTGGGGAGTGGGGAGCAGAGGAGAGATGGGGAAGTGTGGGGAGTGTGGGGAGTGTGGGGAGTGTGGGGAGTTTGGGGAGTGTGGGGAGTGTGGGGAGTGTGGGGAGTGTGGGGAGTGTGGGGAGTGTGGGGAGTGTGGGGAGTGTGGGGAAAA